>JAZGFI010000136.1:0-50057 GCA_036479435.1 Planctomycetota bacterium | reverse complement strand
GCCCGGTGTCACGATCGACGAAATGAAGTGTTCCCTTTGTTTGTTGCCGGTTGCGTCCCGACTTAAAGACGCGCTCCGTGACCAAAACCAACACCCCTTTGTCGAAAGGAAACGCCATGGGGCGTGCCCCCTGCCCGAAACTCGCGGTACGCCACCGAGATTCTCCGCCATCGAGAGAAAAACTCTCAATAAAGTGCCGCCGCATGCGGCGTGGTCGAAGAACGACCTGGGTGACCTTCAAAAACAGATCCGAGCCGTCAATCTGGCAACCGGGGCCAATGCGAAACTCCGAACTCATCTGGCGATCCACTAACGTAGTGGCCCTTAGAGTATCAATAGCCACCAGGTGAGTTGTTTTGGTGGCGCGATTCGTACGGCGGTAAACCAGTCGAGATTCGTCGTCGTAGAGGACGCGCGCGTCTCCAGCGCCGAGGTTACGGCTCCATTTGGCTTCGCCGGTTTGCGGGTCGAGTGCGGAGATCTTTCGGGATCTGTCAGTTGAAACGGTGATGGCGATGATGAGGCCATTGGCGTTCAGGCTCGGTCTGACGAGCCCCGCGTGGCGAAAACCGTCGGGCCAAGCTGGAGCTGGCTCGCCGGTGTAACCGTCGAGCACGAAACAGCGATCTACGCGATCATCGTTTACCAAGATCCAACGGTCACCTGCCGTCAAGCTAGACCCGGCGGCCCCCGTAAATCCTCGTTCGAAGACGACGTCGCCAGTAATGAGGCTGCGCGCCTGGAGAACGTAACGGGCGTTGTAAGCGAGTGGCGTGATGATCGAATAGACCTTGCCTTGCGACGCTGCGACTTCGCCGTAGCGACCGCTGTGATTCTCGGCGCGCCAGTACTCCTGACCGTTTTCGGGATTGATGGCCACGAGGGCACCATCGAGCACCGCGAGCAAGCGCCCATCGAACCATTGCAAGCGGTCTTGCGGGTCATTCTTGACGGAGATTTTCCAAATGGCTTGGTCGGAGTCGGCATCAAAGCACTGAAGCAACCCGGATTTGAAGGCGAAAAAGCGACTTCTGAATTTCTCAGGCCGCTCACCGAAAGGTTGGATGACGCTCCAGACGTCAGCGTCTCCGTTACTTCCAAGACGCCAAGCCTCGCGCGGCTTGAGCCCCAAGGATTTTGGCATCGCTCTTACACTTTTTGCCGTCAGTTCGGCAATCGCGATCTTGGCGAGTTCCGAGACGACCTCGGTTTGATCTCCGGTCTCGATCAAGTCTCGCGGGGTGACCGAAGCGGCGTAACTCCAAACTTGGCGGCTGCTTCTTTTCAGGCCGAGTTCGCTATAGGCTCGGGCGAGCGCGACCAAGATCTTTCCCGAGGGTTTTCTGAACCTGGAGAGATATTCTTCAATGGACTGGACGGCCTCTTCTCGATAGCCGGCTGCCGTGAGGCGGCGAGCCAGTGTCACGTAGGTCCCGGTTACGAGCTGTGAGTTCGGGTACAGGTCGAGCAGGCGTCTGAGAGGCGTGACGGCGTGTTCTCCTGCGGAGTCGAAGAGTTGCTTCGCGGCCAACTCTTGTTTCGCGTAGACCACGCGATTGCGGTTGCTGAGGATTCTGTCGATTCCGCGATAAGCCGCAGTCCATGCGCCGTCACGACCCAAGTTCGATCGCGAATAGTCGCGCAGGATTCGTTGATAGGCGGCGACCGCACCCTCGGCGTCTCCGATTCGCGTCCGGAACTTGGCCGCGTACAAGGTTGCGACGAGCCCGGCTTGGTCGTGGCGGGTAAAGGTCCCGAGTTCGGGGAGGTCAGCCTGGAGTTCGTCCCGGTGATCGAAGGGCGCATTCGCGTAGCGGCTCATCACCGTACGGTAGTGGCGCTCGAAACTCGACGCATCTCGTGACGATGCCGCCTTGCCCAGCAACTTGAACAAGATGTCGACACGCTGTTGGTCAAATCGAGCCATCCTTAGGGCGGCTTCAAAGCACTGTTTACTGTCGAGTTTTAACTCGCTTTTGCGATGCGCAGAGTTCTCCGCAAGATCTAAGTAGATCCGAAAGAGTTCGTCTCGAGATTTGGCCACCCAGGTGTCGAATCGACCCGTACTGAGCCCGGCTAGGCGCTCTGCTTTGCGGAATGAGGCAATGGCGCTCGCGAAGTCGGGCTCTTTTTCTTGGAGCGCGATCTCGCCCGCCTGAAAATGAGGGCGCGGATCTTCGGGATGGCGCGCCATCAGTTCGAAGAGTCGTTTTTGGAGTTCGGCGCGGTCGAAATAGCAACGCACGACGGACGATTTTCGGTCGCTGGCGGTACTCGTCATCACAAAAACGCCGTTGTGAAAGCTGAGATTGCCCACGCCAGCGATCAACTTGCTGCTGCGGAGTTTTACTTCCTTGTCGATCTTGAGCGTGGTCAAGTCCCAGGCGTAGATGCGGCCCTCTTTGGAACGCCTGTTCCCCGTGTGGACCGGGGCGAAAAGGCGGTTCCCCACGATGACTGGCTGGCCCGAGACGCCAGCCTGGCGCGCCGCCAAGTCGCTGGACGAGGCGGCGAAGTTGATGCCAGATGCAAGCAAAAGCTCTTTCTTCACGGTGTCGTAGAAGGCGACTTTTGCGCCGAGAATTGCGATTTTTCCGTCGAAGGGACCGGCGATGTAGCGGTAATGGCTGCTGCGGTCGCGCTTCAACACGACTCGACAATGTCCGGTGTGACGATTGACGGCCAGTAGTTCTTGGGAGTCGATGGGAGTGAAGAAAATCGTGTCACCCACGACCACCGGGGTGTTGTTGGCCCAGGTGGGTGCTCTCTCACTTACCTGCCGGTTGGAGCGGTCTTGGCGAGGGATGCCCACTTGTTTGTAAGCGGCGGTGAATTTGAGGGTTCTCAGGCGCGAATCGATGGCGGCGATGACGCCGATGTTCGTTGAGTAATACAGGATGCCGTCTTTTTCGACGAGATCGCCGGAGACGCATTCGCGCACCCGATTGCCAAACATGTTCTGTTCCATTTGGCCGGTGCAGACAAAGACCGACCATTTGAGCCGGCCGTTGTTGCGGTCAAAGCAACAGACGTAGTGGTGATAGCTGGTGTGAAAACGAGTGGCCGAACAGTAGAGGTTGTCGCCAATGACGAGCGGGCGGCTCGTGATGCTCAAATGGCGAACAAAGAAACGCTCCTGATCGCTCGCTTCCGGGTGGCGATACTCCATTTGGGACCAGATCGAATTGCCGCGCGATGCATCTACGGCATGGAGTCTTCGATCCGGCACCGCCATTTGTGGCGTGAAATTCCAGATGCGAGTCTCTCGCTCGACCGCGATTTCTAGCGCCGCAAACAGGATATTTCGGTCTAGGGTAATCGGATAGCTGGAAGTGAGATTGACGCGGGCCTGCGACTGCTTCACGACACCATCATACTGCCATTTCAACTCGGGGTTGAAGAGGCTGAAGGCCCGGATTGAAACCCCGTCGGAAAAGTAGATGGCTCCTTCATCCATCACCGGCAAGACTGGATTCCAAGCGAAGTCCTGGGGTCGCGCATTGCGCTTAAAGTCGTAGAGATGGCTCGGTTTTCGGGCGCCCCAGTTATCGGTGCGGATCGTCGCATTCCAGCGGGCGCGAAGGAGCTGATTGATTTTGGGAGTCACACTCGCTGAGTTAGCTCCGATGAGAGCCATGCGTTGTTGCTCGGCGAATTCCGAGATGCGAACGGAGTTTCCTGCGACTGCAATCTCCGTCGCCATGATGGCCGGCGGAATGCGGAGAGAAAATCGCTCGAGCCTGCCGCGGTCGTTCATCATTCGCGCCGCGATGAGGCCTGAGGCGGCCGCGCGACGGTCGGAGCGGTGACGCTCGGGTTTTTGGCCCTCATTCGAGAACAGTTCGAAGTAAAGTGAGGCCAGATCATAGGCGACCTGAAAGGCACCCGTATTGAACTCAAGGTCCAAGGCTGCGAGGAGAGCTTTCGCACCGAAACTCGAATACTGATAGCGGCGGAAGACCTCACCCAGAGTCTTGGGGTTGTGCTCAGTTAGCCCGCGTTCGAAGATTTCTTTCGCGTAGGGGTCGAAGATTCTGCGATAGGTGATCTGGCCTTTTGGGGGCAACTTGGCGATGAACTCGTTGCAGTAGTCTCGGATGCCGACGAAACGACCATTTTCAGTGCTAAGGGCTCCCGAGGCATGGTGATCGAGGACCCGTTGGACCAAACGCACACAGCGGTCGAACTCGCCGCTCTCAAGGTCTTTCTCGGCCTTAGTCAGAAGCTCTTGGGCCACGCGGCTTCCCGCGACCTGGACGTTGCTGTCGTAGTACTGCTGAGTTCGCCCCCAACCTCGTTGCCCACACAAGTGGCCCGTTCCCAAAAGCAAAAAGACGAACGCAAAAACAAAGGGCAAATACTGGCCCTGGCCCTGAGCTAGTCTCGTCACCATCCGGGCGAGGTTGCGGGCTCTGCTTCGTGTTGTGACTCGCAACTTGGACTTCGTCATGCTGTTGCCTTTTCAGTACTGACCTTCGAAGGCCTCAAACCATGTTCAACCGGCGGCGCAACAGCCACTCGGTCGCCAAGAGCGCCAAGAGCACCATCGGTAGCCAACCACGACTTTTGATGGGGCGGGGATTGGTCTTAACTCTACGAGTGGTATCGGCTCTCAGACGTTCGAAAATGTCCTCAGCTTGAGCCAATCGCAGATAACTCCCGCCACTGGCATCCGCGATCTCCTTCAGAGCCGCTTCGTTCATGGCCGGATTTTGGCGCTCGGGGTCGACGAACTTCGCTTCGAATGAAATGGGTGCGTAGCGTTTCCCCGCGACTCCTTCGTCTCCGACAATCCAGGCCTGGTAGCGGCCGAACTTACTCGGCTTGAAGGAATAGGCGTACTCGCCATCGCGCTGTTTTTTGAACTCCACCAACTTGGTTTTCGAATCGGGCGCCGAAACCATGACTCGTTGGGTCTCCGTCAGCGCGGGATCGAAGTTCTTGTTCTTCACAAATGCCTTGAGCTTGATGGTCTGGCCTTGCTGATACTCCGAGCGATCGGACAGCAATTTGTAGCGCTTGCTGCCGCGGTAAAGATGTGCCCGTGCCAAGTAGCGGACCACATTGCCCCAATAGCGATTGAAGTAAACCGGCCCGGTCTGAAAAAACCAACGCCAAGTCTCATCGATCGCCGAGAAGAAAACCGGGCCGTCCCCGTAGTTGCCGGTCACCAAAAGCGGGTAGCTGCCGAATCGATTCCGACCATCTGGATGGTAGGCCAAAACCTGCCCGCCAGGTGAGGCCTTGCGGACCGGATACCACCAACGCAAAGACTTCAAGGGAAAGCGACGGGCATCCTCCCAAAGGGAAGTGTTGGCAATCGCGTCTGGCTTTAGCTGGGTAATCGGGTGTCGTCGCCCGGCCGCGCTCAACTTTGGTTTCCATTCGTCGACGTAGTTGCTCATCAGTCCGGCGTCGCCAGAAAAGCTAATGTCGACCGGAAGAACCTCTTCGAGTGGCGTGTCGGCATAAGCGGCCGGCGTCCACCCGTCTCCACAAATGACGGCGAGCCCACCACCGTTGTCCACAAATCGTTGAATGTTCTTGAGGATCCTCGTCAACTTCGAAGGCGTGGGGACGAGAAGAATGGGATTGACGTCACCGAAAATGAGGACGTCGAACTTGTCGAGCTCCTCGAAAGTCTGGGGAAACTCGCGGAGCGGTTTGGCTCCGGCGGAGGTCTCTTGGCGAAAACTGGGTTCGGCCGAAAGCAGCAGGCAATTCGTGACAAAGGACTGATCGCCGCGCACCAAGAAGTTCTTGAGACGGCGGTACTCCCAGCGCGGCAGCGTGTCGACGTACAAGATCTTGATCTTGTCATCCTTCACGGTGAGCGTGTGCTCGCGGCGGTTGTTGTCCTTGTTTTCCTCTCCGGCCGGGCCTTGAACTTCCACGGTGAGCGTGAAAGTGCCGACACGATTGGCGAGGATATCGAGTTCAAAGACTTGATCGTTCTCGGTCGCGAGCAGCTTTTTGGTTTGGGTCGGGACCCAGGAGCGCCGGTCTTGGTCTTTGACCGAAATCGTGACGAAGCCCGCGTCGAAGCCGCGGTTGCGGACCGTAATCTCCATTTTTACCGTGTTGCCCTTGAGGGTGACCTCATCGGCGCGAATAAAGCGCAGTTCGATGTCGCGAAGCGCATCTGGGTCGCCGACGCCGATGGCGTGAATGGGAATCTTGTCGTTATCGCCGGCATAGCGGGCAATGTCGATGGGGCTGGAACCGGTGTTGGTTCGGCCGTCTCCGATCAAGATGATGCTTGCGTCCGGTTTCGCCTGAACTTCCGGGTCGGCAAGGAGATGCGCAAGGGCGTCGCCGGTTGCGGTCACGGGTCCGTCGTTCGTGAGCTCTCCAAGGCTTGCGATCGCGCGGGGCTTGCCGGCTGAGTAGACAAAGGTGCGAACATCGTGCTTTTCGGCCAACCGTTCCAAGAGTCGGGCACCCTCGGTTCCCAGGGCGCGTTGGACGAGCTCTGTTCGGGTGACCTTGTCCAAGGACGTCCCCGAACCGAGTTTCGTTGCCCGGCGAAGCTCATCGGCCAAATCCTGATCTTGCTCGTAGGCATCGCGCCGCGCCATGCTCGCAGACCCGTCCACGACAACGGTGACGAGAGATCGGATCTCCTCGACTTTTCGAAACTGTCGGTAGGGATCAAAGAGCAGCAGGATTACCAAAAAGATTGCGGCGGCGCGTAGCAAGGTCAAGGAAATCTTGGCCCATGTCGGCGCTCTGTTTTCACGCTTGTAGAAGAACCAAGCGAAGAGAATGAGTCCCAGAGGTATGAGAAACCAAGCGACGTAGTTTGCCGGGAGGCTGTTGAAGTGAATGCCGTCGCTGACGAGCTGGTCGTCGGCGGCGAAAAATGTCGAACTCAAAAGGGAGGTGGCGGAAGAACTCACGCGGTGGCTCCCCCGATGCTTTGCTTGCGGCTGAATCGCTGGGCCAAGATCGTCTCTAACACGAGAGCTCCCAAGACGAGGTAGAGAAAGAACCGCCAAAGCCGAGATTTCTCCGACGCGTTAGACTCTTCCACGATCTCATCGAACTGGCGGACAACCGTCAACAGTTCGTCCCCAAACTGCAGCTTGAGCCAACCACTGCCAACGCGGTTCAAGTCAGACTCCTCGGGATTGACGTTGACGGCAAACAGGCGCATTGATTCTTCATCTTCGCCATTGGTGTCGTCGTAGTCCATCCTGATCAGCTCGCAGTCACTCAAGCGTCCAATCGCCAGGACGGCGGATTGCGAATTGGCAGTCAAGGTGGGCGACAAGTTTTTGGTCGGCGTGTTTCCGCGCTGGACGCGGACCGAAGTGACGGTCGGCCCAAAACGTGCTTCGAGTGGCTCGCCCACCGTGAGATTGGCGCGTCGCGTGTCGCGAGTCAGGTAGTAGGCCATTTCGCGAATGAAGGGGACGAAGGCCGGCGACGCTCCGAGGAGATTCCACGATCGATCGGCACTGGTGGTAATCAAGATGGTGCGGCCAGCTCCAAAACGCTTCTCGATGACGGCTGGCCAGGTCTTTCCCAGTGAGTTTTGCGCGTTTGTAGCGCGAAAACTCGACAAGACCCTAACGCTATGATTTTCCAGATCGGGATCTGTCGAGACGAACTTGTAGACCGGGATGCGCGTGATGCCAGGTCGGACTTTTTTGTCCTCAAAGTAGGCCGTAGCGGGGTGGTCGAACGAGTCGAACTGAACTGCGTAAGGGTTCTCGGTGAACTCGTCGCTGCCCAGAGCCGCGATCAAACGCGCGGGCAGCAAGCCTTCGCCGTCGCGGTAAAATAGCTCGTTGCTGCTACCGCCCTGCGCGCCCATGCGACCGGGAGTTTCGAACGACGCCCCCGCGAAAAACATGCAAGAGCCGCCAGCGCTCACGAAGTTTTCGAGCTCCTTTAGCTTCGGCGCGCTTAGTTGCGCAACGTCGGCGAGAAGGATGAGATCATAATCAGCGAATCGCTCGCCGCCGATTTCGATGGCGTTCATCTCTTTGACGCTGAAACTCGCGTTGCCCTGATGACCTCCGACGAAAGGGTCGAGGGCGCGGGTCACAAAAAACGCCGCCGCCTCCTCCGGCTCCGCGGTCGCCTTGCCGCTCACCGCAAGGACTTTGATGCGCTCACGGACGTAAAAGGCAAAGCGGCGAATATTGTCGATTGGAAGCGCGTCTTCCAGGTACCGCGCGGCGACATAGTGCCACCCCGGCCGATCGAACTTGGCGGAGAAACTAAGGGCGACCTCAGTTCCGGCGTGGGCCTGCCGCGGCCCCAGATCTTCGATCCGCTCGCTCTGGGCAAAGGTCTTTTCTTGGTCCACGAAGAATTGAATTTCTCCGCCCTCGGCGTTGTTGCTGAAGTTGGCGACTCGGACTTCAAAATCCGTTTCTATTCCGGCGACCAAAGTCTTACCGCTGTGCTCGAGGGCGGACACGGCAATATTGCGCCGCCGCTCTTCGCTGTCATCTCCGACGTCCACAAAGACGACTCTTGCCTGCAAGGCGAACAGGTCTCGAAGGACCTTCTCGAGGGCGGGATCGGGGATGTCGCCGAGAGCGATTTCGGGACTCGAGGCCTCGTCATCATCGCTTTGGGCCTGAGCCGCGGTCACGAACGGCAGCTTCTGCATGTCTGTGAAACAGTAGACGGTCCGACTGCCCGGGTACTCAGTTTCCAGTCCCGGTTCAGCAAGGAGCCCCGCCGCGATCCGCAGGCTACCCAATAAGTCGGTAGCGGCCGCCGTGATTTTCATGCTGTCAATCGAAGATCTCAATCGATCGATCTCGTGCGTTAAGGGCAAGTTTAGTTGCGACGGCGATGCCGCGCCGATGAGGGCTCCCGCGTCGCGTTCGGGGTTGAGGTCGCCGGCGAGTTCGGCCGCCAGTTTCTTGGCCCGAGCGAAAGCGGATTGATCGCTTTGGTCGCGGGTGTCCATCGAGAACGACGCGTCGAGGATCATGATGACGTTTCGCGAGCCCTCGTTGCCGCCAAATAGCTTGCCGCCGTCCAGCCGCGGGTCCGCCAAGGCCAAGGCGAACAACAACAGGGCGAGGATTCTCAACAGCAACAACAACAGGTTCTCGAGGCGGAGCCGCTTGCGGGTCTTTTTGAAGGCGCGATTGATGAGTTCCATCGCGGCCCAAGGCAGCCGTTTGTAACGGCGTCGCGACAACAAGTGAATGGCGATCGGCACACTGGCCGCTGCCGCCCACCACAACATCGCCGGTGCCCCAAAGAAATTACCCATGCCTTCGTTCAGTCCTTCATGGTCGCGTAGTCAGCGACGCTTTGTTTAGTATTCGCCGCCGCTACGGCTCAGTGCGCGCCAGCCCGGGCGGCAAGGTAGCTCGATAGGGCAATATCCAAGGGTGCGCTCGTGTCGAGCTGCACATAGTCCATCTTGTTCGCCATGCACGCCGACCTGGCGTTTTGAATGAAGGCTTCAAGCTCTTCGAGGTAGGCCTCTTTGAGCGCTTTCGGATCGGCGAGCAGGCGGTCCTCTACTTCGAGGCCCTCGAAGCGCGTCATGCGATCAAAGGGGAACGTCAATTCCGCGGGGTCAAGAGTGTGAAAGCAGATGACGTCGTGACCTTTGTGTCGTACGTACTTGAGCCCTCGGTCTAGACCACCGTCGTCGTCAAAGAGGTCGCTCAGCAAGATGATCAGGGAACGCTGCCGGAGCCGCTCGGCAACGTCGGCCAATAGGGCCCCGATGTCGGTTTTACCCTGTGCCTTGACTTCAGACAGGGAGCGGTAGATGTCCCGAATGTGGAGAGGGTTGTTGCCCGGAGGCAGGAATTTTTTGAGCTCGTGGTCCCAAAGCACCAAGGCCGCCGCGTCTTGTTGTTGTGAAATGAGATGGGTGAGCGACGCTGCGACGAATTTGGCGTACTCCAACTTGGAGACGTTGTCGCCCGATGCGAAGGACATTGAATGAGAAGTGTCTACGACCATGTAGGCCTTCAGACTGGTCTCCTCTTCGTACTCCTTGATGTAAAAGCGGTCGGTCTTGGCGTAGACCTTCCAGTCAAGGAAACGTGTATCGTCTCCAGGCACGTATTCCCGGTGTTCGCGGAACTCCACCGACGATCCCTTCAAGGGACTTTGGTGGCGGCCCGCGACAAAACCTTCGACAATGAGACGTGCTTTGAGCTCGAGTCCGGCGACCTTATTGAGGGTCTTCGGATCCAAGTACCGTCGATAGTCTTCCATCGGAGCTGATCTCGCTGTCGGCGCGCGGAATCGTCTCGATGAGCTTTTCGATCACGGTATCCGTCGTGATCCCCTCCGCCTCGGCGCTAAAGTTGGTGATGATACGGTGCCGAAGCACAGGCCTTGCCACGGCGCGAATGTCCTCGCCGGACACGAAGTGTCGACCCGCCAAGACGGCGCGGGCCTTGCCCCCCAAGATGAGATATTGCGAAGCGCGCGGTCCCGCGCCCCAAGCGATCCACTGTTTCACAAAGTCAGGCGCTTCGTCGCTGTGAACGCGAGTCCGGCGCGAGAACTCCAGGGCGTACTTCACGACATGGTCGCTGACCGGCACGCGCCGCACGAGGTTTTGGAGCTCGATGATCTCTTCTCCCGTTAGCACGGCTTTGATTTCGCCGCGATAATCGGAGGTCGTTTGCTTGATGATTTGCAACTCCTCTTCGCCTGAAGGGTAGTCGACATTCACCATGAACATGAAGCGGTCAAGCTGCGCTTCGGGGAGGGGGTAAGTTCCCTCTTGCTCGATGGGGTTCTGCGTTGCGAGTACGAAAAAGGGCTCGGGCAAGGGATGGCGAGTTCCAGCCGCGGACACCTGGTGTTCCTGCATTGCCTCAAGCAGGGCGGCTTGGGTCTTGGGCGGAGTGCGGTTGATTTCGTCGGCCAAAATGATGTTGGCAAAGATCGGCCCGGGGATGAACTTGAAGTTGCGAGTCCCGGTCGCCTTGTCTTCCTGGATCACTTCGGTCCCGGTGATGTCCGAGGGCATCAAGTCGGGCGTGAACTGAATGCGATTGAAGGCCAGGCTGAGGCTTTCGGCGAGGGAAGAAATCATGAGCGTCTTGGCCAAACCGGGCACGCCTTTGAGAAGACAGTGCCCCCGGCTCAAGATCGCCAACATGAGCTGGTCGATGACCTCTTCCTGCCCGACGATGACCTTTTTCAATTCATCGCGAACTTTGGCCACTGATTCGCGGAGATGCTCGACGGCTTTGAGGTCGCCGCCCGCGTCGGATCCGGTGTCGGTCATGTTAGATTGAATCCCCTATTCCTTTTTGCCGTAGCAACTTATAGCGGTTTTGGAGACGACCACCAGGCGTCCCTTTGCCAATTCGAGATCGCCGAGCTGACGAGCCCCTTGGTCTTCGCGGCTCAACAGGGGCGGAGCCGGCACGCCGGTCTCCCTCCCAATGGCATAAACGTAGCTGCGGCTGCAAACATACACATTCTTATCGTCGACAATTCCGCGTCCCAAAATTTCACTGTCGAGGGGGGCGGCAGCTGGCCACAGCTGGAGACCGTCCGGCCGGCGAAAAGGTGCTAAGGCCTGCACGACGTTCCAATTGGAGACGCGATCGAAGCCTCCGAGCCATGCCTGACCATCTTGCATCGCGATCAGCTGAGTCATGTCGCCGCGGGGAAGTCGTTCCGCCAGGAGCCAATTGAGGTTTTTTGACCGGCGTTCGGCGTCCAGGGGCGGACGCAAATACATGAAAAAGCAAAAGTCAGCGTCATCGGGCGCAAAAGCGAGGCCTTGCGCCCCAATTTGGACGGGGTTGTCCCGCCAACCACGGGAAAGGGTGCCCGGATCAAAGCGCCCACGACTCTCGACGCGGCGCCGGGGATAGCGGTACAAAAAGCGCAGTCGGCCCGACTCGACTTCGAGCGCGGCCAGTGACCCCAGGTTGTTGCACAGGTACAAAAGTCCCCGTGAGACCGCCATCGGTAAGCACCCCAGCCAAGCCCTGGGGACCGTTTCGTCTTTTTGATCGGGTGACGCCGTCTCGTAGATGAAGGGCGCGCCCCCGGGGACGCGGGTCATCCACAACAGCTCGGCGCTGGCGAGATCGAATGCGCAGATCCAGCTCGCAGGGTTTGCCGCGCCATCGATGGCGGTCACAAAGAGCCGGCTGCCGACGATCAGAGGATTGGGATCGTAGCGTAGGCTTGGGATACCGTAGTCAGCTAGGTCTCGTGCGGGATAGCGCAGCCAACGGGTTTCGCCGTTCATGGCATCCAAGACGACGAGGGTGCGTTGTTGCGGCGAACGGCTTTCGGTGACAAAGGCATAGCAGCCGGAACCATAAGCACCGGCCAATGATCGAATCTCGTGGCCCCTCAAGCTCAAGGGGATTTTTGTGCCCGGAATGCTTGCTTTGTCGAGGGCTTTTTCCCACTGCACATCGCCGCTCTCAATCTGCAACTTCAGGACTTTTGCGTGATCGTGAAACACAAGACTGTCTGCGCCCGCACGCGGTTGTGGCAACAGGTAGTCTTTTTTGGAAGGCGTGCGCTCGACTCGCCAGCGCTCTTCGAGTTTGCCGGTCGGCCCTGCTGGTCGTTGTTGCTGCCGCCTCCGTTCACATCGCTGAATTTGCTCGCTGCAAAAGGCCTTAAGAGTGAGTTGTTTTCCCTGTTGCTTCAGGCTTTGATCCATCTCGGCGCCGATGTCATCCCGCTGGCTGAGGCCCGTGAGCGCGGCGATTTCGCCCAGCTCCGACAGAGCCAAGGACAAAGAGGCCAGTACCGAGACGCGCTTTTTTTCGTACAGCGGGGGAGTCCACGCGAGGTCTAGCCAATCTTCAAAACCACGAGCAGCAATCTGAAAATCGCCGCGCTCCAATCGCCATTCCGAGCGAATACGAAGTGCCTCCATCCCGGCCGCGGTGGCTCCGTAGCGAAACACGAGTCGGCTGAGCGCGGCCGTTTGGGAACGGGTCTTCAGGGCCTGGATGAGCTCTTGCGCTGCAACGTCTTCGCGGATCTCGCGGTAGCGTTTCAAGGCCTCATGAGGCAAGTTCACCAAGCGCCGAGTGATGTAGTCGCGGACCGAAAGATGAAGCCCCTTTTCTTTCTCATCGGCGTAGAGTTGCTGCTCTTGTCCCGGCCTCATCAGGGCTTTTGATTCTGAGTCCTTGGGGTCGGTCGCCGCGGGAACGGTCCATTCGCTTTCGATCAACTCTTGAGCGAGGGTGACGGTTGTCGACCAGTCTTTTTGGCTAGCCGCGGCCTCAAAGCGGCGCACTTTCTCGACGAGAGCATCGCGCTCGAGAACGGCGGCTAGGAAACGAGGTGCGCGAGATTGGGATGACTGGGCACCAAGCCGGTCGACAAGGCTCAAACCCGCCAGCAAGGAACAGGAAAGAATGAGACCCGTCAGCCACCGATATTTCAAGAGCCACCCCCGGAGTCGAGACTATCGCGCAAGTCTTCGAAATCCTGTTTCAAGGCGCGTAAGTCCTCGAAATCGCGCCGGAGCTGCCGAAAGTCTCGGAGTAGTTTGGGGAGGTGGGGTAAGGCGAGAAGCTCTCGCAAGACCTCGCGATGATCGTGTGCGGGCATGCCGGAGACAGTGGCTCCCGCAGGGATGTCGGTGGCGACGCCACTTCCGCCGCCTACGGTGACGCCATCGCCGATTTCGACGTGATCGCGAACTTTTGCCGCACCACCCATGACGAGGCCCTTGCCGACCTTTACCGAGCCGGCGATCCCGCATTGGGCGGCGATCATCGCCGCGGCGCCCAGCTCGCAGTTGTGAGCGATCATGACCAAATTGTCGATTTTCACGTGCGGGCCGATCACCGTACTGCCGGTGGTTCCACGGTCGATACAGGAATTGGCCCCGATCTCGGCGGCGGGGCCGACGATCGCGTCCCCGATGTGATGCAAGCGTCGAATCTCGCCTTTGTGAGCCTCAAACCCGAAGCCGTCGCAGCCCACGACGGCGCCTGCGAACAAGATGGCACCGTCGCCGATTTCACAGTCGCGATAGACCACCGCGTGTGCATCTAAGCGACACCCTTGCCCAATCACTGCGCGCCGACCGACGACGACGTGGGGGCCTAAGTAAGTGCCAGCGCCGACGACGGCCTCGGCTTCGACGACGACAAAAGGGGCAATGCTGCAACCCTCCGCGATGCTCGCCGTGGGATGGATGGCGGCACGCTCGTCGATTCCGGGTTCGGGGATCTCCGGCGGTGACAGCAGCTCCAAAGCCAATGCAAACACGTAGCGAGGGTTTTCGTGTTTAAGGACGGTCCGTGAAAGCTCGGGGTAGTCCTCAGGAACAATGAAGGCGAGCGCGGCGGATTCTTCGACTTTTTCGATCGGTGTTCCGCGGCGAACAAAAGACAAGGCCGCTCGGTCGGTGACGGCCTTGTCGAGCCCCGCCGCTTCTTGGATCGTGATGTCTTCGCCCGTAATTCGAGCGCCCGACAGCTCTGCGAGCTGGCTGAGTTTGAAGCTTTGGTGTTCGCGCATGGCGCCTGAACCCTAACACCGACGGAGGTCGATCGCCGGGGGGCCTACTTCGGTGAGGCTGGGAAGTTGACAGGGTGGAAGACCCGATCGCCGGGACGACCGAAACCGCGCGTCCTCAGCTCGTCCTCGACCGTTTGAATATCGTGGTCTAAGCACTCGCGGCGGACGCTGAGCGTCTCGCTAATCTCACGTTCGGTCGCAATATGGCGTTGTAGATCTTCGAGTTGGTGGCTCTTGGCGGCGAGTTTTTTCTCCGCGGGCATCGCTTGCCCCAAATGAATGACGACGGCGAGGACCAGGAGCGACAAGAAAAAGACGACAGGAGTCGTCGATCTGGTTGTCCGCCCGTTTTGGGTCATGTCTATTGCCTATCCTAGTTTTAGGTCCTTGGCGAACTCACTCGCCATTTGTTCTTTGGTCGTCAGCGTTCGACTAAATTAGATCAGATCAGATTAGATGAGCTCGTTGCCGATTAGGAGCTTATCCGTAGATCGCCGAATCGCCGAGATCTTCTTCGATGCGGAGCAATTGGTTGTACTTCGCGACGCGATCGGTGCGGGACAGCGAGCCGGTCTTGATTTGTCCAGCATTCAAGGCGACCGCGAGGTCCGCAATCGTCGTGTCCTCGGTCTCGCCGCTGCGGTGCGAGATGACCGTGCCGTAGTCGCTTGACTGCGCCAATTGCACGCACTCAATCGTTTCGGTCAAGGTGCCGATCTGATTGATTTTGATGAGGACCGCGTTCGCAATCTCTTCTTCGATGCCGCGACGAAGGCGCTTGGTGTTGGTGACGAAAAGATCGTCGCCAACCACCTGAACTTTGTCACCCAGCTCCTCGGTCAGGCGCTTCCATCCTTCCCAATCGTCCTCATAAAGTGGATCTTCGATGGACTCGATGGGATAGCGATCAACCCAACCGTCGTAAAGCTCGATCAATTCGTCGACGTCTTTTTCGGGCTTGTCTTCGGCTTTCAAAATGTATTGACCGTCGTGATAAAACTCATTGGCCGCGCAGTCGAGGCAAATCGTGATGTCCTCTTCGGGCGTGTATCCCGCATTTTCAATCGCGCGCAAGAGGAGTTCGATAGCTTCCTCATTGCTCGAAAGGTTGGGGGCAAAGCCACCCTCGTCCCCGACTGATGTTGACAAACCGGCGTCGCTGAGGACTTTTTTTAGATGATGGAAGATCTCGGTGCCAGCCCTGAGGCCTTCGGAAAAACTCTGGAAGCGTTTGCCACTGGGAGCGATCATGAACTCTTGAATGTCGACGTTGTTGTCGGCGTGCGAACCTCCATTCAACACATTCATCATCGGGATCGGCAGTGTCCTCGCCGCGACACCTCCGAGCCAGCGATAGAGCGGCATTTCGTGCGCTTTGGCAGCGGCACGGGCCACGGCGCAACTCACGCCGAGCAGAGCGTTCGCCCCGAGTTTGCTCTTGTTGGCGGTGCCGTCGAGCTCGATCAGGTGGCGGTCGATGAGTCCTTGATCGGAGACTTCCATGCCCATGAGCGCGGGGGCGATGATTCGGTTGACGTTTGCCACGGCGGTCAGAACGCCCTTGCCGAGATAGCGATCGCCACCGTCGCGAAGCTCGTACGCTTCGTGTTCGCCGGTGCTAGCTCCGCTCGGGACAATGGCGCGACCGCGGCACAGATCTCCGACGGCGACCTCGACCTCGACGGTCGGATTACCGCGCGAGTCGAGAACTTCACGAGCCTTGATTTCGGAGATATCGAACATCTGCAGTTTTTCCTCAGTTCGGCTCAACGGTGGCAAATTTGTGCCAAAAACCTGTTTTTTCGAGCTGGTCCCAACCAGATCGCAAAACTGCCGTATCCCGTTTATGTCCAAAGGGTTCGAGGCTGTAAAGGGCCGAGAAAGAATTTTGCGTCCTTGCTGGCTTCCCCAAGATTGCCTCCAGTGACTATAGAGGTTAAATCCGAAGGGCGAACCGGGCGCAGAATTGGGGCCATTGCGGCCTTTGGTTTACTGTCGTGGAGCCGCCTGAGCTCCCGCCCAAAACTAAGGGAAACTCGTTGAAGCCATCCGTAAAGACTCTCACCGCGCTTCCGACTTTGGTCACCCTGGGAAACACCTTTTGTGGTTTTCTGGCCATGACTTACGTCTTGGAGGCGACCTCCTCGATCGGCTGGTTCCAGACCGAGGCGTGGATAGAAAGATTGGCGGCTCTCCAGGAGAGCCTCCGGGCCTTGCCGGCCGACTCCAGTGCGCAACAGGGCTCATTGACGGCCGAGATAAATGGCCTACTGCAAGACCGTGAGGACGCGCGGACCGCGTTTTATAGCTACATGGTCAAGGGCGTTTGGGCGATGTTCATCGCCATGGTTTTTGACTTCATGGACGGCAAAGTGGCTCGGATGACGAAGAGCGAATCGGCCTTCGGCGTTCAGATCGACTCACTGTCGGACGTCTTGTCTTTTGGGCTTTTTCCCGCGCTGGCCTTCAAGGCCCTCTACGAGTTTGAATTCGGAGCGACGGGCAAGATCTCGTTGATCCTCGGGTCGTTTTATCTCATTGGTGCGGTCTTGCGCCTCGCGAGGTTCAACGTGGAAGCGGAACACGAAGATGACGATCACCGCGCCTTCCGCGGACTGCCCAGCCCGGCAGCTGCGGCGTCCGTGGCCGCAATGGTTTATCTTTATTGCTCGCGAGAATGGGCTGAGTACGACGGCTTCATTCGAATCCTCTTGCCTTGGATGACGGCCGCGGCGGGAATCTTGATGTGGACCAAGCTTCCCTACATTCACTTCGTCAATGTCGCCTTGACCGAGCGTCGTAACTTCGCACACCTCTTTTTGGTCTTGGTCGCGATAGGCGTCGTGTTCTACGAGCCGCCGGTGGGCATCGCCGTGATTGTAGTTGGATACCTCGTTTCGGGTCCCTTGGTCTACGTCTGGGATCTGTTTCGGGGGCGTACGACGGTGGATGGGGAATCGCTGATTTGAGGGCTCGCAACGTTGTCATCGGGCTTGGCGGTAACCTCGGCTCGCGCCGACAAACCCTCCAAAAAGCTATCGAGCAAGTCGCGCAAATCCCCGGGTTTCGTCTGGTCTCGGTATCGGGACTCTACGAGACCAAAGCCTGGGGTGGTCCTCGTGGTCAACGGAATTACTTCAATGCCGCTCTCAGAGGTCTCGTGGGGAGCTTGAGTCCCAAGGCCTTGCTGGCCGAGCTGCAGGGCATCGAACGTGATGCGGGCCGTGAACGCAATGTTCTCAACGGCCCCCGTACTCTCGATCTCGACTTGTTGCTTTTTGCTGCGATGGTGTCCGTTGACGCCGACTTGACGTTGCCGCATCCGCGTATGTTGGATCGCGCCTTTGTCATGGCACCGGTGGCCGAGATCGCTAGCGATCTGATGCACCCCACGAAAAAGCGAACCCTGGGCGAATTGGCAAAGGCGGTCGGCAACGATGGCATTTTGCAAGTCGTGCCCTTTGAGAGTTGGTGCGTTCTCGGTGCAACACCGGGCACCTGATTCCATGCGTTGCGTCGAGAAAGCCTACGCCAAGGTCAACCTGTTCTTGGAAGTCTGCGGCAAGCGGCCCGACGGTTTTCACGAAATTGACACGGTCATGCACGAAGTCGATCTTTACGACCTCGTTACCGTGGAAGCTTTGGATTCGCAGGCGGATTTCGAGTTTGTTTGTGACGATCCCAACTTGCCTTGCGGTGAAGACAACCTCGCCATTATCGCGCTGCGCACGCTGGAGCGTCGACTCGGGCGTCCCTTGCCTTGCCGCATCGAGTTGAAAAAGAGCATTCCGTCCGGGGGCGGAATGGGCGGCGGAAGCAGTGACGCTGCCGCGGTCTTGCGAGGTCTCAATCGCAGTTTCGATCTCGGGCTTGCGCCAAGTTTTCTCGAAGAGACGGCAGCTGAATTTGGGTCCGATACGGCCTTCTTCATTCGGGGCGGCACCGCCTGGGCTCGCGGGCGTGGTGAAATTCTCGAAGCCCTACCTGCCCTCCATTGGCACTTTGCGCTGCTGTTCCCGGGCTTTGCAGTACCAACGGCTGCGGTTTTCCGCAGCTTGCGTTTGGCCGGGAGCAAAAAAGGAAGCTATCCTCTAAGGGACTGGATCAAACGAAAAGGCCCGGCTGACGAGTTCGCAGGGCTCTTGTTTAATCGTCTAGAAACGCCGGCCCGCGACCAGTTCGAAGCACTCGATCGCTACCTTGAGCTTGAAAACCAATTTGGCCTAAGGTTGTCAGGAAGCGGCTCGACCCTTTTTTCCCCGGCTCGGACTCTCGAAACTGCCCTGCGTCAGGCAGCACAATTCGAGTCCGATACCGGCTGTTCTGCGCTCGCCGTGAGTTCGGCGCTGCGTACGGTTGCACCCGATGTGCGCGGAGGGTTGGCATGAAAATCAGCGATATCCGCATCAAGCTCTTGCCCGAGGGGGGGGAGGGCGACCGCCTGCGCGCTTTTTGCAGCATCACCTTCGCCGATGCTTTTGTCATCCACGACCTCAAAATCATTGAGGGTACTCAGGGAATCTTCGTCGCGATGCCCTCGCGTCGTGTCAGTGAACGATGCGGCAGATGTGACCAAAAAAACTACAACCAGGCGCGCTTTTGCAACTCCTGCGGCACGGCTCTACGCGTCAAGACGTCGGAGTCGCGACTGCACGGATTCGTTGACATTGCGCATCCCATCAACAGCGATTTTCGACGCCTTCTTCACGAGTGCGTGGTTGACGCCTATCGCCGCGAGTGTGACATCCAGTCTAAAGACGAGACGATGGACGCGGAGGCGAGTAGGGCAGATCGGAGCGAAGCCAATCGTGACGATGAAACTGAAAGTCAGCGGCGCAAGCAAGCACCGAGGCCGCCCGACGGGTGTCCTGACCAAGGGCATCCTGACCAAGGGCACTCCAACCCCAAGCATCACGATCGCAAAGCCGCGAGAAGGTTGCCGGCCTTGGATTCGGGTGAACTCCCATCGTCAGGTGCAAGAAGTGACGAATTGGATGCTGGAAGCTTCGGAGTCAGTCTTTGAGCGAGAGGGGAGATTCAGCCGCGATTGGCCTTGTCGGGCCGTCGCGAGCCGGCATCTCAGTGTGCGAGGCTCTTCGCCAGCACTCATCGTTTAGCTGGTCCTACATTTGGACGCGCGATTTGAACACCTGGCGACAAGGTGCGAATGCGGCTTCAGCCAAGGAGCGCCAACTACAAGTTCTCAGTGCTAGGAGCGGGCTCGCCGCGATCGCCGAGCGTTGCGACCTCATCGTGATTGGGGTTCGAGACGAGGCCATTGCGGAGGTTGCCGGGCAACTCGCTACGAGCGCTCCGCTCCACCGTGAGGGGCCAGCACCTTTGGTTCTCCACTTGGCCGGTCGTTTTGGGAGCGAAATCCTCGCTCCGTGTACCAAGGTTGGATATCGCGTGGCGGCCTTTCACCCCGCGGCGGGATTCCCGGAGCCCCGGTGGAGCGGCGATGGACTCCAGGGAGTTTTCTGTGCCCTCGAAGCGGCTCCTGAGGATTTTCGCTGGTTGGCAACGTCCGCCAAGGCAGCTGGGGCCAAGTGTTTTCCTCTCGAGCCCGAACAACGGCGCGGATATCACGCTGCGGCGGCTACTGCGAGTAACTTTAGCGTCACCTTGATTGATTTTGCGATCTCGCAGCTGACGGATGTCGGCGTTGAGCCCCTGCGAGCGCGTGATCTCGCCCTAGATCTCGCGCGTAGAGCGCTCGCCGATCTCGCCGATAGGGGCCCAGAGCGTGCGTTGACCGGCCCCATTCGGCGAGGTGATGGCGCGGCGATCAGCGCGCACTTGGAGTCACTGGGGGATGAAAAGTCGGCGCGTGAACTGTACTTCGCACTAGCCCGCCGTACTTTGGACCTCGCGCGGCGCGCGGACGCAAAAGTTGATCGCTCCTTTATTGAGCGCTTACTTTTGGACGACAATTCAGCCGAAGAGTAGACGGGAGAGCAGCTTCTGAGTTTTTTGTGAAGCAGAAAAGCTCTACCTATCGTATAACAGTATATCGAGCGATGAGTCGCAGTGGACGGAACAGCCACGGCCTTTGGGCCCTGCGGAATTCCTGTTTTCCTGTGCCCGTTGGTCGGTCTCATCGACAACACGTGAATCACTGACTTCGGGCCAACGGCGGTGTCATAGCCTCGTGACCCTGACCGGCCTTGCTCGGTTTGCTGCCCTGCCGCGTTCTGCGCGGAATCCCGGTTGCAAGTAGCCAACTCGGTGCGCTTCGAGTTAGGCGAGCGGTGGTCGATTCGGTCCTGGTGACGAATCGAAGACAATCCGGAATCGATTTTTGGTCGATGGGTGAGCGAGTTCTTTTTTGATTAGGAGACCAGCAAGGTGTTGCGGGCTACTTTGACTTTGACGTGGATCTTGCTCCTTTCGCTGCAAGCGAGTGGAGCGAGAACAGCTGAAGTCTTGGCTCATGCTCCTCCTTCTTTGTCATCCCCGCGTCTCCACGAACAGGGAGCCGCCCCGGCCGAGGTTCAGGCAGAGCCCGAAGACAAGCTGGCGGCACTCAAAGCCTCCAGCAAGGACATGGTTGCCATCTCGGGCCAGGTCCGCGAACTCTGGAAAAAGAATGAGGAAATTCGCTCCAAGATCATCGCGCTGGCTAGCGACGAAACTCTGCCCACGAATGTTCTGCTCGGCTTGGGCATTGTTCTTGCGGAGAAAAATCAGCGCGAAGCTATCGCTTCTTTGCTTCAGGCGGCATCGAGTCCACGTCTTGAGCCGCAAGAACAACGGAGCCTGATGTTTCGATTCGTTCTTGCTGTGTTCCACGCTAAGTCGTCCATCTTGCCCGCCTTGGACGATGCCATGTCGGCAACGACCAAAAACGCGCAGGGGTTCGGCCAACTATTGGAATTCGTTCCACGCCTTGTCGAGCAGGGAGGGCGCGAAGATATCGATCGTTTTGACGCCATTGAGCGTCTCGCAAAACTCTGGAAGTTCCGCGCCGAACTGGCGGCACCCGGAGTGTTCGCCAGCTTGAACCGGCAACTAGAAAGCCTGACTCAAGGAGTTCACTCAGACGCCAGTCCCGAAGGTTGGACGCTGTGGCTTGACGGATTCCGTAAACCGGACACCAAGTCTCAGTCTTTGAGTATGGAAGACATCTACCACGACCGACTCAATGACGTGAATGCGACCCTCAGCAGACTTGTCATCGAACGCCGCCGCGAGGTGGCTCAACTCATTTCCCGGCTTCGAATCGCCGGGGAAGTGCCCGTTGAGTTTGTGCTCAAAAAAGACGCCGTGATACGCCAGCTCGCAGTGGCATCCATTCGAACCGCGGCCAACGACTTCGATGAGACGGTACTCAATGAGGCTTTGGATCAGCTGACCAAAGCGCTTGAGGACATCCAGCTCGTTTCCACATCGGGCGTTTTTTGCGATGTTCTTTCCGCGGCGGGGCATCTAGCTGCGGCATCTGAAGACCCGGTCCTAAAACAAACCTTAGCCAGTCGCATTTTTGGTGAGCGCTGGGTAACCGAGCCAAAAGTCGCCAGCACCCGCCTCGAAGTTGTGTTGAGGATTGGAATCCTCGCCGACACGAAAGCCGCCGCCCACGCTTACCAGGTCGCGATGGCCCCCTCGCGCGTCTCGGACAAGCAATGGGTCGAGGTTCGGAGTATGGCGGTCGAAGCGGTCGCCGTGCAGTCGGAGAATCTCGACGTCGCTGGCATCGACTTCATCCTTAGTGCTCTGGAAGATCCCGCGTCCCGAGTTCGCGGCATCGCGGCGAGCACCTGCGGGCTACTAAAGGGGAAGTTTCATCTCGAATCCGCGAATCCTCTATCCGCATTATTCAAGCGCGCGAAGTCCGAGGAAGACGCGGTTACTCGACGTCGGATTCTGGAAGCTGCGCGTCAGATTGGCGCGGAGCAACCAGAGTTTCTCCTGCCGGAGTTGGGCCCCGATCTGGTTGCGACCTACGGCGAAAAAGACCTCGAAACCAAACGTGCTGTCGTTCAACTCAGCGTGCAGTTGTTGGTCGAAAATGGTCTGCGAAGCGAAACGAGGGCCGCTCTTCTCGGCGTTCTAAAAAAAGCGCTGGCTGAAAATGGCGGTTCGCCATTGTCCGGGCAAACGGCTTTGGAAATGGCGGTGCACTATTGCCCTTCTATGCGCGCCCTGTTGCGCGAGTGGGTTCGCAAACTGAAAAGTCCGACGCCTCCTTGGGCCGAAGTGAAAAAGGCCCTCCTCGCTGACACTCCCGACGATCTCGAAATGGCATGGGAAATTGCCAACGATTCTGCTTCACATTTGGACCCCTCTTGGTCGGAAGAAGCGGCGCTCATCGGTGTTTTAGTCGTGGACAAGACGCGTGCGATTGTGGACGAAAAGAACGCCTGGCGTCTTCGCCTCGGCGAACTAGAGGACAAGCTCGTCATTTGGCGGGAGAACAGCCAATCACTATCTGAACACCAAAAAGCGCTGTCAACTCTGAGGGCGCGCTTGGAGAGGAAGCCCAACGACGTCAAGATCTTGCTGCGTATGGCCCGTTTGGAGGCCCGGCACGCCAACGTCGACGACCCCGCCGTCGGCACCGACTTTCTGGTAGCGGCCCAGCTGCATTTTCGGCAAGTTCTGGGAGAAAAAGCCGTCGGGCTTACCGAGGCTGAAGCTCCCGGTATCGAGCGAGAACTCATGTTCCTGCTCTTCCAAGCCCGCCGCTGGGACGCTGCGATCAAATCCTACGAGAATTTACGAGCTGGCAAGCGGCAGCAAGATGGCGACCGGCTCATGGCCGCACGGAGCATCGTGCTGAGCCCCAGCTTCGAACCGGGTCGCGTCGCGAAGATTCTCGATGAAGTGAGCGTGGCCGGCCAGGCACAACTCAAAACGGAACTCGCTTTGTTGAGGGTCGCATTGAGCCTGTTCCAAGCCGAAACCTTAGACCTTGGCTTGGCGCGCCAGCAACTGGACGCACTGAAAAATCTAGGAGGAGCCACGGCGGCGTCGCTTCTCAAGAGGTTGGAAACACTCGAATCCTTGACCGAGAACCGCCAAAAGCTCGCCAAGGCTCTGGCGGAAGGCGACAAGGCCAGTCAGAAAGCCTTGCGGGGCGAGGTGTTGGCCGGCGGCGAAGCGGCGATCCTGGTCCTGCTCGCCAAGCTGTACGACTCCAAAGATGCCAACAACGGCGCCCGAGAGGACTTTGCTTTGGCGACGCGTCTGTTGGCCAAAGATGCCACCTGGCAAAAGCTAGCCTGGCCTAAGGCGGGCGATGCGACCGCATGGCAGGGGCTCGTCGGCAAGATCAAAGCTTGGAGTGCGGCGCGCCCGCTTGGCTCAGCCGCCGCCAAACTCTTGCTCACTTGTTTTTGGCAACGCCTTGAAGGGTGATTTTGGTGACCTATACTGTCGGACATGACGCGGGGTGGAGCAGCTGGTAGCTCGTCGGGCTCATAACCCGGAGGTCGTCGGTTCGAATCCGGCCCCCGCTACTAAGAAAAAGCCGAGCCTAGCTCGGCTTTTTCTGTTTCCTGGCTGGCGCGACCCAAGTTTGGCGTGGGCCAAGTCACTCATCTCGAAGCCCAAGCCCTACACATGCTGCCGATTTGGACCGATTCCGCGCTCGCTTCGACTCCCCCTGGTTCCGAATTTAGACCCAAGGCCGGGCGCTGGGATGCCGCCGCTTTTCTGAGCGACCTGACGGCCGCTGACGTCGCCCTCAGTCCTGACAAGATCTCATCGCTTCGCGAGTTCTTTTGGTTCGACCTTTGCGCCGAGTACGACGCCCTTTCTTTGCATCGCCATTTGCTGGCGGGGCCAGATGTCTACGGGGCTGAATTTTGGGAATTCGCAACAGTTTGGCTCGCCGACGAGTTGAATCACTACCGGGGCTTTCGCGTCCTCTATAAATTGCTTTACGGCGAGAGCGACGAGTCGATCGATGCCCGTCTCGCGGAACGCAAACCTCACTTTGAACCCTTGGCGACTTTTTTTGGGGACGAATTTCGTCTCTGCTGCCTTTTCGCCTACGACGAGCTTGCCACGACCCGTGCGTATCACCTAGACTTTGAGCTCTACCGCAGCCTGGGGCATCCCAAATTCTTGAAATTCATCCGCCGCCTGACTCGCGACGAGTCCTACCACTACCAAAACGCCGTGGCGCTGATGCGCCTGCATCCGCGCTCGCGCCTAATAGAGGTCGAGCATCACGTTGATGATTTCGTCAGATTCGACCTGGGTGGCCAGGCCTACCGTGCGACTTTTTTGTTCGATCACGACTGGGATCACATTGAGGGCGGCTTTTTTCGCGAAACCGGCGAAATCCTGAAGAAGCGTCTTCGCCCTCAAGTCTGAACCCGACGTCGATCTCGTCCCAAATTCTCAAATGCCGTAGACGACATCGGGCCCGATGTGTCATTCTCGGGGCACGAGCCCATGAGAAGGAGCCCGGATGTCGACGCCGAAGTTCAACCCTGCCATTCTCGCCATTTCCTGGGCTTGCGCCTTTGCCGCGGTGGTGATGGTGAATGTCGCAGCGGTTTCTGCCCAAGATCGGACTCAGGACGCGGCCGATTCCCTGCAGGGGAGAGAACGCATTGTACACCTGCTTTCTCGCGTCACCTTTGGCCCCACCAAGAAACTCGTCGATGAAGTTGAGAAGGCTGGCCTAGAATCTTGGCTCGCCGCCCAGTTCGAACTCCCCCGATTGGATTTTGTGACCGCAGAGCGCCTGAGCCGATTTGCTTCGCTTGGCTTGAGTTCCAACGACGTCTACGACAAATACGTCTTACGCAAAGAAGGGGCGCCCAGCCGCCGCGGCGAGCTGAGCAACGAACTGACCGGGTCGGTTTTCGTTCGTGCGACCTACAACTCTCAGCAAGTCGGCGAAGTCATGTCTGACTTTTGGCGCAACCACTTCAACGTTGACCGGTCCAAGGACTCCGTATTTTGGACCGCCGTTGAATACGATCGAATCGTCTTGCGCGATCGGGTCTTTGGGAGCTTTCGAGACATGTTGCTTGCCTCGGCCCAACACCCTGCGATGCTCGTCTATCTAGACAACCACATTTCTCGCCGCCCGCCCAACAAGACGGAGTTGAAATCCGTGGCCCGAAAAGTGCGAAGGGCGACGGGGTCTCGCGAGCGAGGTGAGGAGGCCGCACAAATCGCTTCTCAACGGGGTCTCAACGAGAACTATGCGCGCGAGCTTTTAGAGTTGCACACCTTGGGTGTCGATCGCGGCTATACCCAAAAAGACGTCATTGCGGTGGCGGAGATCTTTACGGGTTGGACCGTAGACACCTTGGAAAATCGCTACACCTTCAGCTTCGACGAGAACATGCATGTGCATGGCGACAAGTTTTTGCTGGGGAAAACAGTGCCGAGGCAAAAGCTGCGGCACGGCACGAAAGAGGGTCTTTTGGTATTGGACCGCTTGGCGCGCCATCCGCTGACGGCGACATTTTTGGCTGAGAAGTTGTGTCGGTACTTAGTTAGTGACGAGCCCCCGCCGGTTTTGGTCAAGACGACGGCGGCGAAGTTACGAAGCTCCGACATGAACCTTGGGACTGCGGTGAAACACATTGTCGCTTCGGACGAGTTTTATCGACCGCGGCACTATCGCTCAAAATTCAAAACACCGCTCGAATTCGTCATTTCGGCCCTGCGCGTTACCAGTGCCAACATCGTCAAGATTGCCGCTCTGAGGCGTACTCTCGAGGGCATGGGGCAGCCCATCTACAACTGCGAAGACCCAACCGGATATCGCGATACCGCGGAGTCATGGCGCGATCCTGGCGTCATGGTAGGGCGCTGGAGATTTGCCCTCGACTTGGTCCGCAACCGGATTCCCGGGGTTGAAGTGCCCGAGACCTTGTTCATTCACCTCAAGAACAAAAACCGTCACGCCATGATCGCTAGTTTGGCGAAAGAGGTCTTGCCCGGCGGTATGCGGGAGGAAACCCTGCGCTTCTGCATCGATGCGTCTCGCCGCTACGACCGCATCCAACGCGAGAAGGCCGAGGCAAAGGCCATGGGGAAAAAGCCGTCAAAGGGCAAAAAGAACCCGAAGGACGAGAAGAAAAAACGAAAACCACTCGCCGATCGTTTTGACGGCATTGAGCGTTTTCTGTTGGGCGTGCTGATCGGCTCACCGGAGTTTCAGGAGCAATGAGATGAAGGACCAAGAACCAAAACCAACCCGGAGTCCCTCGCGCAGCCGCGCCCGGCGCCAATTTCTCGTTAGCGCGGCCTTGGGCTCGGCGCAGTTGGCTTTGATCTCGTCACCGCTAAAGGCACTCTCACCCGGGCTTTTTGCCAGCGGGATGCCCTTGCCATCGGCGAGCAAAAAGACCGTGGTGGTTGTTTACCTGCGCGGTGGAGCTGATGCACTCAACATTGTCGTGCCTTGGGGAGATAAAAACTACTCCCGCTACCGCCCGGGCATCGGGATCTTGACGAAGCCCGCCAAGGCGCAGGACTCAGTGTGGAAGTTGGACGACAAGTTTGGCCTTCATCCGGCCCTGTCGGACTTAAAGGCCGCTTGGTCTAAAAAACAACTGGCACCGATCGTCTGCACCGGGTCGCCGCATCCAACTCGCAGTCACTTTGACGCCCAGGACTTCATGGAGTACGCGGCACCCGGCATGCGGACCGTCAAAGAGGGTTGGCTCAATCGCTATCTAAGCCTTGCTGCCAACAAACAAGGCGATCGTCGCTTGCGCGGCCTCACGATGCAGCGGCTACTGCCACGGTCTTTGCGGGGGCGTTATCCCGTGTTGGCAGTACCGACGCGACGCCAACGTGAAATCGATGACGTTTTGGATGTTTTTGATGATCTCTACGGTGGCGCGCCGTCATCCTCGATGGAGGGAGGCAAGCGCCGGAAAGACGATTCAGGTGGTGCCGTTGCGGTGGGGCAAGAGACGATCGCAGCGCTTCGTGAACTCTTCGAAGTACTCGAGAAAAAGGGTGACCTTGCCGGATCAAAGAAACTCCCGCGCTATTCTCTCGCTTCGAAACTGCTCCGTGTGGCCCGGGTGATCAAGGCGGACGCTGGCCTAGAAGTTGTCGCCATCGATACCGGAGGATGGGATACCCATACCAATCAGGGTGGTGCGGTTGGCAATATGAGCCGTAAGCTCAAAGACGTCGGCTCCGGCCTCGCGACTTTCGCCAAGGAACTCGGCGACGAAAAGATGAAGGACGTTCTTGTTCTGGTCATGTCTGAGTTTGGTCGAACCTGTCTTGAAAACGGGAACAAGGGTACTGACCACGGTCACGGCAGTTGCATGTTGGCATTGGGGGGAACGGTCGACGGCGGCAAGGTCCACGGAAAATGGCCAGGACTAGACAGTAAGAAGCTCTACCAGGGCCGAGACCTTCAGGTTACGACGGACTTTCGCGAGATCTTTCGCCAGACGCTTGAGAATCACCTGGGCCAGGCCTTGCCGAAGGGCTTTTTTCCGGGTTTCAAAGTACCGCGACGGGGGATCTCGTTGTTTGTTTGAGTTGTTGGAGGTTTGATATCCTGCGCTCACCTATACTTGACCAAGCGGATTATTTAGCTGGGGACTATCGTGGCGAAAGAAGCGGGTGATTTGCGGCGTGGGAACGCGATTCGGCTGAACGGCGAATTGATGATCGTCGCGGAGTTCAGTCACGTCAAACCAGGTAAGGGCCCAGCCTATCTGCAGGCGAAACTCCGGGCGATCCCGAGTGGCAATATCCGCGAGCATCGATTCCGGATTACCGAAACCGTTGAGCAGGTCTTCACCGAAAAGAAGAAGTCGACCTTTTCTTACCGAAGCGGCATTCACATCATCTTTATGGACGAAGTAACCTTCGAGGAATACACCCTATCTGAGGAGATGGTCGGGGACTCCATTCGCTTTTACGCCGAAGGGGAAACCGTCGAGCTCGAGTTTGCCGACGGTGCGGTCGTCGGAATCGCCTGGCCGGAATACATCACTCGCACGGTCAAAGAGACCATGCAGGGCGTGAAATCGGTGAAGGTCACCAATCAAGTGAAGCCGGCAACTCTGGACGTGGGGGTTGAGGTGCAAGTCCCGATCTTCATCAAAGAAGGCGATCGAATTCGCATCCAGACGGCCACCGGCAAGTACCACGAGCGCGTCAAGGCCTAACGTAGCGGGGCGATCGGCCGCAATATACTAATACCCACTAACCTCCCGCGAGCAGGCCGCTCAGATCAGATAGTGAGAGTTTCTTCGTCGTGGCATCACTGTCCGCGAGGATGGCATTTGCAAGTTCGCGTTTCTCTTGTTGCATGACCAAGATGGCCTCTTCAATGGTCCCTCGGCTAACGAGGCGCTGGGCCAGCACCGATCCTTGACGCCCAATGCGATGAGCACGGGCGATGGCTTGAGCCTCGGCGGCGGGGTTCCACCAGGGGTCAAGGACAAAGACGACATCGGCCGCCGTCAGGTTGAGCCCAGTGCCGCCAGCCTTCAGGGAAATGAGGAAGACGCGTTCGTCTGTTTCCTCTTGGAAGCGTCGGATCGGCGTTTCGCGGTCGCGGGTTTTGCCATCCAGCCACAGCGGTTCTTGTCCACGCGCTCGGAGTGAGTCGCGGACGATGGACAGCAAACTCGTAAACTGACTGAAAACCAAGGCCTTGGCTCCGGTTTTCTCCAGCTCAGCGAGGCGTTCCAAAAGCAAGTCGATCTTCCCGGAGTCACCGCTTTTGCCCACCAAGCCGGGATGGCAGGCGATCTGGCGGAGTCGCAAGAGAGCTTCGAGTACTTGAACCGGAGATTGGATCGCGAGGTCTTTTTTCTCCAATCGCGTTTGAGTCGCGATGCGCAGGGCCTCGTAATGTCCAGCTTGGACTTCGCCCATGTCGCAAAGCACCGTTTGTTCGACGAGGGCTGGTAATTCCGGCGCGACTTCTTTTTTGGTGCGCCTCAAGATGAGGGGAGCCGTGGCCCGGCGAAGGGGCTCCAGATCTTTGGTTTCGACGCGTCCCCAACTTTGAGCAAATCCCCGTCGCGTTCCGAGCAGTCCGGGATTGCAAAACTCCATCAGCGACCACAGCTCGATGAGGTCGTTCTCGATTGGCGTACCGCTCAGGGCGAGGCGCCGCGCCGCTTTCAGGCCTCGCGCCGCATGTGCGGTTTTGGACTGCGAGTTCTTAATGGCCTGGGCTTCGTCCAGCACGACAGTGTCAAAGGTGACAGCGCCCAGGGTTACGGTATCACGTTGCAAGACGCCGTAGGTGGTGAGGATCACTTTTCCGGCGGTTTTCGCCGGCGGCTTGAGCTTGCGTTTTGCGCCGTGATAAACCGAAACCTCAAGCGAGGGAGCAAAACGCTCAATCTCAAACATCCAGTTGCCGATGAGCGAGCGCGGTACGACGATCAGGAAGTCTTCCTTCAGGGCTTTGGTTTTGCGGTGCAACAAGAACGCGATCGTTTGAATCGTCTTGCCGAGTCCCATGTCGTCGGCGAGGATGCCGCCGAGGCCGACTTCATCCAGAAAGCAAAGCCAGGAAAAACCGCGTAGCTGGTAGGGGCGCAGTGAGGCCTGCAGCTTTTTGGGCGGGTCCAATACCTTAATTTTCTGCCAAGAGTCGAGACGTTCACGCGCCAGGTTGAATTCTTTGTTGTACTTTTTGGGTTGGTCTTGAAGGATCGTCTCGACGATTGGCGCTTGGCCCAACGCGAAGGTGAGCGAACCGTCCTCCTCGCCTTGGGCGAGGTCGAGGAGGGGTAGCGCTTTTTTCAGCGCGAGTTTTGACTCCTCATCTAGGATGGCCAAGCCGCCTTCTTCCAACTCGATAAAATCATGGTCGCGTTGGTAGCTCGCCAACAGTGAGGCTAGCGGCTGAGGGGAAGCGTCAGTGGCGCCGGCGATCTTGACGTCGCCATCGACCCATAGCTGGTTTTTCTTGCCGCGAATCTTGAATCCTGAGATGCGACCTCGGGATACCGGTCGATTCTCGACGCGGATGCTGAATCCAGATTCCATGAGCTGGGGGATCATGGCGACCGCGGATTCGCGGTCGAGCATGAATCCCTGAGAGTCGTCCGGGTCGTTCTCAGTGCCGTAGGCAAACAAGGTCTCCAAAGCTGCAGACTCTGCGGCGGCGACACGTTGATACTGGCGATTGTGGACACTGTCGAGGACTAATTTGCCGGGTTTCTCCAGAGCTAAAGCGGGGGCCTCGCCGTACTGAAAATTCAAGATCCCGTGCGCGAGTCCACCTCTAAATCGCAATTCTAAGCAAGGTCGCGGCTGGGTTGCTGATTCCATGGGCAAGATCAGCTGGTCGTCGGTGAAAGCAAGTCGCGGAAGGGGGTGTTCCAAGTCCATCTTGCCGAAGAAGCCCGCGACTTCTGCGGCGAGAAGGTCGAGGCCTGGACCCCGGCGAAGAGTCTTGAGCCAGGCCTCAGCGCCGAATCCTTCGACGGGAAAAACCACTCCTTTCGCGATGGCAATGGCGGGTTGGGTTCGGCTTTGAATGAGGCTGAATTCTGAAAGCCGCCGCAGCTTGCGGTCATTTACGCCCCTTAGAAACGCCAGTATCTCGATTTGCCCGCGAGTTTTTCCCACCGGAGCCAGGACCAACTCGTTGGTCGCGGCAAGTTCGGTCAGAGGCAGGCGACTTTTGTCTTCGAGAACCAAGTACACGCGGCCGGTGGGTAAGGCCTCGCGAAGAAAGGGGATGGCCGACTTGCGGAGAGTCCAAGGTCCGTGCGGGTGTTGGAGGCCTCCGCCGCGCCGCGGGTCGCGCCAACCTCCAGCGGCGGGGGCCATCGCTCTAATGGCGGCAATGTCGGCCGAGTCCTCGATGTCACACCAATGATCGTGGTCGATCGGAATAACCTCGCCGGTTTTTGAGTCCTCCAGGGCAACGGCGAGACCCTTAGACTGTTCCGAGAGCGTGGCGAGGACGAGGTAGTTCGGCCAACAGGGTTTGTGGGTGTCGGCGAAGTCGGTCTGATCTCCATCCTTTTGTTCGGTATCCGCCAAAGCGAGAAGCAAGGCGAACAGATGTTCGCAGCCGCGGTTGGTTTCATCGTAGTGGGGGCAGTCGCACTCTGGAGTGAAGGCTTCACCCTCGCGTCGCAGAGATACCCAGACTCGCTTGTTGAAGTGCTTGACTTCAGCTTCGAAGAATCCGTCATCATTGTCATCATTGGCAGTGAGCGTGACCGTGCCCTGTTCCCACAGGGACTTACCAAGCTCGCGCTCGATGTCGTCAAAGTCGATCTTAGGGTCGATGGAGAATTCGGGCACGGGGGTTGAGTTGCCTATTCGTCGAGGCCAAGTCGCTTGTCGGGATGGCCGCTTCCCGACTCTATGCGTTCTAGCCGTTGTTGAAAATCAGTCATCCGGGATTCTAATTCGCAAATCCGGTCGGCGAAAGATGTCGAGGGCTTGTCGTCTTCTTTTTGCGCCGCCGGCCGGTCCTCGAGAGAAGAAGTGGGGCTTTTTCTATCCGCGGTCTCCAAGGCCGCGCTCTTGGCGACAATGGCTGCCTCGGAAGTGTCCCCTTGTGTCTCGTGTGGAGCGTAGAGTTGGTGGTCGATGCGACCACTTCGTTCGCCGGGACGCGGAGGGAGGCGGCGCGCCAAACCGTTTTGGATCAAGATCTCGACGACTGATTCGAGATTCGCAAGATCTGGAATAGGGACCATGCGGCTCGCGCGGGACCTGAGCTCTCCGGGTTGCTGATCGCCGCGCAGCAGCAGCTCCGCCAATACCGCAATTGGTTTCCCTCTTAAGTCGAGCTTCTCCTCGACGCGATGCTTCCACTTCAAGGTTCGTGAGCCTGGCTGCGAGACATTAGTAGCCCAAGCGTCAATGTAAAGATCGCGCAACGTTGACTCAACCTCAGTGTCGTGAACTTGCATCATGGGGTTGCGGTTGCTCTTTTGGCTACATCCGGCGGCTAAAGAATTAACCGAGAGCGGGTATTGCCCCGGCGTCGTGGCTTCCTTTTCGAGGAGAACGCCGATCACACGGCGAGACAAAGCGTCGAGGTGCATTCCTGGTTCTCCCTGGCGAAGCTGGCGAAGCCTGATGGTAGCAAGCTCAAGTGAGGGGGGAATCCTCTCAATCCTGCTATGATCCGCCGATGCTTGCGCCTACCGCCAAAAACCGGACGCTAAGTAGGCTCGCGGCCATTGTCTCGGCCGTCTTGGTCGCTTTGACCTCCTGTGGGCCTGGCAATGATGCCGACCGACCCGATGACTGGGCCGGTCCCTGGCTCTTTATTTCTGAAAGTAGCCACGACTTCGGCCCCATGTTCGCGACTGAAACTCAGCGGCATGCTTTTCGCCTTGAGAACCGTGGTCGCAAGACGCTCGTTATCGGTCGCATCAAAAAGGACTGTGGTTGCGCCAAGCCCTCGTTGGACCGTCACGAGATTCCCGCCGGAGAATCGGCCACGCTGACGCTTGATTTCAAGCCCCCGGTGATCGGCTATCTCGAGAAGCGCATTTGGATTTACAGCAACGACCCCTACGCCGACCCCAGCTTGATCAAGGTCAAAGCGCAGGGTTACGGCCTCGCACGTTTAGAGCCAGCGGTACTGCGCCTTGAAGGCGAGTTTCCGATCGCGGGCATCGAGCGTGTTTTAGAGCTACACGCGGCCGAGGGCGAAAGCCTCAAGGACGTTCGGTTTTTGTTGAATTCGCCATTTATGTCGATTGAGCCTTTGGGTCCGAAAGAAGGCCAACACCTCAGATACCGCTTTCGAATGTTTGGCATCAGAGAGTCACTGAGTCTGCGAGAGTCGATTCCAGTTACTTTTCGACTGGTCAACGCTGGCGTGAATGGGCGTCTAACCGTGCCATTTCAAGTATTAGGGGAGGTCCATCCCACGGTGACCGTCGACCCCCCTTCGGTGAGCCTGCGGGGTGCGCCCGGGACGGTGGTCGAAACCATGTTGACTTTGAAAGCCACGGGCCCGGCTAAATCACTGGACTTCGTCGCCCGAATTGAGGGAGAGGGAGCCGACGGTTTTACCTCGGTCGTACCCATTCCAAGCCCTGAGTCGAGCGAGCGTCGATACCGGCTCCGCCTCACCATTCCGAGTAACAAAGCCCGCAACGCTGCCCGCTGTGTGTTCGAAGTAGCGAATACCGACCTGGCCATCGCGGTGCCGGTGCAAGGTTATGCAATGCGCTTATCAAGATGACGGAAACGCCTGACGACAATCGCAGCCGCCTCGGATTGATGGCCCAAATGGGCTTGCTGCTCGTCGCGGGTACGCTGTTGGGTTTTGGCTTCAATCCCGAGGGACTACGACCCCGCAAGCCGCCGCATCGCAATAAAGATTCGATCTCTTCCATCTACCGCGCTCCGGACGTCGAGCTCGCCGAGTTTCGCCAGATGCTCGAATCCGGTCGTTGCATGGTGGTCGATGCTCGCTCCGGCCATGACTTTGTGAACGGACACATTCCTGGAGCGCTGGCAGTTCGGGATCGAGACTCCAACGACCTCACCCGCATCGTCCGTAACTGGCTGCCGCACTCTGGCCCCGTCATCGTCGTGGATTCGCATCCCCTGGATTTTCGCGCCCGTCGCAAAGCGGCGGACTTTCGGCTGGCTGGTGTTCAGGGCGCTCGGGCCCTGCAAGGCGGGATGGAGGCTTGGCGAAAAGCAGGGCTTCCGCTCGTTGTCGGCTGGGATATGGACGTCGTCATCAAGGCGAGTCGGCGATGAAAGTGCTGACCGCATCCTTGGCCTTGGTGGGGCGTTTGGCGCTAGGCTTCCCCTTACTGTGGGCCGGTTGGGAGAAGTTGCGGGCTTTTGATTGGTGGTTTGAGAAGTTTGGGCAGATGGAGTTGGTGCCCGAGGCGAGCGCCGGTGTCGTCGCGACGGCCTTCCCAGGTCTTGAGCTTGTTGTGGGCTTGGCCTTAGTGCTTGGGTTTTGGACGCGCGCCGCAACTTGGCTAACTTTTGGTTTGTACGCCTTGTTTGCCGCAGTCATCGCGTGGCTATTGCTCTCGGGCCAAGCCGCCGCTTGCGGTTGCTTTGGTCCTGACTCGGATCTCATTGTCGATGGGGCGGCCCTCGGGTTGCGCCTCATCGCCGCCGCTGCCGCCCTTGCGCTGTTGGGTTTGCCGAACTCGCGGTTCAGTATCGACGCGCTCCTTCGAGTCATTGTTCCTCGCTGAATCTAAATTCAGCCGCCTTTGTGCCGACCTCCCCCCAAAGCCCGGAGTAGTCTTCCCGTGGCGGAGGAGGCCGAATACCCCGGCGCACCCGCTGACAGTTTAACGCCAATGACTCGAAAAGAGCTTAGCCGTGCAAGAAATGCAAAACGAAGAAGGTACTTCTTTGATCGAGGTCTCGATCGCTATCGCATCCGCCGCAGTCTTAATGCTGGGAGTGATGGCGAGTTTTACGACCTCGACCAAACAAGACCGCGATGCCTTTGAAGAGACCCGAAGTCAGGCGGTGTGTGCTTCCATGATGGCGCAGATTGAGTCGCTTGAATTCGAAGAGCTGGCGGTTTACGCCGGCTTAACGGTGGTGCAGATGATCGACAAATGGACTTTCACGATCCAGGTCGTGCAGGTCCAAACGGACTTGCTGGCGATCCACGTCACGGTGTCAACGACGAACGAACTCGATTCCGTGCCGGACGTCGAGTTGATGACGCTGAAGACGATCAAAGACGAATCCTTGTTGTTGAGTTAGGCCTGCCCAATGAAAACCACAAAAACTATAGAGCAACAGCGTGGGACAACCCTCGTGGAACTGTCGTGGGCCATGGTCCTCGGGGTTCTCGTGGCTGGAACGCTCTTTGCTTCGCAACGCACATCCATCGAGTCCTTCAACGGGTCCATTCTTGAGCACAAAGCGACGGGAACTTTGCGCGGCGGCCTCAAGGAAGTCCGCAAAGAGATTCGTAGCGCACGCCCCGACAGCATTACGGTTGGATCGCCATCGACTTTTCTCGGCAGCGGCTCATCACCGTTCTTGGAGTTTCAAACTCCTGTCGAATTCGATTATGCGACTGGATCGGTGACTTGGGGCGGCGATGAACAAGTGGATGCTACGGTGGGCTACTACGTCGAGGGCGACGAGATCGCCCGCTACATTCTTATCAGCGGCGTGCGATCTGATGCAACCAGGACGGTCCTCGTCGACGACTTGGTCGACGATGGGGCTCAAGTTCCCGTCGCCGTTACTTGGATTGAGAACAAAAACTTGTTGGCCTTGACGCTTCAGGTCGCGGCCCCGGGCGGGTCGTCGGCCAACGCACGCAATATCAGCACGATGATTCGTGTGGAACCAATTTTCGATTTCTAGGGTTTGGTCGTCGGCGTCAACGCTGGACTAAAAAACCAAGACCAAGCTCAGGGGGAGATCCCGGTTTAAGACGGGAGAAAAACATGATGCAAAAGCCACAAGACAAAGAAGACCTAGCGGGAAGCGAGAGAGGATCAGTTCTAGTACTGGTGCCGATTTCGCTCGTGCTGGCAGTAGGTTTGATCGGCGCGACGCTTGCGTTGTCGACGAACAACATGACCGAGGCCCGGCGCGAGACGCGCAAGGTCCAAGCCTATTACGCGGCCAAAGCCGGGCTGGAATTGCAAATCTACGACGTCAAGGCGATGACCAGAACGGCGGTCTTGACCGATCCTTACTCGGCAATTGAGGCCTTCCACAACAAAAAAACCTACAATAATTCAATCAAGATGGGCTCTTCGACGCCGCCGCCAAACCAAGAGCCCTTGCTCGATATCAGCGGCGAGCCTATCGACGGTCGTGCCGATCTCATTGACGCCGGCATCACTCCTATCGGGACTTTTGATGTGAGCATTCATATCGAGGGCTACGATCCTCTGAATCCGGGTGCACTTTCGACCACTCGACGTTTCTTGACGATTCGCTCAACGGGCTACTCACCTTCAAAAGACTCGCCCGATGTCGTCAGTCACACGATTGAAACCACCATTCTTGTCGAGATGACCTCCTCGGACGTCTTTGACTACGCCTACTTCATCAACAACTGGGGCTGGTTCTACGGCAACACGATCAACGCCAACGGAAGCGTGCGATCGAACGGCCAGTTCGACGCTGGAGGTTACAGCCCAACCATCAACGGAACGCCGCGTTACTTGGGAGCCAACGGCACCGACCTTTACGGTTATCTCGACGACAACAATGACGGCGTGCGCGACGGGTCGGACGGTGGAGTTTACGCCGGTTGGGACATCCTCGGCAGCACTAGCATGCAGGGAATGGTCGAAACCCAAGCCAGCGGAGACTACGTCAACCAGCATGAGTATGTCGAGCGGGTTTCGATGCCGAATTTGACGGACTTGACTCTCTACGAAAACTACGCCAACTCGCAGGGTTCGTCGGTCAGTATCGGCGGCGTTCAAGTGATGGACTCCGTGTTCGGAGATGACGTCTCTGAACTTCAAGACATCGTGCTCATCGGAACGGCGGCCGACCCCATTGAATTGAATGGAACGGTGGTTGTACGTGGATCTGTGATTATCTCAGGTGTCGTTTCGGGGCAGGGTGTCATCTACTCCGGTGGCAATGTCTATGTTGCTGACGATGTTACCTACCTAAACCCGCCCACCACGAATCGCCCGGCTGGCAGTTCTGAACTCGAGTTCGAGACTTGGACGGCGGCCAACGCGGGTGCCGATGCCTTGGGACTCTTCGCGCGCGAACACATCGTGCTCGGTGACTACACGGACTCAGAATTCGTTTCTAAAGTCTCGAGCTGGCTTGGCAATCCTGACAATGCTTCCAATGAAGACGCGGGCGAAGACGGCATTCCGAACACGGTCGCGGGTATCGACGGTGTCGCAGGCAATGAAGATGACGACTTTTTGGAAGGCAACGGGCACTGGGATGTTGAGGAATACACCTCCGTACACGAAGCCCTCGGCCTAATTCCTGATGGATCGGCGATCGGGGACACCATCCCCGGATCTGGTGAAGACATCGATGGAGATGGGATTCATGACGGTACCGTAACGATGGCCGATTTCGAGATTCCTCACGCCTTGGATTCCGGCATGTGGGGCGGGAATCTTCCGGGCGGTGCTTCGGACTTCGCTGACATATCCTCTACCCAGCTGGCGCGCTTCGACGCGGCCATGTACACCAACCACACCCTGGCTGGTCTCATGAACAACTCGGGTAGCAACATCGATTTCAACGGCTGTATCGTCTCCCGCAACGAGTCTTTGATCTACCGAGCAGACAGCGTGAACATGAACCACGACGCCCGTCTAATCGGAGGAGGCGACAACTTCGGCTACTACTTGCCGAAGGCTTTCGAGAGCATCCGCGTCATGCGGACTCGCGATGACTTGCCAAATGCCCATTTCGATCTGAACTACGGCGTCGCGGTTGTCATTGAATGAACCCCAATATCATCTTAGAGCACCAGCGGATTGACCGACGTCGCGCAGTCAAAAGGCGAGGGCTGAAGATCAGCCACAGTGACTCTCCAAGAATTGCATCAAGGGCAGAAAGATAGATAATGAAAACACTGACATTTTTGAGCGCGCTGGCGCTTGCCATCGGACTTTCGTCAAGCGGCTTGGTCGCGCAGGAGCAACAGACTACTTCAGGAACCAAGTCCAAACGAGCTCCGCTGCAGGGTAAAGTCCCACGGTATACGTCCAAGATGAGATCAAAAGTCTCGATCCGCAAAAAGGACTACTCGGCACTCGTCGTCGACCCCGTGATGGCTGCGAAGATGTCTGAGGAAGGGGCGAAGGTCCTCACGACCTCCGAGTACGCCGAACTCAAAGAGCGCCGGCTTTCACGCTTGAAGAACCCGATGGGGCGTTCTTTGTCGCCGCAAGAGTCGTCGTATATCGACGACTACGAAGAAGCCTCGAGCCGACGAAATAGCTTCGTCAAAAACGACGATGTGGAGGACGAATCCTTCAAGTACGTGCTATGGCTTGTTTCTGGAATTGCCGCAGTTGGCGGCGTTTTCTACTACTGGCGACGCCACCTCTAAGCGCTGGTTTTATCGCAACGAAAAAAGGCCCCGCAGTCCTTGACGAGAGGACGGCGGAGCCATGATCGAAGAGTGCCGACGAGCGCTTAGCTCGGGATTTAGCCGAGGAGCGAAAGCGCCGACTGCGGCTGAAGGTTAGCCTGACCGAGAATACTCAAGGCGGCCTGCTGGAGGATGCTGTTTTTGGTCAAGTTCGCGGTCTCTTTGGCGACGTCAACGTCACGAATCCGTGACTCGGCGGCCGAGAGGTTTTCGGTCTGAACCGAGAGGTTGCGGATCGTGGACTCGAGGCGGTTTTGGACCGCACCGAGCTGACCGCGAGTGCTGCTGACCGAGCCGATGGCCGAGTCAATCGCCGTGATGGCCGCACTGGAGTCGCCGCCAGAACCGATGCTCAACGTGGCAATCCCGAGGTCGGTTGACCCTGTCGCGTTGATCGTGACGTCGATTGTGTCGGCCGACGTGATGCCGGAACCAACCTGGAAAGTGATGTTGGTGGTCGTGGAGAGAATGTCGGTGCCGTTGAAAGTCGTCGCACTTGCAATGCGGTCAACTTCATTGACGAGCGCCGAGAACTCTTCTTGTAGCGTGTCGCGGTCGGTATTCGACAAAGTTCCGTTAGCGGACTGAATCGAAAGTTCACGCAAGCGATTGAGGATGCCGCTGACTTCGTCAAGCGACCCTTCCGCCGTTTGGATTACCGAGATGCCATCGTTGGCATTGCGACCCGCCTGTTCAAGGCTTCTGGTTTGAGCGCGCAAGCGCTCGGAGATAGCGAGGCCGGCGGCGTCGTCGGCAGCGCTGGTGATACGAAGTCCCGTCGACAGCTTGCGGAACGAACCACCGAGCTGGTTGGTGGCGTTCCCGAGGTTCCGCTGCGCGTTGATCGAGAACAAGTTAGTGTTAATTCGGAGGCCCATTTTTCCCTCATATTCTCCAATGACCTTCCTTCAACAGACAGGTCATTGGTTGGTGCCGCTCAGTTGAGCGATTCTATTCCCACGAAACCCAAGTGGATTCCGTTCTTCCTCTCTCTGGCGTCGCATCCGGGCCCCTCTATGCCCAATACGCGACCTTCCAGATATCGTGCCTGCTGCCGAGTCTCTGGAGTCTATTCGTCGGATAATCCAACGCTTGATGCTAAGTTGTTGTCAACGAAGATGTTCGGGAGAGAAGGGTAATGATGCGACCGCGACTTGGGGCCGTCGAGAGGAAGATTTTTCCGCGCGGCAATACCCCGCAAACGCCGTGGCGTCGCGAATTCCATCGCCAGGGGGGCATGAGAAAGCCGGGTGGCGCTTAAGCGCCGACCCGGCTTCGAGATTTGGGGGGGAGCGACTGAGCTGGGCAGATTAACTCTGCTTGAGTCTCCAGCCGCTTGCGACTTTGGCGAATCTGAGCTCGCCGCGGATGGCGCCGTCCAAACCGAAGATCTTGTAGCTCAGGCTTTTGCTGTCGAGATCCAAGACGTCGAGTTCAATGCGTTTTTTGTCTCGAGCCAGGCTGTGTGCCAGAGCCAAGAACTGCTCACGCTCGCTCTGTTCGCTTCCGTCGCTACCATGGAGTCGACGGTAGAGATCGTAGTCGAAGCGCGTGATGGACTTTTTCCAGTTCTCAAAGAGGGTCTTCAAGGCTTCGCGATCGCTGGCCTCGGGGGCCGCGACGGATGCGGCTGATTCGGCGCCACGAACGCTGAGGCTACGGGCGCAGTTCTCTAAGACCGCGCGCCAAGTGCTGACGAGTTCTGCGCTCACGCTGTAAGAAACGACGTGAACTCGGCCAGCCCCGAACATGACCAAGTGTGCGCCGCGGTAGCTTCTTCCTTCGGCAGTTATCGAACTCGTTTCGATTCGAGCGGCGCGTTGGCCCGAAAGCCAAATGCGAGTCGCGGGGCGGCTCGTCATCTTGACGCCGTCTTTGGCGAAGTTTTTCTCGAGGTCTGCGATGAAGCGTTGGGCCACGGCAGTGAGATTGGCGGCCGAGAGGCGATCGGACTCACCTTCGCGCGGTTTTACCGTGAGAATGGAGAGCTCTAGGGCCGGCAGGTCTTCAGCATGGCTGGAGCTGGGCTCGACCATTTGTACCAGAGCTTTGCGCCCGGCGAACTCTTCGCTACGAACAAAAGCCCTGGGGGCTAGGATTGAGAATCGACTGTCGCGGGGTCGGAACAATTCAAGGCTTTTGTCGACGGTTGAGCTTGCGACTTTGGTTTCGTTCGCGTTACCGGGCCGGGACGTCGGTTGCGAATCGGTCATCGCGGTCGAAGTCGCAGGCTTTTTGCTCATGAGGCGGCGAGCGTACATTTCCCGCATGACCTCCATGGGAACCCCGTCGTTTCTCAGTTGTAAGACGCCAGCTGGATCCAAGTCGAATTTCGCATCGGCGCTTTTGATCGCGGCGATGATCTCTTTGGAGCTCGTGCCACCTGCCACCATCTTGAGGACATCGTTGCGGTCGAAGGTGCCGTTGGCCGCAGGGAGAACGGAGTCCGCTGCGGACTTTTGGGGTTTAAAGGTTCTGATCAGAGCCAACACGGAAGTCGGAACTTTCGCCTTGGTTAAGATCAAGACTTCGTCGATGCCCAGTTTACCGTCGAACCCGCGCTGCTTGATAATCTTCGTCAGCGAATTCTCGTCGCTCTTGGCCTTCCACAAGGCGACGACCTCTGCGGCCGCCAGCTCTTGGCTGGGATTCTCGCTTCGCTGAGTTTCGAGCCACTTCAAGAGTTTGGGGGAGACCCCCTTCTTCTTGAAGTATTTGATGTCGAAGGCGTCGAGCTGGATCCTCGCCTTTTTTTGGGACACCAAGGCGGCGATGTCTTCGACTTCAAAGTCAAAGTCGACCAAAGCCTCGATTTCACGCCGACCGAGGGTTTCGGAGCCGTTTTGGGCGATCAGGGGCGTTGAGGTGAACAAAAAGGCCATTAGCAGGAGGGCTGGTCTAGACATGCATCGCGTCCTTGTAGATCCAAGGGTTACTAAGAGTCCCGTCGTCCCTATCGTCTGCTGAAATTAGAAGCTAAAGCCTTTTGCATTAAAATGCACATGATTACCCAACATTGGAGCCACTCACCTGTGAGCGACCTAGACGACGCGCAGATCCTTGAAGAGCCGGAATGGCTCGTCTGTTGTGGGACCGGGGGCTTCGCATCGGGTACTCGATCTGGATGCGCGACCCGCAATTACCACGGGTTACTCGTTGCGGCCTATCCACGGCCCTTTGGCCGACGATTGCTGTTGTCCCACGTCGAAGAATGGGGCGGTGACGTCATCAACTCGGACTCGACTAGACCCCGCCGTGGCGCTGATGCTGGATCTCCGGGCGCGTTTAGCTTGGCTTCCAACCTCTATGGCCAGGGTGTCATCTATCCCCGCGGATTTGAGCATCTTGAGAGTTTTCGCGCGGAACCCGAACCCCTTTGGATTTGGCGCATCGCCGGTCGGCGCATCGCGCGGCGCTTGAGCTTGGAACGGCGTGCCAACGGCGGTGAGTTGGAATGGGAACTCTTGGATGGCGCCCCTTGCCACTTCGAAGTCAGCTTATTCACTTCGGGCCGCTCGTTTCACGGGGGACCGGCGAGCGACTCTCGAAACTGGCAGGGCGACGCCGTGTGCGCCAATTGGGTTCATGATCCCGCGCTGCCCGCATTGGAACTGACAGTTTGCGGGGCTGAGTTTTTCGAGCAAGAAAAAGCCCACCGCGACTTCTACCGCGCGGAAGAGGATCGCCGCGGGTATTCCTGCCGCGAAGACTTGGAGTCGCGGCGCGGCATTCGGGGGGTCTTGAGCGCGGACAATCCCAAGATTCGGCTGTGTTTCGGTGATCGCGACCGAAGACCTTCGACGGTGGTGCACGCCGCCGTCCCTAGCTCTGCGCCAGAACGCCTTCGGGCTGCAACTTTGCTGCCAAGTTTCGAGTCGCCGGGATCCGGGCGTCGCGGTCTTTTGGCGGGCTACCCTTGGTTTGGCGAGTGGGGACGCGACACGATGATCTCGCTGCCCGGCTTCGCCCGCGCTAGCGGGGACGTGGGCTTGGTTTTTGAGATCCTTCAAGCTTGGGTTGACCGCATGTCGGAAGGCATGTTGCCGAACCGCATTCGCGAGCGCGGCGATGCGCAAAATGCGGCTTCGAAGGGGGCGGACGATCAACACTTATGGAACTCAGCCGATGCCTCTCTTTTTTTTCTCAGAGCACTAAGCAATCTTTCCGGTTGGCGAAAGATGAGGCCCGGTGTTCTTCGCGATCGATTCCATGCGGCAGTAGAACAGGTACTCATCTGCTATCACCGTGGCACTCGGCACGATATCGCGGTAGATCCTGACGATGGCCTCCTGCACGCCGGGAGCCTTCGAACTCAACTCACCTGGATGGACGCTCAATCATTTGGGCAGCCGGTAACGCCCCGTTTCGGCAAGTGTGTCGAACTCAACGCTCTTTACCTTTTGGGACTGAGGTTGTGGAAGCAATGGTCTCAAGAGCGAGGTGACAGCGCGAGTTCTCAGTTGGCGCAAACGCGTCTTGTGAAACTCGAGAACAACTTTGAAGCACGCTTTTGGCGGCCTGAACTTGGCTACCTTCTCGATACTGTCGACGGCGATGGCGATTTGGCCCTTCGTCCCAATTTGCTCTTTGCACTCGCGGAGAAAGGCGGCTTTCTGAGCGCACCATCGCGGCGCGGCTCACTCAAGGCCGTGGACGAGCGTCTTTTGACTCCTTTCGGCCTCAGGACATTGGACCCGCGAGACCCGCGCTACTGCGGCCAGTACCGTGGTGATCAGGAGCACCGCGATGCGGCCTACCATCAAGGTTGTGTTTGGCCCTGGTTGTGGGGCGTGTACGTGGATGCCGTGCTGGCAGTGCGCGGTCGCGGTCAAGCACTTGGGCTCTATCATCAGCTGCAATCCGCACTGGCAGATCTTAATCGCGGGACTCAGGGTCAGATCGGAGAATTAGCCGAGGGTGACCCGCCATACCGAACCTGTGGCGCCGGTGCCCAAGCCTGGAGCGCCGCCGAGATGTTGCGGGCCTGGAGAAAGTTGGCAACAATCCTCAACTCAAGCACCGATAGACCGTCGATAGCGAGTTCCTTGGGCGCAAGTTGCGGAAGCTGGTGAGCTGGGCGTCCTAGGACAAATAAATGCGAAGATTGATACTAAGGGCTGACCCGCAGCCACAATTCTCTTTTCAGTCGCTGTTTGTGGATAGCTCCGTTAGATATTGTTGGCAAATGTGGATGGGTTATTAACCCGGGAGCGCTTGTCTTAATACAGCCTCAGACCCTGGCCCTGTTAGGGTCGGATTCTTCACAAGAGCCATGATGAGCACTGCGGTCGGGAACCTCTTGTCGATTCCTGTTCTTCGGTTTTCGAGTTGGGAACGATTAGATGATGCAACTATTACGAGTTTCGACGCTCTTGCTGCTGGGCATTCTCGTAACTCTATCGTCGACGATGGGGCAGTCGGTGAACCTATCGTCTGCTTCTTTGACGGTGAATAGCCTCAATGACGGGGCCTTTCCTTCGCGCGTCGCGATTACCGTTCCCGGCACCGCGGTCCTCGACTTTCAGGCCGATTCCCAAACTCCCTACGCGCTGTTCGCCGGGAGGTTCGAGGCGGACGGGATGAATTTCGGTTCGGCCGGATTCTTGAACCTTAGCGACGATGGATTCCTGGTCGTGCTGAACGGATTCGATCGCATGTCGGCGCTCGACCTGGGGGCCGTCACGGACATCGCCGGGCAGGCTCAACTCGTTTTTCCGGCGACTTTCGCGGGCCTCGACATCTACCTACAGGGCGTTGTTACCGATGCGACAGCCAGCTTCAGCGTGCGCTTGACGGGCACGACTCGGATGTCGACGGTTGCAGCCGACGAGACTCTGCTCTTCTTCGAGAACGAAGACGACTCGAAGTTTGTTGCCTTGGCGACCCCGGTCGAGTTCGGAGGAACGATGTGGAGTGGGCTTTTCGTCAACGCGAATGGCAACGTGACTTTTGGTTTCGCAGATCCATCGGACCAACCTAGTGCGTCGGGGATGACGTCGGGTCCACCGCGCGTCGCCTTGTGCTGGCGCGATCTCGATCCGCGTTACGATGGGCGCGTCACGGTTCGCGAAGATGCCAGCGGCGTGCTCGTCAGCTATCTCGACATTCCGGTCATTGATCCCATCTCCGGAGAAACTCAGCCGGACACATTGTCCGGGTCGATTCACTTTATTGGTAACGGTGAAGTTGATCTTGCGCTGGTGCGCTCTCCCCAGGGCGAGCAACTCATCGGGCTGACGCCGATCGCGGGATTGGGTATTGGCGACTCGCGCAATCTGTCGACCTCGATGCCGATCGCCGTCGGGGCTTCCGATTCATGTTTTGAGCTGGTTCCCGCCGGCCGAACCTTTGATCTCACACAAAGTATCTTGCAGTACCGTCACGATGTCGCTGGCTCTGGATTCAGTTTGGATGCGGACGCTATTCCCCTCCAGATCCTCGACCTGTCGCCCTCAAAGGGGCCCGTTGTCGGCCTAGCTTCGATGTTGATCCGTGGCACCGGATTTGAAGCCGGGGCCACGGTGAGTGTCGGCGGTGTTATGGCGCTGACCGTTATTCATCGCTCGGCTGATGAAATCCTCATCATTACACCCTCTGGTGCCTTAGGGTTTGCGGACGTTGTCGTCAGCCAATCGGGAGGAGCCCTAACGACCGCACCCGCCGCTTACGAGTACATCCCAGTACAAGCTCTCGGTGGTTCGCTGCCCCTACTGGCGGGTCAATCCATCGAGATACTTTTTGACCTTGGATTCACGTTTCCGATGTTCGGCGAGTTCCAAGATAGCCTGTGCATCAATGCCAACGGCACGATCACATTCGGCGAGGCCGATGCGCAGGGGACGCCGTCGGCAAGCGCGATGAACGCGGGCTTGCCGCGCATCGCGCCCATGTGGCAGGATTGGCAATGGGGTCCGAACTCTCTCGCCGCGATCCACATGACCCCCTTTTTCCTAACGGTCGCCTTCGTCGATGTCGAGTCCTCACCCTCGGGAACTCCCGTGAGCTTTCTTGTGAAACTCTCACACCATGGTGAGATGTTCTTCGAGTTCTTTGGTGCACCGCCAGCGACAGATCTTGTCCTCAGTGGAATTAGCCCCGGCAACAACTTGTCGTCGCTGAGTACCGAGATCGATATCGACGCGTTTTCGGGGCCGTCGATGCCTTTCGACTCTCTTTTCGAAGTTTTCTCGCCGACGAATGCTTTTGACCTGAATTCAACGGCATGGGATCTGTTGCCGCTGATTGACGCGTCTCCCGAGTACACTTCGCAGACAAATCCCTGAAAAAAAAGTCGGAATTAGTGGTGCCATCGGCTCAGATGGGGCGTCAAGCCCTTAGCGAGGTCGCTCGGGTGCGTTTGGATACAAATCCCAGACCTCCGTTTCTGTCACCTCGAGGAGTCGACGCTTGCTTGCAACCCGCAGCGACAATCTGGGCACCGAGGCCCCTGGCGGGGGCCAATTCGTGGAGCATCGCCAATTCTCCATGCGACTTCTGCAATCTTTGGGGGCGAACTTCGACGACGCGGAAGACGTCGCTCAAGACGTCCTGTTGAAGTTTTTTAGCCGTGGCTACACCGAGCTAGGCCTGGAGCCAGGTCGCGAGAAAGCCCTGCTCGCAAAGATGACCTACAGCACTTTCATCGATCGCGTCCGGCGCCGAAAGTTGAGGGCGGCCTTGCCGTTGACGGATCTCGCCGGGACTAGTGACGCGGCCCAGATCGCTCGCATCACCTGGGTGCACGAATTGACTGCGCTCGCCGGTCTTACCCGAGTCGAGATTGAGCTTCTCGAAGACCGTTTTTATCGCGGCTTGACTTTGGATGCCATCGCCAGTTTGCGCGCTTGCCATGTCAATACTATCCGCCGCCGTCTTGAGTCTGTGCTCGATCAGATCACAAGGGTGGTCAGGAACGATTGCCCGGAATACCAGGAGCTGATTTCATGACCTCCTCTAGACATCAACTCTCAAAGCGAGCTGCTCTCGCCGTTGCGGACGAGCTGGCATTGTCGGAGACCTCGACGTCAACTTCGAGTTCGACGGAGGCCGGTTTTTTGCGGCGCTATTTTTCGTTTTTGGTCGGAGAAGGCCTCTCAGTTGAGGACCGTCAGTTCGCCATGGACTTCGACGGTGACGTCGATTCTGGCTTCAACGTTGATGTCGATTTTGGCATCGACGGTGACAAGCGTGCTCGAGCTGAACAAGGGCGTCGCTTCTTTGGACTCACCCTGGGCCTGGCTGCGATCGTCTTGGCCGTTCTGTGGATTTTCTTGCAGGCTTTGGCTCCCTCGTCGTCGCGTGCCCTCAGTGCGGAACTCTCGGAACGTGAAGTCGAGCCCAAAGTCATCACCAGCACCGAGCGGCTCGATTTCGAAGATCAAAAGCTTGGCGAATCTGACCTCACCTAGTCCGCTCGGCCTCGGCGCAACGGGTTAGGCGCGGCGGCAACAGGTCTAGGACTGAGGACTCAGGACTCTAAGAAACGATTGAGATGCGGCCCTAAGGTGTCGATCTCCACCAAAAAGGCGTCGTGCCCAATGGGACTCGACCATTCGTGCCATTCCGTTTTCTTGCCCGCCTGCTCGAGCGCGTCGCGCACTTCGATTTGCTCGGGCAAAGGAATCAGCCGATCCTCTTTGACGCCCGCCACCAAGAACTCCGAGTGAGTGTCGGCGAAAGCGTCCGCCAAGTCGCCCCGGTCGCGGGCGATGTCATGCAGGTCCATGGCTAAGGACATCATGAGATAGGCGTTGGCGTCGAAACGGTTTGTCGCCTTTCGCCCCTGATAGTCCAAATAAGACTGCACGTCGAACGTGATCTGGCGGAGGCTCGGTTTCCGGATGGGTCGGTGGGGAAAGCGGTCGTTAAACTCCTCTTTGGATCGATAGAACACGGTGCCGAGTTCCCGCGCGAGTCGAATGCCCTCAGTCGGGCCTTTGTCGCGGTAGTGGCCGTCCTTCCACGCGGGATCGCTCATGATGGCTCGCCGCCCGAGGTGACGGATTGCGGCCGTCGCCGGGCGCGTCCATGCCGTCCCCGAGACGGCGACGATTTTTTTGGCGCGATCTGGATAGAGAATCGAAAACTCTAGCGCTTGCATGGCGCCCATCGAGCTGCCCACCACGGCATGAAGGTTGTGAATCCCCATGAAGTCGAGGAGCCTCGCATGCGCGTGCGTCATGTCGCGAATGTCGACGACGGGGAAGTCGCCGCCAAAGTCGTCGTTGGTCTCGGGGTTTTGACTCTGTGGGCCGGTCGTCCCGTGACATCCACCCAACAGTGACGCGCAAACGAAGAACCAGCGATCGCTATTTAAGGCCGCGCCGGGGCCTATCATCTTCTCCCACCAGCCGGGGTCTTCGTCGAGCGCACCCGACCTGGCGTGGGAATGAGCGGAGAAAGCGGGCACGATCAACACCGCGTTGTCGCGTGCCTTATTCAGGGAGCCCCAGGTTTCGTAGGCAACGTCGAGCTCAGGTAGTCGCCCGCCGAACTCAAGGTCCAGGGGCTCATCGCTGTGAAAGATTTGCGCGGCAGGAAGCAAGGGCATTCAGACTATTCCGTGTCCAAGAGGATAAGATCAGCGAGCTCCGCGCTGAAGGGCCTCGGATGATGAACCCTTCGTGACTTCACAACAAGAGCAGGAAGCCCCCAGGATGTTGAATTCGCCTCACTTTGTAGCCTTCAAGCTGGTCCTTATAGCGCTCATATGGCTCGTCAGCTCTCCTTTCGATGCGCTGCGCGCGCAGCAAGCCGCGACGAAGACCTCAAGCGGCGTGGTCGTCAGCCAGAATGTTGTGGCGTCCGAAGTCGGTGCGGCGATGCTCCGCGATGGGGGCAATGCCGTCGATGCCGCGGTGGCCACGGCCTTCGCCTTGGCCGTGATTCACCCCGCCGCGGGCAATCTTGGTGGCGGAGGTTTCTTGGTTTGGCGGGGTAAAAAGGGCGCTACGACGACCTTCGATTTTCGCGAGAAAGCGCCTCTGGCCGCGACGCCAGAGATGTTTTTGAACGAAAATAAGCGCTACGACCGCGCTCGCCACCACGACTCGCACTTGTCGGTTGGAGTTCCCGGTACGGTCGCTGGATTGGCCGTCGCGCATCGTCGTCTGGGGAGACTTCCCTGGCGAAAACTCGTGGCTCCAGCGGTGGCCTTAGCCGAGTCTGGATTTATCGTGTCCGCCGGTTTTTCGGCTTCGCTCGCCGCGGCTCGCTCCAAGTTCGCGCCTTATCCCGCGTCGATGCAGACTTTCTTCAAATCGGATGGTGCGAACTACCTGGCTGGCGATATTTTTCGCCAACCGGAGCTCGCCGCGACTTTGCGCCGGGTGATGATGGAGGGACCTCGCGGGTTTTACAAAGGCAAGACTGCGGACCTATTGATCGCTGAGATGCGGCGCGGCGGTGGCGTGATGAGCGCAGAAGATCTTTCGGCCTATCGCGCCCAAGAACGTGCCGCCGTGTTCGGTCGGTATCGAGGTCATCGCGTCATCGGAATGGGGCCACCTTCCTCCGGCGGAATCACGCTGATCAACATGTTAAACATGCTCGAGACTTTCCCGATGGCACCCAAGATTGGGGCGCGCGCACACCTCTTGAGCGAAGTCATGCGACGCGGCTTTGCCGATCGCGCGCGGCTACTCGGCGACCCCGATTTCAACGACCCGAAAAGCTGGCGACATCTGATTTCGAAAGAACACGGCCGCCGCCGGGCTGCCGACATTGACCCCAAGCGAGCTTCGACGAGTGTGATCGATGGCTTCAGCTGGAACTTTGAGAGTGAGGACACGACTCATCTGTCCGTTATCGACGCAGAATTCGCTGCCGTGGCTTTGACCTACACCCTTGAGCAGTCCTACGGCTCCGGAATTGTGGTGCCGGGGGCAGGTTTTCTCCTCAACAACGAGATGGGTGATTTCAATCCGCGGCGAGGCATGACCAGCGAACGCGGCCATATCGGCTCCGAGCCGAATTTAGTCGAACCCGGCAAACGCATGCTGTCGTCGATGTGTCCGGTGATCGTCGAGGATCGTCGCGGTCGCTTGAGGTTTGTCTTGGGAACCCCCGGTGGGCGCACCATCATCAACACGGTGATGCAAGTCTTGGTAAATGGCGTCGATCTGGGAATGGGTATCCAAGCCGCCGTCAACAGCCCGCGCATCCACCACCAGTGGCTCCCCGATCAGATCATCGCCGAAGAGGCCCTCAACAAGGCTCACTTTTCCAAGGCACTCGAAGAGCTGGGCCACAAGCTGAGTTTTCGCAGACGGATGGGAGCGGCGGAGTGCCTCGAAGTGCGTTGGCCCGTCGCCGATAAGAAAGCCCCCGGCCTCATTCGCGCCGGTGTCGACCCTCGAGCCCCCGACGGCGGCTCCCGCAAATAAGTGACACAAGCGGTGATAGCCAGCGCGCCGTATTCAGTGCCAGGCACCCCGCCGTCACTATTCTGTGCCTGGCACGAAAAAGTGACGGCGGGGTGCCTTCCATGAGAGGGCCCCGCTAGTCAAGGGATGTCCGTCGCTTTTTCTTCTTTCTTGCTCTTCGGGTGTTTTCTTTCCGCGCTAGCGATGTTGATCAAAAAAGAGGACCGCGTCCGCAGGCT
>JAZGFI010000135.1:0-6377 GCA_036479435.1 Planctomycetota bacterium | reverse complement strand
GATCAAGCATCGTTCCCCCATGGGGGAAGCCGCCTACGGCGGCGAAGGAAGAGCCCTGCAAAGAGCTTCGCTCTTCACCGGGGCCCACCGACCTTAGATCAGGGACAACTATTCTGACACCGGGGGGGCCTGAGTGTGTCCTTTCGGCAAGCGTGCGTCACGGCGAGTTTTCTGAAAGCAATTGATGCATGACAGGTAGCCCCCGTGCCGGCAAGAGCAGCACGGGGGTTCGCGATTGTGACGTCGGTGAATTACTTTTTGTTGAGGGCCGTGGCTTTGTCGGCTTCGAGCGTGTCCAGAAAGTTCCAAGGCATCCAGTTTCCTGGAGCCTTTGCTACAGCTTCAGCGTTTCGTTGCAGCGCAACGAGATACCCTTTGTGTCAACGTTGATGAGACAATCTTCAAGCCAGAGTTTAGTGTAGAAGGGCGAAGGATGAACCACGATGACAAACCACCAGCAAGGCAACGACATGCCAGCCAGCCCAGAGGGGAGCACGGAGCGTAGCGGAGTGCTCCCCTCTGGCGCCGAACAGCAGGGCCCTGAAGTCTTAGAGCGCCCCAAGCGCCGTCGTTTCACTGCCGACTACAAGGCACGGATGCTTGATGAAGCCGATGCCTGTACCGCCCCCGGGGAAATCGGATCGCTTCTTCGTCGGGAAGGGCTCTATTCTTCGCATCTCGCCGGCTGGCGTAAGCAACTGCGGGAGGTTGGCTCTAAGGGCCTCCGCGGAAATAAGCGTGGGCCTGCCGCCCAAGCCAAAAGCCAGCGTCCGAGAGGTCCAGATCGAACGTGAAAACCGTGCCTTGGCCAAGCGCCTCGCCAAGGCTGAGGCGATTATTGAATTACAAAAAAAGTGCACGATCTCCTGGGGATCCCCCTGAAGAACCTCGAGCTCGACGAGGACGATTGATGACTGCGGTAACGGAATCCCGCGACAAGCTCACATGTGCTGAGGCTTGCGAAGCTCTTGGAGTCTCTCGAGCTTCCTACTATCGAGAACGCCACAAAAAGCGGTCTGGTGGCGATGTCGCTCAACGCCCTCCTCCAAGAGCGCGTTCGCCTCGCGCCCTTTCTAAGGATGAAGAGTGCGCCGTGCTCGATGTCTTACGCTCACCACGCTTTCAAGACCAGTCGATTCCACAGGTTTGGGCGACCCTACTCGATGAGGGGCAGTATCTGTCGTCCATGAGCACGATGTATCGCATCTTGCACCGGAATGCGGAGATTCGAGAGCGCCGCAACCAGCTTCGGCGACCGACCTACAGCAAGCCAGAGCTGCTAGCGACTGGTCCAAACCAAGTCTGGTCATGGGATATCACCAAGCTAAAAGGGCCACGAAAATGGACTTACTATAATCTCTACGTCTTGCTGGACATCTACAGCCGCTACGTCGTGGGATGGATAGTGGCCAGTTGCGAAACGGCGCTGCTCGCGAAGAAACTCTGGGGGGAAACGGCGCAGAAACACGATATCAAGCCAGACCAACTCGTATGCCATTCCGATCGAGGAGCGCCAATGACTGCCAAGAGTCTCGCCCTTTTGCTCGCTGATCTGGGCATCACCCAAAGCTTGAATCGGCCCCATGTCTCGAACGACAACCCCTTCTCAGAAGCTCATTTCAAGACCCTGAAGAACAGCTCAAGCTACCCTGGGAAATTTGGAACAATGGAGGAATCTCGAATCTGGTGCAGGCCGTTTTTCGACGACTACACCAACTCTCATCATCACAGCGGCCTTGGCTGGATGACTCCAGCCAACGTGCATTTCGCACGAGTCGAACAAGTAAATTCAGAAAGATCACGGGCTTTGGATGCAGCCTATGCTGCTCATCCCGAGAGATTCGTGCGCAAGCGTCCGACGCCGCCAGAGGTGCCAACCCAGGTTTGGATCAACCCGCCAACACCATGAGATCGATTCAGTAAATTCAGATAATGAATGTCTCAAATTCGTTGACAACTTCCGCCGTTCGGAAGGTGAATTTCAGCCTTCAGTGTCGACGTACTTAGTTCCGAAGGCATAGAAGACAAAAGTCACATGCCACTCGAGAGAAGTTTCACCGCAATTCTGTGGCCGCGTGGGGAGCATGAAATCCCTGGTCTACTCGATCTCAATAGTCCTGGTGGAGTCTGTACATGATGCGCGTTTCAATCTTTTTGTTGCTCGTTGGTATTCTTGCGATTGACGTGAGTGGGCAGGTCTTCAATCACCCAGCTCCACCCGGCAACACGATGGCTTTGGAGATCTTGGGAACGGGAGTTGCGGGCGAATTGTTATCGGCCGAGGTGGTTACAGTTCCAAATGCAATCGTGGATTTCATCATTGCGACGGAAACCGGTAGCATCCAACTAGTCTCAGGTGCGATGGCATTGGTCGCGCCAAATTCGGTCATCGCGGTCATGAACGCGGTCGCTGACGATCGTGGTGTCGCGAGGATCTCGGGAACCCCTGATGTGGGTGTGCCCGCAGGAACGTTGATCGCGGTTCAAGCTTGCGTGTTTCCGCCGGGTGGCTCGGTCTTTCTTACGAATCGCTCGGATGTTCACATCACGGATTTGATCGCGGTCGACAGTCCTGAATCTGTCGCGATCGCTGATCTCGACGGTGACGGTATTCTCGATCTTGCGGTAGCGAGCAGTGGCTCGAATAGCGTGTCGGTCTCGATGGGGACCGGGGGTGGTTCCTTTGCACCAGCCACGTTGTTCGCGGTGGGAGGAGATCCTGCTTCAGTAGCGATCGATGATCTCAATGGGGATGGCCTTCTTGATCTTGTAATAGCGAACCGTGGCTCTCACAACATCTCGGTCTTGTTGGGGTCCGGCGGTGGCACTTTCGGAGCAGCCACGTCATTCGCCGCAGTTTTCAGCCCTCGTTCCGCGACGATCGGCGATCTCGATGGCGATGGCCTCCTCGATCTCGTCGTTCTGAGTTCATCGACTTCAATTTTTGCACCGAATGCTGTCGTCTTGCTGGGGACTGGCGGCGGTGCTTTTGGAACACCCACGGCGATCGCGGTGGGTTTCAGCCCTTATTCCGTGGCGATCGCTGATCTCGACGGAGATGGCCATCTCGACCTTGCCGTTGCCGACATAACCTCGAATAGAGTTTCGGTTTCTCTGGGAACCGGTGGCGGCTCCTTCGCTGCCGCGGCGTTTTTTGCGGTGGACTTCTTTCCCACGTCAATAGCGATAGCTGATCTCGACGGGGACGGCCTTCTCGATCTTGCGGTTCCTAACCTAATATCGGATACCGTGTCGGTGTTGCTGGGGACCGGGGGCGGGGCCTTTGATACCGCGACATCGTTTGCAGTGGGCAGAGCTCCTCATTCCGTGGCGATCGGCGATCTTGATGGCGACGGCCTGCTCGATCTTGCGGTTACCAACCAAATATCGAATAGCGTGTCGATATTGTCGGGGACCGGTGGCGGCGCATTCGGATCAGCCGCATCATTTGCGGTGGGCAACAGTCCCCGTTCAGTGGCGATCGGTGACCTTGACGGAGATGGCCACCTCGACCTTGCGGTTGCGAACACTTTTTCGAATAGCGTGTCGATCTTGCTTAACCAGCTATAGAGAACTGGATTTGCAGTTGATGGGGTTTCTTTTTACGAGCCGGACAACGCTCGGTCGAGAATGCTGAGATTGTTGCGTTTGAGAATTTGCGCCACCGGCTTGATTGGGGAGTTGTCGGGTAGACCAGGGAGATTTTTCTCCCCAGCCCCCCACAGATCCGGACGTGCGCGATTGACGCATCCGGCTCCTCGTTAGACGGGTTCGCTAAGTGATGAGGACCGAGTGGACTGCCCGCATCTTCGGAAGCGGGTAGCGCTCCAAAAGTTTGTAGAAACGCCCCCAAGGCATGGATTTGCGTTGGGAGCGGCGGTTGAGCCACTTTCTCCAAATGCTTGCAGAGCAAAAGCCAAGTGCACTGAGGCGCCGGGAGTTCCCAGTGATGCCAAAGTAGCCGCAATGGCCTTTCAGTTTCTGCGTTAGCTTTGCGTGTTGCGCGGCGATAGACCAATGGCGATGAGTGCGGCACCAATCGTTGAGATCAGTTAGAGACCGCTGGAAGCGGTCCTTGGCTGTCTTCCGTTTGATGGCCCAACCACCTTTTCGCGTCCTTCCCCAATAGTGGGTGAAGCCGAGAAAATCGAAAGTCTCTGGCGACTTGGGACCGGCGTCATCGTCTTTACCCTTAGCTCGCTGCCGAAAAGGCGGCTTGCTAAAAGGGACAAGACGAGTTTTCGTCGGATGCATGGTCAGACCAAAGCGCCCGAGGCGCTTGGGAAGGACCTCCATCATCCGATGGGCCTCGGTTTCGTGTTCCACAAAGATCACGACGTCGTCGGCGTACCGGACCATGAAGCTTTGACCGCGCAAGCGCGGCTGCACTTCGGTCAAAAACCAGTCGTCCAAAACATGGTGGAGATAAACATTCGCCAACAATGGCGAAATCACTCCTCCTTGAGGGGTTCCAGATTCTGAAAAGCTAAGCTCTCCAGATTCCATCACCCCCGCTTTCAGCCACTTGCCAATCACGCGACGGATCACGCCATCACGTACTCTGATATCAAGGAAATCCCGAAGATGCTGGTGCACCAGGGCGTCAAAGAAGCCCTTAATGTCCAGGTCAATTACCCATCCGCCACTCATCGACATCGCCTGCTCGCGAATCGACTTGAGCGCACCATGAGCCGAGTAACCGCAGCGAAAGCCGTGGCTAAAGCGGTGGAAATCTTGCTCGTAGATGTGCTCTAAAATCATCTTCACCGCACGCTGTAGCAGCTTGTCCTCAATCGTCGGAATTCCGATCGGTCGAGTATCCGAGCCACTCCCCTTCGGGATGTGCTGGCGACGGACTGGCGGAGCCTCGTAGCGGCCGGACTTAAAGCGGTTGAGCAGCGAAGCAAGATTCGTTTCCAAATCCTTCTCGTAGTCATCCCACGTCTTGCCGTCCACTCCTGGCGCGCCGTTTCTGCGCGTTTGCCGAAAGGCCTCGCGCAGAAAGTCCACATCGATGTAGTGAGCCAAATTGGTAAAGGCCATCTTCGGCACCTGCCGAGATAATTCAGCTATCCGTTCTTGTTTCGTTGAGATGCTATCCAAGCTCGGGGTTTTGGACATCTGTCCCTCCAACGGTTCCATTTAACGACGTCCCCTTCCCTCCAACGGGTCTCCCTGAGCGGAATTCCCCGCCTTCTGCGGTACTATGAGACGCTCCGACTCCTCCACATTCTTCACGCCGCACTTCGTTACCTTCGCTTGGCGTTACCATCCGATCACCTGACTTTCGCTCCTATAGGCGCCGGTGACGCGCCCAAGGCCTCGGGGACACAACGCCGCTCTCCGAATTCGGCGGCTCTTTAGGATGGAAATATGGAAGCCTCCTGGGTTCCCAGGAAACCCTACTGTCGACATGCCCTGCTCTTGGACCCCGGCGAGTCCGCTACTCTCTCGACCATTTGAAAGTAGCGATCGGGCCTTCCGGTGCGTCAACGCCGTCGGCACTCGCATTGGTAATTTCGGGGCTCAGTGACACAGCCTGCAAACTCCCTGTGAACGCTTCGCCTAACGGGTCACCCCGGTTAAGCGCATCACTCGGTTCCAGCTGGTGGTCGACCTTGGCCGGATGGGATTGGGTACCCATAGGGTTTCGAACAAAGTTTCAGATCTGACTAAGTCATTTCGTACTCCTTGACTGAGCTTTCCCAGCGCACTGACACGCAACAGCGTCGTCCAAGAAGAAAGCCATCGGGGTTTCCGACGGCTTTCTTTGTTTCGTGTGCCCGACATGTCTGATGGCTTGAGGTGAAAGTCCTCTTTGTCAGCAGCCAACTGAGTCGAGAGCAATTCGGCGATTTGTCGCCACGCTCTTTGAGGCTCGTTGGATTCTGAGCCTCATTCATCGTGTCCTTTCGGCAAGCGTGCCTGAATTAGTGGTTATCGCCCTCGTAAAGTCCACCGCTCATTTTTCGCAGCGGAGGATCGAAGATGTCAAGCAAGGCGACCAAGGTGGGTACCGCCGGACTTCTTTCGGGCGCGATTGCGTTTAAGGAATGGCGAGGAAGTCGTCGTCGAGGCGCTAGGATCCCCGAGACTCTTTGGAGGGTGGCCGTCTCATTGGCGGAGGAACACGGGGTCAGCAAGACGTCGCAAGCGCTTCATCTGGATTACTAGGCCCTCAAAAAACGGCGCGACCTTCGTCGGTCCTCATCGAAGCGGACGGATTCAGATGGCGGTAAACGCCCTCGATTCGTGGAAATTTCAGGCTCGTCGCTTTCTTCGCCCGCCACCTGCTCCATCGAAATGGAGAGCGGGATCGGATCCACGAGTCACGTGAGGATGAAGTTGGAGATCGGGAATACGCCGCTCGCCGACCT
>JAZGFI010000134.1:0-4302 GCA_036479435.1 Planctomycetota bacterium | reverse complement strand
AAACAAGGGAAATTGTGTGATGCACCCTCGGCCTGCGCCAGCTCGTTGTCGCGCCAAACTGTCAATGATAAGGAGTGGTCTGCCTTCATGAAAAGGTCACATGAAGACAGCTGGTAGATTGTCCATTATAGCGAGGTGCGAAGATGGACACGGTAATCAGAAAGGCATACCGTCTGATGGTGAACACGAAGCGGAGGCGTTGAGGAGAATTCGCCGAATGGGTGTCTGACTTGCTTTTGGGTCGCAATCAAGAAAGAGGAACTGCAGATTATGGTCGGGCGAGCGTTGTGCAATCAGGGTAGATGCAGAATGCGATCCACGCCGGATCTACTTGGTCGGGCTTGTTGCGCTCGCGCCTTCGTGCCCTTCGACAACGAGTGCGATTTGAGAACGGAGACGTCAAATGGCGACAGATAGGAAACTTGGGCCTCCCGGAAAAAAGAAGCTGCTGGCCCTCGACGGAGGCGGAATTCGTGGGGCCATGACCATCGAGGTGCTCGCTGGCATCGAGACGATGATCCGCCGCGAGTTTTCAAATGACGCCTTGGTCCTTGCGGACTATTTCGATTTTGTCGGAGGAACGAGCACGGGAGCCATTCTTGCAGCCGCGATATCTAAGGGAATGAGCACGCAAAAACTGAGGATCTTTTACGAGCAGTCCGGCCCGGCCATGTTCGACAAAGCCTCCCTTCTAAAGCGGTTTCGCTACAAGTACGGCCAAGAAAGCCTCGCCGGCGAACTCAAAGAGGTCTTTGGTGCCGAAACGAATCTCGGATCAGACGAGCTGAAAACCATGTTGGTGATGGTCATGCGTAACGCAACGACCGATTCGCCCTGGCCCGTGTCGAACAACCCCAAGGCCAAATACAACAACACCGGCGACGACAACGACAACCTGCGGATTCCGTTGTGGCAATTGATTCGCGCCAGCACGGCGGCGCCGGTCTATTTTCCCCCCGAAGAGATCGTGATCGGCAAGAACACCTTCCTGTTTGTTGATGGTGGCGTCACCATGTTCAACAATCCGGCCTTCCAGATGTTCCTAATGGCGACGATGCCGGCCTATGGAGTGAAATGGCCGACTGGCGACAAGGACATGCTGATCGTGTCGGTGGGTACGGGACACGCGGCTGCCGCCAACGCCGACCTTGACGCATCGGACATGAATCTGCTTTACAACGCGGGTTCGGTGCCTTCGGCGTTGATGGCGGCTGCTCTGCACCAACAAGACATGCTTTGCCGCGCATTTGGAAAATGTCTACTTGGTGACTCAATTGACCGCGAAATCGGCGACATGATCGCTGCTCAAAATCCCGGCGGCCAGAGTCTTTTTACCTACATGCGCTACAACGCCGAGCTCACGGATGATGGCCTTTCGAGATTGGGGCTATCGGGGATCGACCCCGAAAGAGTCCGGGAACTTGATTCCGTCAATAACATCGGCGACCTACAGGAAATCGGAAAGGCCGTCGCGAAGCTTGTTGATCGACGGCATTTTGGAGGTTTCCTGAAGTAAATCATCACTGTGCTGAGCTTGACCGCCAAGCTTGGGCTATTGCTACAAGGGCGTGCCGCGCCCTGCGGTTCCGTTTAGCAGCTAAGCTGATTGGCACGCCGAAACAACAGTCACTAAATTCGAGGGTCCATCGCATGGCAATTTTCATCAGTCACGCCCACGTCGACAAGGGGCTGGCAGAGAGTCTGAAGTCTCTATTTGAAGGCATCACGTCGGGCTCAATTGTAGTTTGGCACTCAAGCGAGACGCGCCCGACCGGCGGCGTCGATTTGGGCGATTGGCGAAAACAAATCTGGAAAAGGATCGAAGAAGCTAAGACGATTCTCGTGCTCTTGACTCCTCAATCGAATGATCGACCTTGGTTGGTTTGGGAGAGCGGGTTTGCCGAAGGGAACAAGAAGCACGTGGTGCCCGTGATCTTTTGGCATCCGCGTGAAAAGATCCACTCGGTATTTCGCGACCGGCAGTCTTTTCGGGGCGACAAGGCAGAAAGTATCGCAGACCTTTGTGGCCGCATCATCAAAGTCGAATCCGGTCGTGCGCCTAGTGAGGATCTTAGAGAGATGTGGATGCCGGCGGTCGAGCAGTTTCTCGAGAAAGTCAAACTCGAGCATCAAGAGTCCGACGAACGCACCTTGTTCCACGATCATTTTCACAACCACGACACTTCAGAAAAGATGACCGGACGTTGGGTCGCGCGCTGGACGGGCATCAAGGCCGATGGCACTGAGAACTTCTTCGAGGCCGATACGCTTCGAGTCTGGACCGATGAAACCAGGCTACGCATGGTCGGTGATGGGGCAAAAGGAAAGCCCTATCCCATGGAAGGAGTGGTTTCGTCCTTGGGTCAAGTCGCCCTTTCATATTGGAGTGAAGGCGACACCGCGATTTGCGGCACGGTCTTGATGAGACCGGTCGGCGCCAGCATCGGCTCCCGACTTGTGGGTTCCTGGCAAGGCTTCACGGCACCAGATCTTGAGAGCGACATCAGCTACACGCGAGGCCGCGTGGCGATGGCCAAAGACAAAGGTGGCGGCAAGGCCAAGGCATGGGTCGAAAAGATCTTGGAGAGTCCCTTCTCCGGCATGCATTAGAATTCGAACAAGCGAGCATTCTGGCTTTTGGCGCCTGACCTTCCCAGTTCGCCGCAGGTGGGCCGCGACCATTAACGGCATCTTCAACCAAGTCTTACCAGGGCTCCTTCTTATGGTAACCATGCAATCCCCGACAGATTCATGCTCTTAGCGTGCGACCAGTGCCTCAATCTCTTGGATCATCGCATCGCTCAGCTTTAGGTCGAAGGCTTGGCCTTCTTCGAGATTGGTATTGAGCTTGCCGATAACGACGAAGGCCCAGTGGTCCTGGTGTCGAGACAGGTCGTAGGGAGTTTTGACAAGGACTTCCCAGTTTGCGGCCCGGTGAAGTTCAACGCTTGCCGTTTTTTGGCCGTTAGCCAGAGCGATCGTAGCCCCGACAACATGAGTCGCGAGTTCTAAGGGTCGTGGTGGCAATCCAAGTTTCTTGAGCCCTGCTGCCATCTTGTTGTGGCGTTCTCGCATCGAGCTCAGCTCGTCCGGAGTGCGTAGTCGCGAAAGCGCCAGGGTCCAATGACCAAAGGCGTTGCTGGGCAAGGCTCTTGATAGCCGCAGGTCTATGGTAGGCGCGTACTTCAGGCGAACCTCAAGGGGGAAAGTCGGGTTTGTAAAGGTTTGGCGCAAAAGCGTGCGATGGTTTGGGCCGTGCTTTTCCCAAGGAATGACGTTGACTACAAAAGACTCGCCGTTCTTTACGGCGACTTCTGCCACACCCGATTGCTTGCTGCGTTGGCCGCCGAGTGCAAGGAGAGAGCGTTTGGCCTCTCCGTCAACGGTCACATTGGCATAGGCAATCGCGATGCCATCGGGTCCCAACACGGTGACCTTGCCGAAGGTCACCCGATTGTGAAGAAAGAATCCTTGAAGCTCTGAAGGTTTCGACGTCTTGCCGACTTGCACTTCGATGTTTTCAAAGCGGCGCACTTCGATGCCTGCGATCGAGACCACGATGTCGTAGTGCCCGGGCGCGAGCTGCTTCGCCAAAAACTGTCCGCCTCCTTGCCGAGGGATAGTGAGCGGCAAAACCTCGCTGCCTCTCAACTGGCAAGTCACTCTCAGTTCTACATCGACGCGTGGATCGTCTGTCCACACTTTGCCCTGGATCTTTCCCTGGGGGATCAGCGTTAAGAGAAAACCCTGAACGCCGGGCGCGAAGGGGAGGGAATCGCCAAGCCACTTGCTGAGGGTTCTGACTTTGTAGGACAGTTCTTGACTCGGTTCTCCCCGGATTTCAAAGCGCCCAGTGGCATCTGTTCCTGCGTTGAGACCGCCAACATCGTTGAAGACCACGCGCCCGTCAGCTCGAAAAGAGCTGACCAAGACCGACACATCGGGGAGTGGACCTCCGTGTTGGTCTTGGACTCTTCCGGAAATTAGTATCGGCAAGCGTTTGCGCGTCACGACTCCAAGGTCCAAGAGTTTGCCCGGTGTCAGGTCACGAATCTCAAAACTGGCAACGGTCGATTCCGCCTGAGATCGGCCCCGTCGCAATTTGGCATTCTTAGAGATCACTTGCAGATTTCCCTCGAAGTGAGGATCTAGGCTCGCCTCGGCTGCACCTGATTGGGAGTTATGACCAAAAGTTGTGTTTCGGACCGGCTGTACGAAAGGCGGCGTATCCTCTCGGTTAGTTGAAAACCGAAACGCCCAAAGTGGGCTGAAAGGACACGCCGTGCTTGAAGAAACCGTAGC
>JAZGFI010000133.1:0-4191 GCA_036479435.1 Planctomycetota bacterium | reverse complement strand
TCCCGCTTGCCCATCGTGCAGGAGGGGACTGTTATAGTGCGCCGAAGGTCCAGACAGTGAGGGGTCATGTCGCTCAGACTTGAACAGATCGATCGCAACTACGGTCGACAAAAAGCGCTCGACGGAGTCAACCTGCACGTTCGTGCCGGAGACTGTTACGGATTCATTGGCCACAACGGTGCCGGAAAAACCACCGCGATGCGCATCGCTTTGGGCTTGGTTTGGCCGAGCCACGGGCGCGTGATCGTCGACGGCTTCGACGCCGCCAAGTATCCGAGCGAAGCGCGCGCGCGCATGGGAGCGCTCATCGAACGCCCCGGTTTCTTCGATCAACTCGATGGCCGCCGGAACTTGGTGCGCTTGGCGCGGCTACAAGGCCTCGGCGCTGGCGCCTCTCGCCAAGAGGCTGATCGGCTTCTCGAAGTCGTGGGCCTCGCCAAGGCCAAAGGCAAAGACGTCGGCCACTACTCCCAAGGCATGCGCCAGCGCCTCGGCATCGCGCAGGCCCTCATCGGGGCGCCGTCCTACATCTTGTTGGACGAACCCGGCAACGGCCTCGACCCCGAGGGCTTGGCCGAGATGCGAGATATCATCAAGACCCTGGTGAACGAACGCGGCCAGACGGTCTTGATGTCATCTCATCAACTTCACGACGTTGAGGAGATCTGCAACCGCATCGGCGTGTTGAAAGACGGCCATCTGCTCTTAGAAGAAGAGAGCCACAAGATTTTTGCGAAGGCCGCGCCACGGCTTGAGGTCGAGGCCTCAGCCACCAACGACAGCGACGGCGACCATGCTCTCCAGACTTACATCGAGGGCCTCGGATTCGAGGTCGATCGCCCACGCCACGGCGTCCTCTCTTTTGATCCCGGCACGCGCAGCCCCGAAGACCTACTGAAAGACTTCGTCGCCCAGGGGCTCCAGGTATCCAGTTTCTCGCGGCGTGCGGCGAGCCTCTCTGAGATCTACCTCGGCCTCGAGAATGCGGCGCCCCAAGCCGCAGGGCCGCTGGCGGAAACGACAAGCCCCAAACCACGCAAAGCGCCGGGTTTCGCCCTATGGCGGGCCTTTCGCTGGGAACTCTCTCGCCTTCTCGCTAACCCGCGCGGCTGGGCCCTTTTGCTTTTGCCCGCTCTCCTAGCAGTTTGGAATATCCTTAGCTATAAGAGTCGCCGTCAAGAGATCTTCGACGCCGCCGTCGAAGCGGGCGAGATGACCGAGTCCATCACGGCCTTCCCCGCGGTGGCCGAAGGTCTGGCCCAAAGCCTCCCGCTGCTCGCCATCGTCGCGACGATGCTGGCGGCGCAAACTCTCTCCGGCGAGCTCTCGCAGGGGACTTTGCGCAATGCACTGCTTCGCCCCGTCCGGCGCGTGATCTTGGGACTGGGAAAATTCTTGGCGCTCTCGTTTTGGACCTTCATTTCTTACGCCATCCTGGCAGGAACGACTCTGGGGCTCGCATCGTACTTTTTCGACTTCGACGGTCTTTCCGAGTTGCTGATCACGGGACAACTGTTTGAAACGATTCCTCGCGAGGAACTCATTCCAGAAGTCAAGAAGGTCATCCTCGCCCCCCTTATTCCGCTCGCCGCGTACTTGGGACTCGGGTTTTTCGCCAGCGCCTTGACGCGCCGCGGCGTCGGTGCCTTCGCGCTGGCTTTGACCCTGTTCATCGGCGTTGACCTCGGTCGCGCCACGGCGCGCAACTACGACCTTGATCAATGGATGCTGGGAACCCACTTCCCTTCGCTCATCGCTGACACCTCATTCATGCGCCGCTACGACGACCTCGCGCAGGGTGCTGGCAACGCCATCCTCATCGATGAATCGGCGGCACTATGGTGCCCCCTTACTTGGCTTGCTGTGACCTTGTTGCTTGGAGTCGCACGCTTTGGCCGGAGATCCGTTTCGTGAAGATTCCCCAACTGACGCTACTCGCCTTGCCATTGGCGAGTCTTTTGTTTTCGGCCTGCTCGATTCTGCAGCGGCCGCTGCCCGAGGCGCTACCGCCGCTCGCGGACATGGAAGAGCCTTTGGAACTCATGAACGAGCCGGATGACGAGGCCAAACGGCAAGATCTGGCCTTAGGTGGCTTCACCGGCGCCTATGTTGGCAGCGGCGAATCAACCTTGGATGAACTGGTTGAAGGCTCGGATGGCGTCAGCGTTGAACGCATCGTCGAGAACTCTCCCGCGGCCATCGCCGGCCTCGAAGTCGGCGATCTCATCTTGGAAGCCAAGGGCCCACGCGATGAAGAAGCGCGCGAGATGCACTACCCCAGCGACTGGCGGGCCCTCGAGCTAGAATCTAAGAGCGGCGAAGTTCTCGAGGTGCTCTACGACCGCGCTGGCCTCGAAGAAGAGGCCAAGCTAAGCGTCGTCAAACGACTCAACCCGGCCGAGCGCAAAGACGCCGAACGTTTTCGCGAAGAGAAAAAAGTGGGCGTTGTGTTCCGCACAGCGACTGAGGTTGAGGCTCGCGCCGCCCAACTCGGGCCGGGAGCTGGCGCCGTCGTGGTGGGCCTCGCCAAGGGCAGTCCCTGGCGGGCCGTCGGTCTTCAGTTTGGAGATCTTTTGACCGAGGTCGACGATAAGCCCGTCGCTCATCCGCAAGTCGTATTGGATGCCATCTCGGCGGCCGAGCCGGGAGACCGCATCGAACTGGTCGTTTGGCGTACGCAGCGGTCCTTTGATGTCAAAGCCCCTGTCTCCGCCCGCGACTCCGAATTCAACGAATTCTCGATTCCCCTGATTTTCTCGTACGAGAGCGGTCGCGATCGTAGTGAGACTTCCTTGCTCTGGGGATTGTTCGGTTACGAATCGACGCCAGCGGCCTGGCGGACGAAGTTGTTGTGGTTCATCACCTTTGGTGGTGGCGAAGCCGACGAACTGGAAGAAATCGAGGTCGGCACTGAAGACCCGGCCGACGCCGAAGACCAGGGCCTATCCGAATCGAGTCCCGCGGAGACCATCCATTCATGAGCGTCTTTTTGTTCCGGAGTCTTGCGCTGCTGAGCCTGCTCCTCGGCGCGAGTTCTGTTTGGGCTCAGGGGAAGTTCGGCGAAACGAACATCCTCCAGCTTCCAAAGGGCTACGAGCGCAGCGGGGTCATTATCGATGACGTGGACGGCGACGGCCAGCACGATATCATCGTGGCCATCGCCGAAGATGTGCCCAAGGCCCGCGCCGAGCTGCGCGTTCACCTTCACAAACCCAATGGCGGCGGGTTTTCGGGAGCTCCCGACTACAGCTTTAAGCTGCCAGCTGATGTCATCGGTTTTTCGGTCGGTGACCTCGCCGAAGACGAAGGCCGTGAGATTCTCGTGGTCAGCGCCAAGACCGCCTTGGTGTGGCGTCCACGACAAAGCGGCAAGGAGCGTTTTCGCCGCGTCGCCACCATCAACTTGTTGTGGCAGCTTCCCCGTCTCACCGATGTCCTCGCCCTGCCCAAGTTAGTACGGGACCTAAACGGCGATCGTCTCGATGACTTGCTCATACCCGAGCCCGGCGGTTACCGCGTACTCCTCCAAGAACGCGCGGGGGCGCAGACCAGTTTCAAAGCTCAGGCGCCGCTTGTGGTCGATCCCGATCAAAGCCGGGCCTACACCGGCGGCGGCAATATTCGCAAGGGCTTTAGTATCAACATTCCGATCTCCCGCGAGATGAAAGACAGCAACTCACTCGTTTCGCGCCGCACCTTGATCGCCCTCAACGAAACGGTGCCAGTGCCTTGGGTCGTCGACTTCGACGGCGACCGCGACCTCGATATCATTGCGCGCGGGCCCGAAAAACTCTTCGTCTTCCTCCAGGGTGCTGGCGGACAGTTTTCGTCCTCGCCCGACCTAACTTTGACCACGCCTCTCGTCGCCGACCGCTCACGGGCGGTGGACATTTCCTATTCAAGTCACTTCTTGGATCTAGACGGCGACCGGCTTTGCGATTGCGTAACCCTCGGCGGCGATCAGGATGCGGATAAGGCTCGCACCCAAGTCTTGACCTACCTTCAAAAGCGTGGTCGCGGCGACACCGCCAAGTCCAAGGCCGCGCCACTTTTTGGTCCCAAGGGCCTTCCCCAACAGCTAATCTTGCTCTTGGGATTCGCCGGGCAAACTCACTTTTCTGATGTCGACGGCGACGGCCGGCCAGATCTTGTGGTCGCCACCTTGCGCCCCGACCTCATCGACATCCTGGG
>JAZGFI010000132.1:0-4369 GCA_036479435.1 Planctomycetota bacterium | reverse complement strand
CTTCACTACACTCCCCCCTGATGATCAAAACATCATAATCATCAAAGTCCGTAGCGATCCGGGAATCGCTTCGCCCGGCCGCTTCGCCTGGGCATGGGGCGGTCTACTTCTCCGTCACTGTCGGAGGACCCGTCCTCTGCTTCTCGACGCACAGGAAGCAGCGGAAGTTCCTCATCATCACTGATGAATATCTGCGCCCTCGTGGGAGCAGTCTCCGGCGGTACAGCCGAACGCAGGTCGCGTACATGCCGTGGCATACCATCAACCTCCATGGTTTGTTCGGAAATCACTTTCGTCACAGTTCCCAACTTGTATTTCGTGTGGCACCTGGCCTCCGGCGGTTTCACCCACACGCTGTCTCCAACATCATATGGACTGTCGATTGCGACTGGCTCACTGTGCAGTACGCGGTCAATTCCGAGCACCCGAATCTCGTAATTGTACAGCTTGTTCGCGGGCGCAGTTGCCGAGTCTACATCATCGTTCGGCGCCACATTGTACCAGTAAACTGCTTCCGCAATGGTACAACGCTTCCTCGCTGCGATGCGCTTCACCGAACGGTGACACCTCTCCGCAATCCCGCTCCCAGAGGCAACGTAGGCACATCTGAAGCGAACACGCAGTGCCCATCGCTCCGCAAACTGGGTAAACGCGCCACTGCGGAAAGCAGGATCGTTGTCCGTAAGCAGCTCTACGGGGGCCCCTCGCTCGAAGAACACCGACTCAAGCTGTTGAATTACACTCGCAGTGTCTTGTCGCTGCATGCGTCGCCAGACGGCGAACCGCGTCGGCCCGCAATCAATTAGGGTGAGATAATGACCGCCGTTGACATGTGTCACGTCCATCCCAACCCTGTGCCATATCTCATCAACATTGAGTTTCCCCTTAGGCCACTTTACAGGAGCGGGATCGATTGACTGACACACTTGACACGCTTTGACGACACGCCGCACGTCTCTCCTTGTCACCGCCGGGCTCACCTTTCGCGAGAAATACAACGTGCGCTTAATGCCGTGATGCCCAGTTTCCTCATGAATGCTGGCAATCGTCTCATCGGACAGAGATTCAATGGCGCCGCCGCACACAGTAACGATTGGCTTATCGCACCCGTTTGGCTTTCCAAGCCATTTCTGAGCCACACGTGTTAGAGCGTCGGCTCGGTTACACTCTGACCGGACAAGTTCGATGTCCAGGATAAGACCGTATTCATCAACCAATGCCTTGATCGTGTCAACGCGTCGACGAATCAGCATCTCGCTGGAGGCCTTCGTTTTCAAACGCACTTTGCCGCTGAGGGCGTTTGAGATCCAGTGATACACAGCGAGAGAATCAGTTCGCACGTGTAGTTTCTTCAGCTTCCATGCGAGCGCCGCGTTGACACCCTTTATCACTGCGTCCAGTTCAGCCATGTTGATGTGGGAGGAGGAATCTTCTGAACGCAGCCAGCTCGCATCTTCCACCACATTGCCGTCCACCTCGATCACGATGCCCAGTGCCAATGAGCTTGCGTCCACCCACACTGTCGCCTCCTCACCGACGACATTCCACCGACCTTTACCTGGGTCATTGCGTTCCACTCTTTGAACAGTATCCTCCAACATTGCACGCAGGGATTCATCATAAATCACCTCATCCCACGTGCTTGTCAACGCATTGGCTTTTCGTTTCATGTACGCCGTAGCGACCCGGAGCCAGCCGCACACGGGCAAGTGACCGATCAGTTTTCCGCAAAACGAGAAGACGGAACGCCTAGTCAGCGTATCCGGAATGTCGCCGAATGCGTTGTTACGTTTCCAACGTAGTTCGCCTCGCTCCCCCCAAACGTCCAGGCCCAGCACTCTAGCTCCGTCAGCCACACGCTCCGCTGGTTTGCATTCAAGTCCGTATCGTGACAGATGTTTCTCTATGAATTGAGCAGAAATAACGTCCTCGTTAACGAAAATGTCATCCAGGTACGATGAAGTGGCACGGTCGACTGTTTCATCCTGCGTCAGCACTGCGGTGAGTACGGACTTCATCACACTGGGTGCCACATTCAAACCAAACCCCAGCCTCGTGAGGCAGTATCTTTGACCACCAAAGATTACAGTCTGGTAGGGCCACAGGGATTCGTGCACTCGTATCTGCAGGTAAGCTCTGCGAAGGTCAACGATCGCCACGTTGGTTCCCAGTCGCCGCCATTCTCGTATCTTGTCAGCACAGACATCTGCGTTAGCCGTGAAGGCGTCCACGTGTGAGTTCAATTCACGGAAATCCATCACCGGCCGTACCTTGTCTTTGTTCTGCTGAACGATCGCCATCAGCGGAATCAACCCTTTTGCAGGCCCCATCTTCTTGTCGTCATATGGCTCCAACCACCCGTTCGCTATCCACTCTTGAATTTCCTCCTCATAGCTCGATCTAGCAGCAGTCGGGATGGCATACTCTGTCACTCTGTTTCGCAGAGCGTCGGGCTCGGTGTCGTCCGACCATTTCCATGTGACGGTCCACGCTTTCTCCGACGCATCAAACAAAACACAGAAATCAGGCTCATCAATTTCAATCGCACCTGCACCGACCGTTTTCTCCGCTTGCGTCACTCCCGCGCCGACGATTTTCTCCGCTTGCGTCACTCCCGCGCCGACGATTTTCTCCACTTGCGTCGCAACCGCGCATATCGGTTTCTCGTCTGCCGCATCAATTTCAATCGCACCTGCACCGACCGTTTTCTCCGCTTGCATCACTCCCGCGCCGACGATTTTCTCCACTTGCATCGCAACCGCGCATGTCGGTTTCTCGTCTGCCGATCCAAAATGCATCGCAAGCGAAGGGGAGATCGTCACACCGCCCAGTGCGGATATGCCGTTGACTCCAAGGATAAACTCAAAGCCCAGTGGCTTAAAGTCAACAACATACACATCGACCACCACTGAGTCGCCATTAGAGACACGGAGTTGAACGCGGCCAACGCCTTCACAACGTTGCCTTTCACCGCTCATAGTCATCACATCGGCGCGTTTTCTTGTCCACGATGCGCAGTACGGCGCATGAACGATGCAGTGTGAGCATCCGGAATCGACTAGAGCATGACAAATGGCACCGTCAACGGATAGCTTCACTACCGGCAATCCTGCAGCGCTTACTGGATGTCGGGACTGAAGGCTAGCGCAGACGGCCTCCCCCCGTTCTCGTTTCCCGGACACGACGCCGCAAGGTGACCCAAACCATCACATTGGTAACACCTAGCACTGCCTCGTCCACGTCCACGCCCACCATATGACCCACCGCGACCCTTCTGACGAAGTAGACAGTCTCGGGCCAGATGATTCGGCTGGTTGCACTGGTAACAGAGTAGCGTCGAATTCGCTCGCTTCACTGACGCGCCAGCACCAGTCATTGCACTAACAGCGGCCACAACACCAACCTCATCCGCGAGGACGGCTCTCGCTCTCGTCAAGATCTGGTCGATCGGCAGCTCCTCCATCCGTGATCCAGCTCTCAACAGTTGCTTCACTGTGTCCGGCAACCCTGCGACGAAAGCGCACGCTAGCATCTTGTCGCTTAATCCCCCGAACGGAACTGCGAGTCTACGCAGTTCTGCCAGAAACACGTCAACTGTCTCCCCGTGCTGCAGCCTTCGTCCCACGAATTGTTCGTAAGCTGTAAACGAATCGACAGCAAAGGCGGTCCGAAGCGCTTTAGTGATTTTCCCGATGTCCTGCTTGTCAGCATCCGGAAGTTGTTGATACACAGCGAAAGCGCCACCAGTCAAACGCAGCGGTAAGACGCTCTCGAGGTGGGCTACGCCACGCAGCTTGCAAACAAGTTCAGCTTTCTCTAGCCACTCAACAACATTCTGAGTGGAATCACCGCTAAACTCCGGGATCAGTCGCAACTCCATCGCACTCTCCACCATCGTTCAGTAAGGCCGGAATAGCTTGTAGTGTACAATGATATGCGACAAACACCAACGTGTCTATACTCAAGGTTTTATTAATCCACAGCTACGGAACACAAACAGAACGCATCTACTCGCGGCTCGGGCCTACACTCGTCTCCCCCTCCCTGTCACAAACAACTCCTCCTATCTGGCTCAAATCACTTGGCCCAGTGCCAATACCCCTGGCACCCCAACCGGTCAACAAGTGTCACATAACACACATGGCCTTAGTTGCCCTGACAGTCACATAAAGTTCATGGCCCCAATTGACCTGCTCCGTTTACAAGTGTCTACTGCATAACAATCTCCCTGCTTAGTCCAGCCTTCACTACACTCCCCCCTGATGATCAAAACATCATAATCATCAAAGTCCGTAGCGATCCGGGAATCGCTTCGCCCGGCCGCTTCGCCTGGGCATGGGGCGGTCTACTTCTCCGTCACTGTCGGAGG
>JAZGFI010000131.1:0-13073 GCA_036479435.1 Planctomycetota bacterium | reverse complement strand
ACGCTCCGCTGTTCCCACACCTTTTGAGTGTATGAACAACGGAGCGCGATCAAATGGGCTGTGTTTAGAAGATGATTTCCTGACCGTTAGTGGCGGTGAAGAAGTTGTTCATCTGCTGAGCGCTGGGGCTGAGGGAAAGTCCCTGGATCATGAGGCTCGACCCGCTCAATCCCACCGGCACCACGAAGGCCGATGCCAACCCCTGTGCTGGCAGTAGAGCCGGCGCAAAAGGCGGCGCATTGCTTCCGTCGTAGATCACAAAAGCCTGGCTTGGGTTGACGTGTATCTCGGGGAAGCCGCCGGGTGACATCGGGGGCGACAGCGTCGAGAACAGCTGACCCACCGTGGCCGGGATCGTACCGTTGTAGCTCCCTTCCGGAGAAAACAGGTTGAAAGTGACAAGGCTACCGGGAAAAGCGAGTTTGCGGTCAGGCCACAGGGACAGCGCAGCTCCGTCTATCGAAGAACCGAGATGGAGATCCTCAAGAGAACCCGGGTAGGCGACGGGCAAGTTCAAGACCTGCACGTTTTGATTGGCCAAGTCGCCCACGATGATCTCGTGGAGCCCGTCACCGTCGAGGTCACCGGACCCTGCGACCGAAAACCCGTAGTCACCGCCTGCCGGGTCTCCAAGTCGAGAGGCAATCAGGGTGCCATCGCGTCCCGAAAAGACCCTGACTTCTCCCTCGTCCACCGTGTTGGGCGAGGCATCGATCGCTCCCGCTACGATGTCATCAACACCATCGCCGTTGACGTCGCCCGCATTCGCAATCGAGAAACCAAGCCGGTCGAAAGCGTTGCCGATCATGTGCAAGGAAGGAAAACTCCCCGGCCCAGGATGCAAGCGTATATGCCCAGACATCGTCGCCAAACCGTTCTGCTCATCGGGGGAACTGACCGCGAGGTCGCCAACGCCATCCCCGGTGATATCTTCAAACGTCGCGATGGACCATCCACAATGATCGCCAGAACTAGTCCCGGTGATGAGGGAAACAAGGGAGATCGAAAGACCGCCGCCCGACGAAGGAACTAGGCCATAGATTCGTACTTCCCCGGAATCGAAACCATTGGGATTCGCGAGAGGTGCCCCCACTGCGATATCTGAAAAGCCGTTGCCGTCGTAGTCGAAATTACCGGCGACGTCGTAGCCCATCTGATCGAAACTGTTGGGGCTGGCGACCGAGTAGAGAAAAGACTGCGTTGCCCCAGAGATGACGCGCACGCGACCATTGTTGGTTTCTCCGAAGACGTCGTAAAAGGGCGCACCAGCGACGATATCATCGACGCCGTCGTTGTCGACGTCGCCCGCTCCCGCCACCGAGAACCCCATGCGTTCGTCGGCCTGAGTGCCGAACATCTGGAAGATGAAACTCCCATCCGCACCCGACAAGACCACGACTCGACCCGCGTTGCTTCCGGGTCCTCCGTCGTTAAGTGGATCGCCGACGACGACATCGGGAATGCCATCATTGTTTAGATCACCTACCCTTCCGACGTCGAAACCGAAGGATGAACCGAAGACGCCGCCGCTAGCAGTCCAGAGGCTCGCGTTGGTCCTTCCCGAATAGGCACGCACTTGACCTTGGTTTAGAAGCGCCGTAGGCGTGCCGACGACATAGTCGTCGCAGCCGTCTTGATCGAGGTCGCCCACTCCGTACACCGCGCGCCCGTAGTCACCAGGCGGGAAGATGATCGGAGGTGCGTTGAGGCTGCGATAGACTTCGAGCTGAGCCGAGGCCGAATGGGTGATGGAGGCCAAGACAATCGCAATAATGCCGATACTAGTCAGAATTCTCATTTTCTGTCTCCGTGTTTGAGGCTCACGTCGCTGCAGCCTTATTCCCCATTCCGGCGAGTTGACGTTTTCGCGAGGATTCTCCAGAGATTGTTGCGGCTAAAAGACAATCTCCTGGCCATTGGTGGCCGTGAAGAAGTTGTTCATCTGTTGAGCGCTCGGGCTCAAAGAAAGACCCTGAATCATCAGGCTCGTGCCCCCAAGCCCCACCGGCACGATGAATGACGAAGTCAATCCCAAAGCCGTTAGTACGGCCGGGCCCAACACCGGGGCATCATTGCCGTCGTAGATGATGAACGCTTGGCTGGGTCTAACGTGAATCTCAGGGAAGCCACCGGGAGAAAGCGGCGGCGACAAGGTCGGAAAAAGCTGCCCGACCGTCACCGGAATCATCCCGTCATAGCTGCCCTCCGGCGAGCGCAGACGAAAAGTCACCAGACTTCCGGCCGGCGCGTGTTTGCGATCCGGCCACTGCGACAAAGGCTCGGCGTCAATCCCTGTTTCCATCCGAATATCTTCGAGTGACCCAGTGTAGGCCAGGGGTAAGTTCAAGACTTGGACGTTTTGGTTGGCGAGATCACCGACGATAATCTCTTGCACACCATCACCATCGAGATCACCGACTCCAGCCACCGAGGTGCCGTAGTCACCGCCGGCAGGATCGCCGAAGCGAGACGCGATAAGGAGACCGTCGCTACCCGAGAAAACACGCACGGCGCCCTCGTCCGCAGCCGTCATCGAGGCATTGATAGCCCCCACAACGATGTCGACCACGCCGTCACCGTCGATATCACCAGCATTCGCGACGGAGTAGCCGAGTCGATCCGATGGACCACCAACAATGTCCATCACGGCCGAGACATTGGGTCCGGCGAAAAGGCGCACATGACCGGCAAGTGAAGCGAGTCCATTCTGCTCATTCGGGGAACCCACGGCGAGATCGCCGATCCCGTCGCCGGTCAGATCTTCAAAGGACGCCAGCGACCACCCAAATCGATCTCCGATGCTAACCCCCTCGAGAGTCGCGATTTCTCCAATCGTGATGAAGCCGAAGACTTGAATAAAAGTCAAAATCCGCACTTCCCCTGATTGAGACCCATTGGGATCTGCGAAGGGAGCACCCATGGCGATCTCGGAGTAGCCATCACCGTCGAAATCAAAGTTCCCAGCGACGTCGTATCCCAGTTGATCAAAGCTGCTGCCGCTCGAAAACGAAAACGCGAACCCTTGGGTACTGCCGTTGTACAAACGCACCTGGCCGCTGTTGACCCCGACGCCGTCATAGCGCGGCGCGCCGACAAGCAGGTCATCGACGCCGTCGTTGGTGGCGTCGCCAGCGCTGGCCACCGACCACCCGAAACGCGCGCCGGCCTGGTCGCCAAATAACTCGAAGATGAAGCTGCCATCAGCGCCCGACAAGACCACAACGCGCCCGGCGTCAGAGCCCGGTCCGACGTCGTTCAGCGGATCGCCGACAATCACGTCGGGAACGCCATCGCTGTTGACGTCGCCGATGGCCGCCAAGTCGAATCCGAAAGAGGCGTTAAAATCGCCGCCGGTCGTCGACCACAACTGAGCGTTGGTTTTGCCGGAGAAGGCCCGAACTTGGCCTTGGTTCAGGACCGCGGTGGGTGTGCCCACGGCGTAGTCGGGAAAACCGTCTTGGTCGAGATCGCCCACGCCGCATACGGCACGACCATAGTCACCGGGCGGGAAAATGATCGGGGGCGCGTCGAGATTTCGATAAACCTCAAACTGGGCCGCCAAGGGGACCGCGAGAATCGCAATGAAGGCGAAACTGAAGGCGGGGGGAATTCTCATTTCACGATCTCCGTTGCAAAAGGCCTCGCTCATCGAGTGAAGATGGGCGAGGCCAGCTAAGAACTAGAAGATGATTTCTTGACCATTGGAGGCGGTGAAGAAAGCGTTCATCTGTTGAGCGCTCGGGCTCAAAGAAAGCCCCTGGAGCATCAAGCTTGTTCCGCCGAGGCCTACCGGCACCACGAAGGAACTGAAGATGCCGGGCCCGGTCAAAAGGGCCGGGGCAAAGGGCGGCGCATCGCTACCGTCGTAGATGATGAAGGCCTGACTCGCGTCGACGTGAATCTCGGGAAAGCCACCCGGCGACATGGGCGGTGACAAAGTGGCGAAGAGCTGACCCACGATGGCCGGAATAGTGCCGTTGTAACTGCTTTCCGGCGAGAACAAGCGGAAAGTCACAAGGGTGCCCGCGGGCGCATGCTTGCGGTCGGGCCACTGCGATGCCGGGAAAAAACTGATGCCAGTATTCAGCTGCAAGTCCTCGAGAGAACCTCGGTAGTTCAAAGGCAAGTTGAGAACTTGGACGTTCTGATTTGCGAGATCACCGGCGATGATCTCATGGATCCCGTCGCCATCAAGGTCCCCTGCTCCCGCCACCGATGTACCGTAGTCACCGCCGGCGGGGTCACCAAACCGAGACGCGATCTGAATGCCCAGTTCGCCCGAGAAAACGCGGACAGAGCCTTCGTTGAAGCTACCGTCGTTAATCGCACCCGCCACGATGTCGTCAACACCATCGCCATCGACATCGCCGGCGTTGCCAACCGAGAACCCGAGACGGTCACCCGCGCCGCCAACGATATTCATCACTGGCAAGAAACTCGGTCCCGCGAACACCCGCACATGACCGGCGAGACCGAAGAGCCCGTTTTGTTCGTCCGGCGAACCGACAGCAATGTCACCGAGTCCATCGCCCGTTATGTCCTTGAATCCGGCGATCGACCAGCCGCAATGATCGCCAGCCGAGACTCCCTGAATGAAGGCCAGTTGATCAATTAATGGCAGACCAGCAGTGGGAACGATTCCGTACACGCGAACTTCGCCGGACTGTGAACCGTTGGGGTCGGCAAAGGGAAGCCCAGTGGCGACGTCCATGTAGCCATTGCCGTCGTAGTCAAAGTTGCCTGCGACGTCATAGCCCGATTGATCGAAGGAGTTGATTCCCGAAATAGCGTAGAGAGAGGACAAAGTTGCGCCGCTAAAGACTCGCATCTGCCCGCTGTTCGTGCCGCCGAGCCCGTTAAAAAGCGGAGCCCCCACGACGAAGTCATCGGTGCCATCGTTGTCAACATCCCCAGCGCCAGCCACCGACCAGCCGAATCGCGCCCCGGCTTGCGTACCAAGAATGTTGACAATGAAGCTGCCATCAGCACCCGACAAGATCGCCACGCGGCCGGAGTTAGATCCGGGCCCAACGTCATTCAGGGGGTCACCCACGACAACATCTGGGATGCCGTCGTTGTTGAGATCACCGACTGCGCCGACGTCGTAGCCAAACGAAGCGTTAAAATCGCCGCCACCGGTCGACCACAGACTGGCGTTGGTCTTGCCGGAATACGCCCGGACTATTCCTTGGTTTAGGACTGCCGTGGGCATGCCCACCACATAGTCATCACAACCGTCTTGGTCAAGGTCTCCAACGCCGAAGACCGCGCGACCGATGTCACCCGGCGGGAAGAGGATCGGGGGTGCGTCGAGATTTCGATAGACCTCAAACTGGGCTGTCGAAGAGCTCGCAAAAGCTCCGAAAAGAACGGTAAGAATGGCGATGCTGGTGAGAATTCTCATTGGTTTGTCTCCGTTTCCTTAGGGGGCCTTCCTGCGGCCTTACCCCCCTTTCCGCCGAGGCGACGTTTTCGCGGAGAAATTCCAAAAAAATCCAAGGCAAGGGCGTGAAATGGGAGCTTGAACGCTTGTGACTAAAGGCGAGGTTGACAATTCCCCGATTCCCGCTATTCCATGGGCATGAACGAACGCAATGACGACGCGCTGATCGCGCGTTGGAAGGACGAGCCCGCCCCGCTCCTGCCCCTCCTCCACGCTTTTCACGACCGCGATGGCTTCCTTTCGGAAGAGTCCATTCGGGCCGTAGCGGCGGGTCTGAAGGTGCCTTTGGCAGATCTCTACGGAACGGTGACCTTCTACCACCACTTCGCTCAGCACCCCCCGGGCCAAAGCGCGCCTCGCGTCTGCACGGGCCCGGTGTGCAAGCTGCGTGGAGCCGACCAACTCTTGGATGCCCTGCGGCCGCAAGGTGCCACGCCGATGGCTTGCTCCGGACGTTGCGACGCTCCCATTCCGGTCTTGAAGGGTCGGACCACCTTCGCTGGCGAATCCGCCGACTCCTTGGTCGAAAAACCGGCCCCCTTGCCACCGGTCAATCCAGGCGGCATCGAAGAGTGTGTCTTTGGCGGTATTCGCGAAGCTGAGCGCGCGACCTTGAGTGGCTATTTGAAAACTGACGGTTACGTCGGACTCGAAAAAGCGCTCACCATGACGCCCGCGGCTTTGTGTGCTTTGGTCTTAGAGAGCGGCCTCGCCGGTCGCGGCGGCGCGGCTTTTCCCACCGGACGCAAGTGGAGCGCGGTGGCCGAAGCCCAGGGTTACCCAAAGACCATCGTCTGCAACGCCGATGAGGGCGAACCGGGCTGTTTCAAAGATCGGGCTCTGATGGACTACGATCCCCACGCGGTGATCGAAGGCATGATCATCGCGGCTTGGGCCACGGGAGCCACGCGCGGTTTCATCTATCTGCGCTACGAATACCCCGAGACCGAAATCGTTTTGAACCAAGCCTTGGTCGAAGCACGAGCCGCCGGTTACTTCGGTAAGAGCATCCGCGGCAAGAGCCAAGGTTTTGAACTCTACGTTCGTAGAGGAGCCGGGGCCTACATCTGCGGCGAAGAGACTTCACTCCTCAACAGCCTTGAAGGCAAACACCCCTTCCCGCGCAACCGCCCGCCCTATCCGGTTACGCACGGCTTTGAGGATCTGCCCACCGCCGTCAACAACGTCGAGACCTTGGCCTCGGTGCCGCCGATCGTGGCCAAAGGGGCACGCTGGTATCAGAAGCTTGGAGCGAACGGCAACGCGGGCACCAAAGTCATCTCGTTGTCCGGCGATATCCAAGGCCCCGGCAACTACGAAGTGCCCATCGGTTTTCCGCTGCAAACTTTGCTCATGGACTGGGCGGGAGGGCCCCCCGAAGGCCGACAGATTCAGGCCGTCACCATGGCCGGGCTCTCCGGCGGATTCTTGGCGAAGGATGGCTTGGATGTGACCCTGGACGAACCGAGCATCCGCGCCCAGGGGTCTTTCCTCGGCGCGGGCGGGATCATGGTGTTCGACGACACGCGCAACATGGTCGAAGTCGCCCATTCCGCGATGGAGTTCTTCGCGCACGAATCCTGCGGCAAGTGCTTCCCCTGCCGGATTGGAACGCAACGACTGACCGAACGCCTCTGCGGCGATGCGGGCCCCAGCGACCTTGAAGCGTGGAGCCTCGAAGCCGCTGATATCAGCGAGACCATGAAGGCCACCTCTGCCTGTGGCCTGGGCATGGCGGCTCCGTTGGTCGTCGAAAGCCTGTTAAAGTGGTTCCCAGAACAAGTAGAAAATCACGTAAGGAGCGCCAGCTCATGATTCAGCGTCACGATGCCGCGGCAACCCAAGCTCCGCCGAAACTCAAGATCAGCCTCGACGGCCGAGAAGTTGAGTTCGAAGCTGGCGAATCTTTGTATCAGATCTCCGAGCGTGAACGCGCCGACGTGCCCACACTTTGCTACGACGATCGCTTGGAGGCTTTCGGTGCTTGCAGGCTTTGCGTGGTTGATCTCGAAGGCGCGCGCAACCCGGTCGCCTCTTGCACCACCAAAGCCGCGGCGGGCATGGTCGTCAAGACTCATGGCGACAAGATCGACAAGTATCGCAAGACGCTGCTCGAGATGGTCGTCTCCGAAACAAGACAAGTCGATGTCGATGAGTTGTCGGGTTACGCCTCACAGGAAATGAAAACCCTCGTCGACCGCTACGATGCACGCAGTGGCCGCTTTGAGGGCAAAAAATCCGGGGCCAGCCGCAAGGACGACACCAACCCCTTCATCCTGCGTGACTACGACCAGTGCATTTCCTGCTACCGCTGCGTCCGCGTCTGCGAAGAGCAAGAAGGCGACTACGCGATCAGCGTGATGAACCGCGGCTTCGAGACGAAGATCACCACCGTGTTCAACGGCATCCTCAAAGACTCGGCCTGCACCTTTTGCGGGCAGTGCGTTCAGACTTGCCCCACGGGTGCGCTCAGTGACAAGAAAGCCCTCGCCTTCGCTGACCTTCCCGGCGAAGTCAAAAAGACCCGCTCGATCTGCACCTACTGCGGTGTTGGCTGCTCGGTCGATTTGTTGTCAAAAGACGACAAGATCGTCGGCGTACAGCCCGCGATGGACGGGCCCGCCAACGAGGGTGCCTTGTGCGTCAAGGGACAGTTCGCATTCGGGTTCATTCAGCACGAAGACCGCCTGAAAACTCCCTATGTGCGCGGCGACGACGGTGAGCTTCACCCCGCGAGTTGGGACGAGGCCTTAGATCGCGCGGCGAACGGATTCCAAAACGTTGTCGCGCAACATGGCAATCAAGCCGTCTATGGCATCGCCTCCGGTCGCGCGCCGCACGAAGCGGCCTACACGATGCAGAAGTTCATCCGGGCGGGCTTCGGGACCAACTATATAGACAATTGTTCGCGTGCCTGACACGCTCCCACCGTCGCCGGTCTGGCGGCTACCATCGGTCGTGGCGCTATGTCGAACCCTCTTTCGGACATGGAGAAGCCCGACGTAATCTTTTGCATCGGCACGAACATGACCGAGTGTCACCCCGTTGCTGCGACCAGGCTCAAAAAGGCCGTCGCGAACGGGGCGAAGATGATTGTGGTTGACCCACGCAATATTGGCCTCACCGTCCACGCCGCCCTGCACGTTCGTATCCGCATCGGTTCCGATACGGCTTTTTTGCTGGCGATGGCTCACGTCATCTCGCGTGATGGCCTTTGCAATGAGGAATTCATCTCTTCGCGGACAACCGGTTCCGAGGACTTCTTCGAGCACATCAAAGAGTTTACTCCGGAATGGGCGGCGACCATTTGTGAAGTCGAAGCTAAAGACATCGAAGCGGCGGCGCGGCTTTTCGGCGGAGCGGAACGCGGGGCCATCTACTACACGCTCGGCATCACCGAGCACATCTGCGGCGTCGACAACGTCAAGAGCCTTTGCAACATCGCCTTGATGACGGGCAACCTCGGGCTTGAGGGCACAGGCATCAATCCGATGCGGGGGCAAAACAACATTCAAGGCGCCGGGGATTGCGGCGCCTTGCCGAACAACTATCCCGGTTTCCAGGCCGTTGATAAGCCTGAGTTTCAAAAGAAGTTCCAAAAGCTCTACGGTCGCGAAATCGAACTGAAAAAGGGCATCACCAAAGTCACGGCCCTCGATAGCTGCGGCAAGGGTATTCACGCCATGATCATCGACGGTGAAAACACCGTCATGTCCGACCCCGACATGCACCATTGCCGACACGCCTTGAAGAGCCTCGACCACCTCGTGGTGATTGACCTCTTCATGACCGAAACAGCCAAACTCGCCGACGTTGTCTTCCCCGCTACGGCCTGGGGTGAAACGGATGGGGTCTGCTCCAACACGGAACGTCGCGTGCAGCGTTTGCGGGCCGCCGTGCCGTCCGTGGGCGAATCCAAGCCCGACTGGTGGATCGTGAGTCAGATTGCCCAACGCTTGGGCATTCCGGGATTCGAGTATGAATCGGCCAAGGACATCTTCAACGAGCTCTGCTCGCTGTCTCCGATTTATGCGGGCTTGGATTGGGATCGCATCGAGCACAGTGAGTTTCAATGGCCGGTGCCCGAAGCCGGCCACCCCGGCACGCCGATTCTTCACCAAGACGAATTCGAAAACGGCCGCGGCATTTTCAGCTGCACGACCTACCGCGATCCCGCGGAAACCCTGAGCGACGAGTATCCGGTGTGGCTGACCACCGGCCGCCGGCTTCAGTCTTATCACACCCACACCCAAACCGGGCGCGCCGGAGGCATGGAGTACTTTCTGCCGGGCGAACGACTCGAGATCCATCCCGACGACGTGGAGCTCTGGGGCCTTAAGCACGGGATGCCCTGCCGCATGTCGAGCCCGCGTGGTTTTGTTGAAGTCATTGTTGACGCCACCGAACGGTCTAAGCCGGGAATGGTGTTCACGACTTTCGCCTTCGACGACACCCCGGTGAATATCCTCACGGGCGGCGGCTACGACCCACAGACTCACACCGCAGAATTGAAGGTCTGCCCCGTCAGGTTAGAGCCAGCTTGAATCGACTGAGCAGCAGAGGCCGATGAGCCCGCCGCGTTGGACCCGCTGGTTCCAGCACTTTCAAAAAGACTGCAAGCTCTTTTTGATCGTGCTGGCCTTGCTCGCCATCGATCGCTTGATCTTGTTCGGGGTTTTTCGCGACCGTATAGCGGTGTCCGTCAAAGGCACGGAGTTCATCGCCGCTGCTCTCAAGGGATTTCGCTACGACGCCCGCGTCGCGACCTATTTCTTGAGCCCCTGCATCATCTTTGCCGTCCTCAATGCCTTTCGCGACTGGAAATCCGCCACGGATAGATTCCGCCGCGTGTGGGCAACCCTGCTCTTTGCTCTGTGTCTCGTGATGGGCACCGTCAATTGGGCCTTCATCGTCGAGTTCCAAGATCAGTTCAATCACTGGGTTTGGGGTGTGGTCTACGACGACTTCGGCGCCGTGCTTAAGACGGTGTGGCACGAACAGCCCGTCATCTGGGCCCTCCTCGCCATCGTTGCTTGCTGCTACGGCTTCCAGCGTCTGACCGCACGTTGGCTGACAAGGCCTTGGCTGAGCTCGGGCTGGGTTGACCGCCGCCTTAGCGGCAAGACCAAGCGCGCCGCCTTGACGCTGCTCATCATCATCTTGTTCGTCGGAGCCCTGCGTGGCTCTTTAGGACGCCGCCCCGTTCAGCTCAAAGACGCCGCCATCACTTCGGACGCCTTCCTCAACAAGCTCATCCTCAATCCCTTCACCGCTCTGCGCTACGCCATCAAGGCTCACTTGCGGCGCATGAGCAGTCGCGGCCTAAAAGACTTCTTGCCAGATTCAGACGTTCGGGCCGCAGCCACGCGCGTCTTTCCCGATCGTCCCCCTTCCGACCTCATCTCCGACTATCTGCTTCAAAAAGCCTCAGGGGCCCCCGGCCAAGCGCCGGATCATATCTTCGTCGTCATCATGGAGAGCATGGACTCGTGGTTGTTCCAACCTGAGTACCGCGACCTCGATCTCGTGCCCGTTTCCAGGCGTCTCGCACGCGAAGGCATGATCGTCGAGGGTTTTTTGCCCTCCGGCCGCAGCACGAGTCGGGCCTTTTGCTCGTTGATAACCGGTATTCCCAGCACCGGGATCTACGTCAATTATCAGCCGACCTCGCGTAGCCCCTACCCCACTTCCTTGGCACCCATCTTTAAAAAACTCGGCTACCGCACCCGCCTCATTCACGGCGGCTATCTAAGTTGGCATCGCATCGGAGAGTTCGCCAGGAACCAGGGCTTTGATGAAGTCATTGGCGGCAACATCCTCGGCACTTTGATGTCCGGTAATGAGTGGGGAGTCGATGACGAAGTCCTCTTTGACCGGACAACCGAGATCATCGATTTCAGCCAACCGAGTTTCAACATCATCCACACCACTTCCTACCATCCGCCCTACGACGTGGACGTCTTTGGTAAGGGGTTCAAGTTGGAATCAATGCCGAAGTCCTTGGCCTCGCGACACGACAGGCGCATCTCGATGAAGACCTACGGGCACCTTTGGTATTCCGACCAATGCTTGGGCGACTTCGTGAAGAAAGTCACCACCGCCGCGAAACGTCCCCTCTTCGCCATCACCGGCGACCACTACGGCCGGCGCTTCATCGACGGGCGACCCAAGCTCTACGAAAAGACCTCGGTGCCCTGCATCCTCTATGGACCACGTGCGCTCGAAGGAATCAAGCTACCCGACAAAAGCGCGGGTAGTCACGTCGACATGCTCAGAACTTTGGTTGAACTCGCCGCCCCCAAGGGTTTCGAGTTCGCGAGTTTCGGCAACAACCTTCTACGCCCGCAAGCCGAGCCCGTCGGCTACGGAGAGTTAGCCATCATCGGACACGACTGGGTAGCTGACCTAGGCGACCCGCCTCGCTTCGAAGCCATTCCCGGCCTGCCGACTCCAACCCGGCCTCTCGACTTGTCTCGCTACCGCCAACGCTGGGGCGACCTCCACGGCCTCGCCTGGTGGCTGGTATTAAAGGGTGACCACTTGCCTCCCAAAAACCAGCACTAAGGCGCTCTCGCCTTCTTCAAGCCTGGGCTTAGCTCTCGCCGGAAGTTCGGCCGTCTTAACTCGTGGTTTCAGTTGGACTTCCAATTTTTTGAAGGATCTGTATCGTGTGATGACTCGATGACTTTGATGGTCCGCGCCGGGGACCGTGGTGGCTCGCCTTAGACCCGCAGATTTTCAAAAGCCATGAACTGCTTGCACCCGAGTCGTTTGCAAACGAGCCCAAGTAGAGTGAGCGACCGTTCATGATCTTCTCGAGTAATATCTTTCTCTACTACTTTCTGCCGCTGTTCTTGGTGGTCTATTACCTCAGCCCCCGCGGCCTTAAGTCCTACGCCATCGCGTTCGCAAGTTACCTGTTCTACGGCTGGTGGCGACCTGACTTCGTCTTACTAATGCTGTTTTCGACCGGGCTCGACTACTGCTGCGGCCGTAGCATCGTAAGGGCTCGCGCCGAGGGTCGGACGGGCCGAAAATGGCTCGCACTTTCTATCGTTACCAACCTCGGCTTGCTCGGCTATTTCAAGTACGCGAATTTCGGCATCGAATCCGCAAACTGGTTGTTGGCGTCGTTCGGGTACGACGACGTGACGTGGACCAAGGTAATCCTGCCCGTCGGCATCTCGTTCTACACGTTTCAGACCATGAGCTACACGATCGACATCTTTCGCAAGCAGGCGAAGCCGGTCGAGTCTTTCAAAGACTTCATGTGCTACGTGGCTCTCTTTCCGCAGCTCGTGGCGGGGCCCATCGTGCGGTACTCTAGTGTGGCGACTCAGCTTCACTCGCGGACTCATTCATTCGGAAAGTTCTATCAAGGCGTCCTTACTTTCCAGATCGGGTTAGTCAAAAAGATCCTCGTCGCAGATTTCCTCGCTGAAGTTGCCGACCAAGCGTTCGCCGCCACCGAGATGCCAGTGGGCGACGCGTGGCTCGGCGTATGCGCCTACTCGTTCCAGATCTACTTCGACTTCTCGGGCTACTCCGACATGGCAATTGGGCTCGGGCTGATGCTGGGGTTTCGATTCCCGGTGAACTTCAACGCGCCCTACCGCTCGACTAGCATCAC
>JAZGFI010000130.1:0-49843 GCA_036479435.1 Planctomycetota bacterium | reverse complement strand
ACAAGACTCGCAATTCGAAGGCGCTATTCTCCGCATCAAACCTACGCCCCGCCTCTAAACCACCTTTGAGGCTCGTTGGCCTTGCCTGAAGGGATGGCGAGAACCAGCAGATGCGGAATCGCTGGACGCAATGCGATCTACTTGATAAATCACGAGTTTACTATACAACCCACGAGACTATGCCGATTGTCGTCCTTCCAAACTTGACGATTCCCGACGAAGACCTCAAATTCGAAACGGGAACTGCTTCCGGACCCGGCGGCCAGAACGTCAACAAAGTCGAAACGCGCGTCACTTTGCTTTTTGACCTCGAGCACTCCGCTAGCGTGACCGCCTCCCAGCGCGCTCGTCTCCACGAGCAGTTAAGCACCAGGATTTCAAAAGATGGAATCCTCCGCGTCGTCTCTCAAAAGGAGCGCTCGCAGAGTGGCAACCGGCGCTTGGTTGTCGAGAGGTTCATTGAGATCCTTCGCGAAGCCCTGTTCGTCGAACGCAAACGCCGCCCGACGCGAGCGACGCGGGGATCGGTCCGACGGCGCTTGGAACAAAAAAAACAACGGTCCGACATCAAAAAAGGCCGTTCGCGCCGCTATGGCCGCGATGCCTGAGTTGGCTAAGGCTGCCACCGCAACCTAGAATAGGGCTCCCGGGAGGAATACATGAAATCAACGGCACTGTTCCTTTCGATGATTCTGCTTGCTCTGGGTACAAGTTCAGAGCACGCCTTCCCAACCCGAGACCTTCCGCGGGGCATCGGTCTCGTCGTCGCTGAACGCAGCGCAAAGATCTCCGCCGAAATCGACTCCCGTATCGTACAACGCTTGGTGCGCGAACACCGGCCGGTGAAAAAGGGACAGGTGATCTTTCGACTGGACAATCGCTTGAAGAAGGCCGACCTCAAGGCCGCCGGGGCTGGCGTCAGCGATGCGAAGGCTCGATTGGAATTATCCCGAAGTGAGCTCGTGCGCGCGAAAAGACTCAGCCGCTCGGACGTTTCAAGCGCCTCTGAGTTGGACCGAGCGGGCGCCGAGGAGAAGCGCGCGAACGCTTCGCTATCACGCGCTGAAGCCGAGTTCGATCGAGCCCAATTTGCGTTCGAAAAGGCAACCGTCACCGCGCCATTCGACGGAGTGATAAACTCCTTGTTGGCGGAGACGTACGAATACGTCGTACGGGGCCAAGTCCTGTTTTCCATGGTGGCCGTCGACGAACTCAAAATCGAGTGCCATGTCGATGCACATGCCTTGCGGCAGTTGGAAGCAAACTCGAAGTCTATCATCTTGGACTTACCCTCCTCACCAAAGGTGAAAATCCGCTCCATCGCACCCGGGAGCGACAACGCCGCCAGGACCTTTAAAGTCGTCTTAGACGTCCCCGCTGCGCTCGCTTCCGGAAAAAGGCGCTTGAGACCAGGCATGACCGTCGGTTGGATCTGCGGAGGCCGATAACCATGAATCGCACTCGCGAGGAACGCATGGCGCCTCAGACTTCAGCTGGAAAGCTCTGCATACTCCACTTGGCCGCTCTGCTTGCCGTGACCTTCGGCGGCTGCGGCGAACAGAGTTTGGAAACACCAAATCATCGGGCATCTACCTTCGTTCCGGAAGTACAAACACTCAGGGTCACCGAGGAGAGCTGCGGCGGGCGATCGCAACTCGCGGGATTCATCGAGTCACGATTCGACCTGACATTGAGCTCTGAACGTGACGGCCCGGTCGTGCGGAGAGCCGTCGCTGAGGGAGACGATGTCGAGCTTGGCTCGCTCCTAGTCCGATTGGATGACGTTAGGGCCGAACTCGTACTGGCGCAGGCCAAAGCCCTAGCTGAGGAGGCCGATCTCAACGCGTCCACTCCCGCTTCCCGGCGGCGACAACTCGGCCTTGAACTGAAAATGGCGCGCGACGATTTGCGACGAGGCTCCACCCTCGCGCCGCGTGCAGCCCGAGTCGAAGAAATCATGGTCGAGGTGGGCGAGTGGGTCAAACGCGGCACCCCTTTGGTACGCCTGGTCGACCTCAATCACCTGCGGGTCTTTCTTGATCTGTCAGAACTCGAACGCCTAAGCGTCGAGAAGGGACAGGTCATTCCCTGCCGCAGCCGTGCGTTAGGAGACCGAGTCATCAACGCGACGATTGTCAATCTCGCCTCAACCGCCCGAGTCGACACCGGAAGATTCAGAGCGGAACTTCATCTTGCGACCGGCACGACGGGCCTCCTATGCGGAATGGTCATCGATGCCGAATTGACACTTGCCAACAAGCGACGCGGCATCGTCTTGCTAAAGACATCGCTATCTCGGCGCTTTGAGCAAGATTTCTGCTACGTCCTGAAGACAAACGGCGAAGGCACGACGCTCGCTCAGGAAGTCTCCTTAACGACGCGACCGATCCCCGGCCGGCCCGATCGCGTCGAGATCACCAGCGGTTTGAAGGTTGGCGACCAGATTATCACCGGGCCCTGGAACGGCCTCAGCGACGGCGTTGCCGTGCTAAGGTGGACCTCAGGCAAGCCATGATATTTTCCCTCTTTTCGGTCCGCAATCGTCTCTTGGTGCACCTGCTTTTCCTGGTAGGTATCGCAGCCGGTGTCTTCGTTCTCGGCGACATGAACGTCGACGTCTTTCCGAATGTCAGTTTCGCCCAGGCCAAGATCACGACCGAATGGCCGGGCGCTTCAGCCGAAGACGTTGAGACTTTCATCACTCGTAAGATCGAGGACGAGATTGGCGAAGTCCAGGGCGTCGATCGGATCGCGTCCTATTCGCAAAAGGACATATCTTTTATCGATGTGAAGTTTCGCGAGGATCTGAGCCAAGCTCAATACGACCGTTTCTACAACAACCTTCGCGCCGCATTAGCACGGGTTACGGATCTTCCCGAGGAGGTCGAGCGCCCGACCTTGCAAGAGCAAACCGTCAACGAGATCTACCCCCTGGTCCAGGTCATCATCTACGCCAAGGACGGGCCCTTCGCCCACCGCGTTGACACCGAGTCCGAACTCGTCATGCGTGACCTCGCCAAAGAGGTCAGCGATCGCATCGAGGCAATCGACGGAGTTCTCAATGTCTCCGACTTCGCCATTCGCGACCGCGAAATCGTCGTCAAACTGAATCCCGCCCAGCTAAAGCGGCATGACTTGACCGCGTTAGAAGTTTGGGAATCGCTGCGGAGCAATCACCTCGACCTTCCCTTGGGCCCGCTTGCCACCGAAAGATCCGAGGTTTCGGTGCGCGCTTTGGGAGAGCTCCGCACTGTTGACGACATCTTGGACCTTATGGTTTCAGCACCCGGAAGGGCTGGACGCATCAAACTGGGACAACTATCTGAGATCGTCCCCGCCTTCGAAAGACGCAGGACATCCAGTCGCTACAACGGCCTACCTTCTTTGAGCCTCGGCGTCTTCAAGAGCGAAGGAGCGGACAGCCTCGAAGTAAGGGCCCGAGTTCAAAAGGTTGTCGAGGGGTTTCGCAAAGAGCGCTTACCCAAGGGCCTCAAGATCGCCACGGCTATTGACACCACGAAGGTCATTGAAAGCCGCATCCGAGTCCTAAAGAACAGCCTCCTCTTCGGCGTGGTCATGGTGTTTGTGTTGCTTTGGCTTTTCATTGGAGCCCGCAACTCTGTCCTCGCGGTGCTTGGCGTTCCCTTTTCATTTCTCTTAGCGCTGACGATCCTTGAGCCCATGGGGATCACCATCAACGCGATCTCGCTCTTCAGTATGGTGCTCGTTTCGGGGATGATCGTCGACGACGCGATTATTGTGATTGAGAACATCTTCCGCCACGTGGAAATGGGTAAGCCGGTCCTCGAAGCGGCCGTGGACGGAACTCGCGAAGTCGCGGCACCGGTCTTCGCCGCGACGCTGACGACGATGGCCGCGTTCTTGCCGATGCTCTTGATGGAGGGCGTGACCGGGGTCTTTTTGTCCATCATTCCAAAGACCGTCACTATTTGTTTGTTGGTTTCCCTCATCGAGTGTTTCCTGATTTTGCCCGCCCACTACGTCGACTACGGCTCAAGGTCGCGAAAAAGCAAGCGCTTCGATGAGCGCTTTGACCGCTTTCGAGAGAGCTACGCTCGACTACTGCGCAAGATCTTAGCCTGGCCCAAAACCGTCATCGTCGTCTGCTTGTTGATGTTTGGCGGGGCACTCGGGCTCTCCGGGCGCCTTCCGGTTGAGCTGTTCCCGAGCGACTTCCAGGCCTTTTATGTCAACCTCAAGCTTCCGGCCGAGTACTCGCTCGCCGATACCGAAGACGCGACGACGCCGGTCGAGGAAATACTAGAAGAGTATCTCGGCGGTGGTGATATCGAGGATTTCACGACGACCGTCGGTGTGCAATGGACGCCGGACAACCAGCTTCTGATCCGGCCCAACGTCTGCCAAATCTTGGTCTCCTTGACCGATGAAGTCGCCAACGAGGGCGACCCAGACCAGATCATCGCCGCTATTCGCAAGCGCATTACCGACTGGTCTAGAAGCCAGGCGGCCCAGCACGACTACCGAAAAATCTCCGTCGACTCCTTCCAAGACGGCCCCCCGATCGGAAAGCCTGTCGCGGTAAGGGTGAAGTCCGTCGACTACGAGCAGGCCCATGCTCTTAGCCAACGCATCAAGAAAGAGCTAAGCCGCATGCCGGGTGTAAGCGGTATCGAGGACAACCTCGAAGAAGGCCCGCCAGAGTTAGGCCTGCTGCCCATCCGCACTCACTTGAGTGCCCGTGGTTTGACTTTCGAACCGCTCGCCAGAACCGCGCGACTCGCCAACGACGGCTTGATTGCCGGCACCATCAAGGATAGCCGCAGTTTCGACGAGATTGACCTTCGGGTTCGCTTGGCGTCAACATCTCTGGCAGGTTCATCGAAGTTGGCAACGCTCGCCGACGCGGAGGTACGTGGCCCGCAGGGCGAACGGATAGAGCTCGGCTCAATGGTAGATCTTGAATTCCGCCGATCACATCTCAGCCGCTACCACTACGACGGCGACCGCACGGTCTTGGTGACCGCTGACGTCGATACGGCCTTGACGAGTAGCAACGAAGTCAACCAAGTCCTCGCCGAGCGCATGAAAGGCCTGATGGATCAGTACCCGGGGGTCACGCTTTATTACGGCGGTGAGTTTGAGGAAACGCAGAGGTCTTTCGCTTCCCTCGGGAAGGCCTTCGTGATTAGCCTCCTTTGCATCTTCACGATCCTCGCCGCGCAGTTCCGCTCCTACGTCCTACCGCTGGTGGTCATTTCAGCGGTGCCGCTCGCTTTTTTGGGGGTCATCTTCGGGCTCGTAATCATGGGGTTTCCGGTCACGATCATGTCCATGATCGCGATCGTAGGTCTCGCTGGAATCTCGGTGAATGACTCCCTGGTGCTCGTTCAGTTTGTCGAGAACGAAAGACGCGCAGGCAAAGACGTCGTCGATGCGCTCGTCGCCGGCGGTCGCAACCGGTTGCGCGCCATCATCTTGACGACTGCGACAACGGTTCTCGGGCTGTTGCCGATGACTTTCGAGCTCACGGGAAAAAGCAAGATTTGGTCGCCCTTCGCCGCCACGCTGTCCTTCGGTTTGGTGGTGGCCTCGCTGCTGACCTTGTTCTTCGTCCCGGCAGTCTATTTGCTCATTTCGCCTCTTCTGCGGCGCAAACACGACGCGCCGTCCCTAAATAGATAGAATCCGGCCTCGATTTACCCTCGCGGAGATCTGCCATGTTTCGCTTTTTCCCCGGCGTTTTATTCGTCGTGTCGAGCGCTCTTTTGTTCGCCTCCCTAAGCTCCTTGACGCTCGCGCAGAAAGATGAACAAGCCTGGGCCGAGCAACTTGTGCAGCGTTGCTGTGGCGTCTTGGTCGATATGCAGGAGGGGAAAAAACGGAATCAATGGCCCTACGAGGGTGTCTATCGCGTGAATCAAAAGATCCCGATTGGCTACCGCGTCGGCGGTACTTCCATCGCAGGTTTAGCCCTCATCGAAGCGCCGGGCTACGCCAAACACGAAAAGCGTAAGGCGGCGATCAAGCGAGCCGTTTCTTTTGTCCTCAATGGACTGAAGGAGCCCTTGATGACGGATAGCTTCAAAGGAGGCTACGACGTGCGCGGCTGGGGCCACACCTACGCCCTTTTGTTCTTCCTACGATTGCAAGAACTCGACTTCGCGCCGTCCGGCCAAAAAACCGCGGTCAAAAAGTCCACGAAGTGGCTCGTTCAAACTCTACAAAAGACCGCAATCCCGGAGCGCGGCGGTTGGAATTACGCCCGCCGGGCTGGATTTGGAAAGGCCTCCAATACCGCCTCACCATTTATGACCGGCCCAACCCTACAGGCGCTCTTCCATGCCAAACAACTCGGCTACGAAGTCGACGCCGATCTCGTCAACCGCAGCCTCGATGCTCTTGAAGCGGGGCGGACGGCTTCCGGCGGCTACGCCTACAGCCCCCGAAAAAACATGAATGAGGTCACCGAAGATGACTTTAAAGCCCAGCTAAAAAAACGCCGCGGCTCCGGCGCCTTCATGAACACCAAACCCGGAGCCATGGGCCGGATGTGTGTCGTCGAACAGACATTGGCTTTGACCGACCGCGGCGACGAACAGCGCCTTCGCGATTCCGTCGAGACTTTTTTCAAGCACTGGTGGAACTTAAAACGGCGTAAACAACAAGACGGCACCCACGACCGCCGCAACAACGGCATCGCACCCTACTACTTCATGTACGCCCACTACTACGTTGCACGCGCGATTGAGATGCTCCCTGACGGCAACAACAAAGACGGCTATCGCGCCAAACTCCACGCCCTGTTGAATTACGAACAAGAAGAAGACGGCGGTTGGAACGACCGGGTCTTCGCCCGCTCTCGCAACTACGGCACCGCCTTCGGCATGATGGGAGTCATGATGAAGGACATCCCTAAGATCCCGAGCTGGACTTTGCCAACGAGGGAGCCAAAGAACATAAAGGCGAAGGGCGGCGAATAATAGGTATCCAAGGGCCCATGAACTCTGGCTGGACGGTCGCGGCTCTTACTGCCTGCTGGCTATTGTGCTTTGGATTGGCCACCACGCTTTCGGCGAGCATCCAAGACGAAGAGGCAGTGGGCCCACCACCATTCTTGGCGGTTGAGGTCAGCGCTGAAGGCAAGGGCCAAGACTTCGACGACACCGGCATCTTTGACTTGAAGATCAAGGTTTTGCCTCTGGAGGACATCGATCGCGCCTACGCAATTCGCGTTCGCTTCGTCCTGGGCGGCGAAGTCCTCTTACATCGCGACCATCTTGCCCCCATTCCGACCCTAAGCTGGAAAAAGGGTTCCCCCCAAACTTGGGAACTCTCAACCAGCCTTCCTTTCGATCGATTCTTTGGCCGCAGTGGCCGTTGCCAAATCCGCATCGGCTTCGTGGATGCCGCGACCCAAAAGGTGATTTGTGCGCGGGGGCAGCGGGCCGACCGAAACGGCTGCGGCCTCGCGGGTCACCTAACTCTCCCCACCTGGGAACGGCTCGCGAGCCAAGAGGACGTCGAGGAGTTGTTGGCCCGTGGCCAAAGGCTCGTGAAGTCTGGCGCGTCCCTCCGAGCTCGCGAACTCGCGGTTTCGGGAATAAGGCGAGCGATTGAGGACGACGACAAGAGACGCTTTCGGGACGTAATTTACGACCTCGCGAACAGTCGCATCCGACCGCGTCCGATGAGCGTGTCGGAAGCGAAGACGGTCGAGTCTAGAATCGCGGCCGAAAAGAACCGTTACTTGCGACGCTTGGCCGGGACTTTTCACGATCGTGAACAATGGCACGCCGCTCTCCAGATCCTCAGCGACATCGGCGGGCGCTTGGAAGAAAACGCGGCGGAGGCCGTCATCGGCGCCGTGACCGCGATCCAGCGCAGTGAGAAGAGTCGTCAAGACCTTCGGCGCAAGATCCGGGAGCGCATTACCAAGACCGATCGCGAAGAAGCCGTACGCCTGGCTGACAAGCTTGGTCGGAGCTCAAAACTCCTTAAGAAGGCCAAGTCCATCGAGAAGAAAGGACGACTCGAACTAGCTCGTGCGCTCTACAAGACCCTGCGTTTCACCGACGAACCGGGTGATCGCGACGAGGCTTATCGCCGCCTTCACGCGATCGACGCCCTGTTGATTGGGCGCACGCCCGCCGAAGAGACGCGCCTTGTCGAAAGTGCCGTCAACCATCCCGCGTGGGCGCGAACAAAGTCCCGCCTGACTCATCATTTCATTCTCATCGGCCCCAAGATCCTGATTGACAACATCCCCGTGGAGTCGATTGAGAAGTTTGACCTCGCCTACGTTTTTTTGAGTGACCTCTTTGGCCGGATCTCAAACCCCGGTGGCGATCGCATCACGGTCTACTTCAAAGAACTCTGGGAGTTTTCCGGTGGGGTTGCGGGTGGAACGACGATCGACATCGGGCGCGCCGACCCCAAGCGCAAAGGCCACCGAGTCGACAACAGCCTGATGTACCACGAACTCACGCATTGCATCGAGAACATGCGGCCCAAGTATCGAGGCTTCACCGAGGGTCTCGCCAACATGGGCGCCATCTACTGCGAAGAGATGATTTCGCGCAGAAAGCCGAATGCCGCTCTGTTTCACAGCCCGCTGGAGGCTTTTCGAAAGAGCTTCCTCGAACGCGACCTCGAATACTGGCGCATCCAGCAGTACGACCCGAGCTGCGGTTTTTTTCTGCATTTCCTCGAGAGATACGCCAAGCGAAAAGACGGCCTCCACGATTGGAAGACCTACCGAACCTTCTTCCGCGAGTACCGTGCTTTGCCGGTACTCGACGGTCGTGACCACCAAGTCGTGCGGGCCATTGCCTACTACTTGGTTCGAGTGTTCGGTGAAGAAGCCTTTGAAGATCTGAGGAAGTTCCGATTCCCGCTCACCGCCGACGATCGCCGCGCGATCGCCTTGGAGTTACTGCATGCGGGTGTCGCTGTCGCAGGCCTCGATGATGAAGCCTCCGATTCGCCGGGCGATGCGCTGCAAGATCATCCGAACAGCTACTTTCGTCGCGATGAGCTCGGCCGACTTTTGATGGAGATGATGCGGCGGCCCGACCCGGTTGATGAGATTAGGGCTTTCGCCGCCGAGGAGTTGGGCGTCTTGTTCGACTGGAACGTGATAGGGCCGTTTCGGCGAGCGGGAGTCGAAGCAGACGCCTGTGTTTTTCCCCCTGAACGCGAGATCGATCTCGCCGCCGAGTATCGCTCCGGCAGCAACCTCTGCCGATGGCGACAGCCGAAGGACCAAAAGCCACTGACCGCGAAGGCGCACGGTTGGGTCCGCATCGAATACAATTACCAAGACAACTCGGCGATGTACGCGGTCACTTGGGTCCACGCCGACAAAACTCAAGACGCCCTCCTCCACCTGCGCGGCGATGACGACTTGAGCGCCTGGATCGGCCCAACGCTCGTCGGGAAATACCGCAATCGCGGCAGAAACGGAAGCAGCTGGTTGTGGTGGCGCGGGCCGGCGGCAACGCTTCCCGATGCCATCGTGTTTCCCTTGCAGCTCAAGGCGGGTTGGAACCGTTTGTTGCTGAAGATCAAAAATCGCCGGGGCCCCGCCGGTTTCGCCGCCGCTTTGAGCGCGGCCGACGGGGAGACGATCTCGGGCCTCAAGTTTTCGGCTCAGAGCCAGTCGATGCCCGCAAGCGACGGCAAGACAACTATCGCCGACGCCAAGTGGAAGCGAGCACTTCGCTACCGATTCGACTCGAAGTCTTACCGCTCGAAGTTCGAGGTGACCGTCGGCAATTACAAAGTTTCCCGCAAGCGACTCGAAGGCCGAAGCCGAGACGGCAAGGTGATTTGGCGTCCCTTCACGATCAAACCCGGAGTCAAGAAAGACTCGCCGTCCAACTTATTGTGGATCAAAGAGAAGTACACGCGCGACCTGAAGGACTTTGCTTTGGATCTTCATTTGGATGCCGCAGCTCCCAAAATCGTGGTGACCTTCATGGGCGAGGGTGGCCGAGACGGCCTTTCGGGTTGGAATCTGATTCTCCACCCTGCCGGACCGGGAAAAGTCGCGGCGCGATTAGAACGCTACGACCGCTTGGTCTATGAAGCGCCGCCATTCAAATTGCAGAACGTCGAAAGCAGTCATCACCTCCGCCTGGAACTACGCGACGGAATCTGCAACGTTCAACTCGACGCTCAGATGGTCTTTCATCGCGTCGCCATCAAGGCGATACCAGGGCGCCATCGAGTGGGCATGGCCACTTGGGGACCGGGCACTGCTTTTCGATCCATCAAGCTCAGTCGCTCCCAAGAAAATTGAAATCGCTTGGCGATTCCCTCGCAGATAACTAGGGTCTGATTATCGGTAGCCACTGAGAGAGCCAAGCATTGATTTGTTTGGCACCCCGGGGAGCGCCACCAAGTGACGATCAGGCTTTTACCAAAACTTGCAGACAACTGATCTCCCAGCTGGCGTCTCCACGGCAAGACCGAGACTCAACGCGCACCGTGAATCTTCAAGATTTTTCGGGGCGGCGCAGCGAGTTATTCACCATCCGGACCAGTTCGGTCCAACTGAGAAGAGGAGAGCACCATGAGCCGCAGTTTTCCGATTTCTTTTTCAAGCCTTGGAGTCGCCTTGGCCATCATCATCTTTGCCATGGCAATAGCGAGCCCGCTTTGCGCACAGAGCGGAGGAGGCGGAACCTCTCCTCCGCCAGAGCCGGTCACGATCTATCGCGATCCGCAGTTTGCGCCCCATTTTTTTGGTACTACCGACGCCGCAGCATTTTGTGCTTTTGGGCGCGCCCAAATGATGGACCTGCCCGTCAGCACCTCGATCAACTTTGCGGGAGCTGCCGGAGAACTGGCAGCCTACCGGGGTAGAGGTGCTTTTTCCGGTAGCCAACCTGGTTTCAATATCGCTGGAGATCGCCGCACTTGGCTGTGGCGCATTCCGCTGCGTGCCACCGCCCTCATGCCAACACTGTCGCCCTACGTTCGCGGCATGATCACGGCCTATGTAGCCGGAATCAACAAGGCCCGCCTTGAGTGGCTGACTAATGCCAGCGCCCTTGCCAACAACACATCTCCAATCGCACTCGACTTAGACGAAATCACCCGCCTTTTGTCGCGCAAAGTCACCGTTCACGATGTCATCTGCCACGGCATTCAGATCAACGGCAACACGGCCATGTTTGGGCTACAGGGTCTCGCTGAATCGGAAGATGAGAATGCTAGCGAAGAGTTGATCAGCAACGCTTCCAACAGTTGGTTGATCGGCGAAAGCGCCAGCAGCTCCGGCAACCAGATCCTCATGATCGACCCGCACCTCGGTCTTCAACTGGAAACGCAGTACCGCTCCTACTTCGCTCAGATCACCGGACCTGGCATTTCTGTCTGCGGAATCAGTTTTCCCGCCTGGCCCTGTATTGCGATCGGCTACAACAATTCGATGGCTTGGGCCGTTACCACTAACAGCCCCGATAGTTTCGACGCCTACAAGGCTCCCCTAATCTCCGGGGCTGTCGACTCTTATCCCTACGACAGTGGAACCCGACCCGTCCTCCGAATACCCAAAACTATCGGAGTGTGGGATTTCGACGCCGGGACGCTGGGACAACAGATCATCGAAATCGCCTACGCCGGCCATTTCGATCTGCCGATTCTTCGCGAAGGTCCAGACAAAAACGGCGATGACTCCATTTGGTACGGCAAGGCCTCATTCACGTCGGCGCCGTCCATTTGGACCACTTTCATCGGCCTCGGTCGCTCGGCAACTGTCGCTACAGCCACGGCACTTCTCATGAACGAAAATGCCGTGACCTATTCCAACTTCTTGATCGGCGACAACAACGGTGCAAAGGGCTACTTGTGGGCTGGTCGAGTTCCCATTCGTGGCAACCCACAGCCTGGTACAACCTGGAGTGAGGTGCAGGACGGCACGAAAAGTTTCCTCCGCTGGCACTCCATCCACCCCGCTTCCGACCTCCCCTTTGAGTTTCAGCCGGGTGGCTCCATCGTAGCCCCGGTGAGCGGCTTGAATGACGTCTGGATTCAGTGCAACGCCCGCGCAGACTACGTCCGGCCGGTGCCGACCATCGATTTAGATGACTATCCGCAATACATGGTGCACAAGGGGCTACCGGTCCCCTATCGCCAGATTCGAGCTCACGAACTCCTCCGACTGGGCTCAGGCCCCTTCACGATCCAAGAAGCTGAGGAAATCAGCATCGACACGATTGACTTGTGGTGGCGCGGCGTACGGCCTCTCGTCCCGATCGCCATGGGGAACTCAAGGCTGTCCAACAACGCTGAAGTGCGAGACATCCTTAGGATGATGTTTCGCTGGGATATGGACGCCGATGTCGAATCTGCCGAGGCCGTCGTCAGCTTGTTGATGTTCGGTTTCTACCAGAGAGGTCTCAAGAAACTCAAGGCCTACGGCATTCGTCATCACGACGTCAACTTCCGGTTTCCCGAGACCGTTCCCAGCGCCCACGATTTCCGCAACGATCGGTCTTGGCGCAATAACCACCTGGCCTTGGCCTACGCTGTTGGTCAAGCATCACGTTACTACAACAATCTCGTCAACAAACTGCTCCCGAACCTCAGTTTTTCGGCGAGTCCCTGGACGCCAACTCCTTGGGCCGGGCTCAGCACTTCAGAAACGGTTTTGGGTCATGTCAAGTACATGAACTTCACACCGGCTTCCAATGCGGCTCACGCTGCGGTCTACCCGGTCCCCGGTGGCATCAGCCTCTACGCGCTGTTCAATGACAAGTTCAAAAACCCCTTGGACGGACTCATCGAGAACTTCGGCCTACTCGGACAAACCGGGCCTTTCCTTGCATTCGAGGCGGACGCCGGCGTCCACACCGCACTCTACGTCGAACTGGGAGCGACACCGCAGGGCCGATTCCTTGAGGCCTTGGGGCCAACAGAGATTGACAATGATCCGCGGCGCTACGCCAACGCCGCCGACTTCACCCAGGGGATCTACAAGGACTTCAATTGTGACGAAGCCCTCGTCGCCACTAACTCTGTCTTCATGGAGGTTCTCAACTACGAGCCCGAAGGCGACGTGGGTAGCGCGGGCGGACCCTAGCCCAAGACTTAGATCGGCGTTCGGGCGACGACAATCGCTTGCACGTCGATCGCCCCGGCCCGCTTCAATGCAGTAGCCCCAGCTCTTAAAGTGGCGCCGGTCGTTACGACATCGTCCACAAGTAGAATTCTGCGCCCGCCAACTCGGCGGGCGCAGGCCTTAAAGCGCGACGCCGAGAGTCTCCTGCGCTCAAATGCGCTGCGACCGACTTGGGGCGCACTCCTACGTTTTCGGTACAGAGCTTTCTCGTCCAAGACCGCGTCGTGGACGGCGGCGAGGCGCGCCGCAATAAGAGTGGCTTGGTTAAAACCTCGGGTCCGCAATCGCGCCCGATCCAGAGGAATCGGGACGATGAGGTTGGCCTTTGGCAGGTCGCTATCCTGCAGGCGAGCCGCTTCCAAAAAGGCAAGCCCCAAGGCCAGCGGTCGCGCGGCTGCGGCCATTCCGCGATACTTGAGAGCGGCCACTAACTCCGCGGTCTTGCCGTCGTACTCGGCGAGCGCTCGTAGGTCTGAATACGACGGTCGTTTTCTCCGACATCCAAGACAACGCCCATCTTCTTGAAGATCGACATCAAGTGCCGCAGCGCAGACCCGACAATGTGCTCCAAGTTCATTCGACTCCTGAATCCACTCGTCGCCGCAGGACCGGCACAAAAAAGGCCAATCTTCTTCTGCGACCAAAGGTCCGCAAAGGACACAGAAAGAAGGCTGAAGAAGTTCGAGAATACCAAGGCCGAGGTTTCGACCGAAAGACCACAAGGGTAGGCCCATAAGATGAGAGAGTCCAGAATTTCGGAAAGTCCGCGGACAGCGACACCACCGTCCTCTTCCCCTCTTAGCCGAATCGAGAACGACTTGGGTGACTCGAATTCTCGGAAACTTCCTAGGGGATCTTGAGGTGCTTGCGAATGCGCGCGACATAGGCTTCGACGGTATCATCGTCACTTTGGGGAACGCCCAACAGCTTGCCGATCTCTTTAGTCAACACCATGTTCTCTTCGAAAGGCCACTGATACTCGGTCACCACCTCGAACACGAGGCGCTTGAACGCCGCCTTGCTCCAAAGACGCGATAGGTAGTTCAGGATTCCGCAGAGTGCTACCAAAAAGGCGATGAGCGCCAGGACTTTCGCGCCGGGCGACAAGTCCTCAAGAATGCCATCGGCGTCAGGAGCCGGGGCGATGAAAACATCCACGACGATCGCCATGACCACGCACAGAAAACCCATGACCACCTGATTGCGCTTGAACACCGATGACTTCAGATCGCGCAGACCACGTTTGTTGACGCCGAAGAGCTCGGCCAGGACGTGCTTCGGTTTTTTTTGTAGGACAGCGCAACAAATGAAGAAAAGCCCCACGGTCGCAAGTGCCAAACTCAAAAACTCAACGTCGAATTGGCTCATGCTCCCTCCTGTTGCAGCTGCGGAATCTGAACACGGCGGAGGATAGCTGTCAATTCCCACCTATCGCGAACCTTGGGGTAAGCTATGACAAACCAGGAGAATTGGGAGCAAAGAGATGAGCAAGATCGATCGCGCCGAGATCAAGCGGGTGGCAGCTCTGGCAAAGATCGAGCTGACGGACGAGGAAATCGGAGTCTTCAGCGAGCAGATGGCCAAGATTCTGGGACATTTTCTCAAGTTGGCGGAAGTCGATACGAATTCGGTAGATCCACTGGTTTATCTGAGCAGTGACGAGAACCTCTTTCGCGAGGATGACCCAGTCCCCTGCCTCAGCTTAGACGATGCCCTTGGCAACGCAGCCCTTCGCAGCGGCCCCTATTTTCGCGTGCCAAAAACACGTTGAACCCTTCTCCGTTTGACCTTATTGACGCTGGCGTCGTCGACCTATCCTTAGGGCTCCACCGGGGGACCTGGACGGCCGTCCAGATTCTTGAGGCTCACCTCGAGCAGATTCGAAAACACGACGCCAAGTACGGTGCTTTTTTGTCGATCGTGGACGGAGTTCATGATCGTGCTCGAGAAATTGACCGCAAACGGCAAGACGGTCGCCCCTTGGGACCGCTCGCCGGAGTCCCCATCGCGATCAAAGACAATATCTGTATCAAGGGCCAACCTACAAGCTGCGGAAGCGCCTTCCTTCAGAATTTTCGGCCTCCCTACAGCGCCGAGGTCATCGAACGCTTAGAAGCGGCTGACGCGCTCTTGATCGGCCGCACCAACATGGATGAATTTGGCATGGGGTCCTCCACTGAGAACTCATCGTTCGGTATCACGCGCAATCCCTGGTCGCCATCCCGCACTCCGGGCGGTTCGAGCGGAGGTTCGGCGGCGGCGGTGGCCGCCCGCATGTGCGCCGCCGCATTGGGTTCGGACACCGGAGGCTCCATCCGGCAGCCCGCAGCTTTTTGCGGGATTACTGGACTAAAACCCAGCTACGGTCGCGTTTCGCGGCGAGGCCTGATCGCCTACGCTTCGTCTTTGGAACAAATAGGGCCCTTGACCCGCTCTGCCGCCGACGCTGCTGCGATCTTGGCGGTGATTTCGGGGCATGACCAAGGTGACAGCAGCTCATCGACACGGCCCGCTTTTGGCCTCGACGAGCTGAGCCCCTTAGACCTCAAAGGTTTGCGATTGGGGCTTCCTCGCGAGTTTTTTGGCGAGGGAATCAACCCCGCGATCGAGGCTCAGATCATGTCAGCCTGTCAGCGCCTCCGCGACGCAGGCGCCGAACTTGTCGACGTCAATTTGCCCCACACGCCTTATGCCATCCCGGCCTACTACGTCATTGCGACCTCAGAGGCGAGCAGCAACCTCGCTCGCTACGACGGAATCGGGTACGGACGACGGGCTGAAGCCGCGCAAACCCTCGACGAAGTCTACGCGCAGTCTCGAAGTTTGGGTTTCGGGCCCGAAGTGAAACGCCGGCTTATGCTTGGCACCTTCTGCCTTTCCTCCGACTCCTACGCCGACTATTACGACAAGGCCCTTCGCGTACGAACGCTGTTGCGAAACGACTTCGCGACCGCTTTCGATGAGTGCGACCTCATCTTGGGACCAACCGCGCCGATCTTGCCCTTCAAGCTCGGTTCTTTGCGCAATGATCCCCTCGCGATGTATCTGAGCGATGTGCTCACGGTCTCCCTAAATCTGGCCGGTCTTCCGGGAGCCAGTGTTCCCGCAGGGTTTGCCGTCGAAAACGAACAACGCCTCCCCATTGGTCTACAGATCATCGCCAAGCCCTTTGAGGAGGCTTTGATCCTGCGACTCGCCACGGCTTGGGAAATGATCGGCGGCTTTCATCGCGAGTCGCCAAGACTGTGATCGACAAGCGCTACGACACCGTCATCGGCCTCGAAGCTCACGTCCAGCTCAAGACACGAACCAAGATGTTTTGCGGGTGTGCGTACCACTTCGGTGCCCCACCCAATTCCCAGACTTGCCCCTCCTGCTTGGGTCTCCCAGGAGCCTTACCCGTCGCCAACCGCGAGGCCTTTCGGCTCGGCCTCCGGGTGGGCTTGGCTCTTCAATGCCGTATCGCCGAGACCTTGCGTTTCGATCGCAAACAATACTTTTATCCCGACCTGCCCAAGGCCTACCAAATCACGCAGTTTGAGACGCCGAGTCATTTCGACGGCCACCTCGATCTAAGTTTCGGCCAAGCTGGCGAGACCGTCCACATCCTGCGCGCCCACCTCGAAGAGGACTCGGGCAAGAGCCTGCACGGCAACAAAGATGAAGGCACCCTCATCGACCTCAACCGTTGCGGCGTCCCTCTTTTAGAAATCGTTACCACCCCCAGCATTCACTCCGCCGACATGGCGCTCGACTACCTTCGCGAACTAAGACTCATCCTCCGTTACATCGGCGCCAGCGACTGCGATATGGAAAAGGGCAGCCTCCGCTGCGACGTCAACATCAGCCTCAAACCGAAAGGTAGCACCACGCTCGGTCGCAAAATCGAGCTCAAAAACCTCAACTCTAATCGCATGATCAAGCGAGCCATCGAGTACGAGCAAAAACGCCAAGCTGCCCTCTACGACACATCCAAAGGCATCGGGGCGGAAGAATCGCGCACCTGGGACGACGAGGCGGGCGAAAGCCGTTCTATGCGTCGCAAAGAAAGTTCCGCCGACTACCGCTACTTCCCCGACCCTGACCTTCCCCGCTTCCGCATCGCCAAGGCTTGGATCGAAGAGACAAAAGCCCAACTCCCCGAGCTGCCCGGTCCGCGCTTCAAGCGCTACCAATCACAACTGGGCCTCTCCGCCAAAGACGCCCAGCAGCTCGTCCAAAACGCCAGCGCCGCAAACTACTTCGAAGAACTCACTAACCTCATTTCCTCAGCCAAAAAGGCTGCGAACTGGGTCATCGCCAAAGTCCTCCCGGCCCTCAAGGCCGCTCCTCATCTCAATGCCGCCGCAAATTCCGCCGAGGCCATAGCTCCCATCCGACCAACTCCCACCATCGTGGCCGAGCTGATCAACATGACCACCGAAGGCCTCATTAGCCAAGACGCCGCCCATACCCTTTTCGACGAACTGCGCTCATCAACCGCCAGTCCTCAGGACCTCGCCAAGACCCTAGACCTCTTACAGCTCAACGATCCCGACCAACTCCGCGAACTCCTAAGACAGTCCATCGACGCCAACCCCGACACCTGGGAAGCTCTCAAAAGCGGAACTCAACCGGCCCAACACGCCCTTGTAGGCTGGGCCATGCGCCAAAGCCAAGGCCGAGCCAATGCCGCGAAACTATCCGAGTTGCTTAGAGACATGACAATCTAAGTACGGGCCTTTTAGGCGAGCAGGGAGGAGGGCTGGAGTCAATCGCGAAGGTAGACGGAACTCAGGCTAACGTTGTCTTGTTCGCTTGACGACTTGTGGGGCCCGACTCAGGGACTTCGGCAACCACAGGCTAGTTCTCAAACACCGTGTTGAGTTCAAAGACCCTAATCGGCTCGGTCTTCCGAGACTGAACTCGCTTTTTTGTTCTCGGATGAGTGCTCATCGTAGGTGCGCGCTGCGAGACCCGAAAACCGAAGTGAGTTCTTGCCGGCAGCGTCATCGGCACCGCAACGTAGGTCGAGCCGATCCAAGCGTGGAGCGTACCGCTACGAAAAAACAAACGAATGGGGATTCGCTCGCCCTGCTGATACTTGAAACGGGCGTCAGACAACGACTTGGTCTCGCCGGGCCGATAGACATGCAGGTACCACGAAGCTCCGATCAAAGGCGGCTCTAGTTGCAGACGGTAAGATTCGCTTGGGTTTTCAGTACCCAAGATGATCTCAATGTTTCGCTTGTGATGTTGGACACTGAAACTCGCCTCCTGAAAGACTTCGCCCCAAGTCAGAAAGACCGAGTCACCGGCCTTCGTCGAACTTGGTGAGCTAATCTTACCGCGACCCAACTTCCATCGCTTGAGTACACCACTTTCGATTTTCCGCGCCTTCAGCTGCGCCATCACTCTATTGGCGTGTTGTTTGCTCCAAGCTCTCATCGATGACTTGTCAGCCGCTTTGAGAATCGATGCGAGACTTTTCTTCGTTTCAGGATCGAGGCCCATGGCAATTCGCGCAATCCAAGCTGCACTGCGAGGCATCCTTTTCTTCTGGTAGCTCTTAGCGATCGGGAGAACAGACTGAGCCGCTCGATTTGTGAATTCCATAGAGCGAAGGCACTCCTCGCCGACAACGTTGCCCTTATTAAGGAAGCCAATATTCTGGAGGACGAGGCAATTGACTACCCGTGCATCCGCAATCGGAAGCACCTGAATGGGAATGCGTTTTCCGGAGCGCATGCGACCAACTTGGAGCTTCTCCATCGCCTCCGGGGCCACGGGCATCATTCGCTCCACAAGTATTTCAGCGGCATCAACACAACGCTTGGACAAGAGATGCTTCACAAGCTCTTGAAGCTCTCTGACCAGACTAAGGTTGACTTTCTTGCGTTGCGAAAACAGGGGATCGACCCCAGGCCCAAATTCATCTAGCGCCTTTTGGAAGTTCGCGGACTCAAGCGCGTCAGTGGTTTCACGATTCGCGCACTCGGCCAAGAAAAATTCGTAACAGGCCCCGTCTCGGCCCTTCGACTCCACCAATGACTTAGCGCGATCAAGGTGAAGCTGAGCGATTTCCCGTTGGGCAAGACAACATGGCATCAGAGCAAATAAGGACAGGATCAAATAGGTTCGACGCATTTTCGAAGGGCCTTGCTCTAGGACTCAGGACAGGGCAAATCGTAACCGAAACCGGCCCATGCACCTAAGTCATCAACTCGCCGCAGTTCCACCTAGCGTTTTGCGTGGCGCAGATAGTGGCAACTTGGTTAGGCTGAGGGCTCCACTGGTTTTGGCGTTCCCGAAGACTTGAGGCTCTTTGTACCGAGACACCACAAAGTTCCTCCGGCAATTCCGAAACCGGGCGTTGTGCCGCGAAACGACAGTCGAGGCACCAAAAAAATGAGGATCACCAGATGAATGCTGAGGTTCGCGTAAGGACTGAGCCTTCACTCCCAATCGCAAGCATGGCCACAATGGCGCTGCTACTCATCATGATGATGGGCTGCGATGATCCAGGGACTGACCGCGAAATATCCGACATCGAAGTCTGTGAAATCTGCGGGCATCGCGACGGAAATCACGGTGAATTTGCGGTGACGCCGAAGGCACTCAGCCAGCTCCGCGCTTGGGAGGACGAGGGGGAGGGGGAGGGAGCCGCCAGGATCATTCAAGAGCTGGGCTTGCGGGATACGAAGCGGAATTGCCCTCGAGTAGTTGGCGCCTTGCCCGATGTCGGAAAGGTACGAGTTTCGCGTCCGAAGCAGCTACTTCGAACTACCGAACATCTAAGTTGGATCTGGACCGTGGTCGGGGGCAAGCCTTGGCGTCCCATGGCCACATGTTTTGGGGTCGACCTGATCTTTCCGGATCCTAAGCGAGAGTCGGAAGCACAAAACTCTGATTGCCGGCACCGATGGTTTGTGACTTTAGATGTTGTACGAGTTAGTCGTCAGTTTGGGCCGGTTTGCATCGCAACGATTGAGGTTGCCTCGTCTACTCGGCACATGGTCATCGAAAGTTCGAGCTTTGCCCCTATTTCGGCCGAGGATTCTTTGGAAAATCTGGTGGCGATCAACGATGCCGAACTAGAAGCAAAGATGCCGACTCGCCTGATTCTCGCCACCGTCGATGGGAATACGCTCGACCTGAGGTCGCGTTCAGGCGACGCCGAAGAGCCGGGCTTGGTTCGGTCGCCTTGGAAAGAGTGGCTCGCCGAACGAATCTACTCGGGGCAAACGGTGAAGGCCCCTTTGTCAACCGTGTCGATTCCGGTCGAAAATGCCCCAAAACCCATCTCGACCACTCAGGAAGCCAAAGCACGAGCTGTCGAATTCTTGCTCCATCACCAGTGGACGGAATGGGGTAAGCCACTTGCAGTGACACGGGTGATCAAAAACGGATACCGAGTCGAGTTTCCGGTTGACGATCAAGGTCGCGCGAGGGCCCTCATCGTTAGCCCAAAAAACGGCAACGTCGGCTTTCCTCAACTACCACGTTTGATGTGAACTTGATGCCGATCCCGAGCGTCGTTGCAGAGATCACAGCCGCAATCTACTCCGCCTTCGCAGTCGAAAACTTGTGCTCAAGTTCGGTGACGACCCGCTGAGCAACTACGCTGTGAGTCCGCGGCCATCGGACGAGATCCTTCACTCCCACTCGATGGTGGCGGGCGGCTTGCTGGAGATGTCGTAGACGACGCGGTTGATGCCGCGGACTTCGTTGATGATGCGGTTGGACATCTTGGCGAGGACGTCGTAGGGCATGTGGTACCAGTCGGCGGTCATGCCGTCGGTGCTGGTGACCGCGCGTAGGGCGCAAACTTTTTCGTAGGTGCGTTCGTCTCCCATCACGCCGACGGTATCGACGGGCAAAAGGACCGCGAAGGCCTGCCAGATTTCGTCGTAGAGTCCGGCGGCTTCGATCTCTTCGCGGAAGATGGCATCGGCGTCTTGGAGGAGCAGCGTTTTGGCGACGGTGACGTCACCGGGGATGCGGACGGCGAGGCCCGGTCCCGGAAAGGGATGCCGGCGGATGAGTTCGTTGTCGATGTTGAGTTCGCGGCCGAGAGCTCGCACCTCATCTTTGAAGAGGTCGCGTAGCGGTTCGATGAGGGCGAAGCCCAATTTGTCGGGCAGCCCGCCGACGTTGTGGTGGCTCTTGATCATCTTTGAAGGGCCTCCGTGCGGAGAGACCGATTCGATGACGTCGGGATAGAGCGTGCCCTGCACTAAGAACCCCACATCGGTCAGTTCGTTGGCCTTTTCTTCGAAGACCTCGATGAACACACGGCCGATGATCTTGCGTTTTGTCTCGGGGTCGCTGACGCCGGCGAGTTCGGAGAGGAAACGATCCTGGGCATTGACGCGATGAAAGTCCATGTGGAAGGCATCGCCAAAAGTCGCTTCGACTTCGTCACCTTCGTTTTTGCGCAGCAAACCGTTGTCGACGAAAATGCAAGTGAGCTGATCACCGATGGCGCGGTGTACCAAGACCGCGGCGACGCTGGAATCGACGCCACCGGAAAGGCCGCAGATGACGTGGCGGTCTTTCACTTGTTCGCGGATTTTGGTGACCTGGTCGTCGATGAAGGTGCTCATCTCCCAATCACCGCGGCAGTCCGCGACCGAGAACAAAAAGTTCTCAATGATCTTCGAGCCGTGAACGCTGTGGTGAACTTCAGGGTGAAACTGAATGCCGAAGATGGGTCGTTCGCGGTGCTTCGCGGCGGCGTGCCCGCAGCTTGAGGTCTTGGCGATGACCTCAAACATGTGCTTGGGATCTTCGACCTGGTCCCCGTGGCTCATCCACACGTCTTGGACGGCAGGAGTGCCAGTGAACAGCACACTGTCGCAATCAACTTCGAGCGATCGACGCCCAAACTCTCGTTCTTTAACCGCTTCGACACGACCGCCGAAGGCCTGGGAGAGCAGCTGGTGCCCGTAGCAAATCCCCAAGATCGGGACATCCAGATCTAGGAGCCCGGCGGGAAGCTGTGGGCTGTCTTCACCGTAGACCGACGAAGGACCGCCGGAAAGGATGATGGCCTTGACGTCCGGGCCGCGCAACTCTTCGACTTTGACCGCGGGCGTCGTGAGGGTGCAAAACACGCGATGTTCGCGCACCCGTCGAGCGATGAGTTGCGTGTACTGCGAACCGTAGTCGATGATGACGACGCGTTCGTGCTCATGTTCGTTGCGGGCTTCGGAAACCATCAATTCTCCAACCCGTAGTTGGGCGCTTCTTTGGTGATTTGAACATCGTGCGGATGGCTCTCGCGAAGCCCTGCCCCCGAGATTCGAATGAACTTTGTGTTTTCGTGAAGCTCGGCGACATTCTTGGCGCCGACGTAGCCCATCCCGGCGCGAAGTCCGCCCACCAGTTGATAAATATAGTCGGCCAAATGCCCCTTGTAAGGCACGCGGCCTTCGATGCCTTCTGGTACGAGCTTGTCGGCCTCACGGATGTCCGCCTGTCCGTAGCGATCCGCGCTTCCCTGCACCATGGCGCCGATGGAGCCCATGCCACGGATTTCTTTGTAGGGCCGCCCCTTGAACATCACCCGTTCACCGGGGCTCTCGTGAAGGCCAGCCAGCAAACTCCCTAGCATCACAACGTCTGCACCCGCCCCGAGCGCTTTGGTGATGTCACCGCTGTACTTGATACCGCCATCCGCGATCACCGGAACGCCCGCGGCTTTCGCCACTTTCGCGCACTCAAGGATCGCCGTCACCTGAGGAACCCCGATGCCCGCAACCACCCGCGTGGTGCAAATGGAGCCGGGGCCGATACCGACCTTGATGCCATCGGCACCCGCGTCGATGAGGAACTTCGCAGCCTCTGCGGTCGCGATGTTGCCCGCAACGACATCGATATCGACTTTTGCTTTGAGTGCCTTCAATGCCCGGCCCACATTGGCCGAGTGCCCGTGGGCAGTGTCAATAACGATCAAGTCCACGCCATTTTCAGCGAGAGCAATTCCGCGGTCAACATCGTTGACGCCAATGGCAGCTCCAACCTTGAGGCGGCCCAAACTGTCCGTGCAGGCGTTCGGGTAGCGCTCGGTCATATCGATATCACGAATCGTGATAAGACCCGCGAGGCTGCCATCGGGTTCGAGCAAGATGAGCTTCTCGACCTTCGCGGCGTGCAGAATTCTCTTGGCGTCCTCAAGACTGGTATTGGGCGGCGCGGTCACGAGCTTGTCGGTCATGATCGAAGAAATCGGCGCGTCTTCGCTGTCTTGGAAACGCATGTCGCGTTTCGTGACGATCCCGACCACGAGCGAGTTGTCAACGATGGGAACGCCGGAAACGTTAAAACTCGCCATCATCTTGCGAGCCTCGCCCACACTAACGGTGGAAGGCAAAGTGACCGGATCTTTGATGATGCCGTTGGCCGATCGTTTGACCTTGATGACTTCGCGCACATGGTCTTCGAGGCTGAAGTTTTTGTGGATGATGCCGATGCCACCCTCGCGGGCCAGCGCAATCGCGAGCTTCGAATCCGTCACCGTGTCCATGGCGGCGGAGAGCACAGGGATGTTGACTTCGGTGTTCCGGGAGACGCGACTTTTGGTGTCGATCTCGGTGGGAAGGACCTCGGAGTAACCGGGGACGAGGAGGACGTCGTCGTAGGTGACGCCTTCGAGGAACTCGGGCATGGTGGGGGTCGATCCAAAAAAAAAAAGCACAGGGCGAACGCCGCCGCGGTTCTCTTCTTGGATGGGGTATCGTAACGCGATCCGGGGACGGCTCAACTGGATTGGCCTGGGGCGGCGGATTGAAAGGGTGGTGACTTGGGTCTGACCCAAGTGTTCAGGGTTTGCTGACTTAGTCGGTCCAGCCGAATTGGTAGCTGGCCCACTCTAGGAGGAGGAGCAAGAGCGCGAAGAAGGCTAGCCAGCGGGCCCAGGAGACCTCGTCTTTGAAGCGGCGGTTCGGGCGCAGTGGCGGTTCCCCGGCTTGGCTCCAGTGTGGTCGGATGTCGCTGAGACTCCGGCCAAGTTCGTTGACGGCCACCCATTCGCGGCGCTCCCCCAGCTGGAATTCGTAGCCACCGGGCTTGGAGGGGGCTAAGAAAATTCCTGAGGGGCCAGCTCTGAGCAGGGGAAACTGGGGCTCGCCTTCGGGTTCCAAGGCCCTCGCCCGGGGTGCCAAGTGGCGGACGAGTTTTCCCCGGCGTGACGCCATTGAAAAGCGCTGATTGGCCAACACGGATTCCGGAAACAAGCGGTGGCGCTCGCGCCCAAACTCGGCCACGACGTCCTTCAAAAGAAGCGGCCAGCTCGGCAGCAAGGCGAGCGAACTATTCTTGACGTCCGTCGAAAAAGCAAAGTGGACGAACTCCACACCACCGACTTTCCCGCAACTGATCAAGGCACCGCAGGTCCCCTCAAGAACGACTTCCGCTCCTTCGCCCACCTCGCATCTCCAGCAACGCTTAATGCTGAGGTCGCGGAGATCTAAGCCTCTCAAAAACAGACTCCCTTTCTCTTGCCGCACGACATCGAGGTCTTTCACCAATTCGCTGCGCGCCAAGGGCAAGTTCGGGGCCCAAGAGTTCAAAAGAAGATAGCGGCCCGCCGGGAGGTCCTTTACTTCTTCAATGTCTTGCAGGATGACGAAATCAAAGGCTGGCGCGGCCTTTCTCCAATCGGCCTTTGCCACCACTGACGCGCTCTTAAGGTCCACCCATTCACCCAAAACACTCAAGCCCGCCTTTAAATGCGCGTCAACCCGATCGGAAGCGATCAAAACTCGCGCGCGCGGAGCTCGCGTCAACCAGATGGCCGCTTCATCGTCAGCGCCAAGCGCATCGAGAGGCCCCTTATCGCCTCGCGGCGGCAGTAAGCGCAGCGAAAGCCACTGCTCAGGCTCGGCCTCGGCCCGCAACTCGATAGTCTTTTCCGATCCGCCGTCGAGACTGAAATCCTGCGAGGCGATCTCTACCCCCTCGGCAGTTTCCAAAACAACGCGCCCGTCAACCCTTCCGCCGAAGGCCGCAAGGCTCGCCCGCACCCAAGCCTCCGACCGCCCCCGGGTCGCCTCCAGCTCAACCTGAACCAAGCCCGCGTTGGCGCGCTCATCGCCGACCGCAAGAAATCCGATGCCCTCCGGCACCGAGTCCCCCAGCGCAGCACCGTCGCCGAGGTAGATGAGGTCGAGTCGCTCATCTTCTTCGCGAGTTTTTCTAATCAGCTGGGTGAGGCCCGCGACGTCAAGAGATCCCGCCGGAGTGGGGACTCGATCAAGAGCCGACACGAGTTCCTTGAAGTCTGAAGTAAAGGGCTGCAGCTCTTGGCTACCGTCCCCGACCAAGCGAATCCCCACATTCCGAGTCTTAATCCAAGCCGACATTTTGCCCTGCAGGTCAGCAAGGGCTGCGTCCAAGCGCTGCCTACCATCCTCGCGCCTCGCCGCCATCGACGACGAAACGTCAAGCAAAACGAGGATACGACCGCGCTCCACGCGCTCGCCAATTCGAATGGGCCCGGCCCAGGCCAAGATCAAGGAGGCGGCGATCGCCATCTGCAAGATGATGGCGAGAATATTGCGAACCCTGCTCACGCGAGTCTTCCCCTCGCGCTGCAGAACACGGTCCCACAAATAAAGATGCGGCACCGCGACTTTCTTCGAACGCTTGCGCACCAAGTACAGCAAGGGAATAAGAGCGAGCAAGGCCAACCAAGGAAAAAGCTCCGGTCGCAGGAAACTCACTCGATGAGTCCCCCACTCAGCAACTCTCTTATCGAGGCCTCAAGACCGAGCGAGGTGTCCAAAGTCACCAGATCAATGCCTTGGCGACGGCAATAGCGGGCGACGTTTTCGCACCAACGGCGCACTTCATCTTCGTAGGCTTTGAGGATCTTTTTAGAGACGACGCCTTTGGCGTTGCGGTTGGATTCGAGATCCATCAGGCGCAATCGGCCGCCCAACCCAGGGTGTAAATCGCGGCGATCCAACACCTGGATGGCACCTACTCGGTAGCCTTGATGCCGAAGGAACTTGAGGCCTTTTTCGTAGCCCTTCGCCCCCATGAAATCGGACAAGACGATGGCCAGTCCCCGGCTCTTTCGCCGCCCCACTGCCGCGGAGAAAGTCTCGAAGAAGTCCGCTTGCTCGCCGGCCCCCGGATGATCCTCAAGTCGCTGCAAAAACGGCTGTAGCTGCCGCGCTCCAAAGTAAACCGTTTTGGCCTCGTCTTTCGCCAGGCGGGGCGCAAACGCGAGACGTACACTGGCTTGTTTTCCCAATGCGACAAAGCCAAGCGCTGCCGCCACGCGACGCGCATGGTCAAACTTGTTTGCGTCGCCAAAGTCCATCCCGCCGCTCGCATCGACAACCAAAAGAAGGTCGAGGTTTTCCTCGGCCTCGAACTGTTTGATGAGCAATTCGCCCAAACGCGAGTAGACGTTCCAATCCAAAAAGCGCAGATCATCGCCCTGTGCGTAGCTTTTGTAGTCACGAAACAAAGAGCCCACGCCGCGCCGTCGCGAACGGAGCTCGCCGCGCAATTCACCCGCGACGACTTTTTTGGCCACGATCTCCAAGCGTTGGAGGCGGGCGAGAAACTCCGGCTCCAACAAACCCAATGAATCTGCACTCATGGGCCCGAGGTCCCACCCGGACGCAAGCCGTCCAGGTAGCGGCGCACTAGCCCGCGCTCGCGATCGCCTAGCTTGATGCGCCTAAACTCCGCCTCAACGCCCTTGCTGTAAGCGCGGTCACGGGCCTTTTTCTTTTCCTCCGGCGGCAAGGGCGGAGCATCTTCGAGGTCCCGTTTGAAAATGCGAGTCTTGCGTTTCGTTTTTTGATCGCCTGCGAACAAGGGCTCGATGACGTGTTCAATCGACTCGATCTTCTCGGGGGGCTTTTCGCCAGGGCCGGGGGCCGCGGCGGCACGCGGCTTCTTCTTTTTTTGAGGCGGGCGATTCGGGCGCTCTTTCTTGGGGCGCTTTCGGCGGGGTTTTGTATCCGGCTTCTTTTCCTTCTTAGCCGAACGCGGCATCTTGCTGCGAAGGCGCTCCTGGTTCTCAGAGATTTGGATCAGCAGCCCGTTAGCGGCCGCCGGGCCCTTGAGATCTTCGCGTTGAACGGCGGCAAAAACGTAGGCCTCGATGGACATCAGCCCACTTTCGTAGCGCTCGATTTCCTCCAAGCGCGCCTTCAAGGCCCAGCGCGCCTCCAATCGTTGCCCCGTTTCGGTGGGAAGCGTCCAATCCAAAGGCAACTCTAGTCGCTTCGAACCGTCGATAACTAGGACTGCTTTGAGCCGGCGCCCTTCGGGCAGGGGTTCGAGAGTCTTCAGCTCAAGACTGAGGTTGATCTCTTGACCCAAAAGGTAAAGCCGCGCATCTGTTTCCGCCCGTACCGTCACCTTGCCCGCGAAATCTCCGGCGCTTGCCTCTTCACCCGCCGCGGCTTCGTCACCCTTCACGACATCGTCTTTGGGCCCTTCGTACACCGAAGCGCTCTTATTTGATGTGGAGCCCCAACGGCCGCTATTGGCCGCGGGCACAAACAGGATCAGCAAGACCAAACCCACGACGACGGCAATACGCCGCAGGGGCGGCCAGGGAAAGCCGCGAGAAGGTCGGCGCTTTGTCGGCAAACGGTTGAGGGCCTGTTCGGCGTCGCGAAACAACAGAGGGTCTAAACGACCCTTGCGATCGAGCGTTGCGGTCTCGACCGCCGACAACAAGCGTTCCCCGCCGCCCAGTTCAAGGTCAGCTTCGCGAGCCGCCGTCAAGGCCTGGCCGTGGCCTCGCAGAAATTCAAACGCCGCCAAGAAAAGCAGCAAGATCGCCAAGAGGATCAGCCCCAAGAAAACGCCGGTAAAGGGAAGCTGGGGCCGGCCAAACTCAAGCCGGTACAACAAGGCGGCGAGCGGCAACAAAAACAGCCCGAGTCCCAAAAGCTTCAGGTAACACCGTAAGAACCCGGTCAAGGCCGGACCTCGGCTCCGGACTTCGAGTCGCTTCAGAATGTGGCGGCCGGTCTGCATCCTCCAATTGTGGCGCTTGTGGGCCCCAACGCAAGACGCGCGCCGAAGTCCTCGGCGCGCGTCCCGTATTTGAAGCGAAGTAAAATGAAAAAGCCTCGGGAACTCTCTTCAGAAGAAGGAAAAGGGAATAGAAGAGGGAAATGTGAGATGGTCAGAAAGAATTACGCACAGCGGCAACCCTGGCTTTTTCAAACTCCTTGGGGGACCATGGGCCCCCTCAAATGCTCATCGCTTTTGAAGCGTCCTTGCCGGCACTGACCTCACGGATCTGACCGGCTTGGAATCTGGTGTCTGGGGAGGGGAGCCTTGCGGCTTTCATACCCCTCTCGACAAGATCTGTATCGAGCGCATCTAAGCCTGGACTTAACGTAAGGGGCCAAGGGGTAACTATGCAGACCCGTACCCGCTCCGCCCCCCGTCGTCTTGCGAAGCGACCGACCTTACGGGTAGGCTCCGTTAAGACTGAAAGCCAAGTTCCAAGATCAAGCCGCGTTCGCGTATTAAACGGGATTGAAGAGTCGAGACCACATGTCCAAGCCAGCCCTCATCGAGACTAAAGGACTCGGAAAGTCATTCGGACCGGTGCGCGCCGTGCATGATCTTTCTCTCCGAGTTGAACGCGGAAGCATCACCGGATTCCTCGGTCTCAACGGCTCGGGCAAGAGCACGACCTTGCGCATCATTTTGGGACTGCTCGCTCCCGACCAAGGTAGCTTCGAACTTTTCGGCGCTAACGACCGCCGCGGACGCGCCGCCGCCTTAGGGCGCATTGGGGCCCTCGTCGATTCTGCGGCTTTTTATCCGCGACTAACCGGTCGCCAAAACATCAGATTTTTGTCGGGGCTCGGCGGCTACCAAGGCGAAGTGGATGAGGTCTTAGAGCAAGTCGGCTTAAGCGACGCCGCAGATCGACCGGCTCGCCACTACTCTTTGGGCATGAAGCAACGCTTGGCCATCGCCCTGGCTTTGGTCGGCCAACCCGAGCTCATTATCTTGGACGAGCCAACGAACGGCTTGGACCCCAACGGCATCATGGAGATGCGCCGGCTCATCCAAAAACTCAACCGTGAGTCCGGCGTCACTTTCTTCATCTCAAGTCACCTCATACACGAGATCGAGTTGATCTGCGACCACGTTATCATGATCGAATCCGGCCAGCTCGTTTTTGCCGACCGCATGGATGCGCTCCAAAGCCGACTGAAAGGCCGGTTCTCGCTCAACTGCGCATCGAAAGTCGATGCCGATCGCGCGCTGGAGTTGTTGGGTCAAGACGATGACTGTCTCAATGTGAAACGCATCCCTTCCCAGCAGATCAAGTTCGAAATCTCGCCGGATCAGTTGGGTCGCTTGCACCGAGACTTGGTGAAAGCGGGCGTTGAGATCCGAACTCTAGCTGAAGTACGCGTGACCCTCGAAGAGTTCTTCCTCAGTCAATCGTCCCTTCGCCGTGAAGGCAGCCTGACGTGACCGAAGTCCAAACTGAGGAGATCGTCGAAAACAAACGCCGCTTGACCACCAGCTCGCCCGCCGGTCGCACGCGGAGATTTATCCGCTGTTTGCGCTTTGAAATCGCCAAGACGCGTCGGCGTGCTCTGCCCTGGTTAGGCATTCTCGCCGCCGCCCTCGCCGTCTTTTCGGTGCCGGCGTTCTCCGATTTGCCCCTTGATGCCGGGGAATCCTGGACCGAACTCGCCGAGATGGTCCGCCGAGGCTTTGAGATCAGCTCCTTGCTGCTGGTCATCCTCGGCGCGTCTTGTGTCAACTGCGAACGCCAATCCAGTGCCTTGCGAGCCTATCTACTGCGCCCCGTCGCTCGGTCCGAGATCGTTGCCGCCAAGGCCGCGACCCTGTTTCTCTTCGCACTCATTCTCATTGGCACGGTGCTGACCATCGCTTGGCTAGTTACGAAGTTTAGGTTCGGGTTTGGGCCGGTCTTGGTTGAGATCGAAGGGCTTGACCCGGTCTTGAAGTTTGACCTGGAGTCGATGCGAGCCATGGCCCTGAAGTTGCAGTTGGTCGCCACCCTGCCGCTGTTTTTCTTTGCTGCCTTGGGTCTATTGGTTTCGACCCTCATCGATTCAGAGGCCACGGCAGTAACGCTCGCCATCTTGAGTCGCATGTTTTTCGGGTTCTTAGCCGAGGCCTTTCCCGATTCAGAAACGCTCATGGGCCTTCGAGCGATTGAGATCGGCTACGAGCGCTGCGCAGAAACCGCCCGGGGAATCGAGACTCAAGTGCAAGACATTGAAGCGCTCGGCTTTACACACCCCGAACTGCTCTACCCCCTCTTTGGCTTCGCGCTGTTTTTGGGCGTGAGCAAGCTGACTTTTTGCACGCGGGAGTTGAACCCTTGATGAACCGGCTGCCCCGACCATGGATCTTGTTGGCGTGGATACTTGCCGCGCTGCCCACTATCCATGCTCAGTCTCAAAAGACGACGCCACTGACCTTCGCCTTTGAGGTCTGGCACCTCATTGATCTCAACGATGACGGCCTGGTAGACGCCCTGCTCGTCGGCGAAAACCACCCGGGCGGACGCCCCCTCGCCGTCGCCTGGGGGCAGACTGACGGCAGTTTTCTGCAAAGTCCGACCACCAACATTTCGGCCGCGACATCCGCGATGGCCTTTGGTCAGTTCGGCGGTGGCGGCATGGGAGTTGCCGCCATCTCTCCGTCTTCAGTCCAGATCTGGAGAGCCGGAAGCAAAGCCGGCAAGCCTCTGAGTTTGACTTTGAATGGCCAAGTCGAGATCAAACACGCGAGCCTGTTCCGAGCTCCGCTGCGTAAAGTGCCCCACCTTTGGCATTGGCCTCTCGACATTGATGGCGACCAACAAGACGACCTTTTTCTGCCAGTCGCCACCGGAGTCGCTTGGTTCAAGGGACAAAAAAAGGGACTGAGCCCGCAATCCAAACTCCTCCCGCTCCCGGGGCGACGCAGCGTGGCTCGCGACGGCCGCGGCGCGTTTATGTACCAGCGTGACCTTCCCTCGCCAACCATGGCTGACATCGACGGCGACGGCCGCAGCGATTTGGCGTGGTTCGATGCGGATGGTCTGCACTATTACCTCCAGCCAAAGCCCGGACAATTTGACCTCGCGAACCCAGGACTGTTCGCCTTGCCCTGGCTGGCATCAGGCACCGCCGATGGCGTGATCGAACAAACCGACATTGGCCTTGAAGACCTAGATGGCGATGGGCGCGCCGACCTCGTCTTGTCACGGATGCGCTCCAAAGCGGGTGAAGTCAGCGACATGGAGACCACGATCGTGATCCTTCTCAATCGCGGCGGCAAAGACCCCTTTCCAAGGCAGCCCGACACCGTCATCCGCACCAAGGGCGTCGTGGGTATCGGCCCCCACGCTCGCGACATCGACGGTGACGGCATGACCGACTTGGTCATTGGCACTTATGGTGCACGCCTTGCGGATGCGGTGAGTCGATTTTTCGGCGTCGTGCCGGTTGTCCTCCGGCTCTACCGAGGCCGCAGGGGCGACTCCGGCCCCTTTGACTCGGCGCCGTCTTTGGAGCACAAACTCAAAGTTGCCGTCGCCGATTTCGATCGTTGGAGCGGGCGCAACGCCGCGCACTTTCAACACGACTTCGACGGCGACAAGATTGTCGACCTCGTCGTGATGCGGCGCCAAGGCAAAAAGCACGTCTTTGAGCTCTTTCCCGGCCGCGGTAAAGGCGGCGGCTACAAACTGGCCTCAAAAGCGACACGCTCGATTTCTCTCCTTCAGTTTGAAGGATTCGGCGCGCGGCGCTTCGGCCAAGACGGCGTGGCCCGTTTGATCACCGTCGGCAAAAGGTCTCTTACGACAATCGACTTTTCGAAGTAGCGCTGGTTCGCCAAAAGATCCTAGTCGGGCGTACCAAGGTTCAAAGTCTCACGTAATTCGTCACGCGCTTTCACGACCTTTTCCTTCATCTCCGCGGACAAGCGCTCGTCGTTCGCGAGTTCCTCCAAGCGGTCGAGCCCCATCGTGTCGCCGAGCTTTTTGTAGTATGCCAGGACCGGATCAAAGTAAAGTGCCAAGACCGTGTCACCGTTGATAATGCGATCCCTGAGGTAGTCGATAAAGACCAAGACATCCCTCCCGCCGAGAGCCAACAGGAAGTTGGCCATCAGCCCAAGGGTAGGAGACTGAAAAGTCCCGTCTTTGAAGAGCTCAACCATCCCGCCGGCAACCAGGGGATCTCCTTGCACCACCAGCCCAGCCATTGAGTTTCCGAGCACGGATAATTCGGCCTCACCACGGTAGGAGGTTGGCTTGTTTTTGATTCGCGACAGAACCTCGTCTCTTATCTCGCGCTGAGCGTTGGCCGTGGATTCATGAGGGTGAAAGATCAAGGATCTCGAAGCAGACGAGGACACGAGGTCATCCTTGTCATTCAGAGCTAAGTCGCGCAAGTCGTCGATCGCCGAACTGTCGGGTACGTACTGCAACAAGATCGTGGCCACTGCTCGGCGAGTAGCCTCCTCAGACGTCACCAAAGAACGCGCATAGGCCTTCCCCTCTTCGCCCATCTTGACCACATCGACCGAGAAGGTGCCGATCATGCCTTGGTACAAGAACAGGTTGAAGGGGTTGTTCTTGACGATGGCGATGATCTTTTCGCCACGCCTGCGAACATCTGCCGAGAACTCATCACGCTCGCGAGCTTCTTCTTCCGCTCGCGCAGCTGCGGCGGATTTTTCCTGTTTGTCGCTGTGATACAAAAAGAAGGCAAAGCCCAGGCCCAAGACCACCGCCAACAGCGCGACCATGGCGGCCACTCCGGGATGGCGTTGGGTCCAACGACGTAGTCGCAAAATGGGGTCGGCGGGCCGAGCTTCGATGGGCTCAAAACTCCGGACACGACGTAGTTCTTCGGCGAGATCACCGGCGTTTCGATAGCGACGGTCGCGGTCTTTTTCGAGCGCTTTTTCTAGCACCACGGCGAGGTCTCGCGAGATCGCGGGATTGATCCTTCGAGGATTGGGCGGATCTTTCATCAAGATCGCCTGATAAATGCCTTCGCGGCTTGCGCTGTCAAAGGGCCGACGCAGGGTCAGGCATTCGAACAGCGTCACCGCCAAGGAAAAGACATCCGAGCGTTCGTCGAGCCGAATCCGGTGCGCGGAGATTTGCTCGGGCGACATGTAGGCCGGAGTGCCGAAGAAATCCCCCGTCTGAGTCAACGTAAGGTGCGTCTCTTCTTCGGAGCGCGCCAAGCCGAAATCCAAGACCACGGGCATGCTATCGGGCTGAACCATGATGTTGCCGGGCTTGATGTCCCGGTGCAGGATGCCCGCGCGGTGCGCCGCGTCCAAGGCCTGAGCTGCCGCCTCGAAAGTCTTTAGCTGAGATTCAATTTCCTGTTTATCAGGAGCATCGGCCGCCGTCGCGTCGGGAGCAGCGGCCAAGGCATCTTCCGCTTCATCATCAAGACTGATATCAAAGTCGTCGCTGTCTCCCTGGGTCGAGTTGCGGCGCGAAAGCTGCTGTGCCAGCGTAATCCCTTCGATGTATTGCATGACGATGAAGGGGATACCCCCTTCGACGTGCGCTTCGTACACCGTGCAGATCCCCGGCACATCGAGCCGCGAGCAAACTTCAGCTTCGCGTTTGAAGCGCTGCAAAGTCCCCTCGGAGCCCGGTCCAAGCTTGGTGAGGACTTTCACGGCGACTTGCCGTCCTAATTCGTCGTCGGCCGCAAGGTAGACGATCGCCTGACCGCCTCTTCCGAGCTCGCGCAAGATTTTAAAACGGCCGATCATGTCGCCGGGACCACTAGGGAAAATGGCGGGCGTCACCGGGACGCGCAGATCTCCGGTCGTTTCCGATTCACAAAGACGTTCGTAGAGCGTCTCGACGACGTCCTCGTGACCGGGGAAAAGGTCGCGATAGGTCTCGAGACTGCGGGGTTCGTCTCCCTCAAGGTCCGCGAGAAACAGGACGCGAAAAAGCTGTTCGACCGATTCTGGGGTCATGGGCCGAGCCGTTCCTTTAGTTGATTGCGGCCCCGAGAAAGACGCTGCTTGACGGCGTCCTCGCTAAGCCCGAGCGACTTGGATATTTGTACTACGGAAGCACCCTCCACGTAGTAGTGCCTCAAGACGATGGCGTACTTGTCCGCCAAACTCGCGATCTGCTCTTGGGTCCAACGGCGTTCGTCGGCGCGAGTAATGGGGCCTACGCTGTCCGCCGGAAGGGGAACTTCACCTGGGGGCAACAGCGACTCGCCACCTTCTCGGGTGCCCTTTTTCATGACGTCGGCAATCTTCCACTTTGCAATCTGAAACACATAACCCCGCAATTCGTCTTCCCCGAGGTCCCCAGGATACCGCGACAAACGGTCCAAAAGCGTCAAGACCACGTTCTGATAGATGTCCGCGGGCTCAGATTTTCGCCGCACCTGTGCTCCCATTCTGCGATCGATGAATCGCAGTAGGCGCTCGCGCAGATCCTCGACGATGCTTTCGAAGGCATCTCGATCTCCTTCGCGAGCTAAGCGGTAGGTTTCAGAAAAATCCGACATCATGAAATCTCGTCACGCCGTCGCGAGCTGCGGCGCAGTATCTTTCGAAGGCACCAAGGAGCCGCGCTGGCTCTGAGTGCAGATGGAGAAACGGCATGAAACTCGTCATCGCAACCGTCGGAATCCTAGCTGGCCTGGCCACCGGCTTCTTTGTCTTCGCAGACCATAACTCGAATGACCAACTCGAGGTGAATTCGGCCGAAAAGATTGAGGCTTTGCAACAGCAACTCGGTGAGGCTGAATCTCAGCTTACTCAGGCCAAAGCACGTGCAGGACGCCTCGAAAGCGCCAAGAAGATGCACCAGGGCGATCTGCTAGCGGCGAATAAGAAGATCGCCCTTCTCGAGAAGAACCTCAAGACCGCCACAGAAATCAGCGAGCAGCCCGTGGCCAGCGTCGACGATAGCTCTAAAACCGCCGACCTCGCCCAGCGCCTGAAAGAAGCTAAATTGGTCGCCGCCAAATTGTCGAAGACGACTTTCCCCTCCATACTTGCGCCCAAAAAGTTTGCTGAACTGGTCGACACGATCAAGGCCCTCGGTGACGAAGGCGTCGACATGGCCCTCGCCATGCTCGACGGCGAAAACAAAGAGGAACGCCTCCTCGCCGTCCAGCTCCTCGGCATGCTCGACGACGCAAGAGTCCCGGACGCCCTCGCCGACGCCGCCATCGCCCCCGAAGACGCAGACCTCGCCGCCTGGGCCAGCCAGTCTTTAATGAAGCTCGATGGCAAAGGCGCCATCAACGCCATGAAGAACACCATCGCCAACTCCCCTCACGAGGGCGCCCGCGTCAACTCGATGTGGGGACTTCTTCGCACGGGCGACAAGGAGAGCTTCGAGCAGGCCCGCGCCTACCTGAACGACGAAAAAAACACCCAGGCCATGCGGCGAGCTCTCGAAGGGGGCCTTTTTCTCGTCAATCACAGCGACGTCCGCCCGCTCATCGACGACTTCCTCTCCCGCGTCTCCGGGCCCCGAAAAACCGCTATCATGGGCGAAGCCATCAAGTGGTACGGCCGCAACATCGACGTCGTCAACCGCCAACGCCTCAACGCCGCCTCCAACGACCCCAACCTCAGCGAAGCCCTCCGCCAACAAGCCCGCGACGTCTTAGCCGGGCTCTAGGCTGGCTTTGTCTTCTGGGGACTGGTCAGCGACTTGCTGACGAGAGAGATAAATCTGGTTTCTGAGATTTCTTGGCGCAAACAGCTCCAAATCCGGCTCAATCCGGTGGAGGATGGCCAGCATGGAATCAAGCCTTACAGACCCCCTGATCGCCCGGGCTCGCGGCGGCGACCAAAAAGCGCAAGCCCAGCTTTTTGAGGCCGCAGCAGAGCCAGCGCTTTCTTACATCCGACTACGCCTTGGGGCTCGTCTACGCCAAGAAGTCGACTCGATGGACATTCTCCAAGAGGCCTTCGTTGCCGCTCACCGTGACCTTCCGCAGGCGGACATCGACAGTTTTGGCGACTACTTGAAGTGGCTATGTCGCATCATCGAACACCGCAGTCTGCAAGGAAGCGAAAAGGCAAACGCCGCGAAGCGCCTTTCGCCGGGGCGGCGCGAGGCGCTATCTGGGATTATGGATCGAGTGAGAGATCGCGTCACGGGCCCGCAGACGGCCGCGCTGCGTTCCGAGCGTAAAGATCGAATCCACGCGGCCCTCAAAGCCGAACCCGACGACATTCGGCAGGTGCTCCTCGCCCGATTCTTCGAAGGACGGACTCTTGACGCGATCGCCAAGACCACGGGAAAAAGCCCCAGCGGCGTGCGCCGTATCTTGGGTGAGGCAGCTATTCGACTCGCCAGACAGCTTCGCGACCTTGGTGAATCCGCATGAGCCGCGACCGCTTTTCTGAAATGGTCGAGGTGCTCCTCTCTAAGCTCGACGCGAATCAGAGCATTGAGGTCGAAGCCATCGCCCAAGAGTTTGGCATCGACCATGAAGAAGTGAGGAGTTGCCTTGAGGGCTTGCGAAGCCTGCAGGAACTCGCGGACCCCTCCCCTGAAATCGGACCTGCACTTGAAGAACGCGAGTTAAGGCCTTTCCCTTTCCCCGACGACTACGAGCCAATCGAAGAGCTGGGTCGCGGCGGGATGGGCGTCGTCTTTCGAGCTCGGCAAAAGTCACTAGACCGCGAGGTCGCCATCAAGCTCCTTCGATCGGGTGAGTTTTCGTCCGCCAGTTCTCTCGCTCGTTTCCGCCAAGAGACTCTGGCTCTCGCTCGACTTCAACATCCTCACATCGTGACGATTCACGAAGTTGGCGAAATCGAGAGCCAAGTCTATTTCACCATGGATCTCATCGAGGGCGGCTCACTCCACGCCCTGCTCAAAAAAGGTCGATCCATGACGCCGTCACGCGCGGTCAACATCATGCGGCAGGTTGCTTCAGCGATTAGCTACATCCACGAGCGAGGGCTCGTCCACCGAGACCTAAAACCGCACAACATCCTCATCGGCGATGACGATCACGCTTTTGTCACCGACTTTGGGCTAGTACGAAAGATCGACGAGCAAGACCCAGGCCTTACGCTAACCGGCCAGATCCTCGGAACGCCGGCCTACATGAGCCCCGAACAAGCACGCGGCGACAGCGACTTGATCGGAGAGGCCACCGACGTCTGGGCCATGGGTGTGGTTCTTTTCGAGTTGCTTTGTGGCCGCAGGCCTTTTCGTGGTGACAGCGCGGTTCAGGTTCTTCACCAAGTCATCCACGACGCGGCACCGCATCCGCGTAGCATCACCCGCAGTTGCCCCCCAGATCTTGAGGCCATCTGCCTTTGCGCCTTACAAAAAGACCCCGCCGAACGCTACGCGACCGCGCATGCCTTCCTATAAGACCTCACCCGGTTCGAGAAGGGCTTCCCCATTCAAGCCCGGCGTGTTGACCTCGGCACGAAAATTTGGCGCAAGCTAAGAAAGCAGACCGTCCCTTTGCTCGCAGCCTTCGCCTCGGCCTTGGTCATGGTCGTGTTGTTCGCGGTGACGATCTTGCCGCGCCTGGGCAACGATCCTGATACGGCTCGCACCCTCGGCGACAAACTATGGGAATCAGGAAATGCTGAGGGCGCGCTCGACGCCTATGAACTTGCCTTCGCAGACGATCCCAGTGACGACTTCCTATTCGACCGCATTATTGAAGGCCGGATGGCCAAAGCCAAGGGCTTGCGGAATGCCAACAAAGCCAAGGAAGCCGCCGAGCTTCTCCAGGAGACGCTTCGCGAAGCCAACCAGCTAAGGGCGAATTCGAAAAATCTGGGCCAAACCAACGCCAGACAAAGGCCTTGGGTCTTGGGTGCGCGATTGGTCGTCGAACTCATCGCTTCCGAGATCGCCTCTGGACAGCAGATCTCGAACGAACAATCCATCGAGCGGCTCAATCGAACTCACCCTCGTGGCCACAACATCTTCGGATTTTTTAGCCCACGTTCGAACTGGCTCGCTCGTGAGGGCCACGTCGAGCGCCAAATCATCCAGCTCTTCGACGACCATAACCTGCTAGTCCGTAGGTGGGCGCGCCAAGTCCTGAGCGGGACGGGGTTCTCGCGTTTTGACCTGCTCTCGAAATTCGAACCTCAGCACCGCGGTTTCTTCTCAGTTGCCGGACACTTCAGAAACTTACACCTTCGTAGCGATGCCTTCGAAAGCCACCTCGATGACGCGCTCTGTGAAGAACTCGCAGGCCTAGTTCGACGGCGCGAGATCCCTCTCTCTTGGATTCCGAGCGTCTGCATGCACCTGGCTATTGCGGCAAATCTCCCAGATCGCTTCGCACATCGTCAGGCCAGCGACTGGACTGAGCCCCGCGTCCAGTCGATCGTTGATGCCTGGGAACAACTCAAGGCTCTCGACCATGCAGGCCGTCGGCGGCTAAGGTTAGACCGCGTAGGCATCTTGGGCTTGAACCCCACGCGACTTCTTGACCCTTGGTTTCGAACGCTTTCCGCCTGTGGGCCAAAGATCGAAGATCCCTACGTTTGGTGGAGTCGGCATCGAGACGCCGACCCGATTATCCGGTGGTCGGACCAGCTCAGAGTATCCCCGGACGCCAACATCGAGGAAATCCTCGCCGCTGGCGACGGCGTCGATTCCAGCCAAGAGAGCGCCGCCAGTAACCTCATCATCTGGAATCGCCCCGCGGGCGCGGCTCGCGCCTACGGGCACAAGATATTGTCTCGATGGCGGCAGCTTCTCGACCTTGAGGGTCGAAGGTCCGACACTTTCGTTTACGTCAAGTTCGGCGTTTTCGAATTAGCTGGGGGGAAAATCGCGTCGCAACCATCGAGTGAGCACTACGCCCGCCTAGCCCTCAAGTTCGATGCCCACGGCAATGGCGTCAGCCAGTCTTTCACGACGGCGCCGGCAATCAACGACTCCCTCGGCTGGGTACCGCCATCATCAGCCGAGTTTCGCTCCGATCACGATCACGCGACGGACAGCAGCGGAGGTTTCGCTCGAAGCTCGCTGCAAACAAGTACCGCCAACAGGGTCGATACCGCCTTTTCGATGCCGGTTGTTGGCTTCTCGCCGATTCGGCGAACACCGGGCCACTCCAAGCTCCAGCTTTGGGCTCGCCTCATGACTCGGCAAGGTAAACTCACGCTTAGGGTTCAAAAGCTTGATCGGCAGCAAGACCGCAACATGTCTTTCACCGCAAGTCAGCGTCGCGGTATCAAAATCGGCACGATGACCGTTCTTGGAGACTTGGGAAGCAACACCCGAATTCGCGGCGGGCTGGAACGCCGAGTCGTCTTGGTTTTCAGTAGTAGCGATGCGATTGCCAAGACAAGCTGGTCCTTAAAGGGCTGGATATCTAGGCTGAGTGCCTGCATCATCGCAGAGCATGAAGAATCCAAGGGGACAACGATCAACCCTCGTCGATCCGTCGGTTCCGCCCAATGCGAAGTCATCTCGGATCTTTCACGAGCCGCTTGCTTTCTCGGGGTTCCAAAAGCTCTGAGCGCCCTCAACTCATGGGCAAAAGACTTTGAGAGTCCGAATGGATTCTTCCTTAAGGCTCGTGAGAATCCCGCGGGCTGGGTAGTCATCTCTCCACCTCATCCAATCGAACGGGTCCGGTTCGAGTATCTTCGGACTGCGGAGCTGATGTCCGGCGATCGGGAACTGATTTCGAAACTAAGCGCTGAGCAGGTTCGTATCTACGGGCACGATGCCCCTTTCAAGAATCCCGAACAGTTTTGGCTCAACATCGCCTCGAATTCACCTTCAGATGCCGCACGCGAACTCGCTTGGCAGAAACTCCAACACGTTCACTTCCGAAATCCGATTCGTCCTGCACTTGCCGCAGCTTACCGCGCTGGGGCCGAAATCCCTGGCGGATTGATCGACCGGTTTCACCTCGATCAAGAACACCGCCCGAGGCTCCTTTGGTCTCAGTTGGCAACTCTATTAGACTTCGGCTTCTTGTTCTTTGTGCTCTACGCCATGTTCTTGTTTTCGCTTTTCCTGATGGTGCTGCCGCGCTACCGCCTCCTCGCTTCCGCGTTCCTTATGCTCGCCGGTGTCGGCATGGCGTGTTTTCACCAGTACCTTGAGGGAGTCGACTACCTGCCCGATACGCTTGGATGGGCACTTGCCGCCGCGGCTTCCGCCTACGCGGCGAGACGCTGCCGTAATCCCTGGCGGTATCTCGCGCCGGCGGGTTTTGCGGCAGCGACAGTCTTGGCGGCGAACACTGAGCTTCGCGCCTTTGCTATTCCCTACGCTTGGCACGCCATGGGTTTCGCCCAACTCACCGCGTTCGCCGGCCTTTCGATCTTCGCCTTTCGCTACCAAACCGGGCCAGACGAAAGCCGGCGTCTCTTTGGTCCCTTCCCGGCACGGTTTTTAGGCATCATGGCCGTCGTCTTGGTGATCTCCGAGTTGGCCTTCGGGGCTCTCCGCACTGACGTCTTGTTGTCGTCCAATATCCAAACTACGATCATAGCGATGACTTTGCTCAGCGCGTTCTTCTACACGCTCATGGCCTTCCTCGACAAGCAAAAATCCGTGATTCCCCTCGGCATCACGCTCACGATGCTCGCCCCGAGTGCAGCCTTGTTGCTTTTCTCCGCTCTGATCCAAGGCCAAGTATCTTCTTTTCATTCGCTTACATTGGACTTGGCTGTGGGATTGCTTTCTGTCGTTATCTTCATCAACTTGCTGGTCATCTTCATTTGCCTCATCGTGAAGCTATGGCCAGCAAGACCAAAAACTCGAAGACGCTCCCTGCGAGGCCGATCGCCCCGACGAGCCCATGGAACGGCTTAATTCAGGCTTCTCACTTCCAACGAACTTGGCGCAGAGCGTTTTCGCAACTCGCCAAGTAGCCGCCGCCGAAGAGATTGAGGTGCGCGAGCAGCGGGTAGAGCTGATAGAGCGGAATTCTTTGGTCGGCGCCCTCGGCAAGGGGGAAGCTCTCTTCGTAGGCGCTAAAGGCCTCGGGGTGAGCGAATCCAAAGAGCTTCAGCATTGCGAGGTCGATCTCGCGGTGCCCGCCGTAAACGGCGGGGTCGATCAAGGCGGGCCGGCCGGTTGAGGTCGTCATGACGTTTCCCGACCACAAATCGCCGTGAAGTCTTGAGGGTGGCTCCGGTGGTCCCATGGCCGCAGCGAGGTTTGCGATGAGGGCTTCCATGCCTCGATCGAAACCCGAAGTCGTGAGGCCGAGTTTCTGGGCCCGCTTCCACAAAAGCTGCAAGCGCCGCTCTGAGTAGAATTCAGCCCATGTCGTTAGCGCCGTGTTTTCTTGCCGAAGCGGCCCGAGGAAGTTGTCACGGTTCAGGCCAAACTCGGGGAGTGATGCGCGGTGAAGTTCGGCCAAGCCCCTTCCCAATCGCTCGCCGTAGTGTTTTGACTTTGTTCCCGCTTCCAGCCATTCCAAAACCAAAAACGGCGGCTCGCTGTCTTTCGGGGACGAGACCGCCAAGACCTCGGGAATGGTCAGGGAGGTCGACGTTCGCAGCCATTCGAGTCCCGCGGCCTCGGCTGAAAACAAAGTCGGGTCTGCGCCCAGCATGGTCTTGGCAAACACGACTTGGCCGTCAGCCAAGGTGACGCAAAAGGCTTCGCTGAGATCACCGCCGCCAATGCTTTGAACGCTGCGGATGCGACCGCCGAGTTTGTCGGCCAGGCAAACTTGCAGCTCCTCGTTCATGGCGATGACAGCTTTTGTTGCAAGTGAGCCACAAAGCCCGCGGCCGCGCGCTCGCAGATGCGAAAGACCTCTTCGAATCCACGGTCGCCTCCGTAGTAAGGGTCGGGCACTTCGGCCCCCGCGGCGGAATCTGAGTCGAAACTTCGAAACAAAAAGATCTTCGATCGCTCATCGTCATCGCGCGCCAGGGCCTTAAGACTTGAGGCGTTCTCAGAATCCATCGCCAAGACGTAGTCAAAGCGGTCAAAATCTTCGCAGTCAAAACGCGCCCCGCGGCTCGGCAAGTCAACACCATGGCGACTGGCGATCGCCCGACTGCGGGCGTCGGCCCGTGATCCCAAGTGGTAGCCAGCGGTACCCGCCGAGTCGATTGAGACGCGATCGGAGAGCCCAGACTTCTTGACGAGATCCAACAAGATGCCTTCCGCGGTCGGCGACCTACAAATGTTGCCCAGACAAACACAGCAAACGCGAATCTTCATGATCGTCCCTTCAATTTCTTCATCGATGGAATTATTGTCTTGGGTGATGACAAGAGTCGCAGGAGCGGCGTAAATTCTGAAGACGGAGTTCTAAATGGCAGATTCCATTGACGCCGAAGGCATGAAACGAGGTCGGCGCTTTTTGTTGCGCAAAGACCCAGAACTTGGCGTTTGGATGAAGAAGATCGGGCCCCTCGACGCGCCACCGCGCAAGCCCACTCAGTTCGTGAGCCTGTCTCGAACGCTCATTAGCCAACAGATTTCCAATCGCGCGGCGCAGACCATCATCGCGCGCAGTTTTGCGCTTTGCGAAAAGACGGGTCATCCTCGCCCTAAGGATTGGCTTTCGCTTTCGGACGCGAAACTAAGCTCTGCGGGGCTGTCGGTGCAAAAGATCTCGTACTTGCGGGCCCTTTCCGAGGCCTTTAGCTCGGGGGCGCTCGCCAAAAAGCGCCTCTCGGCCCTGCCCCAAGAAAAGCTTGAAGGACTCCTCACCGAAGTGCGCGGCATCGGACTGTGGACCGCTCAGATGTTTGCGATCTTCGATCTTCGACGCCCCGACGTCTTTTCCTCCGGCGACCTCGCGCTTCGCAACGGCATGGCGAGAGTAAGGGGTCTCGAAAAACTGACCCCTCGCGAATGCGATGCCTGGGCCGAAAGATGGAGCCCCTGGCGAAGCGTCGCCAGCTTGTACCTATGGCGCATCGCCCACTACCGCGAACAACAAACCTAAATCAAAACCGGCTATACCGCGTCAGACACAATTCTCCCACTTTTTTCCGACCCTCTTGGCGCGCCGCCCCCCCCCCCCACCTCAATCGACATCCGACCGCCCACAAAGTCGAGACAAGCAGGGAAAGAGCTCAGCGTCGCGAAACTCATATCCCAACTGCTGCAAGCGCTCCGGCTGGGCGCGCGTGCTCGCCAAGAGTGCCTCGTCGGCCAACTCGCCGAACAACGCTCGGAGTGCAAACGCCGGAACCGGCAAAATGGTCGGACGACGGAGCACGCGGCCCAAGGCCTTGGTGAATTGTTGATTGTTTACGAGCTCGGGGGCGACGGCGTTGATGGGGCCGCGGTAATCCTCGTTTCGAATCGCCTCAAGGATGATGCCGATCGCATCGTCGATGGACAGCCAGCTCATCCACTGGCGACCACTGCCGAGTCTTCCGCCCATCCCCGCACGAAAAGCGGGCAGCATCTTTTTTAAAGCCCCGCCCTCCGGCGTCAAGATCACGCCGAATCTAAGGCAGACGCCGCGGACGTCTAGGGTTTCGGCCCGCAAGGCCTCCGCCTCCCAGCCTTGCGCAAGGTCTGCGAAAAACCCCTCCCCCGCCGCCGAGTTTTCGTCGAGGATCTCATCGCCGCGATTCCCGTAGAAGCCCACGGCCGAGGCACTAACTAACAGACGTGGCCGAGGCGACGATTCTTCGAGCGCGTCAACCACGGCACGCGTGCCGCGGATGCGGCTCTCGGAGATGCGGTCTTTCCGGGCTTTGTTCCACCGCCCGGACACGATGTTTTCTCCCGCCAGGTGGACGACGACGTCGCAATTTTCGAAACCGCGAGCATCCATGATCTGTTTCGCGGTGTCCCATTGGATCGAATCCGTCTCGCCCGACTTCGCAGCACGCAAAATCGGAACTACCCGATGGCCCTGAGATTCGAGTACCGCCTTTAGGTTGCGCCCCAGGAGACCGCTTGTTCCACTCATCGCGACCGCGAGGGATTTTGCTGCCGCAAATCGAGTGTGCCATTGGTCGTTAGCTTGTGAATTTGACGGATGGCTCAAGATTGACTCACCAAAGAGAAGAAGGACTGTGGGGAATTGTCACGTTTTTTGTCCCCAACTCCAAGCGGAAGTCAGGCCTGCTAAGATTCGGAGAACCTGGGAGAATCCGCATTGCTCAAAACTCGCGAAACAAAACGTATGATGCGCTGCCTGTTGTTCGCCTGCTTGGGGCTTGGTTTGGCTTGCGGAAACGCGACGCCTCCAAGTTCGGCCGAAACTCAAACGGCTCAGGAACAACAGGATGCCGAGAAGCCGCCGGTCGCGACGGCCCTGCCGATCGGCCAGCGCAGCCTGAACGGCCTTCCGCTCGCACCCGGTCCCGCCGCATTTCGCTTTTTCACTGGAGGTCACCTCTACGGCAGCCCGGACCCCAAAAAACCACGACCCGCGCTCACATGGACATCGTCGAAGGATCGCCTCATAGCTGCCCTACCACGGTTCTTCATGGGACTCGGGGACTTGTTCTGTCGCATCGAAGACAAAGCTGAAGTCGAACGCACTTTGGGCTTTCTGAAGACCCTGCCCTTTCCGGTTTTAAACGCCGTCGGCAACCATGATCTGGGAAGCCGAAAAACATGGTGGAGCGAGCAATTCGGTCCCAACTACTACGCGTTCAGGATTGGCGTGACCCTGTTTTTAGTCCTCGATTCTGAGACCAAAGAGTGGCGGATCATGGGAGATCAGCTGAAGTTTCTCAAGTCACAGCTGGCGGCAGCCCGCGAGGACTCGGGTTTGAAGACGGTGTTCCTATTCACGCACAAGATGCTCTGGGCCGATTCGAAGGAACTCGTCATCGCAGCCCTCGCGAGCAATCAAGGCGGCAACCTGTTGCGCAGCGCACACTTCGCAAAGGATCTCTTTCCTGCAACTAAGAGCTTCCGCGAAGATCTCGTAGCTACCGCCAAGACCAAGTCAGTCCACTGGATATCGGGTGACACCGGTGCCTTCCCAAACCGCTACCACGTCTTTTTGCAACGCGAGGAATCGAGTGGCATCACCTTCGTCGCCACCGGGCTCGGAGATCTAGCGCGCGATTGCCTGGTGCAAGTCGACGTTTCAGCCCTTGGCGATGTTCACTACTCGCTGTTCGCTTTGGGCTCTGAACGACCAGAGCCAATTGAGAATTACGACGCCAAACGCTGGACCGATCACTACTACCCCGAAGGCATTCCGCAAGCCATCCACAGCTACGTCCGTTGAGAATCTGATTGGAAAACAAACCGGTTGTACGGCGTCAGACTTAATTCTCCCGCTTTTCTAGGACTGACCAAAAAAAGCGGGAGAATTAAGTCTGACGCCGTATGGTTCGCTTTTTTAGGTCTGACCTAAAAAAGCGGGAGAATTAAGTCTGACGCCGTATGGTTAGTTTTTGGTTGTCGATGAGGCGGGTGCCTTCGAGGTCGCAGGCGAGTGCTAGGTAGGCGGGACCGGAAAGTTCCTTGATGGGTTGCATGCTGAGGTCGTCGACGATTTCGACGTAGTCGATGATGAGCTTGGGTTCGGATTGGATGACGGCTTGCGCGGCGGCCTTGAGAACTGCGGCGCTGCGCTCGCCAGTATCGAAGAGTTCTTTGGCTTTCATCAAGGCGCGGTACAGCGTCGCAGCGATCTGGCGCTGCTCGGGGTTCAAGTAGTGGTTACGGCTCGACATGGCGAGACCGTCTGACTCGCGGATGATTGGCATGATGACCACCTCGACTTCCAGGTCGAGATCCCTTGCCACCCGCTGGATAACGATGGCCTGCTGGATGTCTTTTTGACCGAAGTAGGCCGAGGACGGCCGTACCAAGTTGAAAAGCTTGGTCACCACCGTTGCGATACCCCGAAAATAGCCGGGACGCGAAGCACCATCCAAATGCTCCACGAGATCTTCGACTTCAATCCAGGTCGAGAAACCCTCGGGATAGATCATCTTAGGGCTAGGAGCGAACACCAGATCGACGCCCTCTTCGCGAAGAATCTCGCAATCGCGGTCAAAACTCTGGGGGTAACGATCCAAATCCATTTCGGGCCCGAATTGCGCGGGATTGACGAAGATCGACGCTACCGTGCGATCGCAGTTTCGAACACTCTCCCGGACCAGCGAAAGGTGACCTTCGTGCAAAAACCCCATGGTGGGTACAAGGCCGATGCTTCGCCCCTCGCGGATCCAAAGGTCCCGAATCTGTCTTAGCTCAAAGATCTCATTCGCGACTCGCATGAACCTGCCACCTCGTTAGAATCAAATCCTGGGGCGGCCCTATCTCGGCACGCCCTTCATTCTTTAGCGTACAAGACCGAACAACAAACCCCAGTGAAGGAGTTCCTCGTGACCGATATTACCCTCAAGACCGCGCAAGATGCCTTGAACGCCGCCCTTGCAAAGTCACAAGAAATGGGCGTCAAAACGGACATCGCGGTCGTCGACGCCGGCACGAACCTTAAGGCCTTTGCGCGCATGGACGGCGCCTGGCTTGGGTCCATCGATATCGCGCTGAAAAAGGCGCGCACCGCGCGTTACTTCAACATGGATACTGGCGCGATTGGTGGCCTGTCGCAGCCCGGTGGCCCGCTCTTCAACATTGAGCACAGCAACGGTGGCCTCATTACCTTCCCCGGCGGCATTCCGCTAAAAAACGGAGACGGTGACATCATCGGAGCCATCGGTGTTTCCGGCAGCAGCGTCGAAGACGACCATGCCGTGGCGGCTGCGGGCGCGAAAGCGATCCTCTAAGGCCTGACCTGGCCCTATCGACATCGACATCGACATCGATGAGGGTCAGCTCGAAAAGGGGCGGCGGCTGGTGGCTTGAAGCTCAGTGGGGTCGATTTCTAGAGTCTGAAACCCGCTCGCGCCGGGAGAGTTTGGCAGCAGCGGATCTGGCCTTTTGCGGCGGACTTTGATTCCCCACTCGTCCCACCACTCCGTCGCCGCCCGCCCGCTCCAGGTCAGCCGCTGCATAAGCGGCTCCAGCAGATCCAACAGCTCGTTGGCCGTCTTGGGGCGCCGGGATGGTTCCTTTGCGAGAAGGTCCTCGATCAACTCGACCAATTCGGGATCGATAGCACCTTCGCGCAGGTCTTCGATCGGCGGCGGTTCGACTTCAATTTGCATCCGAAGTGCTTCGCTGATGGTCTCGGCCACCACGGGAGCGCGACCCGTCAACAGAAAATAGGCGACGCCACCCAAGGCGTAGAGATCAACGCGATAGTCCACCCCCGACGGATTCATGATCGCCTCGGGAGCCAAGTACTCGGGCGTTCCAAGGATCATCCCCGCTGGCCTCAGTGGGGCGTTCTCAGAACGCTGGTCTTTGACCAATCCAAAATCCAAAACCTTCACGACATCGTCGCGGCCACCTTGGTGGCACAAAAAGATGTTGGCCGGTTTTACGTCTCGGTGCACCAAACCACTCGCGTGCGCCTCGGCCAACGATGCCGCCACGCCCTCCAAGACGTGCAGAACGCGGGCTTCGCAGAACACGTCACTGCGTTCCACAACCTCCTGTAGGTTCGCGCCATCAAGATGCTCCATGGCGTAGTAGAAGATGCCCTCCGGAGTCCGACCGAAATCATAGATCGCAATCGTATTGGGGTGCGTGAGCATCGACGTCGCTTGGACCTCGCGCTCAAACCTCGAGAGCGCTTCCTCGTCGCCATCCGCCCGCGTCAAGATCTTGACCGCCGTGGGTCGCCGCAACATCGCGTGCCGGGCCCGAAAGACCTGCCCCATGCCGCCACGACCGATCTTTTCGATCAAAGTGTACTGACCGAGTTTGCGCGCACGGTCTATTTCACGTCGGAGACCGTAGATCACATGCGACGCCGTCACGGCGATGGCGACGGCCGACACAATCCACGCCCCGAAGCTAACTAAGGGCAACACGGGCTCGCGGCTAAAAATACCGACACTTCGCCAAACGAGTTCTTCGCGCCAGACCGAACAGAAAGCGATCACGCCCGCACATCCGGCGATCAATCCGGTCCGGTATCCCGAAGATGGAATGGCGACGGCCCGAAAGAGCTGGGTCATCATCATGAACAAGACGACCAAAAGTCCGTTGGCGATGCCGCGGCCTAAGACCGCGTTCAAAGCGACATTGGCGGTCAAGGCCAATGAAAGGACGGCATCCAGGCCCAACAATAGGGGCCTGGACAGCGCAAGCCATCGCGTCAGCGCCCATCCCAAACCCATCAACCAGGCGGTCGACCAAGGTGTCAGCGTCAACTCGGTATCGAGGACCCGCTGCACCCAATCGCGGCCATCATTGAACCCAAAGGCCAAAAAGGCGATGCCCGCCGCAAAAGCCAAGACGGCACACATGCCGAAATAGAAACGGAGGCGCTCGGCCAAAAACGCTGGCGACACATCAGCGACCAAAGACGCTTGGGCCTCGCGAATGGCAGCTCCTAGTTGTCGTTCGTTCTTCGTCACGATCGCGGCCTTGAGGTCAGGTCTGGGGATTCGAGTCCCAGGGGTTTGTTAACACCTTAGAGAGGCTGAGCCTCGTCTCACGGGGGTCGAATAGAAAGTTTGAGCCGTGTTCAATAGTCACAAGCTGCGCGAAAAACTACTCACCTTGGAAGAGCGCTTGGCCAGCATGCCCAAGAAGTTCTTGGACACGCTGCGCATCCTGGTCTACGCCATCCGAGAATTCCGCCGCGACATCGGACTTGAGCGCGCCGCGACCCTGTCCTTTGCCACGATCTTATCCCTCATCCCTTTGACGGTGTTGTTTTTTGGCTTCGCCGGCATGCTCGGCGGTGGCGACCGCATCATCAAGTATGTCGAAGAGCAGGTTTTTAAGTTCGTCGCGCCAGAATTTCAGGAACAGATCTCTGAGTGGCTTGCGAACAACATCTCGAAAGAGGCCTTCTCGTCGGGCCCCGCCGGCGTCGTCAACACCACTGCCATCGCCGCGCTCTTAGTGGCGGCGCTCGGCCTCCTGACGGCCGCCGAACGCATCTTCAACGTCATCTGGAAGATCAAAGGCAACCGTGGTTACCTAAAGCGCCTTAGCGCTTTTTGGTTGATCCTGACGACCAGTCCTTTCCTCATTGCGGCTTCGATCTCGATCGGCGCGGTCTTGGTGCCAAAAGACGGCGTGTTTGAAGGCTTGCTGGCCGACTACTGGATCATCCGTCAGATCTACGAATTTGGCGTTCCATTCGTCACCGCCCTGCTCGGTTTCTCGACGGTCTATCTGTTCTTGCCCGCGACTCGCGTACGCCTACGTTCTGCATTGGCCGGTGGATTCACCGGTGCACTTTTGTGGAGCCTTTCCAAAGTGGGCTTCATTCTCTACGTCTCCAAGGCGACAACCGCGGCGACTTTCTATGGCCAGCTAGCCACGGTTCCCCTGCTATTGGTTTGGATTTACCTGAGTTGGGCCATCACGATTTTTGGGGCCGAGATAAGCTACGTTCACCAAAATCTCGCGACCATCAGAAAGGCCTCGCGCGCACCGGATCGGCAACGCTCGAAGCTGTTGATCGGATTCGAAATTTTGACGAGGATCGATGCCGCTTTGTCCAATGGTATCCCCGCACAAACCAGCCGCGAAATGGCCACGGACATGGCTACTCAACACGAAAACGTTGAAGAGGTCTGCGAATACCTCGTGTCAAAGGGGATCTTAGTCGAGGACGCCCTTTGTCCGGGACGCTTTGTGCTGGGCCGTTCCGCCGACTCCTTGCGACTGAGCGAAGTCGCCGAAATCCTCATCGAAGCCGAATTCAAAGGTGAACTCACCAAGGAAAAAGGCGCCGACACGCCAGCCGAGATCACGAGCGCGCGCGCCTGGTC
>JAZGFI010000129.1:0-2892 GCA_036479435.1 Planctomycetota bacterium | reverse complement strand
CTAGGTGTTTGGTGTTTTTCTCATCGGAAAATGATCATTGTGGGCTGTTTTGACAACCAAGTTGTATGGCTGTAGGCAAATCCCCGAAACAGGTTGGCTTGGTTGGCTCGAGCGCAAGCTATTGCGGGCCTCGTCTCAGCGAGACCTCGGTTTACTCTCTTCTGCACCGGGAGAGCCATCGTCTGTTCCCCGACGAATCGTTTGCGGATCTTTTCGATGATGTTGGGCGTCGTTCGATCCCGCCGCAAATAGTGGCCGTGGTGATGTCGCTTCAGCGTATGGAAGGTCTTAGCGACCGCGAAGCGGTGGACCGGTTCACGTTCGATCTGCGCTGGAAGTATGCAGCAGGCGGGCTGAACTACGACTACCCAGGGTTCGTGCATACGGTTCTGGTCGACATGCGAGCGCGGCTTGCTCGCTCGGAACGGCCGAACCGAATTTTTGATGCGGTGTTGGATGTCTGCAGCGCGGCGGGCTTGGTCGGTCGCAAGCGAGTGTTTGACTCGACGGCGCTCTACGACGCGGTGGCAACACAAGACACGGTCACCCTAGTGCGGTCGGCGATTCGTGGGCTGCTTCGAGTCGCAAGCGCAGCACTTCGAGCAAAGATTCTGGCGGTGCTTGCTCGCGAGGATGATTACGCAGCAGCGGGCAAGCCGGCCTGCGATTGGGGTGACAAATCCGCACGCGAAACACTCATCGATGCACTGGCCAAAGACGCCCATGCTGCGCTTAGCTACCTAGAAGATCGCATGCTTGCCACCGCTCTCACAGAGGCCGCCACTCTACTGGCGACCGTTGTTGGGCAAGATATCGAACGTGGTGATGATGGACGATTTCGCATCATTCGAGGGGTCGCGTCCGATCGAATTATTTCGACGGTGGACCCCGATGCTCGACACGGCCACAAAACGAAAGCACGCAGTTTCGATGGCTACAAAGGGCATATCTCGATCGACCCGGATTCTGAGATTATTGTTGCGAGCGAGGTGACCGCCGGAAATGTTGGCGATGGCGAGGCCGCAAGACCGCTACTCGAGGAAGCTTTTGAGTCTGAGCGCGAGGCCAAAGAAACGTCAGTGGATGAGGTCTATGGCGATGCCAGCTATGGAACGACTAACATCGTCGAGAAACTCGAAAGCGCTGGGATCGAAGTCAACGTCAAAGTCCAGGAACCGGTGCCGCCAAAGAAGGGCTTCTTTTCCAAGCGCGACTTTGACGTCGATCTCGATGAACAAACCGTGCGCTGTCCACGGGGAATCCTGGTCCGGATCCGTCCCAGCAAAGCAACGCGGTTTGAAGGTGTTGCTGCGTTTGCCAAGCACTGCACTGACTGTTCGCTTCGCGAGCGATGCACGATATCAAAGAGTGGACGCACGATGCGGATTACTCGCAACGAGCGAACCCTGCAGCGCAACCGCATCCGTCAGCGCGATTCGTCTTGGAAGGCCAAGTACCGCGCGACCCGACCCAAAGTCGAACGTAAGATCGCCCACCTCATGCGGCGGCGTCATGGTGGCAGACGTGCACGAGTCCGCGGCCGTGAACGGGTCCGGGCAGACTTCGCAGTTCTTTGTGCAACCGAAAACCTCAAACGGCTCGCAGTCCTAAGAGTCCATCACGATGGCGTAACATGGTGCAGGTGAGACCGCGACTCGCGACCAAGAACCTTAAACGCACCGACGCAGCGCCACGCAACTGTTCGTCAGCGACCAGCCGAGCCGAAGAATTCTCATCTTCCTGCCGCTTCAACACCCCCGATCGACTGCTACTTAACACCAGCCTCCTAGCTCACCGGTCCACTCATATCTCACTGAACAAACGTGAAACGGGTGCTCCAAAAACGAGAGGTACGCTATCGGTCCGCCCAGCCTTCAAGACGCTTTTGGGTGAGCACGGCGCCGCGTTCGTAGCTTTTGGCCATGTCGGCCATGATCGCTTTTTCGACGCGCTTTCCAACGAGAGTAATTCGCACGTTGACGGCACCCGCAAAGATGCGCCGAAACACACCGTCGCTGACCGTTTCGAGTGAATGAGTGCCGCCAAAGTCGATCCGTTTGCCCATGGTCTTGGTCACAACGCTCGTCTTGGCAGTCCCGGCTGCTTTGTCGAACAAGGTCGTCTCGGTGTAGCCGAGGCTCGCGCCAGTTACCTTGCGAATCACAGACGGCAAATCACGCGATGGGGTTGCGGTGATTACGCGTCGCCAGATCGGCCCATCGACGCTGAGCTCAAGGAACTCATAGTCGGTGATGCCCTCAGATTCCATCTGAGTTGCGCTCGCTTCGCGGTCGAAGAAAATTTGCCAGTAGTGATCCTGGCTGCCACGAAATTCGTGTTCGAATCGGAAATCCGCCATCGAGGTTTGCTCCCTTCGTTCGGCCAGGTTTAGGCAGCCGAAAGGCCGAGTGCTTCAGCACGCTCGGCGAGATAGTCTTCAAAAGCGATCGGGCGGTCGATGACTTCACCCTTGGGAGTCAATTCGATGACTCGGTCGGCCAAGGTTTGAATGAACTCGACGTCATGTGATGCGAAGATCAGGTTGCCTGGGTATTTGATCAGCGAGTTGTTGAGCGCGGTAATCGACTCGAGATCGAGGTGGTTGGTCGGTCCGTCGAGAAGCATCGCCTGCGGGTTCTCAAGCATTAGCTTCGAGAGCATGCAACGAACCTTCTCACCACCGGAAAGGACTTTGGCTTGCTTGCGTGACTCATCGCCCGTGAACAGCATGCGGCCGAGAAAGGTCCGAACGAAAGACTCCGACTGATCCTCGGAGAACTGGCGGAGCCAGTCAACCAGGTCGAGCTCTTCGCCTCGGAAGTAGTCGCCGTGATCTTTTGGGAAGTAGCCGCGAACGATGTGCGAGCCCCACTTCACGGTGCCGCTATCGGG
>JAZGFI010000128.1:0-4787 GCA_036479435.1 Planctomycetota bacterium | reverse complement strand
AAACCAGTCGTCATGGAGCGTATTGACATGCATCGTCTGCAAGAACTCGTACGGCTACATCGGATGGGGCTAGAGCCTCGCCAGGTGGCTCGCCATCTCAAGATGAGTCCCAACACCGAGAGGCGGTACCGAGACGTTCTGGGTCCTCTGAGCCTGCTTCAGGGAGACGAAAATGACCTCCCGCCCATCGACCGCGAACTCAGGGCACTGGTCCTCGCCGCGACACCTCAGCTTGACCTGCCCCAGCACAACTCCAGCGTCGCTCGGTGGCGCTGCGATGTGGAGAAGATGCTGAGCGATGGCGCAAATCCAACTGCCATTTTCGACCGATTACGCGTCGCGTCGCCGATCGCCAGGATCCGCGTGATTTCGTGCGCGAGCCAGAGTGGCGATGGGCACCGGATAGGGGGATCGGCTCATGCCCTCCTTGCTACCCAATAGTACGGTGTTGATGTTCAGCGAGCAGTTCTGGTGTTCTTCCGCTTTGTCCAGCTCGCCACGGGCGTGATAGATGAGCCCGAGACTGCCGAGGCTCGCAGCCATGCCCTCCAAACGACCCAACTCGAAGTTGATGGCCAGCGCGCGCTTGTTGTGCTCCTCCGCTTTGTCCAGGTCGCCATGGGTCAAGTAGATGTTCCCGAGTTTGCCCAGGCTGATGACCTCCCAGTCGCGCGTACTACCCACCTCGCCCGCCCGGGCATAGGCGCGAGTTGCTCCATCAAGCTCGCCGGCGCGCAACAGCAAGTGGCCCAGCTGATTCCACCCACTCGGCTCGTCGGGGTCGAGCCTCGTCGCGTCCCGATAGGCACTCAACGCTTTCTCGGTGTCGTGCAAAAATGCGAGGGCGCCAAGCGAACGATAGTTCTCCGCAGCTTCCTTGTGCTCGGCGTCACCGGCACTCTCCGTCTTTGCGGCAAGCGCAGCGAACAACGCCTCAGCCAACGCAGTGTCTCCGCGCTCCAGCGCTTCACGTGCTTTCTTCGCGTCCTCGTCGCCGGCCTCAGCGCGTTCCTGGAGCCTCTCCTCGGCGAGTTCCAGTTGTTGTTTGAGCGACTCGTTGTCGCGCACTACCGACTCGTAACGCTCCACGAGCGGCTTGATGTCGTTGCGAACACGCACGTCACCGCTCGTGATGATGGCGCTGTCCCCCAACACGGCGCCCACGGAGACATCAGGCTTTTTGCCTCCGGAAAGCAGGTGATTGATTCCGCCGGTGATGACGACGACGAGTGCGAGCAGAAAGCCCGCCGGCCCATAGTGCGTCTTGACCCACGCCCATGCCCGACCCAGCAGAGCGGCCGTTTCCGGCATGGCGTGCGGGTCTCTCATGGACCCTGTGTGTCAAGATGTTTCCAGACAAGTACTTCTCAATATCTCAGAACAAAGGGCGATGACTGATGTAGCCCGACAATGCCCAAACCACCCACCATCTCCGACCCCGATACCGAGGTCGTACCCGACCCCATCAACGACCGCCCACAGCGCCGCCGCTGGACCGCAGTCCAGAAGAAGAGAATCCTGGATGCGGCCGATGCCTGCCAGAACCGTGGCGACGTGGGAGAGCTTCTCCGAAAGGAAGGCATCTACAGCTCACATTTGCACAACTGGCGCAAGCAGTTGACCCGCCACGGCATGAAGGGACTCGAGCCCAAGCGGGCCGGACGCAAACCAACGCGGGACAAGTCCGCGCTCGAAATCGCTCGCCTCCAAGGAAAGAACCATCGGCTCGCCGCCGAACTTCTGTTGACCGCTAGGGACCTTACCCTTCAAAGGGAGACGGCTGCGTTCAGTTTGGTTGCAACTCGGCGGAGGGCTTCGACGACGACCTCGCCTATCGCGGTCGTCATCTGGAGCATGGCAGCCCGCGGTGTGATCCTTATCAAGGCGAGACCCCCTGCTACGCCTGCCTCCCTCTGCTGTGTTACGCACGGCGGGAGTAGGGTATCGACGCTCTTGGCGGACCGCTGACAGGCACCCTCGTCGTCTGACGAACTCGTCGGGTCGCCGCACGCTGGAGGCTGTGTACGCACTGCGCACACAGCCACCGGGCCACCTGCTGAGGCAATCATGTCTAGCCAGAAGAATGCCTCGTGTCGCGGATCAGTTGACGCTGTTAAACGTCGAGTCGGCCTTCGCCCCTTCACTGGTGCTGTCTGAGATGTACAACTTGAAGCCGATATGACGGATGTAGTAGTCGGGGTAGTTCAGGGACTCGAACGAAGTCATACTCGCATCCGCCCGGCCCGGTCGAAGGCAAAACGTCGCGTCCTGTCTGAACACTGAGCTCGACTCCTCTGGATCCAGGTAGATCTTGTAGTTCCTGTGGCGCAGGTATCGACCGGGGAAATTGGACGAACGAAAGGACTGACATTCGGGGTCGGCCAAACCTTGTTCGACCCAGAATGTCGAGTCGTCAATGTCGAGCTGGGTCACGATCGGTGTGATTTTTCCACGAAACCCCTGGTGCCGAATGCGACGATCTGGGAAGTTGAATGAAGAGAACGAATCCGTGTATGGACACTCATGCGTGCTTCCTGTTACCGCAGGACCAACTTGGAAGTTGAACGCGCCATATCGGGTCTTTACTCGAATCTTGTAGTCGGTGTCACACTGAAGCCCACCAACCTCACCAACGTCTTCATTGACGTCGGAGAATTTCGGCCCATTTCCCCAGATGGGGTTCCCTACCTTTCGATACTGAATGCGGTAGAACTTGAAGTTGCTGTAGCTCGAGCCATCCGGGTCCCATTGAACCTGAATCTCGCTTTCCGAGATTCCTTCGGCACCGAGCACACCCGCTCGGAACTCATCCGACTCGTCACCTTCGTCGACAAGTTTCTCCTCATCATCAAGAATCTCGACTTCTCCGTCGCAAGCGGCCATGCCCATCGACGTGACTACACACAGTGCCAGTACCCTGGCTAGTTCTTTGGATTCCATATTCCTACTCTTTTCTCAATATCTGGGTTTACTATTCGTCCACACGGGTGTCGCATGGAATACGTGAGTCGTCCGAATTGGCAGTTCAGAGGGTGGTGTCCCGGGCGATGACGATCTCAGTTGCATGAGCCAAGGGGGGAACAATAGATTCGACACGCGCGAGTGGCAGGGTCTGTTTGAAGTCCATCACTTCTACTAGTTGCCGCTCTTGAGGAATCCGTTTGAAAAATGAACCTCGTGCTGATGGTCGCTAGTCGAACCGCGTGCATGGTCCCATGAACGCTGGCGGGGCGGGGCGCTCATTCGTAGAGGGTCTCGCAGGCCGATAACGTCCGAACTGTAAAGCTGGAGATCGCGCACTCCGTTTGTCCCGCCTATCCTCGGCGAGCGGAATGAGCAGCTTGTCCGAGTCGTCCACGCGTGCATGCCCCGGAACCGAGATCCCGTCGTATCCTACGCCGTGCTGAAACAGCTGCTCTGCATCGTCGGGGTTGACCTGAAGCGTGATCAGCCGACCGTTGAGATCGGTCGTGAAGATACGGAGGCTGTCCGCATCGCCTAGCTGATTCTGTGTTGACTGTCCGTCACCCATGTCGTGCGGCTACTACCACGACTCCAAGCTCCGCGCTGAAGGCCACGCAACACACCGATGCTTTGTGTCCCTGAAGTGGCCGGGCGGTGGCGTTGGGATCAGGGGCCGACAGGTCCCACAGGCGGGCCGTGAGGTCTTGGCTTGCACTCGCTAGCCAGCGGCTGTCGGAGACAGCGAGCGCGTGGACCCAGTCATCGTGCCCGGCGAGCACGCGAGCGTTGGGCGTGCTTGCGGATTGTAGGTCCCACAGCCTCACCGACTGGTCGTTGCCGCTCACGGGTACGCGTCACAAGGCCGACCTCCAGATTCGCGCACTTTACACCCCTGCGCGTTCTCCGACACCGTTCATGCCGCTTACGTGCGGGCGCTACTCACGAAGGGGATGTGTAGCACCCGCTGTGGAGGGCGTGCAAGCGGGCAGGGCTCCGCCGCATCGGCTGGCACTGCTTGAGGCACAGTTTCTCGAGCCACCTCGTGATGCGAGGCAAGTCCTTGAAGGTCGTTCAGGAGCTCTACTCGGCCACGCGACCATCGAGATGACGACGCGGTACAGCCATCTCGCCCCGGTTATTCACCGCGATGCCGTTGATGCGCTCGATGGCCAGTCACCCTTCCCCTCGGAGTCCGAAGACGCAATCGGTTGAACCCAAACACCAAGGAGAACGGTCAGATGTTGAAGGAGAACTCCCCACCCGAAGCCACCACCGCCGCCCCGAAGCCCGCTCGCTGCAAGCGAGCCGACACCATCCAGCCGGAGGAGATCACGCTCATCGCCCGGACGGCCCAGGCCGCGATCACGGGCGCACGGACATTCGCCGGCGACGCCGAGATCACCGAGGTCGCGCTCGCCAAGCGGGGCGTTGGGGATGCCCACCTGTGGCGGGTGCGGTACGGGGGAGGCGGGTAACGCGGAACCCAGGCGCGTACTCTACTTCTTGGCCGCTTTGTCGAGAGCGCGGATGTCCTTGCCGGCCAACTCGACCTCGGCGTCTCCGAACTTGAGATTGAGTTTTCCAGCGCGGCGAAGCATCTCCGCGAGCTGTTCGGATGGGTGCTTGATTTCTTCTGGCTTTCCCTCGTGAAACAGTCCGTGTGCCACAGCCGCGACGAGGGCCTCGGGCATCGGATGGTAACCGTTCAGCCTCCAATATTCTCGATGCGAACTGCGCTTTTTCGGTTCGCGAACCACGCGTTTTGAAAAAAAAATGAGGGATCGACTTCGCTGGCGTATCGTGATCTAACGATCGAGTGACGC
>JAZGFI010000127.1:0-6829 GCA_036479435.1 Planctomycetota bacterium | reverse complement strand
CTCAGCTCGTTGGCGAGATCGGGGCTGCACAACAGGCTCACCAAGCTTAGTGAGAACTCGAGGGCGGTGCCGGGGCCTCGGCTGGTGATGAGGTGATCGTCGATGACGACGCGGTCTTCGCGGACTTTGGCGCCGGGGAGGCGAGCTTCGAAGCCGGGGTAGCAGGTTAGGGATCGGCCTTCGGCGAGGCCGGCGGGAACGAGGGCGATGGGGGCGGCGCAGATGGCGGCCACATAGGCGCCCTTGCCTGCTACCGCACGGAGGAGGTCGGCGACGCGGGGGTCGTCGTGCAGGGTTTGTGCCCCGGGCATGCCGCCGGGCAAGACGACGAGGTCGATGTGGGCGCGATCGTAGGGCAGCGACTCAAGCGAGCCGTCGACTTGCAAGGTGATCCCGTGCGCGCCTTCGATCAGCCCCGATTCCAGTCCGGCCACGAAGACGTCGACTTTGGCTCGGCGCAGAACGTCGATGATGGTGACCGCCTCGATCTCCTCGAATCCCGCGGCGATCAAAACCAATGCTTTAGGCTGACTCATGGCTAAACCTCTTGTCTGGATGACCTTGGCCGCGGTCCCGGGCATAGTTCTCGCTCGGTCCCCCGCGGGGCCCATCATACGGGGCTCGCTCAAAGTCTAAAGTTCTTACCTGGAGCCCATTGTGTTTCGCTTTCTGCACGCCGCTGACATTCACCTCGACAGCCCTTTGGTGGGGCTCAATCGATACGAGGACGCTCCCACCGAGATTCTTCGCCAGGCGAGCCGACACGCCTTTGATCGGCTGATCGAAACGGCCATCGAAAAAGAGGTGGCCTTCGTCATCTTGGCTGGCGATCTGTTTGATGGCGAGTGGAAGGACTACAACACGGGCAAGTTCTTCGTCGACCGGATGCAAAGGTTGCGAGCCCGCGACATTCGTGTCTATAGCCTGCGGGGCAATCACGACGCCGAGAGTCGACTCACCAAAAACCTCAACACACCCGACAATGTCTTCAAGTTCAAGACGGGCAAGGGCAGCTCCTTTGGCTGGCCTGAACTCAAGGTCACCTTGCACGGTTGCAGCTACTTGGAGGCCGCGACCACGACGAACCTAGTGCCGAAGTACGGCAAAGCGGTCGAAGACCACTTCAATATCGGTGTTCTTCACACTGCGCTGGGTAGCGAGAACTCCGGGCACGCCAACTACGCGCCTTGCAATCTCGAAGATCTAAAGGGCAAAGGCTACGACTATTGGGCGCTGGGCCACATCCACACGCGCAAAGTGGTGAGTGAAGATCCCTGGATCGTCTTCCCCGGCAACCTGCAGGGAAGACACGCTCGCGAGACCGGCCCGAAAGGCGCGACGCTGGTTACTGTGGAGGACAACAAGGTGACCGCCGTCGAGGCCTTGGAGTTGGACGTTCTGCGATGGGAAGTTCTCAACGTTGATCTCAGGGGCATCGACAGCGAAGAGGCGATGCTCGATCTTGTTCGCAGCCAACTCGCCAAGGTAGTCGAGGATGCGGAGGATCGACCTGTCGCGGCACGCCTTATTTTGGAAGGACAAACGATCCTCCACAGCGATCTCTTGCTGGAGACCGAACGTTTAGAGTTGGACCTTCGAAGCTTGGCCTCCGAAGTCGGAGACGGAACGTTGTGGCTCGAGAAAATCCAGATCCAAACCGAGCTGTCGCGCGATGCGAAGGGCGAAGGCTCACTCGCCGAGTTGGCCAAGATCATCAAGGGCCGTGTTGTCAGCGATGAATCACTGAAGCGGCGGGCGAGCGAACTCGCCACCTTAGCCAAGCGGCTCGATAAATCAGGCGTGCGCTCAGAAATCGACCCCACAGATTTCGATCACCTGCGGGAATCCTACGATGAAGCCAAGGACTTTTTGGAGGTGCTGTTGACCAAAGAATCCGTTGGCGACGATGACCTTAGTGAGGCGGCCGAAGAATGAAGATTCGAACGCTCGATCTTTTGGCCTTCGGCCATTTTGTTCGGCGCCGCTTGGACCTCAGCCCCGAGACCGACGAAGACAACGCTGGCGGCCTGCATTTGATCTATGGCGAAAACGGCGCGGGAAAGAGCACTTGTCTGCGCGCGATTCACGCCCTTTTGTACGGCTACAAAGACAGCCGCGACACTCACCGCTTCAAGAAATCTGACTTGCGAGTGCGAGCTCACTTGGAACTCGCCAACGGCAAAGACCTAAGATTCGTACGCCGCAATCGCAGCAGTCAGCCGCTCTATGACTGGGATGACGATAGCCCCATCGCCAACGAATCCTTGTTCCCCTTCACCGACGGCACGAGCCTGGACGATTTCAAGATTCGCTACGCTCTCGATCACGCCTCGCTCCTCGAAGGTGGCCGCAAGCTGGTCGAAGGGAAGGGCGACCTCGGCGAGGCTCTGTTTGCCGCGGGTCTCGGCGGGAATCGCCTCGCCAACTTGCGCGCTCACCTCCAAAAAGACATCCAAAGCCTCTACGGCGATCGCAAAAAGAATGCGAAGATCAACCGACTCCTCCGCGACGACGACGAAACCCAGAGCCAACTAAAAAAAAGCCTGCTGACGAAGATCCAGTACGACCAGCATCTTCGCAAGCTGGAGGAGTCCAAAGGCAACGTACACGTTCTGCGTTCGCGTCGGGATACGCTCGTAAAAGACCGCGACAACATGCTTCGTCTCGCGAATTGTGGGCGTTCGCTCGATGCGATGGCTGCGCTCGACAAGCAGATTGCCGAATCAAGTAGAGACCATCACTTCGATTGCGATACCGAAAACTCTCTGAACGCTCTTTACGAAGAATGGACCGCCCGGCGCCTGGAATCCGAGAACGCGGCCAAGAACTCCCGTGACCACAAGATCAGATTAGAGAATCAGGAAGTCAATAAAGGCTGCTTGGCCGAGCGGGATACCATCGAGTCTCTGCGCTTGAACCTGAAGGGCTTCGGCCGTGAGAACGAAGAGCTCAAAGCCATCGACCTTAAGCTCAGCGAGTGCCGGGGCCTCTTCGAACGCGCGGCTGAGAATTTGGGCTGGACCTCCGAACAAGCCCAAGAACAAGCCCTCGACGCTCTGGTTCAACTCGCCGAGGCTTTTGATGAGCGGAGCGACCAACGCCGTCAAACCCAAGTTTTGTGGCGTGAACGGCACGAGGCACAATCCATCGCGGCCCAAGAACAGACGGCTGCCGCTGCCGCCTTGGATGAGCCCCGCGAAGCCATCTTGAGCGCCAATCCGCGCTACAAGGCCCTCCTTGAAGCCACGGTTTCGGGCCGCGGAGTCCTCGATGAATGGCTCGATGCAACCTTGCCTCTCGAACAGATCCTTCGCGATCATGAAGACGCGTTTTCGGCCCTCGACCGGCGTGCCGAGAAGCTCAACGCCGACACAGAACGCCGTGAGGACGAACGGCGCCAATATCAAGGAACGCTCGATGAACTGCCGGCACCGCCCCGGCTCATCAAGCCCGGAGCCGACCCGACCAGCCTCATTGAAGCCAGCCGCGAACAACGCGACGCCAACTGGCGCGCGCTCAGAGACCGGCTCCTCCAAGGGCAGGCACCTCTGAAGGCGGAAGCGTCCGACGTTTGCGGAGAGCTGGAAGACAACATCAAAGACGCCGACGATCTGGCCGATGCGCGACACCAAGACCAAGCGAACGCCCTCGAACGCAATCAACTCGAGCGCAAACTTCTCAGCCTCGAGAGTGAGTCCCGAGCGGCTCAAGATTCAATCAGCTCATTATCAAAGGACCGCCGGTTGGTCGAATCCGCCTGGACGGAATGCTACGGCAACCATCCCCTCCAACCCGCCTCACCTGCGATCCTGTCCGCTTGGATCAACAGCCGCCAACAACTCGATTTGGCGCTCGACGCCGAGTTGACGCATCGGCGCGAGATCGCGGACACCAGCACGCACGACTTGCGGGTTGAAGAAGCAAAACTCAAGACCGCGACCGTCGAGCGCGACGAGGCCGAATCTAAGTGGCGCCAACTTTTAGCTGACCTTGGAATGTCGGTCGAGTCCAGCGAACAAAGCGCGCGGAAAACAACCGAGTCTCTCAGCGAACTTCACCAGGCTCGACGTCGGCAGGCTCCCCTCGACAAAAGGCAACAGCACCTAACTGCCAGCGTGCAAGACTACGCCGCAAACGCACGGTCGCTCGCCGAGCGCTTGGCCCTTGTGGAATCCGATCCCGCCGTCATCGTGGACCTTGCCAAGGCGCGACTCGACGAAGCCCGAGACCAGCACAGCCGACACCAATCTCTCAGCGCGCAGCTAAAGAGCTCCCTGAAGACCGAAGAGAACGCGACCGTCAGCGCCAAACGACTCGAAACTAAGCTCAACGAGAAGCTCAAGTCGCTTCCGGCCGCCTTTGCAGGAATGGTGGCGAGTGAGTTGCCGATGCACTTGGCCGCTTCGCGAGTACTGCGTGAGTTGGAGGAGAAACGCGACGAAGAAAAGCGCAATTTTGACGAACTATCGATGGGTAAGTCCCGCGCCGAGCTCGAAGTCGAGGCCGAAAAGTACGCGGCCCTCAATCCGCGAGTTGAGCATCTGCAATTGAAAGATCGCTGCGATGAGGCTGACGGGCTCCTTCAGGCGGCAGAGCAAGAACTCGGCCACGCTCGCGCCGCGCTCGAAGGTGAAGGAGACAGTCGCGCCGCGCAGCTCGCCGCCGAGCGCGAGGAGATTCGATCTGAACTCATCACCTATTCGAAACGCTATCTCCGCGCCTACCTCGCCGAGCGCCTTTTGAACGAAGAAGTCGAAAGATTCCGCGCCGAACACCAAGGTCCGCTTCTAAAACGCGCCAGCGAAGTTTTCGCGCGGCTCACCGTCGGCGAGTACAGCCGCTTGGATTCCGATGAGGATGAAAAGGGGAAAAAGATCATGGTCGCGCGCACGGCCAGCGGCGCGATCGTCGGTATCAACGGCCTTAGTGCGGGCACCGAAGACCAGCTTTACTTCGCGCTTCGTTTGGCGAGCCTCGAGCAGCTCCTTGAGAGCGGAGAGCCAATGCCCTTCGTTGCGGACGACTTGTTCGCGAGCTTTGACGATAGGCGCACCGCAGCGGCGCTTGAGGTCTTGGCGGAGCTGGCCGAAAAGACGCAGGTGATCGTCTTCACTCATCACCAAAGTGTCGTGGAGGCCGCCAAAAGTCTCAGTCCGAAGATCTCCATCCACGAGCACGACATCGCCGAGCTGCCCTTGATTGCAGATCCCGAGGAAGAGGGCGAAGCGGCCCGTCTCGTTGATGCAAGTTCCTAAGCCCAGCGCGTGCTGGGATGTTGACGGCGCCGAGGCGGTCCTCAGCCAGCTTTGGCCAGTGCAGCGTCCGCTCGCCCGGGTCGAGATCACATCGGAGGCGACGCTCTCCGCGACCCCTGAGCGTGGAGACCTTAAGTTTTCACTCGATGACGACGGCTTGCTGCGTTTGCAAACCACGGATTCTCGCCCCGTCAGCCTCCGCGTGGTCGCCACCACGAAGACCGAAACTAAGTTCGTGGCTCAAGAACGCGGCGCCGAGATACGCCTCGATGCGAACGGCGGTTTTGGCGTTTGGCCATCCTCCGCCTCAATGCGTCGCGATGCCAAAGGCCTAGATAGAGATCTCGTTTTTGATTTGGTCGAAGGTGAAGAGCTTTTTGTTCAAGCCTTGCCCAGCAAGCGGCCCGATCCGCGGTTTTTGGGATGGAGAATCGCTCACGAGGGCCAACCGCGGCCTTTTCCGCGGGCCGCCTATCCCAACAACGAGCGGCTCAAAGAATGCCTCGCCCACGCCGAGCTCTTTGCCTGGCACGCCTACTTTTGGCGCGGGCTTAGTCTTGGCGAGCGGCTCCAGGCCAAAGCCCGACCTTGGCGACGCAGTTCCTGGATGACGGCTTTCCATGAGCCTGAGCTAAAAGAAGAGTTCGAGCGCGTCAAAGACGGCGTCAAGCAGTCGGGACGGCCCTTTGTGCTCTACATCAGCCCCCGCTATTCACGCGCACCCAATCTGGCGGAAGAGATGAAGCGCATCGTGGTGGAGTATGGTGCGGATGGTTTTTATCTCGATGGTCTAGCCTTAGATATTCGCGAAGCGAGGGCGCAGATGGTGGCCGCCCGAGCCGCAGTCGGCAACGATGGCTTGTTGTATCTGAACGCGAGCGACCGCCCTTACACAAACGCGGGGATGCGCTGCCCCTTTGTCGAAGGCCTGGCCGATTTTTGCTTGAGAGGTGCCAACGGAAAAAGCGGGCTCGATCGCGAGTCTTTTCTGCGCTTTGGAGTCTCCGGTTGGCACACGACAAGCACCATTGGCCTGTGGTGCCACTACGGTTCCCGCGGGCTGCCCTTCCCCTACGATCGCGCGCCGAGCAATGCCGACATCGACGCCGCTTTGGAGGCGCACGTGCGACTGTGGCGACGATCTCATTGGGGGGTCTCGGCGCTGGCCCGGTTTGATGCGCGCTACGAGCCGGGACTGGCGGTGCTAGCCGAACGCGAAAAGCGGGCACTTGCTACCGAAAACTAGCGCCCGCCTCGCTCGCACTGACTGGGTTAGAAAAGTCCCAAGGGCGTGTGCGTAAATCCATCGAAGGTTGCTTCTGCGTCGGCCACGGAAATTCCGAGGTGCCCGATCAAGACCTCCATGATCACATCGCGATAGTCGTTGACCGGTGGCAAGAAGCTACCGTTTTCGAGATCTATGGGACCGACGCCCGGCCAGATGCCCTGCACGGCTCCGCCGACGCAAAAGGCGACGCCGCCTTTTGCGTCGGCGGTACCCAATGGTCCATTTTCATCGGCAGCTCGGCCGAATTCACTCATCACCAGCACACAGACGTCGTTCATCAGGGTCG
>JAZGFI010000126.1:0-8785 GCA_036479435.1 Planctomycetota bacterium | reverse complement strand
CGAGGTTTTCAAAGGCATGGCTCGGATGCCGACCACCACGCTCTTTGAGGCTCAGAATCCAACGAGCCTCAAAGAGCGTGGCGATAAATCGCCGAATTGCCCTCGACTAAGTTGGCTGCTGACAACGTGCTCAGGCCGTGGCCGCCGGCATCTGCGACGCGGCCTTTGGAAAGATGAACGTGGAGGTCGGTGGGATCAATGATCCAGACCGTCGTTCACCGCTAGACATCGCGGTTGCGCTTGAGGGTGGGACTACCCTTGCCATTGAGGTGCGAGACAAAAGTGTGCGGAATCATGACGTCATGGCGAGCTTGGAAAAAACCCTGCAAAGCCATGCGGCTGTGCGGAAGTTCGCATTCCTCATGCTCTCTCGATCTCAGTCGATAGGAGAATTAGATGAAGCCGCAATCTGGGCGAATTTACATGGCGCCGAAGTGTCCTTCTTTTCGGACCTGATGGCTTTTTTCTTCGCGATGAAACTGCAGTCGGCCTGTGACGTCGGAGGCTTTGAAGGCCATTGTTTTAGAGCTGTCGTCAGGCGGGCTGAGAGCCTCGGCGCGAACCGAGCTGCTATTGAAAGCCTGGTAGACCTCAGCCGATAGGGTAGCGAGTTATCGCCCGCGAGCCATTGCCATTGGGCCCAACCCCGTCCCAGGGTGATCGGCATGATCCCCGATCAAGTGCAGGAACTTTTCTTCTACTCGCTTCAGCCGTTCAGCTCGTGGCGTTGACTGCGCGGCTTGCAGATCGAGAACATACGGCTTTCTGCGTCTCAGCCCGAAGAACTGACGTAAGATCTCTCGCCCAAGAATCTCGGTCATGAGGCTTGGTACGGCGTTTCCCAGTTGACGTTGAATAGCCGTTCTACCACCGACAATCGTAACGTCGGGAAAAGTCATGAGGGCGAGCATTTCGCTTGTCGACAGTCTGCGGTTCTTCCAGTGAAATGGGCCTATCGAGCTGCCCGGCTGCGCTTGGATAGTCCAAGAGGGCTTGCGCTTGGCCAACTTGAGTAGGAATCCCCAATACCTCGTGCGCCACCCGAAAAGAGGAACGCCTCCTTTACGCGGCGTATGCCACAGGTAGTTTTCCCCCTCGGGAATGCTCGGAAGCAGGTCGGCCCACTTGCCGTAGACATGAAGGCTCTCTTCACTGGGCGGTGGATCTAAATGCCCAATCGCGTCCCAGGCGGTCGTGGGGTTTTTGAGGTTGGAGTCGAATAGCGCTTCGTTGTCTACTGGCTGGTTTGGATGGCGGTGTGTTGGGAGCGGGAAGTCGAATTGCCGCCCATCTTTGTCGGCGATCATGAAGAATCGCTCACGGAGCTGCGGGATTCCGTATTCGACCAAGCGCAAGATCTTGCAATTCGGCGTGTACTTCGTGCCGTGCTTCCGATTAATTTGCTCAAGGTTCCGAAAAAGGAGCTGGATGCCCTCGTCCTTTCCACTGAAAGAAAGACCGGCAACATTTTCGAGTAGCATCACTTGCGGCAGTGTGTCGCCGACGACTCTCATGTACTGATCGAGGGTCTTTGCGCGAGGATCATCAAGCCGCTTGGTGTCGCCCTGACTCCAGTAACCACTTTTCGAAAAAGGCTGACACGGCGGGCCTCCGACGAGTAGCGCCGCTTCGCCGCGCTTCAACCCGGCTGCTTCAAGGAGGACTGAGCTTGACACTTCTTCGATTCGATCCTCAAGGACTTGCCAGGAGGGGCGATTCGCGCGAAGAGTCTTGCAGGCGTCTTTGTCCATCTCGATCGCGACTCGCGTCTCAAATCCCGCCGCCTCTAAGCCGTAGTCGAGACCACCTGCCCCAGAATACAGGCTGATGGTGGGAAACTTCTTCGAACTCAATTTGCGCTTCTCCAGTTTCTCACGGTTGGGTGATAGGAGTGGGTAACTCTGGCGAATCCAAGAGTCGCAGCTGCAAGACTGTTGCAGGAAGCTCCGCAATCTACCAGAGTGCAGGGACGTCCTTGGTGTTTGGAATTCGTGAACTGGCTTCCACAATCGAGTCGCTACTGACGCGAACTATTTGTCGGCCTTCGAACGATGTTCAATTGCTTCGGGATAAGGCCTGGCGGGCGTGCCTTTTTACTTTTCTGTGCGTGTCATGCTGCGCTACTTGTTCCAAGGTTTGGCGAACACGAGGCATCTGGAGAAAGGTCGCCAAGGCATCGACGGCTTCTTCTCGTGCGTCGTCTTCGGGGTCGTAGAGGGCGATCTTGATGAGGGGGTCGACCATCATGGGGTTCGTAATGCCGATGAGGCCTTTGAGGATCTGACCGCGGTCGCGTCCGCTGGGGATGTCGGCCATGCCATCAAAAATAGATTTGAGAACGGCGTCGTCGAGTTCACCGAATCCGAAGGCGAGCTCGCGCATTTCTTCAATCGCCGCCCGGCGTTCTCGGGCCCCTTGGTTCTTGTCGAGCGCCAGTGCCCGCAGTCGATCGCGCTTTTTTTGAGGTGTTTCTCGTAGCGGTCAAAGCGATCTAAGACTGTCATGAGCCGCTCTTCGCGCGCAGTGACTTGATCACTGCGGTCGCCGCCGCTTGAGACTGTTGCTGGGGTGGAGGTGGACGGGAGTTGGTGCATGGGTCTTAGTTGCCTCATGGCTCGCAGTCTCTTGAGAGAGCTGTCTAACTCATCGAAGCGATCATCCATGGCATCGAGTCGGCGATTGAGAGCCGCTGCATCGATATTGCTGGCGACCGTATCGACGTCGTCCGGCGATCCCAAGATAGCCATCAGGCCGGTACCTATGCCGGCCAAAGCAATCGCAAGCGCCATCCAAGTCAGTCCATTTGTTGCCATGACGCTCTCTTTTTCAAAGTTCCGGATACTGAAGGTCGATTCTCGGCCGCAGGAATCATATTCTGAGAAGCCCGAAGAGCTTGGCCTGATTGGAAGAAAAGACATGAAAGCAATCCTGATCGCCTCGTCTACGGCTTCGGTACTCGCTCTGGTTTTCGCTTTCCTGTCCTCCGACGCCATTTCTCGTGGCGAGTCCTTGGTCCAAGACCAAGTAGAAAAGCCCGCGCCTAAAAAATCGTTCTATGAACGGAATCCCGTTTATCGCGATACTCGTCGCAGCCCCGATGGCTGGAAAACCAGTACGCCCGCCAAAGTCGGCATGACGATGGCAAGTCTGAAAAGTGCAGCTGAGTTCTTGCAGTCGCGGCCGCGCGCTCGCGCATTTTTGGTGGTCCGTCGAGACAAACTTGTTTACGAGAAGTACTTTCACGGCGCTGCCGCCAACGAGAGTCGAAACGTCCACTCCGTTTCCAAGAGCATCCTTGGCGCTCTGGTAGGCATCGCCATTAGTGAGGGCAAGTTGAGCGCAGAGACGGCAAAGGTCGCAGACTTTTTGGGAGCGCGCATGCCGAAAGCCCCCGATCCTAGACGCAGCCTTAGAATCGATCACCTGTTGACGATGACCACGGGTCTTTTTTGGAAGGAAGACAAAACTGAGTACGAGATCGAAAGAAAAACAGACTGGGTTCGCGCCATTCTAAACCGACCGTCTCAGCATGTGCCCGGTGCGCACTTCAACTACAGCACCGGCGCGACTCACGTTCTTTCGGCCGTCCTGACGGAGGCGAGTGGAATGCCGACTCACACCTTTGCCGCCAAACGCCTGCTAGATCCGCTTAAGATCACAGTCGAACACTGGGGCCACCCCGACCCGAATGGCTACGATTCCGGCGGCTGCAATCTTTACCTGACGCCGCGCGAGCTCGCTCGCTTCGGGCTCCTCGCGCTGAAAAAGGGAAAGTGGAAGAAGCGGCAGCTGGTGCCGAAGGCTTGGTTCGAGAAGTCCCTAAAGACCCAAAAAGACGTCGGTGGGGGCTATGGCTACGGCTACCTTTGGTGGACGTTTCGAGCCAAGGGCCACGACGTCGCGCTCGCCTGGGGCTACGGCGATCAGCATGTTTACGTAATCCCAGATCTCGACATCGTTGTCGTGGTGGTTTCTGACACCAAAACGTCGCCCAAAGAGAAAGAACTAAGCCCCCAGTCATTCGCCGAGAAGTGGATTATCCCGGCGGTGAAGCCCGCAAAGTGAAGAGTCAAGCTTGCGACTTTGACCGGGGTGTAGCTGCGATTGCGACTTTCCACCGCAGGTTATAGCCCTGATTATCGTTACGATGGCGGCGACAAGGACTTTGGATTGCCGACCATGCCCTCAAAAACATGCGCCCCCTTCGTCGGAGTTTCGTGCCTGTTCATGCTCGTTCTGACCATCTTGCCGGCCTGCGGTAAAGATGAGTCCAGTCCGAAGCAAAACAGCGGCTCCCCATCTTCGGCCTTCTCGCCAATCAGTGATGCGAATCCAAAGATGGACGAAGTCGAAGAACTGACTGAGACGGTTGCCAACCGTCTCATCGAGTTTTCGTATCGCCTCAAAGAACGCGATCTCAGCAGCGCGGCTGACTATGTCGCCGAGGCTTTCGTGGGAACCGAGATCAATAGTGGCACGGCGACGAAGACCAAGCAGTTACCATTGGGAGTCATTGAAAGTCTCAAGGAAACTGCTTTTGACGCGCCCTTGCTCGATCGCGCCGCGTTCTTGAGGTCACTCGATGAAACACTCGCGGACTTCAGCACGATCGATTTCGTCTTCTTCAAGACGCGAGGCGCCGAGTTTAACGCCAAGAACGATCGAGCGCTGTTGAGGATGACGGCCTCGATCATTGGCACGACAGTGGGCGGTGGCCAGCGCTCGCTCTACGTTTGGGCCGACGCGGCGGTTTCGCTCGGCGCGGAAGGTTGGCTCCTCACGGGCTTCAAAGTGAAGCGCACCCGCGACCAACAGGCTGCGAATGCGTTTTTCACCGATGTCGCCGATGCCGCTGGCATCGCGATTGAGGGGCCTCGCGTCGGAACGGGCGGCAACGACAAGTTCTACTGGCGAGGTTCTAGCGTCAGTGATTTCGACGGGGACGGCTTGGACGACATCTTTAGTTCCGGTTTCAAAAGAAACTACCTCTATCGAAACCAAGGTGACGGCACCTTTCGCGAAGTGGCGGAGACGTTCCAGCTGTCGAAGCCGGCTGGCCCGACATCGAGTCTGTTTTTCGATTTCGACCGCGACGGTGACCAGGATCTCTTCATGGCCTTCGTCGGCTGGGAAGATGACGGCGTGCCTTCGGGCGGAAACTTGCGTCTGTTTCGCAACGACAAGAAAAAGTTCACGGATATCACGAGCGAAGTCGGTCTGGACGCTTTTCGCGGACCCGCGTTTTCCGCCATTGCGGGCGACTTCGACCAAGACGGTTGGTTGGACGTTTACGTCTGTAACTACGAGCGGCTCGATGCTGCCTATCCCGATTCATGGTTCGCGGCGACCAATGGCTCCAAGAACTTCTTGCTGATGAACAAAGCCGGCAAGAGTTTGGTGGATGAAGCGGCGAGCCGAGGCATTGTGGGCAGCCATTGGACCTTCGCCGCCGCCGCCGCTGATTTCGACCGCGACGGTGACTTGGATCTCTACTCCGTCAACGACTACGGCGAGAACGCCTTGTTCGTCAATGACGGGACTGGCCATTTTGTTGACCGCGCGAAGGAACTAGGTGTTTTGGACTGCGGCAACGGAATGGGCGCTTCCTGGGGCGATTTCAACGGCGACGGGAAACTCGATCTCTACGTCTCGAACATGTCGTCTTCTGCAGGCAAACGCATCCTGAGCCGACTCGCCAAAAAAGAAGTGGCGCAGGGGGTCCAAAAGACGCTCTACAAACTCGCGGCCGGTAACAGCATCTTCATTTTTGATGGCGAGACTTTCAGGCCGAACCCCAGCGCCAAGGGTGGGCGCGGCGCTTCCTGGGCATGGAGCCCGGTCGTTTTTGATGCCGACTTGGATGGCAACGACGATGTCTACGTCGCGAACGGGTTCATCTCCGGTGACTCCCTAAAAGACACGTGAAGTGTCTACTGGCGTCACGTTGTGGCGTCTTCAATGACCGATACCGCCAAAACCACGCAAGGCATCACCGACAAAGCCTGCATCAAAGAAGAAACCGTAGGCAGTGACAAGTACAAGCAAAACCACATGGGGCTCATCTTCCAAGATGGCCTTTCCTTCAGTGGCTTCGAACGCAACAAATTTTTCGTCGGGGACGGAAAGGGCGGGTTCTGCGATCTGTCGGATGTGAGTGGCGCCGACTCGGAGATGGACTGTCGCGCCGCCTGCGCCTCTGATTTCGATGGCGACGGCGATGTGGATCTATTCGTCAACTCGATTCAAAGACGCACTCATCTACTTTATCGCAACAACCTGAACTCTGCCGATCGCTTCGTGATCAAGCTGCGCTTGCGCGCCACAACGGGTCACCCCGACGCCATCGGGGCTACGGTCACGTTGAAAGATGGAAAGACTCAGACTCGAGTTTTAAGCTGCGGATCGGGATTTGAATCCCAACACAGCAATGAACTGATCTTTGGCGTCAAAAATGGCGACGCAAAAACGGTCACGGTGCTTTGGCCCGGCGGTGGGGCCGAGGAGTTTCAAGTCCGGTCAGAATCTCCTGGCAACAAGGCTTGGACGGGGCGCTACTTGCTGGTTGAGGGATCAGGGAAACCCGAAGCTATCGCCAAGCGATCCTTCACGCTATCGGGCGAGCTGTCCCACGGCACGGGCATGGCCGTCGGGCGAGTTCTAGCGAAACTGGTATTCGTGGATGCCGCGGGCAAAAGCGAGGCCTTCGCGACGAGGAACAAACTCCCGACCCTGCTTAATTTTTGGTCGACGACCTGTGCCCCTTGCCTCCGCGAGCTCCCCGAACTGGAGAAGCTGGCGGCCACCAAGAAGTACCGGATTCGTCTCGTCGACATGGACGGAACGAAGAACCCGGCCCAGGTCGCCAAGATCCTCGGCAAACTGGCCCCAAGTCTCGCTCACGGCAGCTTGGACGAAGAGAGCTTGAATCGTCTTTTCGGCGCTTCAGAAACGTCTTTGCCGACGACTATCATCATCGAGCCTAACGGTCGTATTAGGCGGATCATCCGCGGCGTGGTGTCGCTCGACGATCTGTAAAGGCCTCGGGCCTTAATGATCTTGGAGTCTCTTCGATGCGCGCACAGTTCGGGCTTGCACTGACCCTTTTCGCCTTGGCGCTCCCGGCCTGCGGCGATTCGAATGAAAAGCCGCCAGCAATGGTGAAAGAGCCAGGGCCACTCAGCTCGTTTGCCTTGCGCAACCGGGCTCGACTGCACGGTCAACGGGAAAGCGAAGAAGGCTACTTGGAGGCCTCTCGCCTCCTCGATCAGTTGTTGCTGAAACATCCGGATGACCTGCGTGCTCTTATGGACCGTGCTCGCTGTGCGGTTCAAATTGAAAAGAAGACGGCTGAGGCCCTGGTCTTCATTGAGCGTATCGACGCCGCGAAGATCCCGACAAGCCAGACAGTGGCCTTCACCTATCTCCGTGGCATCGTCGCTAAGCGCAAGCACAATTACGCACTAGCGCTGAAGTGTTTCGAGACGGTCGTGGCGAGTGTGCCGGGGCATCAACAAGCTCGCTACCAGGCCGGATTGGCGGCGGAGAAGACAGGCAAGCACAAGATCGCCAAGACCCATTATGAGTACCTGCTTGAGTACGATTTGCTCGTCCGGCCCGCTTCCTACCGCCTCTCGCGAGTGTTCCAAAAGCTTGGCAACAAAGAGGAGCTAAAAAGGGTCACGGAGATCTTTCAGTCCCGTTCCGACGACGGGAAACCCGAGACCGAGTTTTGTTCCTTCTTGGCGCCTAGCCCCGCGCCCTTTGTTGCCAATGAAAGTAAGAGTGCTGAGTCGCCCCTTGAATTCGTGCATAGCCAAGAAGGGTTATCGCTGTTCGGAGGCGTTGCAGCGAGTATTGGCCATGGGCCAGTAGCTTCGGATTTTGCCGACCTCGACAACAACGGGACTCAAGAGTCTGTGGAGTTTTCGGCGACGGGCGCGACGTTGGCAGCAGCCATAACTTCCACGCAGCCCTTCCCAGTTCCGCAAACGCTCGGCGTGAAAGGCTGGAGAAAACTCCCCCATGGAAGTAGCGAGATTAGTCTGCTCGATGTCGATCATGACGGCGATCTCGATGTCATTTTCATGGCTTCGAAGGAGGGCGGAAGTTCAGAACTTGTACAGCTCCGGAACTTAGGCAACAGTAAGTTCGAGTTCCAATCCCTGGCGGGCTTTGTGCATCCGGCTCTCCCTGCGTCGCTTGGCCTTGCGGCAAATGATTTTGATTCGGGCAACGACATCGATCTCGTGGCGGCCGGAGTCAACGGTGCGGTAACCGTGATCATGAACCTTCGGGACGAGAAGTGGTCGCAAGTTGAGTTGCCTGGAAGCAAACGCAGCCACGCCGTCGCGGCCGACTTCAATGGCGATGGTCTTCCTGACATCCTTGGTCTTGGCCGTACACCTGGGGTGAGCTTGTTCATCAATGGAAACACCGAAAAAGCCCGCAGCCAGGCGCTCTTCGAAAAGGAGAAGATGCTGGCGACGGGGCCCGGCCGGTGGACGGGGGGTCAAAGTTTCGACTTCGACAACGACGGCGATTTGGACTGTTTGCTGTGGGGAGAAGGACTCTGCGTCTTGCGGAATCGTGGCGCAGGTACTTTCGACGTCGAGAACCTAGCCACTCCGAAAGGGCTGGAGATTCGAAAATCCCTTGTGCTTGGGCGGTATCCCGGCGGCAAGCTGACTTTCTCTTATGACGACCTCGAAAGCGATCTCCTGCATACCTGGACCCTCGAAGCGCCCCAGGCCAATCGATCCGTCGCCATCTTGTTGGACGGCCGCAA
>JAZGFI010000125.1:0-2458 GCA_036479435.1 Planctomycetota bacterium | reverse complement strand
CTGGTTGGTGTCGTGCGATTGCGCGCGTGTCTGAAAAACTCGGGACCCGATCAGGCCAAGAACGCTCCGCGACGCGCCTTTGCGGTAAAGTTTGCAAGAGGGTGTGGGGCTGTTCTCGGGGTGGCCGAGGGACAGAACCAAAGCGGCGGCGACACGCTGGGCGGGGCTTCTCGCGGCGTGTTCCCGTCTCGACCTTGTCTGTGCGTACAGCGTGGCTAGCGAGGGATGAACAACTCAAGCTGATCATCTGCTTCACAGCGAAGGATGTAAATGCGGCTCCGAGCTCGTCTGGATTGAGCCTGGCCAGCACCCGGCCGATCGGGTCATGCGAGGGAATCCCATTCGGGAACGGCACCAGCTTCTCCAAGAACGCTGTGCGTGCCCGCCCGAAATCCTCGATTGCGGTTGGCCCATCGGCACCGCAGATGACGGCACACAAGGACAGCACCAGAATCGAGACCAGTGGGTGAGCCTTCAGGTCCGAGCGCGGGTCGGGGACGTTCGCAAAATACGTAGCGAACGACTCCGCGCCAAGTGCGGGCTGCGTGTTTGTTTCCGGTCCGGGACAGATGCGTGGCACACACGCTCGCTCAGGTGATCCGAGAACCGTTGACTTCGCAAGTCCGCACGCTAAGTCACCGAAACCATTGATATTTCGGTGCGATGGCCCTGGCACAAGCCCCACCTCCCAATTCGCATACTCCACACCACTGCGCGTTCTACGACGCGGTTCATGCCAGTGACGCACTACGGGGTGCGCTTCACGCGAGAACTCGATTGCCCTGCCTGCGCTTCGTGTCTTGCCAAGGCATCAACGGCCGCGCACCGTCGGCCATCATGCAACCATTCTTCGTTCTCCTTGGCGCAACACTCGTGCTGGACTCGGCCGCGCAATCGCCTGCCTCGACACCCGTGCAATCCGCTCACCAAGCCACACCAAACTGGGCTGGCGCGAGTGTTGGAACGCGAGCGACCGCCAGTGTCGTCCCGCAGCCTCCATCCGCACCGCAGGAACCTCAACCCGCACCGCAGCCTCAACCCGCACCGCAGCCTCATCTGCCAGGGCAACCCACCGTGGGCCCGACCGCACCTTCGCCCGAGCCCTCGGACGCGCCAACCGGTGGGGCAACGCCGCCACCTACGCTGCCGACAAGCGAAGCGGAACGGACGACCCCCCGCGCAGCTTCGGCCCCGCCCCCAGCGACTGAGGTCGGCCACACGACTCAGCCCACAAGGCGAAGCATGCGTAGTCAGCGTTCGAATGGCGAACGTCGACGCGGCTACCTTCCGGATGGTACACCGCTACGCAAGCAAAACAACATAGTCATTCATCCACTTCGGCTCATCGGGGGCGGGCTTCGAATCGGCTACATGAGAGGCTTGGGCGACCATTTCACGTTGTCCGCCCGGGGACAGTACATCACGCCGCTATGGCTATCCCGACCCATCCACAGGATCGGCGTCCAACTAGGGGGAAGCCTGTGGACTCGACGTGCCAACAACGGTTTTTTTGCGATGGGCACGGCCGAGCTTCAACATTTTGCGTCGAGTGCCTCAATCGCTCCGACCGCAACGACGCTCGCTCCAGGTGTTGAATCCGGCTACCGCTGGCTGTGGGACAGCGGATTCAATATCGGGTTCGCGGCGAGCCTACGCTACGCAATGATCGTCCAAGGACAAGGAGAGGCGTGCGAAGCAGTGGAACAGTGTATCGGGTACTACCGAGACGGGCTACTGCCATCGCTTGTATTCGATCTTGGGTTCGCGTTCTAGGCCTAAACTGAAGTTCCAGACGACGATTTCAAGTAAACTGCCGCAGAGGGCCCGCTATGGCGCGGTCACGGCCCGATTCCGGGATCGGAGGCCCGTGCGATGTAGGCATGTCGCTTGTTAACGATTGCTACTCATTTTCAAATTCGGAAATAAAGACACGATTTTGATGTACGCTTCACACGCATGTATATCGCCCGCGTGCCCAACCGAAACTCACCTCCTGCCATCCTTCTGCGAGAGAGTTACCGAGAGAAGGACAAAGTGAAATCGCGCACGCTCGCCAACCTCTCCAAGCTTCCAGACCCCATCATCGAACTGATTCGGCGCGCTCTCAAGGGCGAGCGATTCTCTTCTCTCGATGATACCTTCGAGATTGTCGGCTCGCTGCATCACGGGCATGTGGCGGCCGTCCTCACCACGATAAGGAACCTCCGCCTCCCAGAGCTCCTCGCCTCACGTTCCTCTCGCATGCGCCGCTTGGTCGTGGCCCTCATCGCTTCTCGTATCCTTTATCCCGCGAGCAAGTTGGCGACCGCCCGTTCCTGGAATACAAGCACACTGCCCGCGGAGCTGGACATCTCCGGTGCCGACGAGAACGAGCTCTACGCGGCCATGGACTGGCTCGATGGACGCCAGGAGGCCATCGAAGAAAAGCTCGCCGAGCGCCATTTGGAAAACGGGGGGC
>JAZGFI010000124.1:0-14225 GCA_036479435.1 Planctomycetota bacterium | reverse complement strand
TCGATCTCATCCGCACCTCTACCTCTACGCCAATTGATAATTCGGTGCCCAGTTAACGTGGACCATAAACGCGGCGGTCATACGCGCAAAGCGCCATCTACGCGCAGGTATCAACCGCCGTCTACAGATGATTACCGAGGACGCCGTTGGGATAGGGAACGAACGGGACGTAAGTTGCCAAATCCAAACCCGCGAAGTGCTCGACGAGGTCAAAGACACCGCGGCTGCCGGCGCTGAGGCGGTTTTTGGCCGCGACGGCGGTCGGACCTGTCGCCGACGAACGGTCGATGAGTCCCCGCATGAGACAAAGCATGTCAGCGTTGGTGAGATCGATATCATAGTCGGAGACCGTCCGGGCCGCATGCGCCTGGCAGCTGCCGACGAGCGCGTCCCGCAGCGAGGAATCGCCCACTTTGAGGGCCCGCACCAAAGCGTTGCTCGGCGAGGTCGTCATCTGCGTCAGGCGCTTGATCTCAAAAACGCGACGGTCCCACGCAGTGAGCTTCGAGCGGCCTGTGATCGACTTAGTGGAGCCCCTTGTTAGTTGAGTTGAGCTGCGGGCAAACGCAACAAGATGCTAAAAAGGTCGGGCGCCAAGCCGTCGATTTGGCCTTGCGTGGGCGTCGAGCCGACACGCTTCCTAGCCCAGACTTGCAGTTGGTCTCGTGACTTACTATCGAGGTCGCCGTCGAGCAGAAGATCCGCGGCGTGAGTAATGAGAGCCAGCACCGTCGCGGGCGCGGGTGATCCCAACAGAGTCGCGTAATCAACCGTCGAGTTGCTGATCGAATTGCGGGCAAGATCGTGCACGAAGTTCCAGCGCTCGATCAAGACACCGGGGGCCTCGAAACGGGGACCGGCGTCGGGGAGCCCGGTCGGTGCTGGAAACTCGCACAAGGGGCTGCCCATGTTTTCGAGTTCGTTGGCCATACGGTTGAGGTTGGCCGTGGTCAGCCCCAAGCGACGGTGCATCGAAATCACAAACTCGAAGTTGCTGAGACTCTTGCTGCGACCGTAGCGCGGGTTGTTGGCGATGATCTCGAAAAGGACGCGCACAGCATCGGCGATCGTCGCGCCTGGTTTCGACAGAGTTCTTTTGACCCGATCGATTTCGGACTCTTGAGGAGTGGCTTCAAGAAACGACGCGCACAGTTTTCTCGAGATGAAGTCAATCGTCTTGGGGTGGCGCGCCAAGTAGCGCAGAAAAGTCAGGCCTTCGTTGACGCCCTCTTCGTTGCTGAATCCGGATGTGGTCCAGGTCATCACCGACTTGGGACCAGGGTCGTGGGCGGCGATTCGAAAGTTGAATATCTGGGGCCGGTAAAGCCCCGGGCCCGGATTGTTGAGCACCCGCCAGCCAGTAAAGACGCGAGCCAGCTCGGCGACATCTGTTTCAGTGTAGGGACCGTCAATGCCCAAAGTGTGGAGCTCAAGAACCTCGCGGGCGTAGTGCTCATTCGGAGCGCTGGCGACATTGCTTGCGTTGTCGAGATAACGAATCATCGCCGGGCTGGTGGCACTGCCGATGAGCAGATCTTCGAAGCGTCCAAATGCCAGCTTGCGAAAACGTTCCTGCTCAAAGATCTCATTGTCGTTCTGAGCCTTACGACGATCTGTGTTGAAATGCCGTTCCCAAAAGGCCGTCATTTTCATCAGCAGTTGGTTCTGAGACGCGAGGCAGCGTTGCAGATAGGCACGATCTAGTCGCGTTACGTCTTTAGCGTTGAAATTGGCGGCTTCAACCACCTCTTCATTCGTCCGATCGTCAATCGAAGAAAAATCGAGCTGCTCTTCGAGCCAAGCCTGCCAGCCGATGGACTGGATGTGAGCCAAGTTGCCAGCATTAGGTCCAAAGGCGGCCCGATTCAGGACGCGGCGCTCAGCGCCAATGTCATTGAAGGTCGTCGTGGCAAGACTCGTGGCGGACGCACTTGTCGATCCCCCACTAACCCATGATTTTGATTCGGAATCTGCAATACGGCAATAAATGGCAGCCATAAGAATCCCTCACGGTCGTTTCGCAAAAAACGGCAGCGCACAGAGGGCCATCCCGAGAACGGCGATCAGGGGCCAGAAGCTCCATAGACGGAATCGCCTGTCATCTTTCGAAAATTCTTGATTTTTTCACGAGAGTCCTTTTGCCGTAAACCAATTAGGACAAATCTATTAGGGTATTTGGGCCAAGCAGCCCATGGCAGTAAATCTCTCGAATCAGATGGAAGCACTTCGGCAATCACGGTGTTATCAGGGGACAGGTGAGCGGGCAGGGAGCCCCAACCTCAATCAAATCTCTGAGAGGAATTGAGATGCGAATTCTCGCATTCGGGCTGGTGGCGCTCTTTGGCGCCCTGGGCCTTGGAAGTGCCTTTACAGCATCCCCGTCCTTGGACGGCGGCAAGGTCTACGTTGTCACGCTGAAAGGCCTAGCCTGAAACTTTCACGATGAGGCCCGTGCGGCTCTCAAATCGGTGAAGGGCGTCAGCCAAGTCAAAGTCGACTGCGCCCAGGCCAAGGCCTGGATCACCATGAAGAACGGCTATAGCCTCGACCGCCAGGTGGTTTCGGCCGCGCTGACCAAATCAAACTTCGAGCTCGTGTCATTCCAAGAGCCCAAGGGCAAGGGTGCCGACAAGGTGACCTATTGGAAGATGGTCTACACCCGAGGCGGTGGCTGAGGCGCTGCCATGAAAGCCAACAAGGTCCGTGCGGCCTTGGAAAAAGTCAAAGGAATGAAGACAGTCGTCGTCGATTCGACGGCCACCGCTTGGATGAAGACTACTGACGATAAAAAGCCCAGCCGCGAGGCCATTAGCGCCGCGCTGAAACCCCTACGCTCATCGATTAGCACCCTCGAGAAAGTCACCCAGCCCAAACCTGCCGTTGTTTACAAACTGGTCGTTGACGGCGTTGGCTGAGGCGACACTTGCGCGAAGATCCGTGAGATCTTCACCAGTGTCAAAGACGTCATCGTCGTCATGCCCTTTGGCGACACCTCTAGCGTCAAGATCCTCGCCAAAAAGGACCAGGCCTTGTCTAAAAAGACGGCCGAAGCCCTCATTGCGAAGCACCGGGGCTTCAAGTTGAAGTCCTTCAAAAAGACGACGGTGAAAAAGAGACAGGCCTAAGTCTAGCCCAGTTCGCAAGAAAGACAGCGGTCGCCGGGGATCTCGGCGACCGCGTTTTTTTTTGTCCCTGCGGGCCGTTTGGCTGAAAACCCGCACTGAATTTAGGGTGGTGGATTCTAGAGCTGGTTGGGTAGAAAGGGGGGGGTACGCTACAACAACTAAGCGTAGGCTAAATACGCTCCCCGCCATCGAAAGTGCCGATCGTGCCAAGCGTGGGGATGCCATGGAGATGCGCCAATCACCACGAGACAGCTGCTCTATTCTGAGAGTTCGGCTGGAACGAGAGACCGCAATGACTAAAGACAATCAGTACACGAAGATCGCGACGAAGACCGCCACCAGGTCCGTCTTGACGACGTCGCTTTTACTCGCCATCGCCTTGCTCATGAATCCTTCTCACGCCGAGGGGCAAGCCAGTTACCAGGCGAAGACGCCGGTGGGTATCGGCGCCACGCCAACGGCGACGGCGAAGCTAGATCTGGACGCCGATGGCGACCTGGATCTGGCCATTTGCTTTTCATCCATCAACCGAGTTGAGTATTTCTTCAACGACGGCACGGGAACCTTCACCCCAAACGGCTTCGGCATTGTGGGCTCAGGTCCGACTGACATCGTCGCCGCGGATATTTCTGGGGACGGCCTGGACGACCTCGTCGTCTGCTGCAACCTCTCGGCGCAAATCTACGTCCTGGTCAACACCGGGACCGGTAGTTTTCAAGCTCCCGTCATCGTCTCCGGTGGCACAGACCCTTTCCGCATTATCCCCGGTGACGCGGATGGCGATGGTGACATCGACATCGTCGTGTGCAACATCAGCATCGGCGCCACTTCTCTTCTCGCGAACATTGGCGGTACGCTCGCTTTTGCGGGAAGTATTTTCGGGATTCCAGGCTGCTCTGACGGTGCTTACGGCGACCTCGACGGCGATGGAGATGATGACCTCGTCCTGACCGCCAGTGGCGCGAGTGCGGTCTTGTTGTTCGAGAACACCGGCACCGCCTTGGTCCCCGGCAACTTCATCGCGACCGGAGCCGCACCTTTTTCGCTAGTCCTCGCGGATCTCGACAACGACGGCACCATTGACATCGCGACTTGCAACGTCGGTTCGTCCGACATCTCGGTCCTTAGGAACACGGGGAGCTTCAACTTCAATCGCCAAGACTATCCGACGGATGTCACGCCGGTCGATATCGTCGCGACCAACGTCGACAACACGCTGGGTACCGACCTCGCCGTAGTCACTTTCGACGCCTTCAACCTGCGCGTCTTGACGAATAACGGCCAAGGCGCCTTCAGCGACCAGATCGTTAGTTTCGTCGGGGCGAACCCCTTCCACGTCACCTCGGGTGACTTCACTGGCGATTGCCACGACGACTTGGCTTGCTTGTCTTTTAGCGGCTCAGTCTTGTCGGTGTTCACCAACAACCTGCCAGCCGCCCCTTACCCGGGTACCGGCGACGACCTCGCCATCGGCACGGGCCTCAACACCCCACCAGTCATTCCGCAGGCCGCTCACATCTACAAACCACAGATCGGCGAAATCGTCGAAACTCGAATGATCTCGCCGATGGGGACCTTTAACGGCATCCAAGCGCTGTTGGTCTTCCAGCTGTTTTTCCCCGGCTTCTCGCCCCCGGGCGCCTTGCCGGGACTGCACCTGAATCAGTTTGGATCAGGACCCTTGGTGATCTTGAACCTGCCGCTCGCCGCCGCTGGCAATCCCTTCTTCTTCACAACACCCGCCTCAATTGGCGGCATGCGCTTCATGTCGCAAGCCCTCGTCTTCACGCCCATCGCCAACAATGGTAGCTATGCGGCGTCGAATGGACATGAAGTCCGATTCGACTTCTAAGCGAAGGGCATGAAGTGAAATTCGACTTCTAAGCAAAGTCAGCTCATCGGTGAATCAAAAAGGCGCGCCCACAGGGCGCGCCTTTTTCGTCACGCTGCCGCCACCGAAGCCTGGCTTAATCAAACACCTCGGCGAGCCCTTCCCGAGGAAAGATCGTCGCGTAAGCCGCAGTTTGCGCCCCAATGACCCAGGGCATCGCGACGAACAGCGGCAAACAGCACAGCAAGGTCGCAACGACCAACACCAGCCCGCAGGCGAGTTCGAGCAAGATCACGGAAACAAGGTTCTTTTTGACGCCACGAAAGCTAACGACGGTGGCGCCCCAAGCACTCAGGCCGCGATCTACGACTAAGACATAGTTGAAGACGGTGAAGACCTGGACGAGTAGGGCCAAAATCCCCGCAACGAGAATTCCCATTAAAAAGGTCACCGAGATCGCGGCTCCCTGCGGGCCTTGGAGCGAATCCACTGCCACGACAAACAACGTGGTGAAGAGGCAGTAAAAAGGCATCACGACGACAAATGCGATCCCAGCCTGAATCAAGTTCGCCAACAGCAGTTGACCGAAATGAGAAAAGCCCTCAAAGCCCGTGGCGGCTTCTACTTTTCGGCCATCCATAAGCCGCGTAAATCCGAGGTGAATACCGCCCATGAACACACCGGCTGCGAGACTAGCGAAGGGCACGGTCGACGCCGCGGCGATGTAGGTGAAACACACGAGCGCGAAGCCCCAGATCGCCGGGCCTTTTGACAAGAGTCGTGTCGACTCGCCGAAGCAAGCGAAGACACCCAGGTCCCCACGCACGATCTCAATCTCGTTTTTGTCGACCATGCTGCCCTACTTGTGGTTCTTGCCCGGCCCAACGTGGACCCGTTCGAGACGCGATCCAACAAGGTCACGCGCCCCGCCAGGTCGGCCACGACCAAATAGTCTCCGTGACCATGGACGCTGCAGGGCCTTCGAAAGGGCCCTTTCAGTTGATCGAGCCACACCCCCTTGAGACTGAAGCGCTGCAAACGGTATTTTCTCGATCGGCGACCAGCAGCTCCTCTTTGCCCGCGTAGCGATCGATGTAGAGCCCGTGGGGCACGCGCATCTGACCGGGCTTACCGCCCCATCCCCCGAAGGTGCCCAAGAGTTTTCGATCCTTCGAGTAGTGCAAGATGACGCTCTTGCCGTAGCCGTCGGCGACGAAGAACTCAGCACTGGACGCGACCGCGACGCTCGTCGGGTGATACTCGTTTTTCTTCGCATAGATCTTGGGCAACTTCGGCGTCCCAAGTCGCCACAGCACTTTGCCGTCGAGCGTCGTCTTTAGGACTTCGCCGCGAATGGTGTGGGTGAGGTAGAGGACTCCGGTTCCCCTTCTCGCACCAAAGTCATACCGTGCAAACCAGCCTTTAGCTCTTTGCCCCAAGTTGTCTTTTCGGGAAGTCGGAAAAAGTCTGGCTGCCAACGGTAACGATGAAAGCCCTCGCCCAGGATCAAAGATCGATCCAGAGAGGGGCTTTCAAGGCACGACCACCACAGAGGCACAGCATCAAAAGAGTTGCTTTGAGCAAGGCCTTTCGAGCGACGGTGGTTTGATGCATGAGTTTAGGCGAAGGCTTCTTTGACTTCGGCTTTGTTCATGACCATCAGGGCCCAAATACCAAGCGGTATGCCGAGACAACAACAAGGACTCAGACAGGGAATCATGGCGAGAATGGCTCCCGCCATCGAAAGGCCAAAACTCTCGGCTTTCATCATCTTCATCGCGCCAAAAATCACCAAGCCACAGATCGCGAGGCTAAGAAGGCCGGAGAAGATACTCGAACCCGTAGATCCCACAGGGTTGCGCATCTGTTCCGCTTGCTCGCGAAGTTGCTCCGCTTCTTCCGGGGTGGCGGCTTCGTCGGCTTGGTTTTCGATCATGTCCGCAAAGGGTTTCATTATCGCCGTGGTGCTAGCGCCCCCGATGCCAAGAATGCTCCCGACGCTCAAGAGCGCGCCGAGCGCACCCACCACCAATAGTCCGATAGCGGGGCCCTTCAATCGGCTCATCGCCGCTTGGCGATCGACGCCGTTCTGCTCTTCCATGAATTCGACTCCTTCGATGTCGCGGTATTTCCTATTCGACGCAGTCTATCCGTTCTCGAAGACGCTGGCGACGTCGTCGCGCAACAAGACCATAATGGCCCACCCGCCGAATACGATTCCGATACAACAGGGCACAAAAACCGGGATCATGGCCACAATTCCGGCGCAAATCGCGAATTTGCGGGCTTTCAGCCGTTTCATGCAAATTCCGCCGGCGATCGCGATGAGGCTACCGATGATCGATATGGCGAGGGTCCACAAGCGAGGGCCATCGGATACAGCTTCCCTAAGGCGCTCTTTCATGAGCGCCTCTTCCTCTAAATCAACCTCATCGGGGTTAGCCCAGCCGAGCCCTTGCACAAAATCGACGTAGCCATCGGGATTTGTGGTGACGACAATGGAAAAGCAGACCATCACGAAAATACTCAACGCGCCGGTGAAGATCATCCCAATGGCCGGCGTGCTGACATGGTTGCGGGCTGCGCGCCGCAGCAGTTCGGGGTCGATTTCCACCGCTTGGGGATTGCCGTCCGAAAAGTCCTGAGATTCGCTCACTTGGTCTTTTACCCTTAGTTCTTGGCTAGATCGGCGCGCACGGATTCGAGCAAGGCCTTGGTCGCGAGGATTCCTTCGCGCGCAGCGCCTGCCCCTTCGAACTCGATGCCGACGTAGCCGCGATAGCCGGCGTCGACAACGATCTTCATCATGCGTGCGTAGTCAATTTTAGTTTCACGACCCTTAGCATCAAAAGCGTAGCTTTTGCCGCTCACCGCCTTCGCGAAGGGCATCAGCTCTTCGACCCCCTTATAGCGATCGTAGACCTCGGTTTTCGAGATCGAAAAATTGCCGAAATCCGGCAGCGTGCCGACGCGGGGATGATCGGTCTTTCGCATGACGGCGGCCAACCACGCGCCGTCAGAGGACAGTCCGCCGTGGTTTTCGACGATGACGTCGATGCCGAAGCGATCGCCGTAGTCGCAAAGCTGTCGCAGGCCATCTGCAGCACGGTCAGCCTGTTCGTCGTAGCTACCGCTACTCCGAGCATTCACGCGAATCGCGTGACAGCCCAGATCGGCGGCGGCCTCAACCCAGCGGTGGTGATTGGCGACGGCTTGGGCCCGGGCGGCGGGCTCGGCGGCGCCGAGGTTGCCCTCGCCATCGACCATGATCAGCAAACTCTGAACGCCTTCACCCTCGCAGCGAGATTTCAATGCTGCGACGTACTTGGCATCGCACTTGCCATCTGCAAACAAGGTGCTGACGTACTCCACAGCGTCGATGCCAACGCTGCGGGCGTACTTGGGAAAATCGAGGTGATCGAGTTTTTTGGCCTGCACAGATCGGTTAACCGACCACTCGGCCAAGGAAACCTGATAGAGCGGACCGGATTCGGCAAGGTCACCTCCCGTCGGCCCACTCGTCGGGGCCCGCCGACCTGAGCTCTCTTCATACCGAGTGCAACTCGCCGCGGCTGCCGCAAGGGGAAGCACTCCGGCCAACTCCAAGAATCGTCGACGATCCACTCTAATCTCCTGACTCCGCACGGCGTTTGTCTTGTGAACTATGGCCACTCGACCTTTGTCCGCAACTCAGCTTTCGACCCTACTCGTAGCCCCTTAGATGTCAATCTCATGATCCACCGCTTCGCGATCATCATTATCTCCGATGAGAAAGTGAGCGTTTAGGAGAAGTCGATGCCACCCCGCATCGATGAAAGTAGAGGCCGAGGCTTTCGCCTCGGCGAACATCTTGGCCGAAGTACAGAAGATGAACGAACTCAAAAAGACTCAGATCCACACCATCGCGATCGGCACCGGAGGCCCCGGCGGTTTGATGCGCGCCTTGGCGGCGCAAGACGATGGCCAATACGTGGTCATCTGGTGAAGGCCCGGAAGGGGCAACCTTCAAAGGTCGCAAAGCTTGCGGGTATCTTGATTGATGAAAACAAAAGCACGGTGCGGGATACACCGTGCTTTTGATTGATGAAAAACACACACGGTGCGATGCACCGTGTGTGTTATTGCAGCGACCCAGATGGGACTCGAACCCACAACCCCCGCCGTGACAGGGCGGTGCGCTAACCAATTGCGCCACTGGGCCAGTATTGCGTCGGGATTTTAAGCGCCGCCGGGGTCCGATCAAGGCCCTGTTTCTTTGGCGGAGCGAATTTGCTGCCTTCAGCCCGAAAACCGGGACTGAAGGCGCGTTTGAGGCCTTCTTGGCCCCGAATCAACCGGCTAAAGGACCGCTTTGATGCCCAGCTCGGCGAAGTTCTTGGCTTTGAAGTTCGCCTGGAACATCTCCCGGAGCTTCTCGGCCTCCACGTCGTAGGCCGCCTTGTCGGCCCAGGTGTTGCGGGGATTCAAGATCTCCGAGGGCACATCGGGGCAGGTTTTGGGCATCTTCAAGTTGAAGACGGGGTGCACCTCCGTCTCGATGGTGTCGAGATCGCCGCGAAGCGCCGCATTCAGCAGAGCGCGGGTGTGTTTGATGGAGATGCGCTTGCCAACCCCGTAGACGCCGCCACTCCAGCCGGTGTTCAGCAAGATACAGCGCGCGTTGGCATCGGCCATTTTCTTGGCCAGCAGCTCGGCGTAAACCGACGGAAATCGCGCCATAAAGGGCGCGCCAAAACAGGCGCTAAAGGCCGCTTTGGGCTCGGTAACGCCGACTTCAGTGCCGGCGAGCTTGGCGGTGAAGCCCGACACGAAGTGGTACATCACGTCTTCGGGGTCGAGGATCGACACCGGAGGCAAGACACCAAAGGCGTCCGCCGTCAGCAGAACAATCGTCTTCGGAGCCGGGCCGCGGCTGTTTTCCATCACCATGGGGTTGCAGTCGAGGCCGTAGGCGAAGCGCGTGTTCTCGGTAAGGCTGTTGTCGCTGAGGTCCAGTTCTTGGGGATCGGTGTCCGCCAAGGCCTTGCCGGGTAGGGGCGGGACGTTCTCGATGAGGGTACAGGGCATCGAAAGCGCCGCGGCGATCACGGGCTCGGCTTTTTTGTCGAGGTCGATCAGCTTGGCGTAGCAACCGTCTTCAAAGTTGGAAACGGCACCTTCAGTCCAACCGATTTCATCGTCTCCGATGAGTTTGCGCTCAGGATCAGCCGAAAGGGTCGTTTTGCCCGTTCCGGACAAGCCGAAGAGGATCGCGGCGTCATTTTTGTCGCCCACGTTTGCCGAGCAGTGCATCGGCAAGAAGCCGAGATCCGGCAAAAGGTAGTTCAAGACGGTGAACATCGTCTTTTTGTTCGTGCCACAGTAGTCAGCCGGGCCGCAGACCAGCGCGATCTGGCGCTTGAAGTCGACAATGATGGCCGCTTCTGAGCGACTGCCGTCACGTTCGGGGACGGTGTGGAAGCTGGGCACGTTCAAAAGGGTCCAGCGCTTGGCCTCGGCGTTCTCGACGCCCTGCACACCCTTTGGAAACATCGTTTGCACGAATAAAGCATGCGTGGCGTATTCGCCCACGAAGCGGAAGGGCAAGGCGTAGGCGGGATCGGAGCCGGCGTAGACGTCCTGCACGAAAAGCGTGGCTTTTCTTTCGTTCAGATAGGCGACGACACGCTTCAACAGGCCTTCATAGGCTTTGTGATCGTACTTTCCAAAGTCGTTCTTCCACCAGACCTTGTCCGCAAACTCCGGATAGTCGGCCGCGAAAGTGTCCTTTACGCGGCGGCCGGTCGCTGACGGATCGCTGTAATAGACGAGTGGTCCTTGGTCGCCGAGCTTGGTCGCGAAGGCTTTTTGCTCATCGAAGGAGCCGCCAGCCTTGACGCGGCCGCGGTCATTTTCGATGGCAGCCTGAAAGAGCTCCCGCTTTTCCAGATTGTAGTGGTAGCTAAGGTCTTTCAGACCAAGGAGTTGGTCAAGCTGCTGGGCATAATCCATGAGATAATCTCGGTCTCGGTAGGGGCGTGGTCCGGATTGGGGGTCGGTTTGCGGGGCACCGCGAAGACACCATATGATCTTGCTGACTCCGCCAGCTGGTTTCAATCGAGTACCACTAGAGAAGACAGGAATGGCGGCCTGGGCGCTTTTGTCTCGGTCAAACGTCAACCCGGGGCATCCACGAGCAAAGGGGTCTGCTATGATTCCCCTAGATCCCCGCGCTCAACCACTTCGTGGTTTTTGCGCGCTCCATCCATCATGCCATTCGCGAGAAGCAAACCATGAGTCGACCCCAGGACCCCCGATCGGGCTCCGCCGACGACAGCCCGCCCACCGAGGGCGTGAGCCGGCGCGGATTCCTAAAGGGAGCGAGTATTGCCGTAGCCGCCGCGGGCGTCGTCAGCCCCAGCGCTGGCGCCAAGACCCCGGGCCTCGTTGAGGAGGTGAAGATCCTCGGCCCCGGGCCAGCGCCTCTGTCTTTGACCGTCAACGGCAAACAATCGACCGCCAAGGCCAGCCCCTTCACCACCTTGCTCGACTTCCTCCGCAACGACCTCGACATCACCGGCGCCAAACGCGTTTGCGATCGCGGCGCTTGCGGGGCCTGCACGGTGTTCATGGACGGTAAGACGATCTCTGCTTGCTGCACGCTGGCCGTCGATGCCGCCGGCCACGACATCACCACCGTCGAAGGTCTCGTCGGCGAAGATGGCAAGCTCAGCGATTTGCAGAGCGCTTTTGTGGAGTGTGATGCCCTTCAGTGCGGATTCTGCACGCCGGGCATGGTCATGTCCTGCACCGCCCTTTTAGCCAAGAACGCCAAGCCGACGCGCGACGAAGTGGCCCAGGGCATCGCCGGCAACATTTGCCGCTGCGGCACCTACGAAAACATCTTCGAGGCCGTTGCCCTTGCCAGTACCGGCCAGGTGAAGGAGCGCAAACAATGAGCCGCCAAGAAATCAAAATCAAACTCGGATTCGGTGACCAACGCGAAGAGGTCACCCTGGAACTGCGCGACGGTGAGCTGATTCCCTACCACCTCGATCGCGAGTACAGCGTCGTCGGCGGTCGCGATGACCGCGTCGACGGCATCGCCAAAGTCACCGGAGCGGCGAAGTACACCTACGACCGCAACCTGCCCAAGATGCTCTTCGGTCGAATCTTGAGAAGCCCGCATCCCAATGCGGATGTGAAATCGATCGACCTCAGCCCTGCGCTCAAGATGAAGGGCGTTCATGCGGCCTTAGACCTCACCAAGCAGTTCCGCACCTCTTCCGCTCGATTCGCCGGATGTGAAATCGCCGCCGTCGCCGCGGACACCGAGTTCATCGCCGAAGAAGCCATCAAGGCCATCAAGGTTGAGTATGAGCTCTTGCCCCATGCGGTGAACACGATTGACGCGATGAAACCCGGAGCACCTAAGGTCGGCCGCAATAACCAAAAGAACGTCCTCCGAAAGGTTCGCGCCGGGCGCGGCAAACGAGGCGAGTCTCAACAGGATCGAGCTGCCCGCATCGAAGCGATGTTGGCTGACCGTAAAGAACGCTTTGAGCAGGCCCGAAAAGAAGCCGACCACGTCATCGAGGCCGAATTCGACACACCCTGCCAAACGCACACTTCCTTAGAGACCCATGGCGTCGTCTGTGATTGGAACGGCGGCAACATGATCTGCTACGCCTCGACGCAGGGCACTTTCAACACGGCTCGCGAACTCAATCAGCACATCGACATGGACAACATCCGCGTCTTCTGCGAGTACGTTGGCGGCGGTTTTGGTTCCAAGTTCTCCGCGGGCCGCGAAGGCATCACCGGCGGCTTGCTCGCCCGTGAAACAAAGCGTCCGGTCAAGCTGATGCTCAACCGCAGCGAGGAACACCTCGCCGTTGGTAACCGGCCGGATTCGATCCAAAAGATCACCATGGCGCTCAAAAAAGACGGCACGATCCTCGGCTATCAGGCCCGTGTCTGGGGCACTCCTGGCAGCGGCAGTAACGGGCCAGGCGCGCGCAACGATGGCATGTACAAGCTCGGTGAGCGCGACAAGATCGAGTACGCCGTACGCACGAACACCGGGGCTCTGCGCGCCATGCGTGCTCCGGGATTTCCTCAAGGGGTTTACGCGCTTGAGCAAATGATGGACATGGCGGCCGAAAAACTCGGCATGGACCCGATTGAGTTCCGCCAGCGCAACGACGGCCACAAGATTCGCCCCTACGAGTTTGAGCTGGGTGCCCAGCGCACTGACTGGAAGAAAAAACGCAGCAACAAAGCTGGCTCTGACAAGGGTCGCGTCAAAAGCGGCATTGGCTGTGCCGGTAGCGAGTGGTTTGCTCGCGGCGGGGGCGGCGCCCAAGTCCAAATCCGCATCTACAAGAACGGCCAGATCGAAGCGCGCAACGGTTCGCAGGATATTGGCACCGGCACCCGAACTATCATCGGGATGGTCGTCGCCGAAGAGCTTGGGTTGAAGCTGTCGGACATCCAGACCTTCATCGGCGACACGCGCGACCCACGCGGCCCCGCCAGTGGCGGGTCCACCACCGCTGCGACCCTCACGCCAGCCGCGCGACAATCAGCTCACGACGCCAAGGTCGAGCTTTTGCAGATCCTCGCCGAAGCCAAGGAATGGAAAGTCGATGACCTCGATATCCAAGGCGGTCAACTGGTGAAGAAAAAAGGCAGCAAGTACGTCGCACAAATGACCTTCAAAGAGGCCTGCGCCTTGATGACGGACGACCTCGTGGACGTGACATCAAAGCGCCCCCGCAACTCTCGCACCGGCTTCAGCGGCACCAACGCCGGAGCCCAATTTGCCGAGGTGGAAGTCGACACCGAAACCGGTGAAGTCAAAGTCACCAAAGTCTGCGCCATCGCCGATGCGGGCAAGATCATCAACGAGAAGACCTCGATCAGCCAAGTCCGCGGCGGGGTCATTCAGGGAGTTAGCTACGCGCTCTTTGAAAACCGCCTCATGGACTCCGTCGGCGGGCACATGCTCAACGACAACATGGAGACCTACAAGATCGCAGGTCCGGTCGATTGCCCCGAGATCGACGTCGTACTTGTCGATGTCGCCAACGGCTACAACAGCACCAGTGTCATGGGCCTCGGAGAACCCCCGGTCATCGCGACTGCCGCGGCGATCGCCAACGCCGTCTACGACGCGATCGGCGTGCGCGTCACTTCGATCCCGATCACCCCGAGAAAAGTTCTTGAGGCCTTGGCCCAAAAGGAGAAGAAATGAAGGCCTTCAAGATGGCCCAGCCGAAGACGCTCGC
>JAZGFI010000123.1:0-4614 GCA_036479435.1 Planctomycetota bacterium | reverse complement strand
CTCGCGCGAGTGCACGATGTATCCGGGCCAGCGGCGACGCGCCCGTATGTGTCCAACGAGTCAGGCGGCTTGGGGGGACTGTTGCGCCGGTGTAGCAAGTTGGCATGCGCGCTCCTTCCATCCTGCTCGTTGGTCTCTCCAGTATGCGTCCCACCACCCATTTGCTCGAAGCATGCGCAACGCGAGGATGTCGTCGACATGGTCGGGGTGCCACCACGCGCCCGCTATCTTGAGACGACATTGCACGAGATGTCGATGAGCGCTCTCTATCTCACTGCTGGCGGTACTCCATCCCCGGTCACGGTAGTAGGCGTAGGCGACGCTCTCCTGGTTGCGGTCAAAATAGTTGGCTTCGAGGCGCAATCTATCGATACGCGTCTTCTCTTCCGCGCTGGATGCTTCCCAGTTCGCGTCGAACCAGTGGTCAAAGAGCTCGTCGACGACGCAGCCCACGTCTCCGTGCTCAAGCCTGGCGAGTGCTCCGCGTGCCCATTGTTGAGCGGGCTCCCCGGTGATGGGCGCAAGAGCCTCTCCCGCAGCTGATAAATGCTCTTTGGCATGGGGCCGGTCCAAGATGAACTGAAAACTTCCCGCTGCGAAGGTCGCTGCAAGTCTTGTCCGAATGTGAATGGCTCCGTCAGCAATGCCCCGCATCTGTGTCTGTTGTGTCCACCCTTGGAGCACCGCGCACGCGAAGAGGTCTTGATATGCGAGGTCGAGGTCACCTGTCGGTCGCAAGATGTAGAGTCGCTCCGTTTCCCCGGGAACCTGTACAAGGCCAGCTTTCGCTTCCTCCCAGCGCGCTACCTTCTTGCGCTTGAGTAATCCTCTCACCGGTGTGCGTTCGGGTTGTTCACCTTCCGGGACCACGATAGGCTCCAACGTAGCGACCGGAATCATGCCACCATCGAACTCGACCTCCAGTTCCTGCGCAGGCTTAAATCCTTCCGGCTGGCACCCCTTGGGGCGCTCGAGTTGAACATATGCTTGCGCAAGTTTCATGTCGATGAACCCACGCGCTCGCTTACCGTGCTTGTGCAGCATACGAAGCGCGGAGGTCCTCTCCATTTCAACACCGTGGTGATGGCGCGCAAGCTTCTTGACAGCCTTGCCGCACGACTCGTCCGTGACCAAGTCCACCGCGGCCTCTTCCACAACGAGGGACCAGGTTTCTCGCGTCGTTCCCAGCAGCTCGTGCAGTGGGCGACCCGACATTTTGCAGGTGCGGCAGTACAGATACGGGTCTGTGACCTCGACCACACCCACCAGCGTCTTACGCTGCCAAACCGTGTTTTGGTGCACGACCAGGGGTTCCCCGCAGGCGCAGTGCAGACCTTGGGCTCTGGCTTGTTCCTGCCGGACATTCACGAAGTCCTGGACCATGCCCAGGGCCATTTGTTGGCAAAACGCGACAATCCGCTCCTCCGCTGACAGCAGGTCCGAGACCTCGGACCCATGTTCGTCCTCCCTGAGAGAACGGCGCCATTGCTCCCGTAGCGTCGCGGCGATAGAGTCGATGGTAGGCGGGTGCGTCGGGTTGTTGTGAGTCACCACAACGGCATGATCGGCGTTCCCGCTGCTTTTATCGATCGGTTCTCGGAGGTGAGATGTAGGTGGCGGAGGATGGGCTCTGCGACGGCGCTTTCCGGGTTTCGCGCGGCGGGACGTGAGTTTGTGCGAATAACGCAGGCGTTGTATGCGCGCTCTGGCCGACCAAGGGCTTTGCATCACACCGGAACCACAACCTCACAACGCGCAACGCGCAACGATCGCGCTGCGATGGTGAGAGCCAGGCCTCGTGGTCAGGCTATGGCCAGCGTCTGGCCATCACAGCTTGGTGCGATCGATGGCGATTTGGCGAAAGCGAGTTCGCTCTGCGCGTCTAGTCACAGTCGGCGATGCCGAAGCATCTCCAGTGCGTGGCTTCGAAGTCATACGCGCACCGCTCGTCTTCAGCGCAGTCGCCATGCGTGGTGCACCTGTCGGCATCCGTTTGACAAGCGAAGCCGTTTGCGACACCGCAAGGGTCCACACTCACTGAGCAGGGCTTTCCACCGCAATCTTCTCGATTCTTGCATGCCGAAGCTACGCAGTAGTTGCCGCCTGCGTAGCTTACGAACCCATCATCGTCGTCAGGGACAGGTACGAGAAGGCTACAGGCGCAGGCTTGATCCGTTCCGCAGTCATCCTTCGTTGTGCACTCGGCATCGTTGCAGTCTCCAGCATCATCGCAGTGCTCGACAGGCAGGCAGCTTTCCTCGCCGATTCTCTCGATTCTGCCGTCACCGATGCCTGTCTCGGTGTCGCACACGATGAACGCTTCGCTAGCTTTCATATCGCCATCAGTGCCGAGAATTTTGACCACGGACTGACAGCCGGCGAGAGTGTCGGCCGTGTCGTTTCCGGACGAAGAGCTCTCCGTGTTGCTGTCTTTGTCGTCTTTTTGATCGGCGTCGCAGCCCGAAAGTGCGCAGCAGATGGTCAAGGTAAGAGCGGCGCGCCAGTGGTTCATGGGATTCATGGGATTCATGGGATTCATGGGATTCATGGGATTCATGGGATTCTCGTCCTCCATCGTGGCAGTGTCAGGTTACATCCGTTACAGCCGACCGCGCTAGTTTCTTCTACGTGATCGGGGCGGATGGCGAAGCGTTCTCGTCGTGCGTTGGAACTTCGCGTTGCTTGGGTCCGGGGTTCTCTCGGAGGGCTGAACTCGCGTGCGGGGGGCTGCTAGTGGTTAATCCCGTTGATGTCCTTGGTGGCTTGCCAGTTGCTGTCAAGCGTACCGCCAATAGTTGTCGCGGCGGTGTTGAGCCGTGAGTATCCGTTCGTTGAGTTCCAAGCTGTAGCTTCGTCAAACCAATCAAGCATGGTGGAGATGTCGACGTATCCGCTCCCGTTGGTGTGCACGTCCCAGTATTGCTTGATCCAGTCGATGTCCGTGCCATGTCCAGACCATGGCGTGTTGCAGTTGTCTTCTAGGTATGCGTTGCTGTAGTCAGACTCGCCCTCGCAGTCTTTTCCCTTGTAGGAGCAGTCGTCCTCCGTGTGGGTGTTCCAAGCATCAGCGGAGTAGAACGAGGCAAAACCCTCGCCGATGCTGCACTGGGAGTACTCTTTGCTGGTCAGTGAATGGCCGTCGCCGGACCCCCCGGAGCCGTCTGGGCAGCTCGACGACCAGTAGTCGCAGTTGTTTCCGGTCAGCTTGCTGTCGCCAACTGCGAAGTACGCGTACGCGTGCCCCATCTCGTGAGCGATCGTGAACTTCCTTTGCCAATGGTTCGTCGAAATGTCGATGTCGCCACCTGAGTGGCGGCTGTTGCCAGAGTAGCCCGTTTTTAGGTCGAAGTCGTCGTTGCTTAATCCCTGGGCGTGGCCACGTAAGGCGGTGGCTGCCGCGAGGTAAACGTTCGTCCGCGCCCAGTTTCCGGAAAAACTGTCGGTTTCTGTTCTGTGGTTGTTGCCGTCCGTGGTGGAGAACGTTTTTGTCAGCGTGGAAGTGAGGGTGTATCCGCTGCTGTTGGTTACATCCACACGGTTTCCAAATATTTTTCCTTGGCTGCTGATCTTGAACTTGTACTCGCCACTTCCGTAGTTGAGCCAGTCGGTGCATCCGGTCAGGGTGTCGAGGTAGACCGTCTTCTTGTAGCTGCCGTTGTAGTAGATCTTCGTCCGCATCCCGTAGGCGGGCCGCGCCTTTGACTGCGTGTTCCAGAAGTCCTCTTCGCTTGTGGAATCCGTGAACGTGGCGCCGACTTTGATGCACTGCTTTACGATCCAGTGGCGCAGCTCGGGGTCGTCGTCGGCTGCCGCAAATTCTTCTGGATCGATGTCGGGTTCCTCGTCATCTCCATGCTGATCCGGGTAGGTAATCGGCGAGACGACGTAGTCGGATGCAGTGTCGTCGTCGGGATCGTCCAGGGTGCGACGCGAAGTGCCCTCCGGCGCGAGTAGGGTTTCGCGATCCAGGAGGGTCAACCCCTCTGATGTCACACGAAGTCGCTCTGTCGGGGCAGATTCAAGTGCGCCCTGTAGGCCATCTTCACGGTGAACGTCTGCTGTCACCGTGATGCTGATTTCGTCACCGGGCTTGCTTGCTCCGCGAAGAAGCGCATGTGGGATCTGGACGACTTTTCTCGGCGTATTGTGGTTGCCAAAAGCGACCTGGGCGACCTTGCGGATGCGACGCTCACCGTTTTTAGAACGAATTGAAAGATGGATGTCGAGCTTGTGTTTTTCTTCGTGTAGGTTTTCGACCACGATGTCGGTGTGACCGTTGGCGCGGCTTGGGGAAGGGGTCATTCGTACGCGGGCGGTTGGTGGGGCATCAGGAGATCCGCATTCATTCCCAATAAGTGGCGGTTCGATGTCGCTGCGGTCCGTCGCACCGACAACCCGCAATATGTCACCGAGCGGCTCGCTGAGTCGGACTTCAGCCGGCATATCGTCTGCGACGTCTTGTTCCGACGAAACAGCATCTTCGGTCTCGCAGGCGAGTCCGGGAATCGCTACGAACGCCACCAGAGAAGCGAGCGCGATGAGAGGCCTACTAGAGTGAGTGAGTGAGTGAGTGAGTGAGTGAGTGAGTGAGTGAGTGAGTGAGTGAGTGAGTGA
>JAZGFI010000122.1:0-2378 GCA_036479435.1 Planctomycetota bacterium | reverse complement strand
TTGGGCCGAAACGGACGTTCGATGCAGTTCGAGTTCCTGATTCAGGCTGGTGACCAAAGTGTCCGGATCAAGGCTCTGCTGCGCCGATGCCAACTCAGAAAGGGAGTATTTGATTTCCTCAAGGTCGAGCACCCGCTGGGCTTGGACGTGAGCTTCAAATGCGGAAAAAGCGCGGCCCTTCAGTGGCGTTTCTGCCAAGCGGTCTTGTTGAACCAGCAACTGGATTTTTACGACTATGTGCTCGGATAGCCAGGCAGCTAAGTGGCTTTTTAGCGAGACTCTTGCGGCTTTGCCCGCCTGAGCCATTGCAGGTTCGAGTAACTGATCCCAGGTGCCCTGCCACTGGGCCTGAGTGGCAGGGTCCTGAGGTAAAGAGCACAATAGCGAGTTGGCTTGGAAAGTCTGACCCACGACTAGCTCTTTCAGCGGTTCGGAGATTGATCCTGGTATTGCTTTCTGTATCTGTGCCACGGCCCCCCTTTGTTTCTCGTTCTGAGTGGCAAAGTCCTCCATGCATTTCTGCATGGCGAGTTCGATCAGTTCGCCAATCACGGGATGCCCTGCGAGTGCGCTACTCCGTGCCCTGGCCCACTGCTGAAGTTTCTCGGAGCCCAAGCTGACGCCGATTCCACCGAGGATACTTAGTGCACCTTCGCCAAGTTTTGCCGAGATGTGCCGCTTCCATTCTTCGGGAATGGCTGCTATTGCAGCGGGCTGAAGAACCTTGCAGCCCAGCATTAAGGCTAGACCGGCAGCAGATAGAGCGGCTTGCGAGCGTTGCGAAGGAGGCGAAGGCATGTAGGCGAATATTGTATTTAGTGAATATTTGCGGCTGTTTTCGTTGTAACTATCGGCCCACAAGGTTTGTTGGATACTGGCCAGTGGTGAACTGAATATTGAGTAGAGCCCTTTGCATCTAGACGAACTGATGCCCTGAATGGCGGAGTACGCCGAATGGAAGAGGTATAACCAGAAGTTGTGTTTCGGGATGAATTGATCGGGTTGCGACGTACCCTTGGTGTCACGAACTACCACGACACCCAAAACCCCTACATGGGGAGGATACGCCACATGAATAAGACTACACCAGTACACCAACTTCATCCAGAGACGACCGCGCAAGACGCCCTGACCCTGCTGATAAGGGAAGGAGCCAGGGAAGTCCTGGCAGCTGCGCTCCAGGCGGAAGTCGACGAGCACATCGACCGCCTCCGCTCGGTGGTCGACACGGAAGGCAATCGGCGTGTTGTGCGTAACGGCTACCTGCCGGAGAGGGAGATTCAGACGGGCGCTGGGAAGCTGGCGATCCAGCAGCCCCGAGTTCGGGTGAAGGACCACGAGCCTGGCGACGAGGGTTTGAAGTTCGAGAGCAAACTCATTCCCCCGTACTTGAGAAAGGCAAAAAGCGTCGAGGAGCTGATTCCCTGGCTTTACCTTCGAGGAATATCAACGAATGACATGGAGGACGCGCTGTCCGGGCTCCTGGGAGTCAACGCAGTAGGCCTGTCCCCATCTTCGATCGTGCGCTGCAAAAAGGTTTGGGAGAAAGAGTTCGAGGCCTGGGAGAAGCGCCCGCTCAAGGGCAAGCACTACGTGTATGTCTGGGCAGATGGCGTTTACTTCAATGTACGTCTAACCGGCGAACGGGCCTGCATACTGGTCCTCATTGGAGCTACGGCCGATGGCGACAAAGAGGTCATCGCGATTCACGATGGCATGCGCGAGAGCGAACTCTCGTGGACAGAAGTGCTCGAAGCGCTCAAAGCACGTGGCCTCGAAGAACCGCCAATGCTAGCGATCGGCGACGGCGCTCTTGGCTTCTGGAAAGCACTCAGCAAGGTCTGGCCCACGACACGTCACCAGCGGTGCTGGGCTCACAAGATGGCCAACGTTTTGAACAAACTCCCCAAGACCGCGCACGCCAATGCAAAGAAACTCCTTCAGGCGATCTGGATGGCGGAGACAAGGGCAAAGGCAATGAAGGCCTTTGAATCATTTGTCTCGACCTACAAGGCAAAGTACCCGAAGGCAGCTGAGTGCCTCGTGAAAGACAAGGATGCGATGGTCGCATTCTTTGATTTCCCAGCGGAGCAATGGCTGCACCTCAGGACAAGCAACCCGATCGAGTCGACCTTCGCCACTGTGCGTCAGCGGACGAGCAGGACCAAAGGCTGTGGCTCGCGGAACGCTACGCTCGCCATGGTCTTCAAGCTGGCGCTTTGCGCCGAGAAGGGGTGGCGACGACTAAATGGACACGAGCAACTGGGCCACCTAATTGAGGGGGTTCAGTTCAAAGACGGAATCAACCCAAATGCCAAGGGGGACGACGCCGCCGCATGATCTCTGAATTTCTGGAACACAACTCTTGACCATACCTC
>JAZGFI010000121.1:0-20671 GCA_036479435.1 Planctomycetota bacterium | reverse complement strand
CTTGCTCAGACTAGTCTCGGCGATGCTCGCTGAGAAAAGCGAGGAATGGGAGACCGGGACAATCTATTTGGCGATGGGATCGGAATGACTCGCTCGTGGAAATTACAGAAGAAATGTTGCGTCATCGAAATTGAGACCAGGTGGTTTTCTTGCCGCGTTCCGGTGCGGGCTCGATGCCATGATTAACAAGGATTCGCTTGACAGTAATGTGCACGACGACGTGGCCGAGTTTTTTGAGCGCACCTTGGATTCGTCGGTAGCCCCAGCTCGGATTGTCCTGCGACATTTGAACGACGAGTTCCTCGATCTTCTTGAGGACGCCAGGCCGACCGCCGCCAGCGGCGTTGGTCCACTTCTTGGAGATCAACTTTCGATGCCAGCGGAGAAGGGTGTCCGGGGTTACGATGGTCGCGTACTCGCCAAGAAGGCGGCGACCGATCTCCCAGCCCTTGGCGGCGAAGCGACGGCGTTGAGCGTCAGTTAAGCGGAGTTTCTTGGTGCCGAGCTGTTCCTTTAGAACTCGGTTTTCCTCCTTGAGGTCATCGAGGACTGATTGCTGCTCGCGATTTAGGCAGCCTGCGAGGGCAGAGGAGATGAGGAAGCGGAGCGTGAGGGCGTGCCTCATGGGCCGAGAGGGTAGGGCGGAGGTCGTTCAGCCTCAAGGTCTTATGGGTCGGCTGATTTTTTGCACGGTGCGGGTGTGAAATGATGTTGATGGTGATGGGGAGCTGGGGCGTCAGACCGTTTTTCTTGGGCCGAGAGGGCTGGGCGAAGGTCGTTTAGCCGCAAGGGTTTACAAATCGGCTGACTTTTCGCACGGTACGATCAAGGCTTAGCGGAAGCATCGTCATTCACATTTGCTTGGTTGAGCATTCATCTTCACGAAAATTGACCTCTCCGAGAATTCTTGATGCCAGCGCGCGACGCTTGGCTGCCGTTTCGCGTTTACCGCTTTTCAACATTTTTTTCGAGTTGCCACATGAGACAGATCATCATCTTCTTTTTTTCCGGAATCACTTTGCTCTCCCAGGCTTGGGGCGCGGTGGCAGAATCGCCTTCACTTGCGCTTCCACCCGCGGCGCAAGAGGTCACGCCGCTCTCGGGGAAAGTGGGCAGGCTCGTAGGCGGCATCAACGAGACCTTGACTCAATTCGAGGCCCTTATCGTGGCGCCAGAATCCGACTTGAAGGGCACCTGGACGAAAGCGAAGGATAAGCTTTCGCAAGCAGAGGAGACTCACAAAACGATCACCAACCTCTACAGTAGCCGGTTTGACGCCGCGCACTCTGATTGGGTAGCTGTCTGCGCACGCCTCAAGAAAGCACAGGCTGATGGGACAGCATTCGAAGCGCGTGCCACTGGCGGAGAAAAGAAGAAGCCCAAGGTCGAGGTGGAGAAGCCCGCGAGCGGCGGGGGCAAACCAGCCAAGCTGACTGGTGGTGTGGGGCACTCTCTCAAAAAGGCCAGCGAGTCGCTCGATCAGTTTGACAAGACGCTGGCGCGGGCTGGCAAAGTGAAGCTCGGGGCATGGAAAGTCGCCAAGGGGCAGATGGCGGAAGCTGCGAAAGCACTTTCGAAAGGGGAGCGTGATTACTCTGGCAAGTTCGATCCCGCGCACCCCGATTGGGCAGCGGCCAAGACCCGGCTCAAGGCATCGGAAGCGACGCTGAGAGAGTTTTACAAAACCAAAGTGGATGGAGGCGGAACGAAGGAGGACGGTACAAAGAATACCGGCTATGGCGATGCGCAGTCCATCGTTCCCGCCAGCAATCCCAATCGTCGGTCCGTAGATCGCGCAATCTGCACGATCCTGATGGAGACCGAGAAGGTCCGCAAGATCCACTCTACGAGAGCCATGACCAGTGACCTCGTCGACGGTGCAAAGCTTGCGGTCGCAACGGCCAAGAAGCTCCAGGGGCGACTCGAAAGCAGTTACGGCAGCATCATTAACCGCAAGTCTGATCAGTTCCTCGCGCTCTGCGCGGAAGTCGAGACCTGCGATGTTCTCGCAAAGGAGACTCCGGCGCTGGCCGCGGCCTACGCGATCGCCGAAAAGGAGCGTGAGGCCGAAGAGAAGCGTGCGCTTGAAGAGGCCAAGAGGATGTCCAAGGTCGAGTACGAGGCGGAGCTTGCGAAGCGGCTGAAGGCCGAAATTGAGAGCGCTCGGTTCCCCAAGCAGATCTTTGAGAACCAAGAGCTGGAAAAGCTCGCGCGCAAGACCATCATCGCGCACTACTCGAACCAGACCTTGCTGAAGTTGCAGGTCAGGGGCGGCTTCAAAGTCAAGCAGGAAGCGCGAATCGTGGAGAATCTCGTCGAGTACGGGACTTACCGCTATTTGAACGCGGACGCGGCTATGCTCAAGAAGAATGGAGAGGTTTGGGTGTATCGCTTGAAGTTGCGCAACACCATGAATCCTGACCGAATTTGGGGCCCACAGGAGGTCTCAGGGAGCTTTGGCTGGCAGTACCAGATGTTGCGTTCGAATGTCGAAAAGTGAGGGATTGACTCGGCGATACTTCGGCTGGCAACGTAAGGCTATGGCTATCGCGTGAGAAGTTAGCCGACATCAATTGGGCGTCCCGATGCGATCTATTGGGAGGGCAACGGCAACGATGACTTCAGGCAGCGCGACGATAGAATGAGCCGCTCGTCGCGGACGACTTCTTCGTCGACCGGCTTCGTATTCGGATCGATGAGCTCGTTGGCAATGCCATGGTGATGTCGCTCGAAATCATGGCCTTCGAGAACTCTGTAGTGATCCTTGCTCTCCTCGGTCACGATAGGCTGTACCACGTTGCGCGTGCTTTGCCGTGGCGTTTGGCAGTTGTTGACCAATTCTCGAAGACGGTGTGCGTCCGGTGAACCCCATCTGATCGTGCCCAGTTTTCCTGGCTAGAACATGGTAACGGCACTTCAACTACCACGCTGTGCCGACGAACGTCACGGCTCTTGAGAGCTCTCGAACCCAAGTAGCAAGGATGTGGTTTAAATCGATTCGGCGTCGAAGCCAACGTCACCGTCTACCTTGGGCACGAATGACTAAGATCGTGACCCGATGGCTTCCGAAAGCTCGGTTCTTCATCCTTGGCCACAGCAACGGCTTGACGTCAATACTCAAGGCATGAGCCCAGTGCGGTAGTGCCGCTCGCTGGGATCTGTGCGGGGGCCCCGGGAGACTGGGGTCCCTACCGCGAACTCCCGATGATTTTGCGTCGGTCTATTCCCGATGCCCCAGTTGGGCCAAACAGGCTCCGTCGATGCTGCCCCAGGTCAAGAGTCGCGCGCCCGGAGAGCAAACCCGCTCGAAAATGGACTCGATGACGTGGGACTCTCCCGGCCAGGGGAAAGCAAAGACGAGGTCGATGTCTCGTGGATCGACCTCTATCTCGTCATGACCATCGTGCCCGCCGGCCTCGAGCCAGCTCGGCCACTCGGTTTGGTCGATCAGATCTTGCGCATCGTGCGGGACGAAGCTCCCGCAGGCAAAAGCCACGTTGGCTCCATGGTCAGTCGCGAGATCAATCGCTGCATCCACGAGCTCGGGCTGGATCTCGATGCCCCCCGCATCGAACCCGAGCTTCGCCGCCAGAGTCGCCACCACGCCGAAGCCGGCCCCCCATTCGACGAAGCAGCCTCCCTGCATGGACGCCGCCAGCGACCGCAGCACCCGATACACAGCAGTGAATTCGCAGGGAACGAACGCGGGGAGAGGGTTGTCAATACGGGTCGCGACGAAGTTGTCGATTCGAGCGCTCGCATCGTCGATGAGGCGCGACACGTCGTCGGGTATCGGTAGTTCGGAGGCCGGAACGTGGAGATATTTCATGTCTTTGGTTCCCGAAAACTCAAAGCGAGTTCCCAATCGATCGTTGACGAGTTCGAATTTGGATTCTAACAAGCCGGTTGATCGTGATTCGACGATGCTGCGTGTAGATCGAAAAGTCGCGATGGACATTGAGCATGCGCGCATCTTGTCCGATCACGATCGTTGACGGGAGGTAGGGTGGCGATTAGTGTCGAAAACTCAGCCGTGTAACTCGTGATTGGGGATGGATCTCGAGTTTTCGGGAACCGCAACCGTATTGTGGCACCGTATTCTGAAGCACGAGCGAGGGTTTCCAGGATGAAGTCGAATGACCGCTACCACATTGGCACTCTTGGCTCACCGTGGGGCAATGACGAGATGGCCGCCTGGCTCGCCGCACAGTCGGTCAAGCGCAGCTATGCCGACGAGGTCGTCGCGAAGATCGACGCAATGCGATCCGACTATGAGGTCGTGGCTCACGGCGAGTTGTCGATCGATCCTGCGCGCTATCCTCTTTTCGTCCTGAAGTCGCGCAGCTGGGAGCCGAGCCGCCCTTCGGTATTCATCACGGGCGGCGTCCACGGCTACGAGACGAGCGGTGTCCAGGGCGCGATCCGCTTTTTGCAAGTCGAAGCACACAACCTGGCCGAGCAGTTCAACTTCATGGTCATGCCATGCGTGAGTCCCTGGGGGTATGAGACGATTAATCGCTGGAATCCCAGGTCCGTGGACCCCAATCGATCGTTCAAAGTGGACAGTCCGTCTGAAGAAGCGGCGGCCGTAATTCGGTATCTCGAAATCTCAGAGATCGACTTCGTGGCGCACTTCGACCTCCACGAAACGACGGACACCGACAATAGCGAATTTAGGCCGGCGCTCGCGGCTCGTGATGCGGTCCAACACGATATCTGGGAGATTCCGGACGGATTCTACGCGGTCGGCGACCGCGCTAGACCTGTTCCTGAATTCCAGAAAGCCATCATCGAATCGGTCAAGCAGGTGACTCACATTGCTCCTGGAATCAACGGAGAGATTATCGGCGAGCCGCTTGAGCAAGAGGGTGTGATCAACTACGACGCCGGTCCTCTCGGCCTTTGCATGGGAGCGACAAACGCGAGATTCGTCACGACCACCGAGGTCTACCCAGACAGCCCGAGGGCCACGGACGAGATTTGCATTGATGCCCAGGTGGCTACAATTCGCGGCGGCCTACATTACGTCTGTCAAGTCTCGACCTCCGAAGAGTGAATGTATCCAGCGGAGCTGTCCAAGCACACAGGCCTTTCGTTTCCAATGGTAGGCAAAGCCCTTGCGGCGCCAGGCGAAGACCGTCTCGGGCTTCACGATGACTAAATGATCGTTCCAGTTTTCAAAGAGGCTGCAGAGAAGGACCCAGAACGTGCGGTCGTTGTCGCTAAAGTTGGCGCGAAAGACGCTAGGTCGGAGAACGTTGAGCAGCTGACGTAGGGCCACACTCTCGATTGCGAGTCGGGCACGGTCGGCGGCGGCGATGGCTTCGAGAAGCGCAAGTGCTTTGGAGAGGATCTTGAGCTTAGGCGCGTCTTGTTGGATCACAGTCGTTGACGGGAGATGGAGCGTGGATTGGTGTCGAAATATCAGGGTGTAAACCGTGATCAGGGACAGCTCTCGAGTTTTCGGGAAGATCAGACATCCAGATCGCTAGGCCAACGCGCTCCACCGCAACCGTCAGTCCTGTTGATTGAACTGCCGATGCCGCAAGTGAAGCAAGCAGGAATTGCCTGCGGTCCATCGACACTGGCATTCGCCATGAAGGATCCCAGCGACGATAGCCGCTGGTCAGAAAGCGGTGCTGAATGCTAAAGTGCGTCCATGTGGTTGCAACGCTGGCAACTTAAGCGCGACTTGGAGCGGCTGCGACCCGGGTTCGTCAGCCGTTTCGGGGGCCTGTGGCCCGATCGCAAAAACTCATCAAGCCTCAACCAGAACCGGCCGTTGCCTTGGCTGCAATCTTGGCGCGAACAGGGATTCGTGTGCTTTCCCAACGCCGTATCCCACGCCGATTGTGACGATGTGCTCCAAGACATGTCCAGCATGCTGCGGCCAGGGTCACCGGGCCTCATCGAAAGGGGAGGTATAACTTTTGAGGTGGGTTCCCAAGAACTGCAGCCGGGTGACAAGCTTCTTGACCTGTACGCACATTCACCGGCCGCTCGAAAAGCGACTTTTTCGGCAACAGCGGCGACGTTTTTGACCGAACTCTTTGAAGGAGATGCCCTCGCCTTCCAGGGCTTGTCATTCAACCAAGGGTCTGTGCAAGACCTCCACCAAGACACGGCCTACGTCGTCGTTAATTCGCCGCTGGAGTTCGTAGCGAGTTGGCTCGCCCTCGAAGACGTAAAAAGAGGAAGTGGCGAACTCCGGTACATGCCCGGCAGTCATCGCATCGAGGAATTCTTGTTTGATGGCAAGCGACGCAGTTGGAATCGCAAAAAAGACGGCGACGCATCTCATCAACAATTCCTCAATCACCTCGTCATGCAATGTGAACGAAAAGGACTTAGAGAAGAACGTTTCCTCGCCCGAAAAGGTGACTTGTTCTTTTGGCACGCTGAATTGGTTCACGGCGGCAGCCCTATCACCTTGGCGAACTCCACCCGCAAGAGCCTCGTGACACATTTTTGCCCGGCGCGATGTTTCCCCTACTACGCCGGGTATTCCCCGCGAGCCAAGCAGCGCTTTGAACATCAACCGGGGCGTTGGTTCAGCAGCAAGTGGCATTCATTCGCCTAAGAATGGGGAGCGCTGAGCGCCGTGGCCAATGACCTGTTGTTGCCGAAAACCCCAAACGCGTTCTTAGTCACTCGTCGTCGGGTGTCGACTCGATTCTGCCTTGGCAGCTTGTGATCAGACGCCAGGCGCGGTTCGCCAAGAAGCTTTACGCGAACCGCGCCCCGAGAAAGTTGATCGCCCCGCACGGCGCGACGTCGCGGCTCGAGCTTTCGAGGCCAACCCGAGAGTCTCTGCTGCGTCTCAGTTTGGCGAGGCCGCGTTGACCACGCGGACCTATCGTTGAATTTGCAGCGAGAGCTCGTCAAGAAATCCGCGCTAGGCTCGCGTGGACTGCCTCGCTAGCTAAAGGCTATACCACGTTGCGCGCGCTTGGCCGTGGCGTTTCAAGTGGCGATCGTTGACTAGTTCTCGTAGGCGTACCTTGAGCGTATTTCGGTTGGCCCCCGTCTTCTTGGCGATCTCAGCTATCGTTAATCGATCGTGCACCTTCAGCAGCTCCAAGATTCTCAAAGACAATGTTGGCAACGCAGATTCTGACCTCTGCTGTCCTTGGCCGACTTTTGTCGCCAGATTGTTCTTCTGCTTTGCTAAGCAACGTAGAAAAAAACCGATCCAAGGATCCCAGTCGGGAGAGTCGTGTTTGAGGGTAGTCTGCGTGCGGCGCAATGCCCGGTAATAGAGGTCTTTGTCTTCTTCGACAACGTTTTCAAGCGATGAATAGGGGACATAGTCATAGCCTGCACGCAGTAGCATCAACGTGGTTAGGATTCGGGACAATCTTCCATTGCCATCCTGAAAGGGATGCACCTCTAAGAACGCGACGTTAAAAACGGCGATGATCAACAAGGGGTGCATTGATTGCTCGTCAATCGACTTGGCCACCCAGTTGACCAATTGCTCCATCTCTCTGGGGGTCTCAAAGGGCGTGGTCGTCTCGAAGATGACTCCGACTTGGTTTCCTTGCGCATCAATAGCGACGACGTGATTTGGCAGGGACTTGTAGTCGCCGCGATGGCGTTCGTCTTTTTGGCTGTGGCGGAGCAGAATCCGATGTAGTTGGCGAAGGTGATTCTCGGTTAGATGCAGGTCTTCATAGGATTGAAAAACCAAATCCATGGCTTCTGCGTAGCCAGCGACTTCTTGTTCATCGCGTGTTTTGAAGGAGGTCGATGGCAGGTTGGCCAACAACGTTTCGACTTGAGCATCGCTTAGTTTGGAGCCTTCTATTCGCGTGGAAGACCCCACGCTTTCGATAGTGGCCACCTTGCGCAGTTGCTGCAAACGATCTGGCGACATGGTCTTGAGTGAAAGCCACTTGCCTTTGAATTCGTCAAGCTCTGAAACTAGCTTGAGAATGTCCTGGCCAACCGTGATTTTGGGTTCTTTCATTCTGACCTCATTTTCAATTGTCGGCCCAGGGGATACCCGATAACACCCGATTCGACCCGATTGCCAAGGATTGGCTGTGTTTCCCCCGTCCCGCGAAATATGTCCACAGCGGCCGCTGGCACGACGATTTCGGATTCTGTCGACGGGACTCGCAGTAAGATGGGTCGTTTCGCCGGCGGTCAATGCTCGTTTGCACTGGAGTCTTGTTCGGGGAGCTAACTCTCAAACACAAACTTGAGAACAGAAAACCGTGGCTAAGCCCACGGTTTTCTTCGTTCCACGACCGGCCACACGCCCGCCAAGTTCGCGAAGACTCATTGCGCGAGGCCCTAGCGTGCAGAAAGTCAGCCGACGTCATTTTGGACGTTTGGATGCGATCTCGTAGGAGGGCCTCCGGCGAACAGTCGTCACAGTTTGCGCCGATATGAGGCCGAGGTCCTCGATCTACTTGTTGGCGCCAGGCCGACCGCCGCCAGCGGCGTTGGTCCATTCCTGGGAGATCAACTTACGATGCCAGCGAAGTAGGGGGTCGGGCATTACGACGGTCGCGTACTCGCCCAAAAGGCGGCGACCGATATCCCAACCCTTGGCGGCGAGGCGGCGGCGCAGGTCGTTGGTCAAGCGGAGGCTCTTCGTGCCGAGCTGTTCCTTGAGAACTTGGTTTTCCTCTTTGAGGCAGTTGAGGATTCTTAGCTGCTCGCGGTTTAACCATCCCGCGAGGGCAGAGATGATGGGAAGGCGGGACGCGAGGGCGTTTTTCATCAGTCGAGAGGGCAGGGCGGAGGTCGTTTGGCCTCAAGGGTTCACAGGTCGGCTCAGTTCTTGCACGGAACGCCGGATTTTTCCACTGGGGTCTCGGCTATTTCTGCACGGATTGCCAAGCCCACCGTTCTGGAATCCAAGTGCCATTGATCCCCGCCAAAGCCGGGTCCAGGAATGAACTGGCGGCTTTCATCACGTCGGAGAGACTTGGCCAAGCCAAGTGGTTGCTTGCTGCCATTCGTTCGTAGATCTTGTTCCAGTTTTCTGGCGGTGATGGTAATGCGATTGGAACAAGATGGGTGTCTCTTGACGCAAAAGTCTGCTTGACTACATCCCTGAGTGCCTGGGCGTCGATCTGCCGACTGGTTGCCAGCAGGCAGACATCCGGGAGATCCTTGACTCGAGAGTTTGGGCTTCGCCGCGGGACCGTAAGTGCGTGAAGTTTTTCGGCAATGTGTGCTTCAAGTGGGTAGATCCTCAGCGATGAGGTTGAGAGGCCGGCAAAGTCCAGGAATCGACTGCTCTCAACTTCTTCTATCTCGCCTGAGATGGGTTCGGCGAATGCGACATCTACCCCGAAATGAGCTCCGTAGATTTTGCCAGCGAGGTTGGCGTGAGCCCGGTAACGACGCCCTTCGTAGAGCATGCCATCGGCATTGATGTCAGGGTTACGGCGGTCGGGCTCGATTTCAAAACGAAGGAAATCGTTGAGGTCTATCCTACCAGCTTCCTGCAGCGCACTCAGTGTTTCATCCGGGTTGCCCAACATTCGAAGATCAACATCCTTGGTGGTTCTGGCGCGATCGATCCGAAGTTCAAGAGCCAGCCCTCCTTTCAGGATGACACGATCTCCAAGGCATGCCGAAAGCCGGCAAAGGAATCTGTCGAAGACCAGGAGCTGTCGCGTTCTTGCAACATCAACGCCAAGAGCGATGGATCGAGCCTTGAGTCGAGCCTCGACCGCCTGTTTGAACGCGGCGGGGCTTGCGTATTCCTGGCTCATCTTAGCTACTCATCAAACTCCGAGAGGTAACGGCTGGTTGGAGAGATCTCTTGCGGCCTGAACAGACCCCTTGCACGACCTTCGGCCACAGCTTGGAACAGCAGGTCTGGCGAGACGAAGGCGGTGGCACAGTCATTGAGGGCCTTTGCTGGTGACGTGATTGGCACGCACCCGAACCACTGCCGATGGTGTCCGCTGATGTCACCAAAGTGGAGTTCAACTCCAGACGGAACACGCAGTCGCCTTTTGAAGTCATGGCTTGGCAAGGTCAAGTGGATGTTTTTGGGGAGTACGTCTGAAAGCTCGTGCAGCGCCAGCGCAGTTTCATGGCTGAACACGCCTTGGCGATGACTCCAAAGCCAGATGACGGTCAGGTCCTCGTGATCACTGGGGGGGAAATGAATGATGCGGTAAACGCCACGCCGAATGTGCACAAGCTTTCCGCTGTGGATGTACTTGTTGAGAAGCTGGGGGGAATACCCGGCTTTTTGTGACTGTTTAGGTGTGAAGTAGCCGTCTTGCGAAGCGGCGACTTGGTACAAGGAATCCCAGTCTGGTGTCGTGGTACCCATGCACGAATATTAACCAGGGGTTTATGTTTGTGCAAGGTGAGCAGCGCCAAGGTGTTGTGGGCGGCGAAAAATAGTCTTGGGGAATGAAATCCCACTTTTTAGCTCAGAGGTTGCTTGCACCGGAGTCTGGTTTGGGGAGCTAACTCTCAAACACAAACTTGAGAACAGAAAACCGTGGCTAAGCCCACGGTTTTCTTCGTTCCACGACCGGCCACACGCCCGTCACGTTCGCGAAGAACCTCCACGCGAACCCGCGAGAAAAGCCAATCGCCCCGCACAGCGCAGCGTCGCGGCTCGTACTCTTGAGACCGACCCAAGGGCCTCTGAAGTGTCTCTGTTTTGAGAGGTGCTACGTTTAACAGTCGGGAGAATTCTGGGCATTTTCTAAGCCACGACTCCAAATTTCGAGTTCGGCGATGGCGCGGTCAACTTCTTCAAAAGCGGAGCGCGTTGACGGGAGACGGGAGGTTGGGTGTGGATTGGTGTCGAAAACTCAGGCGTGTAACCCGTGTTTGGTGACTGCTTTCGAGTTTTCGAGAACAACAATGGACAATGAGCGAGCCACCGATGTCGAATCCAGAGTTTTCGGAAGTTGTCGCTCGACGGTAAGTCGTTCGAGTAGTAGTGTCGTCGAACCAAATGTTTCAGGCGGAGTATTGCACATGATGCGCGTCGCGAGCTTCTTTTTGTTCGTCGGTTTTCTTGCGATCGGCGCAAGGACGCAGGTCTACAACCACCCAGCGCCACCCGGCAACACGACAGCTTTGGAGATCTTGGGGACCGGAGTCGGCGGCGAGTTGCTATCGGCCGAAGTGACTACGGTTCCAGATGCAATCGTGGATTTCATCATCGCGACTGAAACAGGTAGCATCCAACTCGCCTCAGGAGCATTTGTGTTGGTCGCGCCAAGTTCGGTTATCGCGGTGATAAGCGCAGTCTCTGACGACCGCGGCGTAGCGACGATATCGGGAACCCCAGGCCTGGGTGTGCCGGCGAGAACGTTGATCGCCGTCCAAGCTTGTGTGTTTCCGCCCGGTGGTGCGGCCTTCCTTACTAACCGTCCGGATGTCTACATCACGGATGCGGTCGACGAAAGAATGAGGCTGTTGTCTCCAGGATTTTTGGCTGCGGTCGATAGCCCTTATTCAGTGGCGATTGGTGATCTCAACGGTGACGGATTTCTCGATCTGGCCGTCGCGAACTCTTCCTCGAATACCGTGTCGGTCTTGCTGGGGACCGGTGGTGGTGCCTTCGCAGCGGCCACGTTGTTTTCTGTGGGCGGCCGCCCTCGTTCAGTGGCGATCGGTGATCTCAACGGCGACGGTCTCCTCGATCTTGCCGTTGCCCAAGGCCCGAGTGGCGTGTCGGTCTTGCTGGAATTGGGGGCGGTGTCTTCGCAGCGGCCACGTCGTTTGCGGTGACCAATAGTCCTTGGTCAATAGCGATTGGTGATCTCAACGGCGACGGCCTTTTCGATCTCGCCCTTGCGAACCTTTTCTCGGATAACGTGTTGGTCTTGTTGAACCAGCTGTAGGGGTGTAGATCTCACAGTTTATGAGGTTGCTGCAAGTGGACCGAGCACAGTTGAGCCGACGAGGATGATGCTCTGGCCCGGAATTTGCGCCAGCGACCTGTTGTCTTCCCGAAAACCCAAGACGGGCTCCTAGTCGCTCTTGATCGAGGTTGATTCTGGATTCCAAAAAGCCGGTCGGTCGCGAACCGACGTCGCTGTGCGTTGGTCGAAAAGTTACAACGGACCTCGGATGCGAAATTAGGGTTTCGTGCGGCCATTCTCGGCTTGGGTTGCGTGGTGATATCGGTGGTGAAGCCCGCCGAGCACCGGTGTCGAGATCGCTTCGCTTGTTGGTTTAGTAGGGCATGGATTCGGAGAACGTTGAGCTGTCGGCGTAGGGCCACATTTACGATTGCGAGTCGCGCTCGGTCGGTGGCGACGGCTTCGAGAAGCGCGAAGGCTCGATCGAGGAGTTTGAGCACGGGCGGATCTTGTTGGATCGGAGTCGTTGGTGGTAGATCGGGCGTGGAGTTGTGTCAAAACTCTCAGCGGCTAACCGGTGAGTAGGGGCTGTTCTCGAGCATTCGGGAACCTTAACCCCGGGCGCTTGCTAGTCGGCTTTGATTGTCAACGGAGTCGTACCGACTTCGAACTTCTTCGTGCTGATCAGCTTGATGTCTTCAAACCGGGACAAACTGTAGTTGCCGGGTGCCAGGTTGAAGTCCAAAGTCCAGTTGCCCCCAATGAACCTGCTAACCACGGGGTTGCCGTTGTTGTCCGTGATCTGAAGAAGGAAAAACGGTGAAGAACGGACGCTTGTCTTGATGCTGACCTGCGTTCCGCGAAGCAGCGCGATTTCGATTCCGTCGGCATCTTCTTGACCGAGTGAGACCTCGGCGGCCGAAACTCCGAATCCGCGCTTTTCTGCAACAACAAGGTGTCTCCCTGGTCCGAGGCCGCCTACCTCGAAGGTGCCGTCAGTCTGGGTTTTGACGGCCCATCCCAAGTCTATCTCCTGGGGAAATTTCATCCGGTCCAAGTTCCTTACGGTCACTCGGCACACGACGCCGCTTCCACCTTCATCCACAATGCGCCCCCTCATTTTGGTCGCTGCGTGGAGGCGCAGGGTCCCCATGTCCAAGGTCTTACCGGGGATGAGGCGGACGTACTCGTGGATCGCCTGAAATCCGGCCGCTCGAATTGTCAGCACCATTAACCCGGCTCGAAGACCTTTTTGGTGAAAGCTGCCGTCAACTTCGACCTTCTTGCCACCGCCGCTGGTTTGACGATCAGTCAACCCGACGCGTGCCGTTGCGATCGGTTCGCCATCGTTCGCGTTCAAGACACGTCCCGAGACTGAAGAGGCTTTCGAACGAACTTCTTCAAGCGACACCACAAACTCGACTTCCTTGGTGCCAATTTCGACCCTTCGTGACTGCAGGACGACATGGCGCAAAACTAGGCTCAGATTTGTTGGCAGGGCGGTCTTGAGCTCGATCTGACCCGCGTAGCCCTTGGGAAACGGCTCTCGCTGGTAGAGCTACTTGACGCTGAACACCATTCTCCATCTCCGAGGCGCGAATGATCTCGGCGCGGAGTCATGGGTAGGTCACCCTTGATGGGGTCCTTGGTCGCTACGACGGTCAACGACAATGGCCACGGCCTCGCCTCAGTTTGAAGCAACTTGTTGATCGGCTTTCCACTTGGCGTGTTGATCTTGACGAGCAGAACGACTGCCTCTTGAAGCAGAATGTCCTCTCTCCTGAGCGTGGAAACCGTGAGGTCGATCTCAGTCTTGTATTCAAGGCAACCTTCTACCTTGCAGACGAGCCTCCAAACTGACGGTTCAAGACCAGCGATGGAGCAGGAGCCATTGCTGGACACGCTCGCGAGGCGGATGCCTGACCTGTCATTCCTTGACTTCTGCGTGTCAAAGACGTTGATTCGTATTTGATCCAAAGAGACTCCCGATGGAGCGGTGACCTCGCCATAAAGCAGGGACACAGAAAGTGCATCTTCGGATTTCGCTGCCTCGGGAGGCGCTTTAGAAGGCGAGGTTCCTACGCCGGGTAGGACTTGATTTTCGACTCTGGAATCTGCATGTCGTCTCGCCGTTTCCTTGGCATCACCCTCGGTGTGTTCAGGGGCTGGGTTTGGGGGGAGGACTTCAGGCTCGGTATCCTGAGACAGGAGCAAGTAAGACAGCGCGATGATGACAAGGAATTGAAATACGGTGAGTGCCATCAGGAGACGATTCATTGGATCTCCGATTTGTAGAATGCTGGGTCGATTGCGCCTGGTCATGTCGTCGTGTGCAACACACGATTGCTTACGAGTCTACCAGCTCCTTTTCCCCGTAGTGTGTAAAAAGTCAGCCGACCTTGAGCAGGCGCTCCGATGCGATCTCGTGGGAGGGCCACGGCGATCAGTTGTCACGAGTTGCGCCACATCCCGCGTGCAGCCCTGGAGCCACGTTTTCGACGAGGGGCCGGGCGCGTATTGGGGCTGAAACCCTAAGCAAGTAACTCGAGGTTAGGGATGGCTTTCGAGCTTTCGAAAAGGGCAGTTGCAGCTCGCGGTCAATCGATGAGGACCCGCCTGCCAAGGATTTCACAGGAGCGAAGCTCGGCGGCATCACCCGGGAACAGAAAAAGCAGAGTCACGGTGTCGTCTTGGGCGAGCTTCAGTCGGAGACTCACATCATCCGGCGGACTTTCCCCCTTAGCCGTGAACGTATAACGGGAGCCATCTTTTGTCAGCGATTCGGGTTTGTGGTTCGCGATCGACGGATGCCACCACACTCCCGATAACTTAGAGGGCAAAAGCGGGCTCTCGCTGTCCACAGCACTAGGTTCTATGACTTGCGACAACGCCAAGGCTCCCCATGCCTTGTTCATCTTGGTGCAGCTATCAATAAACTCTTTTCCCGAGGGCCCAGAGCAGTAGCAGGTGCGGCTGCCGAGGAACGGCAAGAATTGAGAGTGATACTGGCAGGGACGATGCATGGAAGTTCCGCCCGAGATCAGATACCAGACTGCGGAACCTAGCGACGTCTCGAGCATCGTAACGGTGGCTTTCGAATCCGCGAATCTGACGTCTCCGAGGGCGGGAGATCCCACCATGAAGATCTCGCTTTTTCCGGTTCGTTCGATCAGAAACACACCAGCAAGGATGCGAGGCGTGGTAGCCGTCCAAGCCCGAAGTGTCTTCGGATCCAGCACCGCTTCCGCAGCACTTCGCAATCGACGAATTTTCACCATGACTCCTGACATCTTGCCCTTGGTGACGGTGATTGATCCTGGCAAGAATGGCCCGCCGTCGAACGACGTTGGTCCGTGCGACAGTATCTCTACTTGCCATAGCCGACGCATTCCCTCGGCCCGAGCCTCGTTGGCTTTCGAAGTCTCCGGGTAATCCTGCAAGAACGCTTCGATTCGCTCTGGGCCCGGCGTTGCAAATGCCTCATCGTAGTCGATACCCTCAACGAGGTTGCGTGCTTCGCCCGCCCAAGCAGAATCGGGGTTCGCTTTTGCAAACGCGAGCAAGGCAAGCTTGTCGCCACGACCAGAGACGTTTCGCCAGGCCGAAGCGACTCTTCGATGCTGTGCATCATCCGCGCGCAAAGACCCAGGGAACCGGGCGATGAAGGCGTCATACGAAGGCGTATCATCCGATTGACAAGCGCGCTCCCAGAGCTGGGCTTCAATGATCGTCATGGCTTCGCCAACGCGGGAACTTGAGGTACCGTGTTTGGCGACAAAACGCTCGTAGGCGTCAATGGAATCAGATGCGACGGCGGTCTGCCACGCCTCTTCCGCGAGTTGCTCGGGTGTGGGCTTCGGCTCTCCGCAAGAGCTCAAGAGTAAGATCAGAGCGAGCACCGCTACGCCCTTTAATGCAGTTGGTCCGTGTTGCATGTCCTATGCCTCCTCGGTTCGGTTCTATCTCGTGCTCGTTGGCCAGTACGTCTGTACCCTTGTGGTTCCTGAAAACCCCAAACGTGGCCACGGTTGCCCGTGAGCCGATTCTAACAAGCGGGTCGGTCGTTTACCGTCGTCGCTGTGCCGGCGGCGAACTGTCGCAGCGAACTTCGGGTGCGAACTCAGACGCGCGGTTCGCCATTCTCGGCTTTAGTTGTGCGGCGATATCGATCGTGAACTCCGCCGAGCACCGTCGTCGAAATTTCTTGGCCATGCGTTTCTGTCGGGCGCGGTGCGGACGCGTCGATGCCCACGTTGTTACCGATCATGAGAGGTGACCTATCTACCGACCTTTGGCTGCGAGGCGCTGGCGTTGGGACTCGGCCAAGCCGATCTTCTTGGTGCCCAGCTGTTCTTTGAGAACTCGGTTTTCCTTTTTGAGGTGGTCAAAGACCATTTGCTTCTCGCGATCTATCCATCCTGCGACGGCGGAGATGATGAGGTGGGGTCCCGGGGCGTTCTTCATTGGCCGCGAGGGTAAGGCGGAGGTTATTCAGCCTCAAGGGTTTGCATGTCGGCTGACTTTTTGCACGGTACGCGTGCCAGTCCTCGACTCTACCAGGACTGCCTTCGAGTCTTCGGGAGGATCAACGGTGCCTGTAACGATGGAACACACCTTCACACGGTGTAAGCACCCACGCATCTTGAGGCTCCCAGCATCGCGCTGTCATGGCCCGGGTTATCAAGACCACCTGTAGTTCGGGCAAGCTGGTCCACCTGACCTAGCTGCTATCGGGGCTCAGTTCGGTGAAGCTGGTCCACCCCAGTTCGGTCATCCTGGTCCATCTGCAGTTCGGTGAAGCTGGTCCACTTCAAGGATCAGTTTTCCGCCTGCCCGCACATCCAATACTTGCGATTCTCCTTGGTCATCAATGGACTAAAGGAGAAACGGATGAGTGGTAAAAGGATCGAAATGCACGAGCTTCAAGAGGTGGTCAGACTGCACCGCCAAGGGCAAAGCAAACGACGAATCGCTCGGCTGCTGCGCATGGGCCGTGACACCATTAGCAAGTACTTGGAGAAGATCTCAGCCGCAGGCCTTCTTGTTGGCTCTCCCGATGATCTGCCAAACCCAGCGGCATTGTCGGCGGCGGTTGGTTTGGATTCAGCTCCGATTGCGTCGCGTAACTCGTCAGCCGATCCATGGAAATCGCAGATCGCGAAGAAGTTTGAAGGCGGTGCCGGACCAACGTCGATTCACGACTACTTGCGCCTTCATGAAAAAGACTATGCCGCCAGTCTCTCCGCGGTGAAAAGGATGTGCCTTCGATTAAAAAAGGATCAGGGCCCTCAAGAAGCGGATATTGCGATTCCGGTAGAGACTTTTCCGGGTGAAGTCGCCCAGGTCGATTTCGGCTACGTCGGCAAGATCTACGACCCGGAGAAAGGCGTGTTGCGCAAGGCATGGGTCTTTGTCATGACGCTTGGGTTTAGTCGCTGCTCATATCTTGAGATCGTCTTCGACCAAAAGATTCAGACTTGGCTTTTGCTTCATGTCTGCGCTTTTGAGTACTTCGGCGGAGTCCCGAAAGTAATCGTGCCCGACAATCTCAAGTCAGCTGTGATCCGTTGCGCCTTTGGCATCGACGACAAGCTGCTCCTGAACCGATCTTATCGAGAACTCGCCCGCTACTACGATTTTCAAATCGACCCGACGCCGCCACGCTCTCCCGAAAAAAAGGGCAAAGTCGAGCGCGACGTCCGCTACGTGAAAGGCAGCTTCTTTGCGACTTGGGAGTCGGTAGACATCAAGGTCGACAACGAAGAGCTTCGGCGTTGGAACCAACAGATCGCAGACAAAAGAGTGCATGGGACGACGAAGCGTCGTCCCATCGAGCTGTTTGAACAAAAAGAGCAACAGGCATTAACGCCGCTGCCTAAGCGGCGCTGGGAGCTGGTCATCTGGAAGAAGGCCAAGCTGCATCGAGACAGCCACGTCCAGGTCGATGGTGCTTTTTACTCCGCTCCTTGGATTCACGTCGGAAAGTCACTTTGGGTGCGCTCTACGGCTCATGACATCGAGCTCTTCGACGATACCGAGAGTCTTTACCGCCACGGTCGCGCGAAGCCAGGGCAAAGAAGCACTGTCGATAGCCACCTACCTGAAGCTAGATCTGAGCTGCGCCATCGCAGCCGAGGCTACTGGATTGACCGCGCCCGCAACATCGGCCCGGAGGTCGAGCACCTCGTCGAGGAGATATTCGGATCGGATGATGTCCTTTTGCAGCTTCGGCGGGTGCAAGCGGTCGTCACCCATCTTGGGGGCTTTCCAGTTTCGCGTGCTCGGGCCGCCGCAGCTCGAGCCCTTCATTTTGGAAGCCTCGAATACCGGTCGATCAAAAGCATCCTTTCCAAAGGACTTGATCTTGAAGCGCTCCCGGGATCAAAGACTCGATCTTGGTCTGAGGGCTCTACTTTCGCCCGCAATCCAGATTACTTTCTCGACAACTAAAAGGAGAGCCTAATGGCCATTGCTGATGAACTCATCCCGGTCCTCAAAAAGCTTCGCTTATCGGGGATTCTGCAGACTCTCGACCTAAGGACGAAAGAGGCGGTAGATGCCAGCTTCAGTCACACGGAATTTTTGTACCGGCTTTGCTGCGACGAAGTCGAGCGAAGAGAATCCAAACAACTTGAAATGCGGCTTAGGCGCGCGAGCTTCGAATGCACCAAGCGCCTCGAAGATTTCGAATGGTCCTTCAACCCACAGATACCTAAGGCCAAGATCATCGACCTCGCCGCTTGCCACTTCGTCGCCAAGATGGAAAACGCTTTGCTCATCGGCCCCACCGGTGTCGGAAAATCTCATCTAGCCCAAGCCATCGGTGAGCGAGCATGCCGCGCTGGGCATGCCGTCTGCTACACCTCGGCTCATCGGATGCTCTCTGAGCTGAGGGCAGCCAGAGCCGACCGAAGCTACGACAAAAAAATGCTGCGTTTCACCGCACCAGATCTTTTGATCGTCGATGATCTTGGGCTACGTCCGCTTGGAGGTGATGAGCCCATTGATCTGTACGAGATCATTAGGGCGCGCTACGAACGAGGAGCCACAATCATTACTTCAAACCGTGCGATCGAGGAGTGGTACCCGATGTTTCTTGACGACCTCATGGCCTCCGCCGCAATGGACCGGCTGCTTCATCACGCGCACGTCGTCGTCATGACCGGAGCGTCGTTTAGGAATCCCCCTGCCGACAACAACCAGCCCTCATGAGTCGGCCAGCGACTCAAAACGGCAGATTTTTCCAGGCGCTAACTGGCCTGTTTTCTAAAGCCTAACCCCGGTTTTCCAAAGGCCTTGGGTGGACTTGCTTAACCGAACTGAGGGTGGACTTGGATACCCGAGCCTTGACAATTGCCGGCAAAAGTCGGTGCGGACGCATCCAAGGGAATTCACGTCGACGCCATCGTGACTACCGGGTACACCGATGCCGAAGATGTCTTGGAGGCCGCGTTGGCACGGCAGCCGCTGAGGCTTGATGACGGAACGGAAATCTCATTCAGTAACTTCGAGTGCTATCCTCAGGACAGCCGAATAGTCGTGGGGGCCGACGTTGCGGCAAGCGGCATCTCTCGATTTCCGCTCGGTGTGAGAGGTCGAATCTACCTTAGAGGCACACCGTCATACGATGCCGATGCGAAGCGGTTCTCGGTGCCCGATCTTGAGTGGGCTATCCAAACAAAGAACGTGCTAATCGCCAGTGCGGCGTGGCTGTTCAATGACAAGGTGCGGGATGCCTTTCGCAGGGCGGCCCAGTTCGACATCGCTTCAGTTTTGGAGCGTAGCCAGACGGCAGTGCAAGAGAGTCTAAAGTCACTACAGCGTCTCAAAGATGTCCGCGCTCAAGTCACGACGGGCGAATTCGAGCTCTCTACCCCACAACTGACTGCCGAGGGGCTTGCACTCATCGTTCGTTTGGCCGGTGATGCGAAGATTCAGCTGCGGTAACGGTCCGAGCCTTGGACTAAGAGCAACGCACGCGGGTGTCTGTTGGCAGCCTCGCCGCCAGGAGGCCTGGCGTGCCGGAAGGTTGCGGTCAAAGAATGTCCGATAGCCACCGGCGTGGCCGGGTCGAAAATTGTGTCCCATACACGTGAGATTTCCTTCCTTCCTCTCTACGCCAGAGATCTTTCCCGTGGCTTCGTGCTGGCCGGTCCGCTTAGGACCGGCCTTTTCCATAACCTGGGATTCGACCCTAACTGGCCGGTTTTGAAGTGACCCGTGACAGTAGAATGTGGTGTAGGACCTTGAGTCCCGGGGGCATCAGTCCCGGCTATCCCCAAACGGTTTGATTAACGACGATTGCGGCAGCCCTACCTGTTCCAACGACATCGGCGAAGAACGTGCCGATACTGCCGTCGAACGCCTCCCCGTTGGTCCAATTCTCTTTCAGTCCGAACTTCTTGCCGTCAGAACGTCGGACCCAAATTCCCGCACTGGGGCCCGTGCTGTTGACGGCGATCGCGGCAGCCCTGCCTGATCCATCTACGTCGGCAAAGAACGTGCCGATGCCACCGTCGAACGCCTCCCCATTAGTCCAGTTCTCTTTCGGTCTACATTGCTTGCCGTCAGAGCGGGGGTGTGGTTCTCGTAGTGAGAAACCCGGACTCACGCGGTTCTCCTCACCGGGGTCCGAATGCGCTCGAAGAGTTTGTCCATCGCTGGGTGCCATCGGCTACTAAGCGCTAGCGCTCGAAGCTGCATGACTTGATGGCCAGAATCTTCCTTCCATCTTGACCCGGATCTCTTCATCCTCATCGCGACCAAAGACTTGCAGGTAGCCTCGACGTTTCCGCTGCCGATCGGCAGCTTTTTGTTGAGCGCAGTCGAGTAGTTCATTCGGTCCTTGTGATTTTCAATGTAGGTGATGG
>JAZGFI010000120.1:0-10675 GCA_036479435.1 Planctomycetota bacterium | reverse complement strand
CTCTTCGAGTGCGCCAGCCGCGGCGGTGAAACTCCTGGGCTAATCCCTTGAGCGTTCCGATTCGAAGATACTCGCGAAACATCTCTGGAACCTGCTCGGCATATTCTGAATCCGGCACCAACTTTTGATCGACGGCGCGGAACCCGTGTGGCGGCGTTCCGCCCGCCCACATTCCTTTTCTTCGGGTCGCTGCCATTTTGTCGCGCGTGCGTTCGGAAATCATCTCGCGTTCGAACTGCGCGAAAGTCGCTAGCAAGTTGAGCGTCATCCGGCCCATCGGAGAAGAGGTGTCGAAACTCTCGGTGATCGAGACCAGCGCGACTCCGTGTTTTTCGAACTCCGCCATGATGTTGGTGAAGTCAGGGAGCGACCGACTGACGCGGTCGATTTTGTAGCAGGCGATCACGTCGATTCGCCCGTCCCGAACGTCTTTGAGCAAGCGTTGAAACGCGGGCCGATCGGTCGTGCCGCCGGAGAAACCGCCGTCGTCGTAGGTCTCTTCGATGGCTGCCCAGCCCTGGTGCGTTTGCGATGTGATGTAGGCGAGGATGGATTCCCGTTGGCTATCGAGGCTCGTGAAGGCCGCGTCCAGTCCCTTCGTCGTCGATTTTCTCGTGTAAACGGCGACCCGTTTCGGCTGGTCCTGGGGAATGGCGCGGAGGTGCGAGCGTTTCCTTGCCGCCGTCATGCTCTTTTCTTCCGCTCCGTGAGTTTGAACCAAGCTCTGCCATTGCAGTGGGATCCCGTGATCTCCTTGGCGATCGCGGAGAGGCTTCGGTAGTGGTCACCGTCGTATTCAAAGCCCTTGGCGAGGATGTGAACGATGATCTGAGTCCCTTTCCACTCGCGGACCAAGGTCGTGCCAGAGATGAGGCCGCCGTCGTGCTTCAGGACGGCCTGCGCTGCTTCGTTGATGGGCCTCGAGAAGTCGATGCCAAGCATGCCGATCAGCTCCTCAAGCCGCTCTTGGGCCTTTCGACTGAGGCCGCCATATCTCAGTTCTTGGATTTTTCGAGCGCATCGTTTCCAAATGTAGGCACGGTGCTTCACCCGTGATGGCTTGCCCCACAGGCGAATGTGTTCGTCGAGTAGTTCGGGCATCGACATCGCTTGAAGCCGTTCGAGTTGCTCGGCCATGAAGGGATCGGCTCGCATCAACTCCAGGGGTTTGAGCCGACCGCTTGGAAGGGGCTTGGACATTTTGGTCTTCTCGCTGTTAAACAGGTGGTGCTCATAGAGCCTCAACTTGGGGGTCGGTATCCAGTTGAATCTGGTGACGGCGCAAGATTCCCAGTGCGAGGATCTCGGATAGCTCTTTGAGGCGCTCTTCTTTGCTCATTTGATCTGAGTCGAGGCGGTTCATCGTCGTTGGGCCGCGCGCCTTGGCAAGCGAGCGAATACTTGCTCTTCGATGTTGGCCCGAGCCGTGGCATTGATGGGGTAAAGGAAAGGGTGTTCGTTTCCCGTTCGGTCTTTCCGTTTCGGAAAACTGAGGGTCAACTTTCCTGAACTCGTCAGCCGCAAAGTCACGCCGTCGATAGCGATCTGGTCATTGAGCGTGAACTTGACGAAGCAAAGAAGACCGGAATCGATGTCTGCGTCGCTGCCCGCAATGAAGGTGATGTTGCTGACGGTGAGTGCGCTTACGGCTGCCCGCATACGGTGGTCTCCTTATCGGCGTGAGCTGCAATTGCGAGGTCGATCGACATCTTGAACTCTGTGGCAAAGATCTCGATGGTCCGCATGTCGTCGTTGCGGTCGCCGCACTCAATAAGTTCGTGGTCCATGACTGCGGCGAGGTCTTGGATGTTTTTCCGAAGAGCGTGAAGAGTTCTGAGGCCGTCGGTGGTCTTGAGTGAGCCGAGCTCCAGGACCTGACTGAGGTCATAGTTTGTTGGTGATGTGGTCATCGTGGTGTTCTCCAAAGTGGTGATTAGGAAGGGCGATTCGTTTCTGTGTAAGAGGTCGGTGGGCCGAGGTCCGCGGCTTCCACGGGGTGGCCCTGCCAACTGCACCAAGTGCAGGCGGCCCAAAAGGGTGCTTTTTGGCGGCAACGACCTAAGCAATCGGGGCAGACGAGTTCGGTGGAGGGGTGGCGGCTCATTCAGTGCTCTCCTTGTCGTGGGTAGTTCGATCAAATTCTGCGGGGGCCTTGGAGTCCTCGGCACTAACAGCCGACGGAATCATGTAGTCGCGGAGTGGAGTCTTCGCGTCACTTGTTGAGCGATCTGGGCCAGTTGGGACAGCTGGGACGTCTTCCTTAGGGAATAAAGAGGATCGGTCAACTACCCAGACACCAACACGTTTGCCTCCGATGCTCTTTCGAGTTGTCGCACGACCTCGTTGTTTTTCTGAAGCGAGGAGAATCCCGTTGTCTTGAAGTCGCTTTCCAAGAGTTGAGAACCCCAGGGTGAAACTCTCGCCACAGTCTGATGCGAAACGGCTTGCGACCCGAAACGCGGATCTTGGATCCAAGTAGACCTCGTCGCCTTTGGCCCAACCGACTCGACTTCCCGCGCCGTTCGCATGCTCGGGGTAGCCGCTGCGAAAATTTGATGAAGCAGATTGAGCCGTTGTGGGGGCGCGTAGAGATGCGATGTGCGCCACACCGCTAAGTATCGCGGAACGCAAGAACTCCAGAAATTGTTGGCAAGGATCCAGGCGGCGCTGATCTTCGTTCTGGCCAGCCCCAGTCATAGTCAAGGCTCGGCGTCCTCGCTGGAGTAGCGCGTGGCGTTCCTCGGAGCTGATCGCTTCGGATTCTTCCGCAAATTTGAGAAAGTGATCTATGCCAATCAAGAGTTGCGCGAGAGTCTCCGGGATTCGAGCGTGACCGATAGAGATGTCGATTGTCGCCCGGAGGTCTTCGGATCTCTTCGAAAGACCAGTTCTGATCGAGCGGATGTTTGGCGCAAGGAAAGCGACATATCCCGCCATGCAAGCTGAGAACCGGCCCTGTCGCGCGAGCTCTTGCATTTCGGTTAAGGCTTCGACATCAACCGATCTTCGTGAGATCTCCAGCACTAGCATTCTCGAACGCAATGATTGTCCTTGGGGAAGCTCTTCTGCGGTCATCAGGATTGTCGTGCGAGGAGGACTTTGAGTTTGGAGCGTGGCGTTGGCGTTCATACGACCCCGGCCAGCGGCGTTGCCTTGACCACGTAGTAGCTCTTCGGCATTCCGTTGGAGCTTGGCTCGATCTTGGGAGGTTCCTCCCGGTACGAAGTCATCCACGACCAAGAGGCTGTCCTTGGCCGAGAACGCCAGGGATCGATTGAAGTTCGCTGTGTTGGACCAGTTGGCCGGGAGGTTTCGGGAGTTGTAACCTTCGCCGAAAAACTGTTGGCACAAGGTGGCCAACTCGGTCTTGAAGGTGCCGCTTTCTCCCACGAGACAGACGGTGAAGTCGGATCGATTAATCGCTGCCCTAAAAACCAATGAGATCAGAGTGAAGGCGATCTCGTCCGAAGTCAGGCCCTCTGTGAGGCGGAGGGTGGCTCGAATCGCGGCAGCCAGTTCTTGTTGATTCGGCGTGGCCGGAAGTGTTGCCGACATGAGCGGTGCAGGTAGAGAAGTGTCCGCCGTAGTTGGCGTCCCAGCCGTCCCATTTGTCCCAGCTGCGCTGAGGTAGACCCACTCGCCAGAGATTCTCCGCCAGCCGAGGTGGGTGTAGATCGTCTTTCGGATGGTGCTGTCTGAATGATCGAGGATCGCCACTCGGAGATGGTCCCGGGTCGCTCTACCGGCCATGACGACTGCACCAGATCCAAGCATCGTGGTTGGCCAGGCCATCGCGTCGAACTCGTCAGCTCGGACTCGAATTAGAATCTCGCGGCCCGAGACCTTGCAAGTGATTTCAAACTCACGGAAGGACTCGATGTCATCGTCCAATGCCCTTTCGCAGGTGATTGTCGCGGTGAAGTTTGAAAGCCGAACTGGATCCTGCTGGTAGCCCGCCGGTCCAAACCAGTAGAAGCCGTCGTCGTGCATGGCGTACGGAGACGGTTGCACTTTCTGAATGGTGGTGGGTTGGATCAGCGAGGCCGATGAGTGACAAAGAAGATCGTCAACCGTTTTTCCCGACGCGAAGAAATCATCCAAGCCGACCTTGCCGCCATCTTTCGCCACGGGCAGATAGATGAATGTGACTATTGCGCCGCGGGACTTTAGGAATTCGGATATTCGCTTTAGAGCCAAAAACACGCCTTGCTTGGACATCACATCGCTGTCGTAGGCTATGTAGACCTTCCGATCGTTGAGGGCGATGCTCTCCCAATCGGCTAGAACGGTCTTTCCTTGCTTTGAATTCGTTCCGCGGAAGTTCCAGACCCCCAGTAGCCCGATGCAACAAAGGCCCTTCGAGACCGCTGCGTCTGCTTTGCGCGCTCCCTCGGTGATGAAGAGAGGTATCTTGGGGTCGTCGATGTCAGGACGGGCTGCGGGCGGAACGTCAACGGCCATGCGGGCGTTGTGTGGAGTCTCGTATTTCAGCTTCTTGCCGTCTTTTTCCCTCGGGGAATCCGGACGGATTTGATGCAGGACGACGCTCCCGTGGACACCGTGAATCGGGATCACAAGAGCCGGAGTGCGCTGTTGGCTCCTTCCGAATCCGAGTTCACTCAGTTGGGATTTCTTCGTGGCGGTCCAATATCCTCTTTGCGCCAGAATTGCCTCAGAGACCGCCGATTCGTCAATCAGCTGTCGGTGGTTGTCCGCGAGGTAGGCCATTCGGGTTGCGGTGGGCGTCTTGCCGGTCGCCAGGCTGTCTTGGTCGGTGCTTTGAATGATGCTCACTTTGAGCCTCCGTTGCCTTGTTCAACGGAGAATGACGCGGTTTGGTACCGAGTTTCAAAGGGAGTTCATGGTGTTTACAGATCCGAAGGATTGCTGGTGGCAGTTCGCAAGTTCGGGCAAGAAACGAGGCCGAAATCACAAGAATCGGCCATCCGAAACTCCGAGTTCATGACTTTCGGGAACCGAAGAGTCGGCGTTCACGCTGCTTGGTCAGGCCTTCGATGACTTTGGTTTCCAATTCATCGCGATCTGGATGGCTACGTCGGAGGTGAACTCCTGACGCTCGTCATCGCCTCGGGATCCTTTCAGGTGGAGATCGTTGTAGATCTTGTTCACAGTGCTGCTCGGCATGCCCATTTTGACGAGTTCGGTTCGTGCAATTCTGGCAGCGCCACCGCGTCTGATGGTCGAAATGATCTCTTGGATCCGCATGATTTGATTTTCAGCGCGACCCGAACGGCGCAACTCATCTCCGGCATCTTGGGCGTCAATGATCGCATCGCACCGATATTCATCATGAAACGGAATGGGGCGGCTAAAAAGGCACTCGATCTGATCTGTGTACCTGGTTGCGATCCTTCGAAGCTCACCCATGAATCCGCGCATGTCTTCGCCGTCGCCTTGGAGATGCTCTTCAAAAAAGTCGGTGGGGATCTCTCTTTGGCAAGAAATTGCATCGTTAAGGCAGCTTTCGATTTCCTCAACTGACATGCCGAATGCAGCTGCCTTGATGATTTTGCATGCAATCATGGGGTAGTCACCGTCTTGGTTAGCTTGGAGCCGTTGGAGGTCGTCGGGCGCAAGTCGCTTCATGAGTTTCGCAGCCCTCGAGATTCGTTGGGCAAGCTCCGTGGAGTCGATGGCAAGACGGTCGAAACCTGAGCAAGCGGGAGCACGAAGCATGGCAATGCTCTTTATTCGATCCAAGTCACCATGTGGACCAGCGAGCGATTTGAGCGACCAGCAAGCCTCCCAAAAAACCGTCTCCAAGTTAACAAGCCGAACTAACTCGCGTCGCCTTTCTGCGATGGCTCGTTGCTTCGAAAGCTTGATTGCATTGTTCTGCGAGTTTCTCTTGGCAAATAGTTCTTTCAAATCATGCATTCTAGGCTCCTTGGAGAGAATTGGCGTTTTACGACCATAAGCGCCTTATCCGACAAGAATGCACGAACTGCGAACAGTTTGTACCGAGCTGAGGTAAACCACCGTTGAGGAAATTGATCGGTGGGTCATCGCCTCCTTGACCAGTATTAGGTCGTTCGAAGCTTCGTAGAGCCTTGTGGCGTAAGTGTGTCGCAGGCAATGAGGCGTTATCCAATCACCAAGGCCAGCCTTTTCGACAATCCTCGAAAAAACTCGTTGAGCATGCCGGGCTGAGAGCCTTCGCCCGTCCCGGCCCTGAAACACCGCCCCTCGACCTTGGCCGTCTACGTAACCCGAAACCTCGTTGCTGACGGGCTCGGGGATTCCTTTTGCATCGACCCGCGCCCCCTTCATAGTCCGGAGCCAGATCCTTCCATTCTCGAAGTCCAAGTCCTCGATGTCGAGCCCCAGCGCCGACCCGATCCGAATGCCTGTCTGGAGCATGAGCCGAAAGAGCACGCGATCTCGTTTGCAGGGATGATCCTTGAGAGCTTTCTTGAATCGTAGTTCTTCAGACTCGCTCATCGCCCGGGGCGGAGGATCGCCACAGATCGCTCGCCGGATCAGACGCCCGGCGTTGCGGGGCGCGTAGCCCGCGGCGTGGACGAAGCAAAAGAAGGTCTTCAGCGAGGATCGGATCGTGTTGATCGAGGTGGGGCGCTTCTTTTTGCCCGCGGCATCGTGCGTGGCGCTTTCAGAGGCAAGAAATGCGGCGAGATCCTGATGGTCAATGTCGTGAATCTCGGTGGGGCGGTTCGTCTCGTCAAGCCAGTTTGCAAAGCGCGCAAGGTGCCGACGGTATTGGTTGATCGTGTGCCCCGAGCGCCCATCGGCAGCAAGCTGGAGCATGTAGGCTTGGAAGGTGTCTTGGAAGGTCATGGGGTTCTCGGACTTAGTTGTAAAAACGCCGGACCGGTTTAGGGGCCAGCGCGGTGAAGGCCCTCAGCGGCTGGTCATTCGCTCTTCTTCTGTCGGGAGATGTCGTCGCCGGGAATCGGCGCTTCGGCGAGATGGCCCTCTTCAGCGAGCCAGACGAGGCCCAGGCGAAACACTCGGCAGAGCTTCGCAGTGGTGATCGGGTTTTTGGGTTCACCCTTGCGCGTCTTCGTGACCAAGTCGCTCTCGAAGTAGGCCTTTACTTTTCGCTCGGTGAGCGCCGAAATCTTGGTGGTTTCACCGAAGTGCTTGGCCGCCACCTTCAAGTCGCCGCGGTAACTCGATGCCGTGCTCTCGCTCTTTCCAATCGCTGTTAGGTGGGGTGGGTAAGCGAGCGTCAAATCTGCCAAGGTTGTGATGGCCGTTGGGACCTTTGCTTGCTCTTTCTTCTTCTTGGGCTTCGGGCTGGCCTTCTTCGCAGCGGTTTCGTTCGTCTTAGCGTTCATCGCGTTTCTCCATGTTTGAGGATCAGGTTTCGTGAACGCCATACACGCTCCCTTCGCCCCAAACATGAAGTCACATTCCGCTATTTAGTTGAGCCCTCTTCACTGTCTTCAAAGTTCTTGAGCCAGTCCGGCAGTACAGGCTCGTGTACGGCCAGCGTTTTGTCGGGGTCATCGCGATGGCGGACAACAATGGCGGCAAAGCCCATGCCTTGCTCAATGCGTTCTTCGATAAGCGCGTCCGCTTCCTCCTTCGAATCGGCGCAAGTGGTGTGGGCAAAGGTGATCAGGTGGATCCCGCAGCCGCGCTTCTTGGCGATCTCCGCTCGCCTTTGCCATTCGTCATCCATCTTCCCATTCCAGACGATGGGCATGGGGCCATGGTTGGTGAGGCCAAGACCGGATTCCACTCTTCGCACCCGGTTTACCATTCTCAAGGTGTAGCCTCCTGTGCCATTGCCGCTTCAATTCCAGCGATCACCGGCGCCGCTGCTTCGCAGTAGCGGGTGTGAGACTTAAGCCGGGCGCGGAGCGACATCGTGCCTATTTCGTAACCGGCGACGTCCTCGGCGAGACAGGTCGGAAGAAAGCCCAGGTCCTTAGGAGGTTCGACTTCGATGAGACGAGAGACACGCTGTACTCGCCGCGCCAGCCTCATTGTTTCCCCTGCCGCTTCAATTGCTCTTCGAGTTCGATCAGGCGATTCTCAAGGTCTTCCGTTTCAATCGACGTGCGAACCGCCTCCAAAACCATGGCGGATTTCTGCGCGTCTTCCGGAGTGAGGCTTCCGTCGGCGATGCTCTGCAGCAACGAGTTGGCGGCCCGGCGGATGTCGGTGGTGGTTTCCAGGCCGTTCGGGAGATCCAAGTTAACGGGGCTCAAGGGCTCATTGCGCACGCGCCCGAGCGAGCGTTCGATTAGAAACTTGGCGGCTCGCACATCGTCTTTTTGGACCGCGTTCTTAAACATAGTCGCGACTAGAGCCTTCATGCGCTGCGGCGTGATGACTTCCCGGAAGGCGTCTTGTAGACCGTTGACCCGAGTTACCTCGACGGCCTGAAGGACCTTTGCTTGCCCGAAGGCTTGCTCCCGATCCGGCCTCTCCAGCTCCTCAATCCGTGATTGCCAGTCCTCCTCAGCCGCTCGTCGGGAGACAGTGCGCTTCGAAACTTCGAAATGCTTCGCCACCGCGATGTAGCTTCGCTCTGCCCCCAACGAGAGGTAATAGTCGACGGCTTCGCTTGGGAGCTTTGCACTCATCAGTCGGCGCGGCGCTCCGCGGTGATGAGGAAGCTCTCGTTACTCGCTTCGAGTATCGCTTCTTGTCCCGTGGCCTTTTCCCAACGGGAGATGATTACATCGCAAAACCTCGGCGTTAGCTCCAAGCCGAAACAACGCCGATTGAGCTTCTCGGCCGCGATCATCGTCGTGCCTGAGCCAAGGAAAGGGTCATAGACATCATGGATGTCGTGGTTGCGAAGGGGTCGCAGCATGCACTCCAGGGGCTTCTGGGTTGAGTGCTCCGTCTGGTCGGCTTTATCTTGCGCGATGGGCCACAACGTGCATTGAGCGTGGTCTCCGCCCCAAGATGCCGTGGCACTCGAGCGAACAACGTAGAAACAGGGCTCGTGTTGCCAGTGGTAGTGGCCACGGCTAATGGCAAAGCGATTCTTGGCCCAGATAATCTGGGAACGGATGTCGAAGCCGACGTCTTGGAGCTGCTGGCCAACCGATGGTGAATGCACGCCCGCGTGCCAAACGTAGGCGACCTCGCCTGGGAATAAACGCCAGGCATCGGTCCAGTCCACGCGCTCATCGTTGGCGACCTCGGCGGTTTTGCCGCCGTCAGCCAGGCCCGCCTCTTGTCGCCACTCGGGTCGGTAGCTCACGCCGTAGGGCGGGTCGGTGACCATGAGGCCCGGGCGCTTGCCAGCAAACAGAGTCTCGACGTCGCGCTCGTTGGTGGCATCGCCGCACAAAAGGCGATGCTTGCCGAGTAGCCAAAGATCCCCTTCTTTTGTGACAGGGTTTTCCGGCGGCTCCTCAGCGCCAGGATCTTCGAGATCCGATTCCTCCAAGACGGAGTGGAGGAGGGCATCGATCTCCTTGTCGTCATAGCCAACGCCATCGAGGGCGTCTTCGTCTCGAAGCTCGCTTAGGAGTTTCGCTAATGCCTCGTCGTCCCATGACGCGAACTCGCCGGTTCTATTGTCGGCAATGCCAAAGGCCACGGCTTCCAAATCATCGCCTTCGAACCACACGACGGGGATCTCCTGCATCGAGAGAGACTGGGCCGCCAAGAACCGAGTGTGTCCGGCAATGATCTCGCCGCTCAACTTCGCAACGACAGGTTGCTGCCATCCGAATCTCTGTAGAGATGCTGCTACGTGCGGAACGGCTTCGTCGTTGAAGCGGGGATTTGAAGGGTTGGGGAAGAGGCGATCAAGTTTGACCGTCTCGGTGATCAATGTGTCAGTCATGTCCAATCTCGCAGTCGGTGATTATGGCGACTTGGAATGATGACTCGGAAGGAATGCCATTGAATTAATAGCATATTGAGGGGATACTCGGTACTAAGTTTCCATCGGCGTGGGGAATGAAGTATGCACCGGAGTGATCCCGCTATGGCTAAGCAGACAAGAATTGAGAGCGTCATCGGAGACGCCATTGAGAAGGTAAACGCAGAGATCGTCAACAGGGCGCTGGCAGCGATCCCGCAGTCGGCAACGATGGGGGAGATCATTGATGGTTTCAAAGCCGCGGACTTTGCGGCAGAGCTCAATTCCTTGAGCGTGAAGGACTTCATGGCGGCGGTTGGCGCAGTGCCGAAGAAGCGCGGACCTGGTCGTCCCAAGGGGTCAACTGCGAAGGCGGACAAGCCAGCTACGAAGACGATGAAGGGTCGCGCCCGCAACACGCGCACGGCTGCCGGAAGAGAAGAGTTGGTGCGTGATGTCTTTGCGGTTTTGTCGGCGAACGGCGGGCAACTCGGCGCGGAAACGATACGAGCGGAAGTCGGCGGCGAATCACCGCAGGTGCGCAGAGCCTTGCAATCCTTAGTGGACCAGAAGATGGTGAAACGCCAGGGACAGGCGCGTGGAACCGAATATCACGTAGCTTAGTCAAAGGGAAAATTGCGAATTAGGGGAGGGCGGTTCATCAGGGCCGCCTTTCTTTTTGGCGACCGCGCGGGGTCTGGAGCCTAGTGCCAAGGCCCTAAAAAGCATTCCCGCTGTAACTGTCCGGTGAACCCCATCTTTTTGTCGCGCTGACAGAGCACAAGATACCTCCTCTTTTGTTCCTGAGGAGTGATCGCAATGAAGAGCGTAGAAGTTGAGATGAGGGCGGCGTTGGCTGGC
>JAZGFI010000119.1:0-44329 GCA_036479435.1 Planctomycetota bacterium | reverse complement strand
CCATCACCTACATTGAAAATCACAAGGACCGAATGAACTACTCGACTGCGCTCAACAAAAAGCTGCCGATCGGCAGCGGAAACGTCGAGGCTACCTGCAAGTCTTTGGTCGCGATGAGGATGAAGAGGTCCGGGTCGAGATGGAAGGAAGACTCAGGCCATCAAGTCATGCAGTTTCGAGCGCTAGCGCTTAGTAGCCGATGGCACCCAGCGATGGACAAACTCTTCGAGCGCATTCGGACCCCGGTGAGGAGAGCCGCGTGAGTCCGGGTTTCTCACTACGAGAACCACACCCTTCTGGGGGCTCAGGGGAAGGTTGCTGGCACCAAGGCGGCCGAGACGGTGCTACCCATCATGAAGCTCGTAGGCTTGGAATCCCGAAGAAGAGAATGGAGAAATTTCACGGAGAAATCAAATGTCTGAAATCCAAGATAGTCTGGCAAAGGGCGAGCGAATCAGGTTTACCACGGGTATCCACCCGACAGCCTCGCTTCAGTTTCCAATTTGGACCCTCGTGTTGACTGGATCAGTATTGGTACTCGCGATCATCATGAAGGAGGAGCCCAGATACGAAGGCGACAAGGGGGCGTCTCTTTTTCCCTACTGGATGCTGACAATCATGGCGACGATCGTCACGGTGATATGGTCCTACGCAAGGCACGCCGGAACTGAATATGCCATCACCAACAAACGGGTCATTCTGTCCCGAGGCATCTTCAACACCCAAATGGATGAAATTCGCCTAGCGAAGATCGAAGGCGTCTCAATTCGCCAAGGGATGTTCGAATACGGGTGTGTCGTAGTAAGTGGAACCGGTGGCAAAACAACAGAGCTGCCTGGAATCCCAAACCCAAAGAAGTTCCGCATGATCCTCGAAGAACGCATTTCAGCTTTGGAAGAACAAGTAAAAAACACAGAGCCGGAAATGGCTCGTGCTTGATCGTATGTTGATCCACCCTTGACTCTCAACCCGAGCGATTCGCTCTGCCAACAAATTAGATTGGCAATGTAGTTACCATTAAATCTCCCTCGGGGTAGTGCTTTTGAGTCCGAGACACACACTCCCTTACTCCCACCCACTTTTTTCGTTCTGGGGACAACAACGCCGATCCCTAAAACCGTGGTGGGGCTGTCTCACACACTCACGATTTAAGATGCGATCTTAAAACCTCGCGGATCTTTCCTGCCAAAACGCCAAGAGTCGGCATCATAAAAGTGGCGTTCGAGAGTTTTCGATACCACCTGATGAACCAGCCAAATCAGGATGCCAAAAAATGGTTGCCGTTAAGTAGGTAACGAACGGCAACCTCGTGGGGGTCAAATCCGGCGTACGAGGAAAAACAAGTGCCGGAGGCTCACCACCCACCATCAAAACCCAGTGGCCTTGCTGTCAATTCTGGGGGGTGGGGGGGCTTTTGAGAAAAGAAGATGGCATCGCAAAATAGGAGATCAAAGTAGGTCATGCGGGGAAGCTAATCCCCCACCTTATTCCTGAGTTTCGGGGGAGAGCCGTCATGCCAGGAATTGAGCAAGATCCTCACGTGCAATGGCAGGGCGGAGGTGGACGTAATACCGCTCGGTCGTCCTGACGCTTGAGTGTCGGAGAAGTCGAGAAACCCGATAGATGTCGACTCCCTTTTCGACGAGCAAAGTACCGAGTGTATGTCGGGCAAGGTGGAAGTTGGGCAGACGAGCCCCGGCCGCATTCATTTCTTTCCGATAGTTTTCAAGAGAGCAAGGCGAGTAGCACGCCGCTTCGCCAGCTCGAATACGCCGTTTCCGAACGATCGGGCCAATAAATTGACCGTTGGACGCTACTTCCAAGCCATTTGCGGACACGTAACGAGCCATTTCGGGGTGTAATGGGAGTGTTGCTGCACTTTCCGGCGTCTTGCCGCCGCGAACGTAAAAGGTACCAAGCTCCAAGTTGACGTCCTCGAAGTGAGCGGCAACTATTTCGGATCTTCGAAGGCCTTGAAAGAACGCCAACTTAAAAACCGGTTCCAAGATAGTCCCCTCGACGGCGACGAGAACCCGGCGAACCTCCTCGGCCGGGAGGCCGAATCGTTTTTGAGGGATCGCTTTCGGCCGCTGAACATCGCGGACGGGATTGCGAACGATCCAGCCTTTGCGGACCGTCCATTGAAAGAAGGTCGATAGTGCCGAAAGATCCCGGTGAACAGTCTGGGGAACAACGCTTTCCATTCGAAAATCTACGTAGGCCGACAGCCGGGTGATGGTGACAGCTTCAAGAGGCTTGAACTTTCCAAGCCAGCCGACGAAGCTTCGAACGGCCACAATCTTCTTTCTATCCCAGCCCGTTGCTTCAGAACCACCCAGTTGCTTCTCGAAGCCTTCGAAAGCCAAACTCAGCGGCATCCTTTCTGGGCTTTCCAAGACTGCCTGACGACGCATCTCCTCGTTATAACGGCAAGCAAGAAACTGTCGGGCCTTCTCTCGATCCGTAGTGCGTGACGATTCACGAAACGTCCGACCGCCAAGACGAAAGTAGATCCATAGCATTTTGGATTTTCCGCGAACGAACACTCTCATGGGCTGCTGATCCAGGGTGAAGATGCGTGGGACGCCGTTTTGTTTGCTCATTTGCTGACACAGCATTCTGAGCAGACACCCAAAGTCTAGTCGACAAATCGAGTGAGGGCTAGCAGATAAGAAGATTGTTTAGGGGAAAGACTCGGCCAGTAGCTTTCGATTATGAGTCTCCTGCTCTAACCAACTGAGCTAAGGGCCCTTTGCGTGGGCATGATAATGAGCCTGGGGAAAAGGTGAAGTGTAGGAAGCAAAAAGATGGCGGGGAATTCATCAAAGATTGATGGGGGAGGGGGTAGGGGCCGGTGTGGGGAAGTGTAGATTTGGGCCTGTGAAGTACATGCGACTGATATTGGGGCTCGGGATATTCGTGCTGGCGCACCAGGCGTCCATCCACCTGGGCTACTTTTTGCAGTACTCAGCCCAAAGCGTGGCGATGGTTTGGTTTTCGTCGGGGGCCTTGGCGGCGGCCTTGTTGTTGGCGAAACGGCGGCTTTGGGGAGTGTTGCTGGCTTTGGCGTCGAGTTCGGAAGTCGTGGGAAACTTCTACTACATGGGGAGCTTGCGGGATTTTGACCTGGCGACTCTTGGGGTGGCGACGTCGGTGGGGGGATGTCATGTCGCGGAGGGCGTCACCGCGGCGTACTTGGTAGGGCGTTTCGGTGGCCGGCCTCTCCAGAGTTCGCGCGTGCGAACCTTATTGGCAGTGGTCGTGGGTGCGGCGGTCTTGGCATCGGGGATCTGGAGCTTGGTGGGCGCGTTGATTTGGGATTCAGCGAATGAGGCAATCTTGTTTTCGCTGAGCTGGGGCGTTTGGTGGGCTGGCAATGCGCTGGGCATGCTAACGATCGTTCCCCTGGCGATGTCGGCACGCAGTCGGCTTAAACGGATCGGTGACCGAGGACTCGATCGGTGGCTACTTCTGGAGTACCTCATTCTCGTCAGCTTGGTGTTGGTGTTGGGAACGCTGAGTTTTCAGGACAAGTCTCCACCGCTTCGCGATCTGTTCGGATTCCCCTACTTGTTGTTTCCTCTCGTGATTTGGGCGGGGGCGCGTTTCCGGGTCTTGGGCGTGAGCTCGGCAAACTTTGTGGTCGTGATCATGTTGGCGCTTTTTACCGATTCTGGGCGCGGGCCTTTTGTCCAATCGGGCACAACCCTGCACGCAGATGTCTTGGCGATGCAGACTTTCTTGGTGGTCCTTACACTGTCCGGGTTGGCGTTGGCAACATTTCTACACGAACTGGAATGCGCGCGCGTTGAGCGGGTGAAGGCCGAAGCTCGGATGCTCTTGACGAGTCATTTGGACGAAGTGGGGAGGCAAGCGGCGGGCGTGGCACACGATTTGAACAACGCTCTGATGGTCGTGAGCGGTTCTTTGGATTTGATGGATGAATATTTGGGTCAGGGTCGAGCGGAAGCGGTACGAGAATCGGTGAACGACATGCGCTTGGCGAGTCGGCGCGCGACGGAGTTGGTGAAGAAGCTGCTGGTAGAACCGCAGGCGGGGGAGGAGAGTCGCGAGACGACCGAGCTGCGGTGCGCGATGGACGTCGACTTGGCGGCCCTGCGCCGACAGTATTCAGAGCGGGCGAAAGTGGAATGGAAGTCCTTGGACCGAGCTTGCACGGTGGAGATTGACCGCTTGTCATTGGGCAGGGTGCTGTCGAACTTGATTAAGAATGCGGTGGAGGCGATTCCGCCAGGGCAGCAAGGACGCGTGGCGGTGGGCGTCGAGCGGCAAGGTGAGCGCGTGGAGGTTAGCGTCGAAGACGATGGGGCCGGGATGGATGAATCCACGCTGAGCCGCGTCTTTGAACCCTATTTCAGCACCAAAGGCGAAGCGGGGGTTGGCGTGGGTTTGGCTGTGGTCAAGGGCCTGATAGAGCGCCGTGGCGGCGATGTTCGGGTGGAAAGCGTCTCGAGTCGCGGGACTCGGGTTACTCTACGGTTCGTTTTGTCCCACGCCGAAGAATCTGCTTAAGAGGGTCGCCGCTGCTCTGAGGGTGGGGGCCAAGATCCGAAATCTGGAGGAGTCGGCTGTGGAAAAAAAGCCACCGAAGGCTTCTCACTTCCGATGAGTGAATAAGGCAAGCTATGGGAGCTTTCCTCGATGTCGACTTCCTAAGGATGAGGCCAAGACATGAACAAGTTGCTTTTGACTCTGCTCTGCAGCGGTCTATGGATGGGGCTTTTGCCGGCGCAAGACCTGGCCTACACCCGGACTGCCAACGCGGCCCCTATCGAGTCCGGCGCGATCCCCCTTAAACACAAGACCCTCAGGAGTTGGAAGCTGGTGTTGCCGCAGGAGCAATTGACGCTCGTCGGTACAGGTTTTCACTTTCAAAACACGCTGGGCCAATTCTTCGGCGCTAAGCCGGAAGGCACGTCTTTGAGAATCGACGTCGATGGCGACGGCAAGATGGACGTTACCGTCGAGAACGAAGGCGCCCTCATCACGCTGGAAGGCAAAAACCAAGCTGCCTACGCCCTTCGCGTGGTGCCAAGCCCCAAAGGTTGGGCCTTTCGCCCCGCGCATGTGCGCCAGGGCAAAATTGGGAAAACCAAGATTCAACTCATTGATCAAAACAACAACGGACGTTTCAACGACTTCGGCGAGGACGCCATGGTCATTGGTCGGGGACGTTTTGCCTCTTTTCTGTCGAAGGTTGTCAACATCGACGGCGCGCTATTTAAACTCAGCGTGGCGAAAGATGGCAGCGAGATGCGCACCAAGGCCTTTGAAGGCGCACAAGGCATCCTTGATGTCGCTTCCGGCCATCAATCAAAAGCCAAGCTTTTGGGAGCCGTCGTCAAAAGCAGCGATGGCCGCTACTCCTTTGAGCTGTCGCGTGCCAAGGAAGGTCTGAAAGTGCCCGCCGGGCCCTACAAGTTGATCAACGGTCAGCTCGGCATCGGCAAGAACGTCGTCAAGTTCCGCAGCGGTAAGTCCAAAAGCATCCTGGTCGCGGCGGATCAAAAGACTCCCATTGGTTGGGGCGGCCCCGTCAAGGCCAATTTTGACTACGCGCGAGAGTCCTCCAAGGTCACCCTGTCTCCGGACAGAGTTTGGTATTGGGGCGATCTCGGCGAGGAATACTACGACTGGAGCCCACTCGGCAAATCGCCGAAGTTTACGATCTTGAACAACAAGACTGGCAAGGAGATCGCGCTGGCGTACTTCCCGGGAAGCTGATGAGGATCGGGAATGGTCCCGGTCGCCGTGAGCGTACCGAGCAACGTTGAACTCAAGATTGTGATGGAAACCGAAAACTGGGCCTTTGGAAAAGTCGAGGGCAAACGGCGCTGACCGCAGCCTTGGTCATCTTGAGCTAATATGGAAGGCCTGGTCGTCGAGCGATCGGGCCTTTTTTTGCGCACAAACTGTCGCGGATTCACAAAGATCCCCAATGGTCTGAAATCGGCCCGAAGCTTGGACGTCTCAAGAGTGCTTGTGGATCTTAGAATCTCCTTGGATCTTCAAACATCTAGGCCCGTGTGCTAGGCTCTTTTTCTGCTCGCGAATTATCCCGGAGAAGCGATGAGATTCTTCCTGTTGGCGACGGCGGTCCTGGCGATTTTCGCTGGCCCTTTGCGGTCGCAAAAAGGCGAAACGGCAGCTCCCGTGGCGACGGCGGGCCAAGTCGCACGCCTGCCCGTCACCGTCATCGGTGACAAGCTCGTATTGCGTTGCGAACTGTCGACGCCCGCGCGCCGCATTCCGGCGAACCTCTTCATTGAGTACGACCGCGCTTGCGGCCTAGAACTCCACAACCAGGCCGCGGGGAGCGGTGGTCTGAAAGTCGACCAGGGCGGGCATTTGATCACCGTGTATCTGCCTGGCTTCAATATCCAGATCGCGCGCCGCGAGCATCCCGACCAAAAAGCGCTCGACGACTTCAGCAAGCTCTACTCCAAAGAGCTCGGCGAGACCGCTTGCATCGGCACGATCGGTCTCGATATTCTACGCGACTACCACATCACTTTTGATCTCGCCGCTGGCCTCATCTATTTGCGCTTGGCGCGCGAAAAAGTCGACGGGCCTCCGGAGGAAGTCGAAGGCGCTACGACAAGTTCGATTTCTTTGGTGAACGATCTCGCTTGGATGCCCGTGAGACTTGAGGACAACAGCACCGCAGTCTTGGCCCTGGGCTCCTCCCGCATCGACAGCGTGATCGATCAAGATATTTGCGGCGAGCTGAATCGACCCGCGGGTAACATCGGCAAGGTTGCTCTGCGCGGCGCGGATTTGTCAGCAGACGTCGCTTGGCGCCCCAGTGAACTAATCCAGGTACATCCCGATCGACCACTTGGTGTCACGGGCCTTGGTTTTTTGATGCGTTACCGGGTCGAGGTCGATCGCGTCAATCTTTTTGCGCGCCTCACCCGAACGTCTCCGGCGGTGTTTCCGAAAGCAGACCTCGCCTACTTCAAGGCGATGGTGACCGAAGAAGCGACTCCCTTGCTGAAGGCTCTTGACACTTATCCCTCGTCGCGGCTCGCCAGAGAGGCGGCCGAGCAGCTCATGTTGCTGACGATCGACGACAAATCGACTTCAGACCAAGACATCGAGCGCATGCTGCAATGGATGGACAAAACGCGCATCGAAGACCTTCGCGCCACTGAAGCGCTCAAGACGATGCAGATGCTTTTGACCGGGCGTCGCCCGAAGCTGGCCATTCGCGCCGGTCGGATGGGCATCAAGCAGGGTCGCAAGGATCGCTACGTGGAATCGGTCCACAAGCTGCACGCGAAAGTCGGCGAACTGCTGCTCGAAGACGGCGAAGGCCGTGCGGCTTGGGAACACCTGCTTTCCGCGGCCTTTGGTCTTCCCAACGACGGCATCATCAAGCTTCATCTCGGCCGCTTCTACGAGCAAGAAAAACGGTACCGCCGCGCCTTTTCCAGTTACATCATGGCCGTGATCCAACCGGAATCTGGTCCTCAAGCAGTTGTTGCCCTGGAAGGCTTGCAATTGAAGATGAAGGGCGAGCCGCTCTCGGTAGACCTCGTCGATCGCATGGTGCAGGGTAAGACCTACAATTTTTCTGCGGCCACGAAGTTCAAAGCGACGGACAAAAACAGCTCAAATCGCTGCGTCTTGGTCGAGCATTTCATCAACGCTCACCTCGGCCGCAAGCGTGGCGAAACCTGGATGAGTCTTACCGAAGGCGGCACGATGGCCAGCGAGGGCATCCTCAGTCATTTCGATCGCCAAACGGTCGCCGTCATTACCTATCACCTGCCGCAACCCGAGCCTTCGGCGCTTCAAAACGCGGCCTCACTGCAAGCTCAGAAGTACTACGGGATCGGCGGCCCGGGGGTCTTCCTCATCAACGGCAAAGACCAGTCACGCGGCGCGGGACGCTGGCGTGACGCCGAAGCGCTCTACGAGGCTGCGAAGAAAACTGTCTACCAGCATCTCAAAGAACCCTCGAAGTACGAAATGAGCTTAGAGGGAAAACTCGAAGGCGAAAAACTGACCGGTCGCATCACCGTGACCGGACCCAGCCGCGAAAACACGGTGTTACAGGTTGTATTGGTGGAGCGCGGCGTCCTTTATCCCGGCAAAGGGAAGGTCGTCGTTCACCGCATGGTCGCCCGCGACGAGCTAACGCCGGAACTCGGCGGTATTGACTTTGAGCCAAAAATGGGCGTCATGGTTTTCGACTTCGAGCGCAAACTCGCCGACGTCAGCGAAGACAATTCCGTCTTTCTTGAAGACTTTGAAGAGGAGGGCGGCGGGGCCTGCTCACGGCTGTCGATGAAAATTGATCCCCGTCAGGTCGCGGTCGTCGCCTTCGTGAGGGATAGCACGACGAGCGAAGTCCTGCAGGCCATTCAAGTCGACATCAAGCCCATGCCAAAATCGGAGAAGAAATAGGGATGGACGCGCCGCAGCCAGATTCTGGTGCTGGGAGCTTGGAGGCAGATGCCGAGTCCAGCCTTGAACTGATCTCACAGCGCGCCCAAGACGTCTTGCGCAGTGAACGTGGTCGACGTGCCTTGGGCGACGAGTTTGGCGCGTCCATGCTCTTGCTCTTGGTCTTTCCCGCTTTTTATCTGCTTTACCTCGGCATGGGCTGGGTGGGTGATGCGGAACCGCCGCGTTTGCCGGGATGGGCCATTTTTGGCGCCACGTTTCTGCCGCCCTTGGCTTGGTTGCTGACGGTGGTGATGGCGGCTCGTCGGCGGCCGGTTGGTCGGCCCCAGGCGCTCGCTTTTGTTGACGATCAGCTCCAACTTCACGACCGCATGGGTGCCGCCGCAGAGTTCCTTGAGACCAAAGTGCGCAGCCCCTTCATGGACGCGGCTATCGCCGATGCCGCTGAGCACTTTGAGCGAGCTAAGTCGGCGCCCTTGGCACCCGCAGATCCGCAATGGAGATACTCGCGGGCATCCTTAGTCGCCGCTTGTCTGGGAATCTTGCTGGCGATGGCTTGCGTGTTTTTTCCCTATCGAAACGAAAAAGCGGGGCGGTCCAATGACCTTGCAGCAGCCCGCACCATCGCCGAAATCGAAACCGATGCCGCAAAAGACGACGAGGATGACGATGACCGCGAGACTCTCGTCGATGAAGACCCGTCGGAGTCGACACGCGAAGCACCTGGGGCGCGCAAAGGCGAGCCGAAGGCGCGCCTAGAAGACCAAAGCCTCGCCGACGACGTCAAGGAAACTCAAGGTGCCACCGGTAGCGGCAGTTCCTCGGATGCTTCGGCATCGAGTGGTTCGAGTCAGTCACAAGGGGCGGCGAGCCAACAGGCCCAAGCGAGCATCAATCCCGAAAAAAAGGCCAAGAAGAAAAAGACCAAGAAGCCCAAAAAGAAGTCTCCTGAGGCTTCCAGCGACAAGAAGCCCGAGAATGAAAAGTCAGGCGCTACTGCGGGCAAGGGGAGTGCCACCGGATCGAACAAAAGTCCTGCGGCGTCGGAGTGGTCGAGCAAAGACCAAGTGACTTCTGAGGACGAAGAAGACCTCGACACCGAGCCCGAAGTGGAAGACGAAGACGAGGAAAACGAAGCTCGCGGTGGTCTGCAGCCCTCGTTGCGGGACCGAAGGCCTCCGGTGAATCGCGACCTCGGCATTGGTTTTGGCAATCAGAAAAACCCAGACGCGAATGGCCGCGGTGGGCCTTCAGAGCAAAAGAAATCTCGAGGCGTTGCGACTTTGGTGCTGGGCGTGCCGATCCCCGATCACATCAAAGGCCGCCCCAGTCCGGGCCGCACCAAGATCACTCAAGAACGCATTGAGCCCAAGCCAGATCAGGTGAGCCGTATCGGCGCGCAGAAAAGGTCGCCACGCAAGGCTCCCGCCGGTCACGTCGCCAGCCCCGATCTTTTGCCTTGGATGCGGACCCTCGTAAAAAACTACTACCTCCGCGTGCGCGGACAGCTTGATTGAAGAGTAGCCCTATGGGCAGAGGCCGCCAGCGTAAGCGCGCTTCGGTTTTTCGGATGAAAGGAAACAGAAGGTGAGCAAGAGTGCATCGGGCGTGAAAGACGCCAAGCAATCGGTGGCGGAGTTTCGCGGGGTCTACGACAAGATTCGCGAAGAAGTCGGCAAGGTCATTGTCGGCCAGCAAGTCGTGGTTGAGTCGGTTTTGACCGCGCTCTTAGCGGGTGGCCACGTGGTGCTTGAGGGCGTGCCCGGCCTCGGCAAGACCCTTTTAGTCCGCTCCTTGGGAGAAGCCCTGGATCTGCGCTTTTCGCGGATTCAGTTCACCCCCGACATGATGCCGGCTGATATTCAGGGCACCTCTGTACTCGTGGACACGGAAGGCGGCGGCCATGAGCTTCGTTTTCAAGAAGGTCCCTTGGTGGCGAATCTCGTGCTCGCCGATGAGATCAACCGCGCGACGCCCAAAACGCAGTCGGCCTTGCTCGAGGCGATGCAGGAGCAACAGATCACGGTTGGTAAACGGACGATTGCTTTGGACGCGCCCTACTGCGTCATGGCCACTCAAAACCCCATCGAACAAGAGGGCACCTACCCGCTGCCCGAAGCTCAGCTCGATCGATTCTTGTTCAAGATCATCGTGGGCTACCCCGAGATCGAAGACTACGCCGCAATTCTTGATCGCACGACAGGAACCGAAGACGCGGTTGTGAAGCCGGTCTCCAGCGGGGAGGAAATCCTCCGGATGCGCGGTATCGTGCGTTCGGTCCCTTGCCCCTCGCAGGTTCAAGAGCACGCCATTCATCTTGTGGTCGCGACCCAACCCAACAGCAAATTCGCGCCGAGCCTCGTCAACGACAACGTTGCTTTAGGATCCAGTCCGCGCGGTGCGCAGGGCTTGGTGTTGGCAGGTAAGGTCAAGGCTCTTCTCGCGGGTCGATTCGCCGTGAGCTGCGAAGACCTGCGTGCAGCAGCCCACGATGTGTTGCGGCACCGCATTATCGTGAACTTTCAGGGTCAGGCCGACGGAGTGACGACCGACCGAATCATCGACGCCGTCTTGGATCAGGTCAAGCCACTTCAAGATTGACACCGGCATGCGCCCAGAACGAAATTAACTAGCCCCTCAGGAATACCGAGCCCTTAGACATGCCTGCAACGTCTCTTAGTCCAAAGGATCTTTTTGATCCCGAGTTCCTCGCTTCGCTCGCGCAGCTTCGGATTCTGGCGGGCCGTGTGGCGCGCGGGGGGCGGCACGCCGAACAACGATCGAAAGACCTTGGGAGCGGCATCGAGTTTCGCGACTTTAGGCCCTATTCGCCCGGCGACGATTTTCGCGCTATTGACTGGAACATCTACCGTCGCTTGGGGCGGGTGTTTTTGAAGCTCTTTGAAGAGTTCGAAGACCTGCCGGTCTACCTTTTGCCCGATTGTTCGCTGAGTCTTTTTCTCGAAGAGCCGCCGCGCATCAAGGCAGGTCTCCGCACGGCCTTGGCTTTGGCTTCGATTGCACTGAACCAACACGACAGCGTGGGGATCTTCCCCTTCGGCGAAAGCTTGACGACGGCCCTGCGCCCCCAGGCCGGAAAGGGGAGACTCATGCGCGTTGCGGAACGCCTGAGTGCAGTTGAACCGCAGGGCAGCACCGATTTCGCCTCGAGTTTTCGCACCTTCAACGCCATGAAATTGCGGGAAGGTTTGGTTGTCGTCATTTCGGATTTCTTCGATCCGGGAGGGATCGAGGCCGTCACGAAGGCTCTGAAGACCCTGCGTCACCGCTTGCTTTTGGTGCAGCTCGTTCGAAAATCGGATGCGCGGCCCGAGCTGCAAGGAGACTTGCAACTCATCGACTGCGAAACCGGTGCCGCCGAAGACGTTTCGGCGACGGCGGCGGTGCTTCAGGCCTACGCCGAATCCTACCGGCGCTTTGAGACGGGGTTGACGAAGTTCGCCAAGAGCCGCCAAATCGGATTGCTGCAACTCGACGTCGAACAAGCCGTTCTTCCGCAGCTCGCGACGCTCTTTGAATCAGGGAGTTATCGCCCGTGAACATGCAGTTTTTATCTTGGCCGGGGTTTTTGCTCGGCGGAGCAGCCTTAGCGGCTGGCCTGTTCTTTTTGCAACGGCTCCGTGTCCGTCATCGTCCCCTCAAGGTCGTGACGACTTTGTTTTGGCGCGAGGCGATCGATGCCTCGCGCGCGCGAGTCTTGATGCAACGGTTTCGGCACCCTTGGGCCTACGCGTTCATCCTGGGTCTTTGCCTGTTGATGTGGTTCGTGTTCTCAGAGCCTCGAGCTAGCGATGACCATGGGCCGCAGTATTTGCTGATCTGGGACGGTTCGGCCGACATGGCGCAGGGCGACGATTTCGATCGGGCCTATCGTGCGGTGGCAGAACAAATAAAGGCGCTCCCTCAAGACCGAAGGCGCGTGCTTTGGGTTGGCGATCGCACGCGAACCCTGTTGGCACCCGGCGAGGAATCGAGTTTGTTCGCAGAACGCGCCAAAGGCCTTTTGGTGGCTCGATCTCCGTCTCGGGTCATGGAGTGCCTTGCCGATGCTCTGGCCGTCGAGGCCGATGCGCGACCGGTGTGTCTCGTGGCAAGTTCAGTGGCGCTTAACCCGGCGCGTCTGGACTTGTTGCCTCCGGGCAGCTCGATTCACGCCATCATGTCACGCAACGACAGCCCATCGCGGGGGCTCGGCATCACGACGATAGGCCTGAGTCCGGCGCAATCGGGTGCCTTTGACCGGGTCGACGTTTACCTTGAAGTGCGCGGTGATATCGCTGCCGATCGCGGAATCTCGGATCTGAAACTGTGGCTCGACGGTCAGCCCCTAACCTACGTTCAAGAGCAAGGGCAGCAGGGGGATCGCGCCTGGATCTACTTGAGGGACGTCTTGGCGCGGGGTCAATTGCTTGAAGCAACTCTTGGTGACGTCGGGTATCCCGCTCGCAAGGGCTCAAGTGACCCGCGAGGAAGTCGAGCGCGTCTTCGATTGCCGCAGCGAACGCGGATCAAGGTTGCCGTCTCCGCGAAACTCCCCGCGGCGCTTCGACTAGTCCTAGAGACAGACACGGCTCTGGATGTCGTTGTCGTTGCGGCGGGAAAATCGGCAAGTCTCAATGCCGACGTGGTCGTCCGAATTGCGGGCGAAAGCTTGGCTCTCGACCTGCCGTTTTTCGAGCTCAGCCCTGCGGACCGACAAACTGAGGCCATTCTCGTGCAACACGATGGCGATTTGGATTCTCAGCAAGCTCTTCTCAGCTCTTTCACCGCCCTGGGATTGGACCAGATCGATGCCAGCGAGCTGGCGACATCCATGGGACGCAGCATCGAAGTTGGCGCTCGTCCCGGCGACCGTCGCGGTCTGTCCATGTGGTGGGAACTGATCAGCGACGAGTATGACTTTCGCGAGTCGCGCGGCTTTCCCTTGTTCGTCGCAAAGTCGATGAGATGGCTGGCGAAGATCGAGGCTTTTCCGGCCCGAGTCGCCGCGGGCGAAGCTCCGCTCTTGGCGCAAGGTGTCGCCGAGTCCAAGGGGCTCGCTGCTTTTCGCGACGACAACGGAGAGATCTTGGTGGCGGCGGGGACGACCTTTCTGCCGCCCGCCGCGGGCGACTACCGTTCGCTCAACGCCGCGGAACTTGGCGAGGACCAAATTTCAAGACTCTCGGATTCACCCCCTGGACCGAATGATCTCTCTGTGTCTTTGTTCGCTCCGTCTTCGTTAGCACCGGTTGGGGATTCGGCTGCATTGGGCGCTGACTTTGATGCGCCGGGTGCCAGCGGCAACCTTTTGACTTGGTTGCTGTTTTTGATCTTGGGGCTGCTCTTGTTGGAATGGTCTTTGTATTCCCTCGGTCGGATTCCCTAAGGAGATACGGCTCGCGTGATTTTCTTACACCCCGAGTTCCTGTGGCTGTGGCTCTTGTTGCCGCTACCCTGGTTTTTGCCTCGCCGCGCGAAAGATCGCGTTCAGGCCAGTCTGCGCAGTTTAGCTCTCGCCTTAGTGGTGGTGGCTTTGGCCCGCCCGGTCAACCTTGGTGACTCTGCGCCGACTCACGATGTTGTGATCCTGGATCGCTCCGCGAGCGTTCATGTTGACAGCAACAGGGATTCTTTGATGGAGGCCTTTGCCGAGAGCCGCGAGCAACGGCGCCGCGACGGCGAGGTTAAGGTCAAAAGTCATCTCATCGTCGTCGGCGCGGGCCCGGATGTCTCGGTCGACGCCGCTGAATTCGACGAGCGACAGTTCCTGCGGCATGGCAGCGACTTGGGGCGTGCGCTGAGGCTTGCTCAGCTTGCGATCCCCGAGGGGTCGTCCGGGCGCTTAACGCTTATTAGCGACGGTCTTGGTACCTCCCATGATTGGGGGCGTGCCGGCCAAGAGATCAGTGCTCGCGGCCTTCGTCTCAACACCTTGCGCCGCCCGGGCATGGTCGGCGATTTACGCGTGGTGGCCGCTGAGTTCGAAGAAGAGCTGCGAGTGGGGCAGAGCACTCGACTGAATGTTGACGTCATCGGCGCCGGGCAAACCGCGTTTTTGCGAGTCTTGCTCGACGGAGTGTTAGTCGCAGAATCTGTGCCTTTCAGCGCGTCGGGTCGGCATACTCAGGTCGTTGAGTTCGAGCCAGCCTTAGCTGGATTCTTTGCGCTTGATGTCGAGGTGGTTCTCGCCGACGGCGAGGACAGCTTTGAGACCAACAATGTCTTGAGTCGCCCGGTCGCGGTGCAAGATCCCCGGTCGATCCTCTACCTTGGCCAGCGCGTGCGTGGCGGCGCCAAGACCTTGGGCGATCTTTTGGGTTCTTCCTTCAAAGTCGATGACGCCGATCAGGGTAAACTCGGCACGAAGGCGACAACCGACTTCTCCGCCTACGACCTCGTCGTTCTCGATGACCGTCCGGCGACGACGCTATCAGATACGCAACAGCGATCCCTGGTGAGCGCAGTGCAAAACCAAGGCACCGGTCTTTTGGTCTCGGGCGGCAGCGCTTCTTTTGGTCCGGGCGGCTATCACCGGACGGCCCTATCCGAAGTTCTGCCGGTCGAATCCGTTCAGAAAGAGGAAAAGAAAGACCCTAGCACGGCCCTTGCCGTCATCATCGACACTTCGGGATCGATGGCTGGGCAGCGTATCGTGCTGGCCAAAGAAGTGACACGCCTCGCTATTCGCCGACTGTTGCCGCACGACAAGGTCGGCATCGTTGAGTTTTACGGTGCGAAGCGCTGGGCCGCGCCGCTTCAGTCCGCGGCGAATGCCATCAACATTCAGCGCGCGCTGAATCGCCTCGATGCTGGCGGCGGGACGGTGATCCTGCCCGCGATCGAAGAGGCCTTTTACGGCATGAAGAATGTGCAGACGCGCTACAAGCACGTCTTGATTCTGACCGACGGCGGGGTGGAGACCGGGGCTTTTGAGCCCTTATTGCGCTCGATGGCAAAAGATGGGGTTACGGTTTCAACCGTTTTGGTTGGTCCGGGCCGCCACAGTGACTTTTTGGTTCAATTGGCGGACTGGGGGAAAGGTCGCTTTTACCACGCTTCCGACCGTTTCAATTTACCCGAAGTCATTTTGAAGCAACCTTCGACTTCCCACTTGCCGGCCTATCGTCCGGGCCGCCACGCGGTGAAAGCAAAGGGAGGTACCGGTTGGTGGGGCGATGTCGATCCCCGTGCGGTGCCGGACCTCAGCGGCTATGTCGAAACAAAACTGCGCCCCGGCGCACGCTTGCTGCTGGAGACCGCGCGCGAGTCGCACCCGATCTTGGCCACCTGGCGCCACGGCTTAGGGCGCGTCACGGCGATGACCACGGAGCCGAGCGGGCCGGGAACGGCTTCCTGGCGAGATTGGTCGGGATACGGTCCCTTCTTGGCTCGCGTGCTGGAACGGAGTGCGGCGACCGACCTTGGCTCCCACCGCTTCCGACTCGAACGCCGACGTGATCGCGTATTTCTGTACGCAGAGCGCCGCGAAGCCACCGCACCGGCACCGAAGGCTTGGCGCTGCGACGCCGCAGGCCAGCTCGGCGAGGCCTTCGAGTTCAGTCAGCTTACGGCGGGGATTTGGCGAGCGGAAACTGTCGTAGATCCTCAAGAGCCGGTGTTTGTAATGGCCGCGGCGCGTCGCCAGGCCGAGGGGCGAGGGCGAAATGTGCTCGCCACGATTCGCATCGTCGATGCTCCCGCTTCTGACCAAACTCCTGAACTCATGGTCGACCCGTCCCGAGCGCTCGACCTGGAAGCCATCGCTCGCCTTACCGGCGGCTTCGCGGCCGCCGCCGACCCCAGCAATGTTAGTGACCTCGTCTGGTCGAAAGGCTCGGCACCCTTGCGCGTCGAGCCGATCTGGCCCTGGTTTTTGTTGCTGTCCTTACTCGTTTATCTCGCCGATATCGCGTGGCGTCGCCGCGCGAATCGTCCTGCCGCGGAGTGAAACCCATGTCTTCGAGTCTTGGACGGAAACTAGTTCTTTGGGGCTTTTTGGCGCTTGCCCTCGCGCCCTCGACTTTCGCTCAAGAAGAGGAGGCGACCCCGGCCGATGCCTTGGCCGCTGAAGTCCGAATCGAAATAGACCTATTGTTGAAGAGCGAGCTTTTGGTCTGGCGGAATTTCGCGACGGTCTTTGACGCCTGCATGATTCATCACGGTGACCTCGATGCGCTCACCGCCGCCTTTGAGTCGCAACTGAGAGACTCAGGAATCAGTTCTACTCGCCGCGCGCGCCTCATTCGACTTCAGGCGGCGTGCCTACGTCGTTTTGGCGAGAAAGAGGCAGCTCTAGAGACGCTCGGCAAGCTGGCAGCTGACTCGATCAGTCTTTCTGACCGTCGCCAGCGCGCCGAGCTGCTTGATGCGGCGGGCAAGGACCAAGACGCCTTGGTTGAGTACAAGAAGTTGGCGTCCTTGATGAAGGACGTGGAACTTAAGAACCGCATCTTGCTTCGTATCGCCCTGTTGACGAAAGAGGGCGATGACAAAACCAAGTCGCCCTTGGCCGAGTTCGCCAAAGGCGCCGCGCGATCTGAGACCCTCCGCAATCAGGCGGCGATGATTCTCTCGCTTCAGGAGGGGCAAAAAGATGCGCTGGAGCTCTTTGTAACTTCTGGAGAGGGTTCGAAACTCTACCGGCAGCTCATTCGCCTCGCGGAATGGGCCCTCGAAGCCAAAGATTGGAAGAAGGCACAGGGCTACTGTTGGCGCGCCGTGGAGGCCGCACAGCTAAAGCGTGATCGCCGCTATGCCTTGACCATTCTCGTCGAAGGCTATCGCCGTGCCGACGACCTTGATGGCTTGATCGACACTTTGGCAAAGACGGAAGGGCTCGACGACGAAGCGCGCGGAGTGTGGATTGACTTGTTGCGCGAAACGGGACGGGTCCAAGAGGCCTTGCGGCTTTTTAGGAACTCGGGCGATGGGACCTTTACCGTCGACATGCGTCGAGAGCTTCTCGACATGTGCCGGCAGACCGGCGAAGACGAGACTCTCATAGGGGCTTATCAAAAGCTCATTAGCGAAGAACCTCGCTACATTGAATGGCGGACGGGGCTGACCAGGTTTTATCTCGAACGCGGAAACCGACCCGCCGCTCTTGCGGTCTGGGATGGATTTGGCGACGACGGCGGAGACGACAACCTCGTCTTGGCTGCCGCCGATGCCCTAGGCAACCTCGGCCTCGACGAGCTCGCGGCAAGTTTCGCTCGCAAGACGGCTCGCACTGGAGCGGAGAAAGCCCGCGCCGGCCTTTTCCTTTTTGACCTTTTCTTTCGCCGCGGCCGCTTAGATCTTGCGGAATTGGAACTCGACGCAGTCGCCAAAGTTCTCGACCGCGGAGAAGACCTTCGCATGGACTTGGCCGGCGCTTACGAGCGATTGGGCAAAAAGAAGCGGTCGGTCGAGATCCTCGAGGGACTATCCCAAGAGCGCGGTGAGCGAACCGCTGGCGACATGGAGATGAAGCTGGCTTTGCTCCTCTCCGACATCGGCGAAGAAGATAAGGCCCTTAAGCGCTGGATGGACCTGTGGCAGAGGATTCAATCGATTCCTCGACGTCGGTACGTCGAAGAGCGACTGATGACGATTGCAGCGCGTCTGGGCGAGTTGGCGAAGATCGCCATTTCACTCGAAAAGAGGCTGGCCGATGGTGAAGCCAACGACCGCGAAAGTGGTTTGTTGGTGCGGATTTACACCCGCGTCAAAGACGCGATCTCCGCTACCGACGTTATCGACGAGTACATGAAGCAGACTAGCGGCAATCCCATCGAGACCCTCGCCGAAAAAGCTCGCGTTTATCTCACTTGCCTTGACTACTTCAACTACGAAGAGACGATCGAAAAACTCATAGAAGTCGATGCGGAAAACGCCGCCGACTACTACCGGCAGCTTGCCATGAGCCGGCTTGAGCGTGGACAACGCCAAGAGGCCCGCGAGATTTTGGACCGTCTAAAGGGAGAGGACGCCGGCACCTCAAGCGACGAGTTTGAGGCTGGTGTGCTCGCAATGGCGGGAATGCGGAAGGAGTCCATCGCGGTCTACCGGCGAGGCATCGCCCGCAATCCGGGCCGCATCGACAACTACTTGTTGTTGTCGAATGTCATGAAGGACCTCGGTCAGTTTGACCGCTCGGCCGCCATGTTTCAGTATCTGGCAGAGACTGCAGAACGCGACGACCTCTTCACCATAGCTATAGACGGCATCCTCAACATGCGGGATGGTCGCACGAACAGAGGTGCCCCGGACCGCTTGATCGAGTGGGCGCGCCGCATCACCTTGGAACGGATCGCGCGTCGACCCAACAAGCTCTACTTGTTCCAATTGGCGGCCGATCTCTCTGACGAACTTGGTGACAAGGCGACGGCGGTGCGCGCTTTGAAAGCCGCTTTGCCCATTGCTGGCGAGCAACGCACTTACTTGCTGCGCGAGCTCATTTCGATGACGAAGCCGAAGGTGCGCTCGGCATTTGCATCTTTCATTGTCATCGGAGGGGTCTTAGTTACGCAGGACGTGGCCTCATCAACCAGTTCTTTGGACCTCAAGGAACAAAACCTGATGTTCGGCCGGCGCCTTCTCGGTCAAGGCGAGTTAGTACCCCCGGGGGTCTACTTGGAACTTGGCGAGACTTTTTTGCGCGAGCAAGAAGTCGCGAACGCCTCGCGTACTTTTAGTCAGGCGGCCAAGCTTCCCGACTTTGCGGCATTCCAACGCAAGATCGCCGCCTCGTTCGAGGCCGCGCGTTACGACGACGAAGCGATCCGAGTCTACGAGCGGATTCTGACCGTCGAGACCAGCGATTTATCTTTGCTGACAAGAGTCGCGGAGATGCGCGAGAAGCTGGGGTACGACGAGATCGCGCGGGGCCTTTTTCTTCGAGCCACGAAAGTCATGCTCGACAAACGCCCCTTTTCAAAGTCGAAGAGCAAAGACAAAGAGATCGATGAGAGCATTCCGGCCTATATGCGTCGCGAACTCAACGTCACGGAAAGCGACTCCGAAAAGGAGTTCATCCTCAAGGGTCTGTTGTCCACCCTCACGTTTGAGAACGCCCTGGTTTTTCTTGACGACCAGGGAAAAGAGCTGGACGCCGAGTTGCGGCTCGTCATGGATGCTGGCGAGGACCGCGGTGAGCGACTTGACCGCTACCCACGGCTGGCGCACCGCTCCCGGCTCTACCGTCGGATCGCTCTAGCCCATGGCCAGCTCGAAAGAGCCGACCGTGTTGATGCACAGCTGCTGCAGTCTTTCCTGAAGGACGAAAATCTGTTGCCCGAGATCGTTCGCTTTAGGGCGAGGTGGGGCTACAACGCTTCTGCACTCAACTTGATCGCGGCGAGTGGGCGTCCCGAATCGATAAGGAATGGACTCGCCTTGTTGGCCGGGGGCAAAGTTGAAGGCGGCGATGGCGCGCGAGTCAGCGTGGCCGAGATGGCGACCTTGGCCATGCCCCTGGTTGTGGCGGGGCGCAATGATGACGCGATTGCACTGCTGGAGAGAATCGACTTCGGGGTTGGCGACAAGACGGAACTTGATGATCTTCCGATGCTGGTCAGCGTCGCTGCATTCCTTGAAGTCCCCGATCAAGTCCTGACACTTTGCCGTCGTTGGTTGGATATGACCGTCAAGCACAAGACAAGTTCTCTCTATGAAGTTGTCGAGTCCCTACTCCGCGCGAGTCAGACCGTCTTGGACCAGCAACAAGGGGAGAGCCTCATTCAGTATCTGGTCGACAAGATCTGTAAGAGCCCCGATAAGTTCTCTTCCTTCGCGAGTCGTATTCCCGATCTCCAAAAATCGCTCGGGATCACTTTGCTGACCGCCGAGCAGGCCGAGAAACTGATCGAAAGCAAACTTGAGACCAGCGAGCGTTCGGTTTACGCCATCCCCAGGCTATTGCTGATGATCGATGCCGAAGCGCAGTCGACGACCTTGCGAAAGATATGGCCCAAGGTGAAGAAGACGCTTCGTGCGACATTCGTCTTACAGTTGGTGCCAGAATTCTCTTACGACATCGAGCCCGGGTACGCCGATCTACTCATCGAGAGTTTCAAGGCGGGTATGAATGACGTCGAGAGAGATCGGATTCTGGAGTCGGGCGTTTCGAGTTTGGCGGCTTCGAGCAAGTTCAATGTTGATCTCCGGCTTTCCCTCATCGATCTGATCGCATCCAAGTCGTCGAAATCAATGAGCTGTCAGCTTGCCAAGGCGCAGATCTTCGTGGGGGATGGCAGAGTCGTGGAAGGCTTCGCTCTTGCCAAAGAGCCCATCAAGGAGCTTCTTACGATGAAGAACCCGGGCTGGGAGAGTTCCTACGCATTGGATCAAGCCCTTGTTGTTTTTCGCAGAACTAACTTTGACGAATTGCTGGCCCTGTTCGATGAGGTATTGAAAGAGGGTAAGAACGAGAGCCTCGTGTTGCGGCGCGTGACATTTCTTGATGGCAAGGTACCGGCCTCAGAGATTTTGGCATCGCTTCGTCAGGCGCTTGGGCGCTTTCCCAAAAACGTCACGATCCGGCAGGCATTGCAGCGTCGGCTGAACCGCGGTGGGTATCGTCGCGCGGCCTTGGCCGAGTTAGCGAAGATAGCCGAGATAGAACCGAAGAAGGACCAACACAAGACCGCCTTGATTCGGGGTTGGACGGCCGCAAGGAACCCGGTTCGAGCTCTCAAGTTAGAACGTGAGAAAGCAAAAAAAGCTAGCGAGGAAGCCGAAACATCCGGTGGATCGAACAAGAAGAAGCCGCGCGAACGTTCGACGATTCGCGGCGTGAAGAAGGCCCTGGATGCGGGCGATACCAAGACCGCGCACCGGATGTTCCACGAATTGTGGCGCCGTTTTCCCGATCGGACCAGCCAGTACTTCCGATCGTCTTGGGCATTTAGCTCCTTTTCCCGCGTGCCGGATCTCCGGTGGCCTAAGGATAGAGAAACGGACGCTGAAACTAAGGTGAGCCGTGGCGGCCTTCCCGGCTTCGAGCCGAAGACGGAAAATAGAGACAAGGTCGCAAAGCGTCGATCGGCCTACGAAGTTCTGGCCGAGCACGCTTTTGGTGCCGCCGAGATCAATCGCATGCTCTCCACATTGGGGGCCGAGTCCTTCAGCTCTAGCGGAGCGGGAGAAATCCTCAAGGTGAAGGCCAAAGCGCGTGTTTCGAGACTCGGTCGCGAGAGGGCCATCGCCGATATCCTAGACGCTGACGCCAAGGGTCGAGCGGGCAAGCTCGACTACGGCATTCTGTTTGCGATCTTGGAGTCAGCCGAAGGAGATATCGATCCTAAGGTCGAACAGAGCGTTGATGAGCTAGTTCGCGTCATCAGTCCCCGGGACGAAGGGCAGACGAGACGCTTGGCGCGTCTTTATGCCGCCCTCGGCAAAAAGGATCGCGCCGCCTTGTTGTGGCGATGGAGCATTGCCGTCGCTGGTGACGACAACAACCGCTACGGTGGCATTTCGCGGGAACTTATCGACCAGATTATTGCGGCCCTCGACGGCGAGGCTCGAATTGAAGTGCTCGAAGACATCTTTCGGGCCACGGCACCTTCGCCGGAGTACTACTGGGGTCAAGATCGGCACACGACTCAAGTGCTAAAGACCTGGATTGAAGTCTTGGGGCCCGATGCAACTTGGGAACGCTGCACCAAGACCTTAGAGGAGATCTTTGTGTTGGGCTCTGCCCCCCGTCGCGGTGCGGCAAAGATCGCGGCAGGTTTGGCGGCTCGTCGCGGCGATATCGATCTCGCGATGCGTTACCTCGAGATCGGGCTGTTGAAGTTGGAGTTCCCCCAAGGACTGCGCCCATGGCTTCGCATTGGATTTGAAGACGGCGGCCGGCTTTCAAATGTTGAATTGGCGGAGTTGTTCCCCAAAGGTTTTGAGGGTTGGGACGACGCGAACGCATGGTTGAATGCCGTTTCCGAACGCATCCCCAAATGGATCGAAGAGGGGCGGGTAGACGTTGAGCGCTTGTTCTCGTTGGAGGCGATCTTGGCATTGCGTTTTTTCGAGCAAGGCGATGAAGACCGTGCGCGATCGTGGTTGGCGTCGGTGGCGAAAAAGGCTGTGGGCAATGCGGGCCGCGAACTCTGGGTCGTCGATCTGGCGCGCCAGTTTGGGGATGAGGATCGCGCCTGGTCTATCGAGAAGAAACTACTAACTGAAGACCGGCTTCACCTTGAGCGCTTGGCTGAAGTCATCAGTCGCTGGGCGGCAAAAGATGGCAAGGCAAGCGCTCTTGAAGTGGGTGAGAGAGTCGCGGCTTGGTGCCAGCATCCTTTGTTGCTGGACGTCCTCATTCAATTGAGTCATGAACTTGGGCGTGAGGATCGAAAGCAACATTGGGAAGAATGCAAGCAGGCGGGCGAGGCAGCCAAAAAGGAATTGGAAGAGAGTAAGAGCAAAGCCTGATGCCCCGGGCGGATCATCTTTCACAAACGCAGGTGTAGTACCGCGATAGCGATCAGCGATCTAGGGCCGCTGCGGGTCACGAGAACCTCGCGCCATCTGTCTTGTATTCTTAACTCAAATTTTGGTGGCGGTTTGACGCCGTAGCCCTTACACCTAAGAAGGACGAATCAGGCGAGACGTCCTTACCTGGTCTCGAAGTTATTCGAGACACCTTGCGCCGATCGGCTTTGAGCTTAATTTTGAACTCGACTTCGAAGTCCAGTTTGTGCACTCGACCTAGCCGTTGAGGTTGCACAGTCGAGTCGGCAGCGCAGAAGCATCGAGTTGTTTCAGGTGGCCTATACTGACCTGAGACCAGAGCGCCATGGTGAGGAAGAGACCACTCCTAAGAACCTGGAGTATCGCTTGGCTGTCGGCGCCAGAGAACGAGGGGAACGAAAACATGGTCAATGACATTGTCAACATCATCGAGCCCGACGATGACGCCCGAATAAGCTTTGCTCGTATCTTGGAGAGCCAGGGCATCAACACCCGTGCCTACGCCAGCGTTGATTCTTTCATGCAGGCCTTTGATCCCGGTCAACGCAGTGTCTTGTTGTTGGAGCTAGTTGGCAGCGGCACGAGCGGCTTGGAACTGCTACGCCGTTTGCATCGCGAGAGGCTATCGATGGCGGTAATCGCGACGACGGCCGCCGACTCTCCACGCCTTGTTCTCGATGCCTTTCACGCCGGTGCCTTTGATTGCCTTCTGAAACCGGTTGACTCCGAACGCCTCCTCGGCTGCCTTTCGCGAGCCCAGGCTGAAAGTAGGCGTCGCTACGAACGCATCGCTTTTCGCCGTGAAGTCGGAGGAGGACTCGCGGCGCTTTCCCAGGGAGAGGCCGACGTCCTGGAAAGTCTGCTCGTCGGAATGGCCAACAAGAAAACCGCGATAAAATTGAAAGTAGGTCTTCGCACCGTTGAGGCCCGTCGAGCGCGCATCATGCGTAAACTCGATAGTGCGAACCTGCCAGAGTTGGTTCGGAAGGTCGTTCTCTACCGCGCCGCCGAAGCTGAAATTCCATTGGCGGTGCACGAAAACGGCCACTCCTAAAAGAGGCCGTTGACGGGGTTTGACATAAGCCGCGAGTTTGTCTCGTGGCCGACGATCCGCGGGTTTCCTTTGGCTATTCGTTGTTGCCGAGGGCGAGTTTTTCGACGATCTCAAGAAGCTGATCGCGGCTGAGGGGTTTCGACAGAAACTCGTCACAGCCGGCCTCTAAGCATCGCTCCCGATCACCCACCATGGCGTGCGCGGTTAGGGCGACGACAGGACTCGTCAGCGCGCGGCGACGTAATTCCGCAACGGTTTCGTAGCCATCGAGTATCGGCATTTGCATGTCGAGCAAGATGATGTCGTACGGTTTTCCCTCTGCTTCGGCCGCGACGGCTTTCTCGATTCCCAGGTGGCCGTCGTCGGCACAATCGGATTCGATACCTTCTTTTTTCAGCAGGAGTCGAACTAACAACTGGTTGTCAGGCGAGTCCTCAACGATAAGGAATCGCAGGTTGGGGTTGGAGGATGGACTCGGCGCTGGGGGCTTCGCTGATGGTTTGGGGTCTTCGGCGTCGCTGAGCGTCTTGACGCGAATTCTCAAGTCGAAGGCAGCTCCCTGCTGAGCCTCGCTCGTCACATTGAGTTGACCGTTCATTAGTTCTGCGAACTGCTTGGCGATCGCGAGCCCAAGCCCCGTACCGCCGTAGCGTCGCGTCACTGAGCTATCGGCTTGGACGAAAGGTTCAAAGATCTTGGCGATCTGCTTAGCGGTGAGGCCGATGCCACTGTCGCGTACCTCGAAGCTAAGTAGGGCAGCGTCCGCGGTCCTATCTACGACCGAGACTCTTAAGCCAACGAATCCCTGCTCCGTGAATTTGATGGCGTTCCCCACGAGGTTGTCGAGGACTTGCCTAAGGCGAGTGGGGTCGCCCTTTATTCTGGTAGGCACTTCAGCATCAATATCGAATCGGAAGTCGAGGCCTTTGACAAGAGCGCGGTTGCGCATCGACTTCTCGATTTCCCCAAGAAGTTGATGCAGCAAGATCGGCAAGGACTCAATCGTGATGCCTTTGGCTTCGATTTTAGACAAGTCAAGGATGTCGTTGACGATGAGCTTCAAGTGGCGGCCGTTTCGGGACACCGTCTCTAAGTATGAGCGCCGACGTTCGGGCGAGAGCTCGTCGTCATCCAGCATTTCCACAAAACCGATGATTGCGGCCAAGGGAGTCCTGATTTCATGACTGACATTTGCCAAAAATCGGGTCTTGGTGTCGGCAAGGTCACTCAACTCGTGGCGATAGGACTCGACTTGATCCTCAAGGGATTCGACGTAATTCCGAGCCTTTGCTAACGACAGCTGGAATTCGTCGCTCGGTACCCCGACGGAAGCTGGGGGATGGCTTTGTTTACCCGCGTTGCTGAGTCGGTCGACGTGTTTGCGGAAGGTCGCCGACACGCGACGGAGAGCGGAGTTGAGGAAGTAAGATGAGCAGACCGCTACCAGCGTGAAGAGGCCAATGAACAACAGCGCAATCCAGGCGGCGCGTTCTTGGAAGGACGCCTTGAAGGGCAGCTCGTCAAAGGCGATTTCGACCCGTCCAGTCGGTGGTATCCCGGGTCGAGTCAGTAGGGGAGCCTCGAATGTTTGCCCCGTCTTGGCGGCAGAACCGGATGTCACGACGAGCGGCGGTTCTTGGGGGCGATAGACTCTCGCTTCAAATATCGTTGGCGTATCTTGGCATATGCGTTCAAGCCGAAACTCAATCTCGCGATTGGGAAGCTCACCGGAATCATCTCCAAGGGCTACCGCACTGAGAGAGGCTAGTTGTTGACCGGCCATTCGGTAGGCGGCATCTATGTTTCGATACTCGTGATAAATGGTACCGGCGTAAGCGAGGGCGGCGATAGTGAACGCCACCATGATCACGCGGGAAGACACCTGCCTCGTCCAATCCGGGGGGATCTCGGCGGGAGTTCGAAGAGGAGCGTGAGTTGGGCGTTTCGATTTCATCGCGAGCTTAGCTCGACTAAGGCATCGTCATTGTGGTCGTCGTGCGACAATAATGCCGCGTGGCAAGGCGACACTTTGCCACTATCATTCCGATTTCATCATCTGTCAAGGTCCCCTAAGATTATGAAGCAAAAGGCCTTGCGTGCAAAACGAAACGCCCAGCCCTTAGGCCCCTCCCCTCTATCGGGTAGCTGTTTCCGAGGCAGCTCAGGCGCTATGCTCTCGCATCCAATTCGACCCCCAAAGGAGGGATCCATGTTTAGAGCCAAACAGGACGGCCTCGTGCCCAACGAGCCGCTCCAACGATCGACCACCTTAGACCCGCCGAGTTCGCCAGCGGAAGCGTCGGGATCTTTTCGAAGCGCCCCGGAGTGTCCGGAGAAGACTTCTGGTCCTCCCAAGACCACGGTTGATTGGGTTCGAAGTACTCCCTTCATCATTTTTCATTTGCTTTGCCTGTTTGCCTTGGTTGTAGGCGTCAGCTGGGTTGCTGTCGGCGTCGCCGTCCTCATGTACTTCGTCCGCATGTTCGCGATTACCGGTTTTTACCACCGCTACTTCTCCCACCGCAGCTTCAAGACCTCTCGTTTTGCTCAATTTTTGTTCGCGGCCCTTGGCAACAGCTCGGTGCAACGTGGCCCCTTGTGGTGGGCTGCGCATCATCGCTTCCATCACCGGCATTCGGACGAGCCCTGTGATCTCCACTCGCCGAAGCATCGCGGGTTCTGGTATTCCCACACGCTTTGGTTTTTGACTCGCGAAGCGAATGACACCGATTTTTCGACGATCAAAGACTTCGCCAAGTACCCCGAACTTCGATTCCTCAACAAGTACGATACTGTCGTTCCGATCTTGCTGGGCGTTTTGACTTTCCTTCTGGGTGTAGGCCTTGAAGCCTGGGCTCCCGGTTTGGGAACGAACGGCTGGCAGATGCTAATCTGGGGCTTCTTCATCAGTACCGTCTTTTTGTTCCACGGCACCTACACGATCAACTCGCTTTCGCATACCTTTGGCAATCGCCGCTTCAAAACCACGGATACCAGCCGCAACAACTTTCTGCTGGCGCTCATTACTATGGGCGAGGGCTGGCACAACAATCACCACCACTACCAGTCGGCAACTCGCCAGGGGTTTTACTGGTGGGAAATCGACGTGACCTTCTACTTGCTGAAGATCTTGTCGTGGGCTGGAATTGTCTGGGATCTGAGGCCGGTACCCGCGAAAATTCTCGAGGCGGGCCGACACGCTCGAGCCTGATCCAATCTGCCTTGCTTGCCACTTCTTGACGAGAATGGCCAGCGAAGTGGAATTAGGACAAGACCTCATCGTAAAGAGCCTGAAGGGCACGGCGGTGGTCCGCAAAGGACCGCGCGCCGTGTTTTCCTTGGCGATGCGCCAAGAGATTTTCTGGCTGGTTGCGGAGCAGTTCTAGTCGGATGGCGAGCGCCTCGATGTTGCCAGCGGGAAAGCAATCGCCGCTTTCACCGAGACGTTCCGGAGGCGCCCCGTGGGCGCTGACCAATACTGGCAGGTCTAGGCGGAGCGCTTCGTCCACAACCAGGCCGTAGGTCTCAAAAGCTAAGAATGGAAAGACTGCAACGTCAGCCTTTGAGCCAAAAGAAAGCAGCTCGGCGTCCTCATAGCGGCCATGGAAATGGACTTCGATTCCCGCCGCGAGTTTTTGCACGTCGCGACCGTAGTCGGTGTCCAAGCCGCCACCCCAGACTTCGACGCGATAGGCATTTGCTTGTCCGGTGTGGTGTATTGCTTGCAAGAGGTCGCCGAGCCCCTTACGTGGATCGAGACCTCCCCAGTTGGCTACCACCAGTCGGCCCGGCTCAAGCGGGCCCTGCGACCGCGTTGAAGGCGGCGCGAAACTGCCTGGGACGCCGATGGGAAAGGTCTTGAGGTCTTGCCCTTCAAGGCCCGGTATCGAAAGCAAAAGATCGCGCTGTGCATCACTCACCGTCAAGACGCGTCGTGCCGTCCGCAGTTCGGCCGCGAAGTCATCGCGCCGCTTCGAAAGAGCACTAAGGATGCGCGGCCCATCGAAGCCCACCAAGTCTGGGGCGAGACATTGGGCGCAGTCTTCTATCCCAACGTCGCGCTGGCAAAAATTGTGATGATCTGGCATCCGAAAATGACGAGCACAAGTGACAAACAAGTCGTGCAAGGTCACGACGACGGGGAGCCCCGCGGCGGCCAGTCTTCTGACGAGGTTGGAACTTAAGCCGCTCCAATGATGCAGGTGCACCATGTCGGCGCCAAAGCCCTCGACGAAGGCCGTGATCTCGTCAGAGAGGCGCTCGCAGCCCAAGTCTCCTGAGAACCTCTCCTCCGGCTCGCGATAGAATCGGTGAACGGTGACCTCGCCCATGCGCTCTGAAGCTAGAATGCGACCGCGACCAAGGTCGTTGGAGCCACAAATCACTCGCACTTGGTCGCCCGCCGCCGCTTGGGCTTTGGCCAAAGCGCGCACATAGGACTGGGTGCCACCGTGAGATTCGGGCGGAAACAAATGAACGAGGTGCGCGATCCGGCGAGGCGCTGGACTTGCCATGTTACTTAAGGTCCATGAGCCCACGCAGCTTGGCGTGCTTGGCCGCTTCGACGCGATCGCCGAGTCGTTGGTAGCAGCGGTTGAGAATCTTGAGGCTATAGAGATCTTCCGGCGCCAAGTCAGCGGCCCGTTCGGCGTAGTGGGCGGCTTCTTCAATGCGCCCGAGATTTTCGGCGGCGAGCGCCACCAACACCAAGCCGCGGTGATCCCGCGGCGAGCCGACAACGATCTTTTGCGCCTCCCAGTAGCTCTTGTCGTATGCGCCCGATTCGGAAAACACTTGGGCGGAATAGCTCAACAGATCGCTGTTCTTCGGCCAACGCCGAAGTCCCGCGTCTAGGGTTCGTCGGGCTTCGGCAATGTCTCGGCGCACGATCGAGATTTGGATGTATTGCAAGTAAAGCTCGAGATTCTCAGGTTGGGCACCAAGGCGGTCCTTGACGACGAGGGCGTCTTTCAAGCGAGCCGCATTCTCGTCTGTTGCCTCTTGCTGTCTTTTGGCGAATGCGCTCGCTTGCTTCGGCTGATTTAGTTTGCGGTGAATGACCGCGGCGGAACTGAGCGCAACGACATTCTTTGGGTTCAGCGACAGGGCTTTCTCAACTGCGGACAGTCCAGATCGCCAGTCGGATTCGTCTTGGGACTTAGAGCACACCCGGGCCATCGAGCTCCATGCTGATCCCGGGCCCTTGGGCGCAGTTGCCGCTCGTCGGAAAGTCGCCTGCGCGTCGCTGAGGCGACCAGTTTTCTCCTGCAACAGACCCATGTGGAGCAAGAGCCGAAGCGGGGCTTCCTCGCTCTCGCAGAGGATTTTCAGGTGAACCAGAGCTTTTTTGTGTTCGCCAAGGTCGGCGAGCCGGCTGGCAAGGCGATCGCGATGTGCGGGTGCCCGTGGATTGCGTCGAATGAGCTCCCGAAGGAGCGGTAACTCGGAGCGATCCCTTCGATGGTGGATGGCAGCTATGGCCTCGATCAACTGAAGTTGATTGATTGACTTGGGCTGTTCCTTGGCTGAGAATTCAGACTTGATCATATCCACCAGCGCAAGGCTGGATTGATAGTCGCCCATCTCGTGGTCGATTTGGCATTCGAGCCACCAGCCTTGATGGCGGCCAGGGTAAAGCTGTTGCAGGCGCTTCGCGATGCTCCTGGCTTTTGAGAACTGCCGAACTTGAGCGAGTGAGTTGCCGTAGAGTTCGAGAATCTGAGGGTGGTTAGGATCTAGAGTCATCGCGCGCTCTATGGAGGACAGGGCGGCCGGGATACCTTGCCTTTGGGCAATCTTTCGTGCTTGGCCGACGACCTGTAGCGCTTCTTTTTTTTTCAGCGCGGACACGACCTTGAGAGCGCGGCCATTCCGCGCGGCGACGTTGTCGGCGTCGAATGATCTCGCCTCGGCGAACAAGCGCTCGGCTTCGGGATAGTTGCCCGCCTCGAGTTTCTTGTAGGCCGCCGCGACCCGCTCTTTCGCGAGTTGAACATCGGCGGCATTCGTTATCGTTGACTCTTCTTGTTTGCATGCGGGGGCTATCAACGCTAAGCAAACAAACGACATCAGCAGCCATTGCAGAGCTGCAAGCCATGTCGGCAATTGCCGGCACGCTGTATTGGGGGTGATAGAGTTTTTCACGGCCCCCGGATTGTGGCCTAGTTGTCAACGATTGGCAATCTTTCTTCGACCGTTTGGCCGAAAGAAATGGGCTGCCGTCCGGAGACGACAGCCCTTACTACTGCGATTTTCCTATCTGCCTCGCCGAACCTCAATCTTAAGCCCTGGGCACCAGCGTTTGCATTCCGCTCCGTAATAAAGATAGACGCTGGACGCCGATCCGCAGGATGAGCCGGGTAACTCGGCCACCAGGGGCATCGCGAACTCTTTGCGAGCGCCGGGGGCGAAGCCGCGCCAGTAAAAGACCAGCTTGGAACCACGGCGCTCGTAGTAGTCGAAGGCGGCCTCTTTTTGCAGATCCTCCAAGATCTGGCGGGTCGCCCGCAATCCCGCTGGCAGACCGACCACGGCGATTCCCATGGCCAAGCCTTCGTCCTTCAGGTTTTCCACCAAGACGTCCAGCGTGACCGTTTCGCCCAGGCGCACGGTCGGCTCGCGCAGCGAGGTTTCCAGGACCAGGGCCGCATCCGGGTCGTCGGCGGGTAGGTCTGAGACGTAGCGCAGATCAAAAGTCCAGGGGAAGGTCAGTTCGCCGTCGAGGGTCATGCGAATGTCGTTGTCTCCTGCGAGCAGGGATTCATCGAGTCCATCGATGACGATGGTCCCCCGGTGAGCCAGCGTGATCTCAATGCGGCGGATGAGTTGGCCATTGATGTACACGGTGAGGACGCCTTCGCCCTCTGGGACCGCCATCACCGAGGCCTGAGTGGTTAGGGCTTTCAAAACCATGATGGTCGCTTGCGTGGAGCCGAAGCGACCGTTGCCCAAACGTGACTCGCGTAGGAACTTGGCGGCGCGATTAGCCGCATCCCATTGGTCGCGATCGTCGAGCCAAGCCAAAAGCGCGAAAGCCGTCGTTTCGACCTTGAGGTCTCGAGCGCGGGATGACGTGATGCTCGTCGTTGATCCGGTGATCGACCCGTCCGCCGCCTGGCCCGCCAAAAGCTTGGCTCGTGCCTTCGTCGCCGCTTTGTGCCGCCCCGCGGCCTGAAGACCGGCTGCGGCCAAAGCGATGACGTAGAAGTCCTCGCTAGATGCGGCCAAACTCTCAAGCCGATCGACTTCGCGACGGATCTTGTGCGCAGGCGTTCCCGTTAGGGCCAAAGCGTAGGTGATGTAGGCGTCGGTGACGTCCTTCGGCGCGCGTCCGTAGCTGTCGGCGCTGCCTTGGGATCGTTTGAATCCACCTTCGCCATCGCGACGCTCCAGCAACCACTGCCGAGTCCTTTCGATCATCTCGGCTTGGACCGGGTAGACCGCAGACATGTCTTGGAACTCAAGCAGTCCGTAGGCCGAAAGAGATTCATGTCCGGGGTCGTTGCCAAACCACTCGTATCCGAGCTTGCCGCATTCGTAACCCGTCAGCTTTTGATATCCCGCCTTCAAGAGTTTCTCGGCCCGGATCTTCAACGAAGGCGAAACGGTCTCGCTGTTCTTCAAGTAGGTGAGCGTCAGCACGTTGGGGTAGTTCGTTGCGGAGGCCTGTTCAAAGCAGCCACAGGGCATCTGCAGGATTCCCTCGAGGCCTTCACCAATTTCGTCGAGGGCGCGCGGATAAAACTTCAGTTGCGCCCGCAGTGATCCCTTTTGGTAGTCCTCGGGAGATCCGACGCGGAAACTGGCTTCTTTCTCCAGCGTGCCACTGCGCGACTCTTCGTGCGGGTAGCCTCGACGTTCGATCGGGAACACCTTTTCGACGCGGTCTTCGAAGCGACCGAGAGTCACCCGAACATCGACGACGCCAGGCTGTTCATCCCAAACTTCGACCTCCACATCGACTTGTGCCAGCCCGTCCCTGATTTGGACCGCACGAGTGTTCACCCCTGTGAGTCGGACACCACCGTGGCACTCGATGAAAAGCTGCGCCTGATCGAGATCTTGAAGATCGCTGTGGATCGTCACCGGAAGCCGGAGCCGATCGCCGATGATCGCCTGGTTAGGCGCTTGGAGATCAACACTTAGCGGGAGCTTGGTATCGAAGTAGGATAGGTCCTGCCCGACTCGCTCCGCGCCATGCGCGTCGGTCACGATGCTCCATCGCGTCACGCGGTCACTCGTATCAAAGCTGACTTTCGCGAGACCCTGAGCGTCAGTTTTTAGTTCGGCGTTCCAATAGAGAGTCTCGCTGAAGTCACGGCGCGCGTAAGCGTCGGTAGTGGGACGACGTTGGTAAGCAAACACTCGAAGGGGAATGGGGGCGAAGGGACCATCGACGACTAGGCGCTGGGCCCGGGCGAGGTCGATCTTTAGTCCCGCCATGGCATCCTCCAGGAGTAAGATCTGATTCTGACGGTCCCCATCGGCCACGACCTTTTTGACTTCGATTTGTTTGACGAGGGCCTCCGCCCGAATTTGGCCCCAATCCACCGGGAATACGACAGCGTGGGCTTGCGGCACCATTTCGAGCTTGTTGACCGGCGGGTTGCCATTGAGGACGACGCCCCCGATGAAATTATGAATCGGCGCCCCGGCTCGCCGCACCCCTTGCCATGGGCCTTGCTCCCAGCGGATGAGGCCCAGGTCGGCCTCATTGCTGATGATCGAGGCTTCGCCGAGCCGAAGGCCATGGTCCTTCGAGGCTGCCGTCTGGAATTCCGCTTCGGCAAAGACGAGACGGTGCGGCTGAGAATCCTCAGGCGCGTCACTCTTCAACCAAGGCAAGGCCAAGGGCAACAAAGCCAAGGCAGAGAGAGCGAACAAGCTCAGCCCCGCCAGTCGCCGGCGCCCTTGGACGACTTGCGGTGCCGCCCGCGAGAGCAGAGTAAAGACCAGGCCCGCGGCCCCAATCGCGCCCAAGCCCAAAAGCCCCCAAGCGGCGCGAGATTTCGATTCTGAAGCCACGTCCCGGGCCACGATCTGCAAGTGCGCCAGATCCTTGAAGGAAGATGGCGCGCTGTCGACGACGGCGGGCAAATGAGTGTTGGCTTCGCGAACGAATAACTGCCGGGCGCGGTCGTTTTCTTTGGCGAGGAAGGCCTCGGCGTCGACCCAGGCAAAACGCCGCCATCCTTGGGTTCCGAGCAACAAATCGATGTGCTCGTCGGCATTGGGGTGATCGTCCATGAACTCTTCGACGGCTTCGAGAGACTCCACGTCGGCGAAGAAGTAGGCGCGGTCAAAAAGACCGATGCGGCGTTCGCCGTGGAAGTCTCGCACGGCCTTGTCGACTACGGTGAGCCCGCAGACGACCATGACGGGTTCGCCGTTTTCATCTCTGGCTTTGATGTTGAGAGTCTGAGTCTCGCCGGGCGAAAGTGACTCTTTCTCCGGCGTGATCTCGACTTGGATGCGTCGCTCGGACTTGCGGCGTAGCAGGCGCTCCGCCCAAGGGCGTCCGTCTGCATCAAAGACCGTGACGCGCAAGACTCCGGCGACTTCATCTGGCAGGGGCAACTCCAGGGCGTGGCGGCCACTTCCCGCAAAACTGTCCTGCCCGACTTGTATCCCCCGGCAGTAGGCGACGGCGATGAAGGGGCCCTGAACGGTGGTCTCTACTTCGAGTTCCAAAGGCATCCCTGGCTCAAATCCATCGGCGCGGCTGCGGATGATGAGCCCTTCAACGCGGAGGATGGGGAGGTCAACGGCCGGAGCCTTCGGCTCGTCAAACTCAAGTCGGTAGCGTCGATTCGCAATCGGGCGCAAGTCAAAACGTGCGCGGCCTTGATGCGCCGAGGTGACGGTTGCCACGACGCGATCTAAGTCGTCGACGATGCGTCCCGAAAAAGCCACAGGCCGTCCCAAGGCATCTTGTGCCGATGCGTACAGACGGTTGCTAAGGCCCGCGACAAAGTCGCCGCTTTCCGGAAAAAAGTCGACTTCTACCACGCCGGTGGGGATGAAGAAGGGCTCCAGCTCCGTCTCGACGCGGCCTTCGTGTTCGGCGCGCACACTGAAAACGGCACGGCCGATCTTGACTTCTTTCGGGATCGAAAACTCGAAGAAGCCCAGGCCTTGGGCATCGAGGTTCGTGCGACCCTTCCAACACTCCTGGCCATCAACCGAAAGGAAGCCTTCGATTACCTTGGGGCTAGTTTTGCCGTCAACGGCGTGAACGCTTACTTCTGCGACGCCATGGGCTCCCGCTGCGTAGGTTTCGCGGTCGAGCACGATCTTTTTGGCAAGCGTGGCCGGCTGAAAGCGCTGCACGTTCACCATGAGGGTTTCGACGGCAAAGGTATTGGTCGCATCGCGCAGCTCGAATCGGTACTCACCGCCCGGGCTCGCCGGGGGAATCGTCCAGTTCCAGGCGGCAATGCCCTGATCGGCGCGCTGTAGCCCAAAGTCTTGCAGGGCTTGGCCGCGCGGATCGAGCAAGCGAGCTCGGTATCCGCCAGGCCGAGGCTTCATCGACAAACGGTTGAGGAACAGGCCGCGCACGCGCAAGACCTCACCCGGGCGGTGCACGGCTTTGTCCTGAGAAAGGTGGACGAGAGGCGCATCCTCGCGGCGTTGGAGTTTGACGGTTACCGTCTCGGGATGGCCGTCCGCGTCGGCGACGAGTTCTAGATGCGTACAATCGCTGTACTTGGCCTCGAGCCGCAAGTCAAAGTCTCCGGTGGAAGCCGCCTTGCCGCTGGTGATCAGCGCACCGGCCGGGTTGAAGGCTCGCCACGACAGGTCGGCGGCCCGAGGCTTGCCCTCAAGGTCCCAGGTTTCCACGCTGAAACTCGCCGCGCTCCCCGCGACGAGCCGAGGGGGCCCGGCGACGACCAAGCGAATTGCCTTGGATTCTTCGCGAGCAAGGTCACGCTCGGCGAGGCCCCACTTGCCGAGTGGCATCGCGGCGAGGGCGGCAAACAAGACTGCCGCGGCCGCGGCAACCTTGGGCCAGCGCCAGGTTCGTGTGGGATCGTTTCGGTGGCTTGGGCTTGCGTTTAGCGCAGGATCGACCAAGGCTTCGAAGTCAACCGCGGGGGCCGGGTGGCTTGCGGCTTCGTCCAATAAGGTGGCCGTGCTGCGAACCTCTTTGTAAAGAGCAGCGTACTCCGGGTCGGTGGCCAGACGTTCCCGGACGGCCGCTTCATCGGCCGCGCATCCGTAGTGAAAAGACAACAGCTCGTCGCGGGTTTTTTCGTTCTGTCGACGGTTCATGCTTGCTCTCCCGTTTCAGGATAAAGGGTTGGGGCGTGTGCGCTCAATCGGCGCCGCAGCTGTTGGAGGGCTGATCGCATTCGCGTTTTGGCGGTGCCGGTGGGAATGTCGAGGGCCTCGGCGATAGCGTCGAAGGACAGGCCTCCGGACACTCGTAGTAAGAACACTTCTTTGTGCTTGTCGTTGAGGTGCTCAATCTCGGCCCGCGCTGCCGTTACGGCCTCTGCGCGTTCGAGATTCTCTTCGGGATTAGAGCTGACACTGAGCTGCATGGGGTTGATGTCCTCCAAGTTCATGGCCGGGCGTCTCCGCCCTTCGCGTCGCCGCAGGTCGCGAGACGTGTTCATGGTGACGACGAACATCCAAGCGACAGGATCACGCGCTGAAGTTCCGCGACTCCGAGCCCGCCAGCAGCGAAGGAAGGACTCTTGAATCACTTCCCCGACCTCTGCATTTTTTCCCAGGATGCCGCGTATGGCTCCGGCCAGGCCGCAAGCGTGCTTTTCGAAAAGCGCTGCAAGTCCCTGTTTCAGGTCGGAATCTTCGAGATGCGCTGGATTCATGTGTTCCTTGGTCATCGTCAGCTTGGAGACGCCGCTCGTGGGATTTAGATCTTGAAACCTCAAAATTATTCAGACTTCTTCTTCGATCGCGATTCGACACGATAAGACGAGTCCGGGAAGGCCTTGGCGAGGGTTGCCAAGAATCGCCGCAGATCGACGAGATGGGGATGAAAAGCATGGCGAGGGGTGATCGAAGAAATCCTAAGCCCAGCGTCGACAACTCAGCCTCAAGATGCCGGCGCGCCAGCCTCAAGACCGGGCCCAAGATCCTGTTTTTCGGCGGAGGGTCGGCTCCCAAGAGACTTAGCACGGCCCTGACCGCCTACACCCATAACTCGATTCATCTGCTGACGCCTTTCGATTCGGGCGGAAGCTCTGGGGAGCTGCGCCGGGTCTTTGGCATGCCCTCGGTGGGTGACCTTCGCAGCCGACTGTCCGCATTAGCGGTTGAAAACAGCGAGCAACAACAGGCCTTCCATCGGCTTTTTGTTCATCGGATTGCACCCATCTTGTCGCAAGCGGAGTCTCGGGGCGAGTTCGAGGCAATTCTAGATGGCTTGCATTTCTTGACGGCAGATCTAAGTCCAGGACATCGAACTATCGCGACGGCAAGTCTGCGCGAGCTCGCGGGCCAGATGCCGCAGGCCTTCGATCTGCGATGCGCCAGTATCGGAAACTTGTTGCTGGCGAGTCGCTATCTCAGCTCACAGCGCAACCTTGATGAAGCCTTAGAGTTCTACGCCGACTTGCTGGGCGTTAGGGGACTGGTGCGGCCCACGGTTGACGTTGATTTGGAACTGAGCGCGCAGCTCGAAGACGGCCGCGTCATCGACGGTCAGCATCGCATCACGGGCAAGGAGTATCCGGCGCTGACCTCGCGCATCGTCAATCTTCGGCTCGTGAATAAAGGTGGAAAAGTCCGGACTCCCGGGCCTGCCATTGACTCGGGCATCAAGACCTTGATCAAGACCTTGATCAGGACCGCGGATTTGATCTGCTTTCCGATGGGGAGCTTCTTCACGAGCCTCGTCGCCAATCTTTTGCCCCAAGGAGTGGGGCGTGAGATCGCGCAAAGCCCCAGTCCAAAAGTCTTCGTGCCGAGCCTCGGGTTTGATCCCGAGATCGTCGGCTATTCCCTGGCCGATTCAGTAGCTTTGTTGTTGGAGTACTTGCGGCGGGATGCAGGGACAGATTGCAGCACGAGCGAACTACTTAACGCCGTGATCTTGGCCGATAATTCTCTGAGCTACCCCGCGAAGAAAGACCTGGAAACAGAACGAAGGCTCATCCATGAGCAGGGAATCTCCGTGGTGATGGCAAAAGTCGCCGAAGGGGATGGCCGTCGTCATGATGCAGAAGCCCTCGCGCGGATTCTCGTCGCTTCAAGATTCGCCTAGACTGCAGCGATAGGGAAGAATCTGGCTCGCAGGCCCGGATGTTAGAAAATGTTAGTCTGGCCATCGCTTCCCCGTCCGCAATTGGGAATCCTATGATTCGCAAGAAAGTCTGTCTTTTGGGTGCCTACGCCGTTGGCAAGACCAGTCTTGCGGCGCGCTTTGTACACTCGATGTTTGACGAGAAGTACTTGACGACGGTCGGCGTCAAGATCGACAAGAAGTCGATTCAGATCGAAGACCGTGATCTCGATCTCATCATCTGGGACCTTGCGGGCGAAGACGAGTTCGTTCGGGTGCGGACTTCCTATTTTCGTGGCGCGGCCGGTTATTTGTTGGTTGTAGACGGCACGCGCCCGGCGACACTTGAGGTCGCGGATGCCCTCCGGGAACGCATCCGTTCTGCGGTGGGCCCCTTGCCCCATGTGGTCTTGGCCAACAAGTCTGATCTCGTCGACGACTGGCATGTCGCAGATACAGATTTGCAGTCACTCGTGGAAGATGGCAGCAAGCTGTTTCGGACTAGCGCGAAAACAGGCGTCGGCGTCGAAGAGGCCTTTGATGCCTTGGCTCGTGAGATGATTCGTTCTGAGGCTTGAATAGTGTTTGAGACTTGGTCTGACGATCTGATGTGCGGACTCATGACGGCGCTCGACGTCGTCGTGGTCGACTATGGGGATTCCGCCGACGGGGTTTTGGTCGGGGAGCCGCCGCCTTGGTTTTTGAGATTTTTGCCGGAAAGCAAAGCTGGACTCGAGGGCCTGTCGATTTCGCTCGGCGAACATTTCTTATATCTCGATAGTTTCCTTCCGGACGCCGAGGATTTTTGGGATTCGGCCGAGGACGGCCGCATGAAATCAGGGATCTGGACCGAGTCGGACCTCGATGGCAAGACCGTTCACCTTGGAGCTACGGTACTGAGTGTTTCGGGTAGAAAACTGCTGTTGATCGAGCGCCTGCGAGGTCGCTTCGAACGCGAACGCGAGGTCATTCAAAAGGCGCGTGCCGGAAAACTCGATTCTCAACGCAAGGCCAACGAGCGAGAACGGGAAGCAGCGGGTCTCCGCGGAATCAACGAAGAACTCGAAGAGGCCGTCGCTGATCGCACCCGTGAACTGAGCCTGACGAACCGCTTGTTGCGGGAAGAAATCTCTGACCGCGAACAAGCCGTGGCACGAGCGAATGAATTGCGTCAGCAATTGGAGGCCGAGTCTCGGGCGGGGGCTCTTGGAGAGATCGCCAACCAGCTCGCCCACGAACTCAATCAGCCGCTCGGAGCCATCGCCAACTACTTACGCGGGGGGTTGCGGTTCCTTGCTCGCGACGGCGTGCACGAGGGACGCGCGGTCGAGGCTATCGAGAGGAGTCTCGTTCAGGCCGAGCGCGCCGCGGCGATCATTCAGAACCTTCGAGGCTTCATCGCCTCCGGGCGGGTCGACTACGAGCCCACATCGGTCAACGGCCTCGTAAGAGATGTTATTCGCTTGCTACAACCGGAAATCGACCGCAATGACGTTGATTGTCGCCTGAATCTAACGAGTTCTTTGCCCAAAGTCACCGCCAATGGCATTCAAGCGCAACAAGTCGTGCTGAATTTGGTCAAGAATGCCATTGAGGCGATGTCAGGTCTCGACCCGGCTGATAGGCTGCTGGTGGTATCCACGTCGCGTGCTGGCGACACGGAGATCGAGATTAGCGTCCATGACTTTGGATCGGGCCCTGAGGGCTTAGACCTGGACCAACTCTTTGAGCCGTTTTACAGCACGAAAGTGGAGGGTATGGGACTTGGTTTGGCGATATGCCGCTCTATCGCGGAATCGCATCAGGGTTCGCTAATTGCCGATCCCTCACCTGGTCCTGGCCTCACGTTCCGATTTAAACTTCCCATTCGAGTGGAGACTCACTCATGAGCGAACAAGGTTCAACACCTCAGTCGCCAAACGAAACACCCGCGCTTGTTTACGTTGTCGATGACGACCAAGCGGTGCGCGACTCTGTGTGCTTTTTGCTTGAATCAGCGAGTATTCCCTCGCAGTCATTCGCCAACGCCGAGGACTTTCTCGCGGGCTTTGATCAAGGGCTTCACAGTTGCTTGGTGCTGGACGTCCGAATGGACGGAATGAGCGGGCTTGAGCTGCAGAAAAAGCTGCGCGAGATGAATTTGCGCCTACCGATCATCGTGGTAACGGGACACTCCGATGTTCCGATGGCCGTGACTGCGATGCGCGACGGAGCCTTTGATCTCCTCGAAAAGCCCTACACCGACGAAGTCTTGCTCGAACGCATTCGCGAAGCCCTTCACGAAGACGCTGATATTCGGCGCGTCGAGGGTGGCCTCGATGAAGTCAAAGCCAAGCTTCAAGACCTTTCGCCTCGTGAGCGCGAAGTCATGGAGTTTGTCGTTGCGGGGTATTTGAACAAACAGATCGCGAGCAAGTTGGGGCTGAGTGTGAAGACGATTGAAGTTCACCGCAGTCGCGTCATGCAGAAGATGAAGGCTCGGAGTCTGGCCGCCCTGGTGCGCATGGCCATGACCGCTGGCATTGAAGTTGGCTTGGTCTAGCTTTAGATCTAGAGACTAGACTCGGCGAAAGGACACATCATGAGTAAGGGCGACAACGCGCGGGCAATTCACGAAGAGGGCAAGCTCGATCGCGTCAAAGAGCTCCTCTTCGGCCCGGACCTGCGCTCCCTTAGGGAAAGCGTCGAGCAGGTCATGAAGGTCGCGGCCGAAAATCGTGAGCGTTGCGAAAAACTCGAATCCGCCGTTAAGAACGTGATGGAAAGCGAGCAGCAACGGGCAACGGCATTCGAGGGCTTCCAAAATGCCCTGGGCGACCGCCTCGACGTCATTGAGGGCAAAGCGGCCGAGATGGCCTCAGATCAGGGAAGAGATCGCGAGGCCGCCCGCGCCGGGATCCTCGAACAATCGAGCGCCATTCGCAATGAACTCGAAGCCGTCGATCGGACGACCAAGACTCAGATGGAAACCTCGTTCTTGGAACTTGAGGATTCGAAAGTTGATCGCGTGGTCTTTGCGGGAGTCTTGAACGAGCTCGCCTTGACCCTGGCCGGTCAAAACAAGGCGAAACCCAAGACCGAATCGAGGGGCCGATGAGTACCGTGGATTCTAAACGACCAACAAGCAAAAAACAGAGCCAAGACCAGACCCAAAGCCAGGTTGCCAACAACGGTCAAAGCAATCGCGAGGTTTTGGATGAGCTCCGTCGCTTAATCGCCGGCGACCAAGTCGATCGCCTGGAGCGTGTCGAACACGCACTCAACGACCCCAAAGAAGACTTGCTACGCGTAAGCCGGGTGCTGCCGGATGCGATCTTGTTGCGGGGCAAGCAGGACTCAAAACTGAGTCGCGCGATGGCCCCCAACATTGAGGACGTCATCAAAGAGTCGGTCCACAAGCGACCTCAAGTCTTGGCCGATGCCTTGTTCCCGGTCATGGGTCCCGCTATTCGGCGCAGCATTTCCGACACGCTCGCGACCTTTTTGCAGTCGATCAATCAAACGCTCGAGCATAGCTTTTCGCCCAAGAGTTTGGGTTGGCGCTTTGAGGCTTGGCGGACCGGCCGGCCTTTTTCGGAGATCGTTCTCAGCCACACAATTCTTTATCGCGTCGAACAAGTGTTTTTGATCCACAACGAAACCGGATTGCTTCTGCAACACGTGGCCGCCTCCGCCGTCAACGTGCAAGACGGAGACATGGTGAGCGGCATGCTCACTGCAATTCAGGACTTCGTTAAAGACTCCTTTGGCGTAAGCGACGAGCGGGAGTCGCTGCGATCCATGCGCGTTGCCGACCTCACGGTTTGGATTGAATCGGGGCCGGTCGCGGCTTTGGCCTTGGTCATGCGGGGCACTCCCGCAGAGACGCTGCGAGATGACATGAAGGTTGCCCTCGAAGAGGTTCATCTACAAGAAGGCGATGCGTTATCGAGTTTCGATGGCGACGCGGCTCCTTTCGATGCGGCGGCGGGCGTCCTCGAAACGTTGTTGGTCGAGCGCGGCAAAACCGATGAAGTCGGTGCCAAAGGCAAGAAGCGAAAAATCCCCTGGTTGGCCCTATCCCTCGTCGCTGCGGTGTTGGCCGGTTTGGCGGTATGGGGACTCGTTTCTTTTGATCGTTCGCGCCGCTGGTCGATTTTCAACGAGCGTGTCGCTTCTGAACCGGGATTTCTGATCTCTGGGCAAGAGCGCAAGGACGGTAAATTCTTCCTGCGGGGTTTGAAAGATCCCCGTGCTGCCGATGCGAAAGCCATTTTCGCGGATGTTGGCCTTGACCCTGACTTGCTGGTTCTGGAGCTTGCGACTTACGAATCGCGCGAATCGCAGTTTGTGATCGCCCGCGCCGCCGATCGCTTGGCGCCACCCGCAGGGGTCTCGCTTGAACTAAAAGGTGAAACCCTCTTCGCCACCGGACTTTCAGATCGCGCTTGGGCGGAGAAAGCGTCGCGAATCGGGCCGGTGCTGACCGGCATCACTGAGTTTGACGCATCCGGTCTGCGCATGATTGGGGCCGAGGCGAGAAAGAGTTTTGCGCTCTTCGTCAAATACCTCAAACAAACTCCCGGGATCGTGGTCGTCGAGGCGATGGAGTACCCCGATCGTGATGGCAAGTTTTTGGTGCGGGGATTTCGCGATCCACTGTCCGCCAGCACCGACGACCTACGAGCTGAGGCGGGCCTGCAGCGCGATCACGTTGACCTGAGTTTCTCCCCGGTGCTCTCGCTCGATCCGGTGATCTTGCTGTTGCGGGCGAAATCTGTTCTGCAGCCCCCGCCGGGCGTGACCCTAAAAGTGGAGGGTCAAAAACTCATCATCGAGGGGCGCGCGCCCGCCGAATGGGTGAGTGATCTTGAGACATCGATCGGTCGCATCGCGGGCATCGAGGTTGTCGATCAGCGCGGCCTCGTCATCGCTGCCCTTACGACGCCAAGCGAAGATATGAATCTATCCACGGCTTGGATGCGCTTCGCCGATGCCTTGAAACGCGAACCTGGTGTGAAGCTTGAGGACGGACAGATGTTTCGGGGACGGCCACTGTTTCGCGGCAGAAAAGATCCATTGGCCCGAAGTTTCTTGGAGATCGGCGCGAGTGTTGGGGTGTCCAGCGACCGCGCCCGGATGGAGTTTGAGCCTTACTTGAGCCAACATCCCGACATCGTGTTACGCCGCGCTCAGGTGGAACTCGAGCTCCCGACTGGCGTCTTGCCCTCCCGTAGCGCGGGGATCAAAGGCCTCGACTCGGTGAACGCCGAAGGCCTGTTCGACGACGCGGTCGCAGAATTGCAGCGCCGCCTGGAAAAGGCGGGGCACCTAACCGTGTCTTTTGACGCCGCCAGCGTCGCGCGCTTTCAGCCCAAACTCGTGAAGTAAATGCTGAAGGCCTAACTGGGTCCAAGTCCTAAAGGCTGGCTTTCCGTGTAGGGAAGGCGGGTTCTTATCTGCTCCACAGAGCCGAGAAGGGGACAGCCCAGATGTTTTTTCCGAAGGATAAGACGGATTCACCAGCGTAAAGGATGATTCCTTTGAAGGGCCCTTGAGCGAGGTTTTCAGCGAACCAAACAAGATGTTTGGCATCGTCTTTTCGGACCGTGGCCCCCGATTTGATCTCGATACCTAACAGGGCTTTCTCTTGGTTCTCGATCAAAAAATCGATCTCCCGCTTCTCTCGATCTCGGAAGTGGTAGATGCGATAAGGGTTGCGGGAAGACTCCGCATGGGCGGAGAGCTCCTGAAAGGCGAAGGTCTCCATGATTTTCCCCATGCGATCGGGGTCGAGCCAGAGTCTTTTTGGTGACCAAGCCAAGATGGCAGCCATCATTCCCGTGTCGGTCATGAAGCTCTTCTTTTGTTTGCCGACCCGCGCGTAGTCTGTTTTGGTCCACGCGGGAACCGTTTCGACGATGAACATGGCCTGCAGGGCGTTGATGTAGGTCTGCAGCGTCTTTCGGTCGAGGTCGAGGTTGTTGCCGATGCCCGAGAGGTCCATGTACTTCGAGGACCACGACGCCATGACGTCGACGAGTTGGTAGAGGGCATCGAGTTTTTTTAGGTTGGCAATGTCGACGAGGTCTCGTTCGACGAGTGACTGGATGTAGTGGCGATGCCAGGCCGCAACCTTATTTCCGGCGAGTCTGAGAGCCTCAGGGAATCCACCTTTGAATGCGTAGTCGATGAGAAGATCTCGATTGCAGTCATGGAGCGACGGCGGAAATTCTCCCTTGAATGCCTGGTCCAAGAAGTCTGGTTTTCTGCTTCTTAGTTCGCCCTGAGTGAGAGGGCGGAGGCGGACTCGTCCAATCCTTCCGGCGAGCGATTCGCGCGCTGTTGGCAACGATTGGATTTTGGTCGAACCGGTGAGCAGGAATTGCCCGGGCCGGTTGTCTTGATCGACGACTTGCTTGACTGCTGTCAACAGCTCGGGAGCTTTTTGGACCTCGTCAATGATGAGGGTCTTGACCTTAGAGGAGAGGGTGACGAAGCCTAAGGGGTCGGTCTCGGCGGCTTGACGAGTCGTGAGGTCATCGAGGGTTCTGTACTCGACGTTCGCCGAGGCGATCTGTCGTGACAAAGTCGTTTTTCCGCACTGCCGAGGCCCAGTTAGCAGGACGACTCTCCAGGTTCCTAAGGCTTCTTTTAGGTTTTTTCGCTGCCAACGCTCGTACTGCATGCCAAACCCAATTGAGATTGAAAGGCCGCGATACTGGTATCAAAGTGCCCGCGATTTGTCCAATAGAACCTCCGCGATTTGTCCAATAGAACCTCCGCGATTTGTCCAATAGGATAGCCGTGGCACTGCATTTGCCATGGGCAGTAAGCCTTAACTCGTTGTTGTGAAGATAGTTAAGGTCACATGTAGTGGAAGGGTCGGAGAAGGAGGGGGTTCCCAAGAACTCAGGTTGGGCAGAGCGCACTTCTTCCGGGCCCTACTTTGACTCGGCCCACTCCGGCCGCTGGCTCCATGACTTCGGTTCGGAGTTGCGAACCAAAAACCACCATGCGAAGAGCAAGACTGTAGACGGCGGTTGATACCTGCGCATAGATGGCGCTTTGCGCGCATGACCGCCGCGTTTATGGTCCGCGTTAACTGGGCACCGAGTTTTCAGTTGGCGTTGGGTTGAGGCGCAGGCGGCCTTGGT
>JAZGFI010000118.1:0-13831 GCA_036479435.1 Planctomycetota bacterium | reverse complement strand
ACGCGCTCCGTTAGGTCCAAACGGCGGGAGTAGAGATCGTAGGGCGAAATCTTGGGGTCCGCGCGCTCTTCGAGCGTCACATTGGGTTGAATCCCAGCGACAAGGGGCCCCGTTTTCAGCTGTCCTTCAAGGTCACGGATGCGCCAAGCACCCCAGGCCGGCAAAGCTACGAGGCACAACAGCAGGCCGCCGCCGCAGATCAGAGCCCCGCGTTTGGACCACCTGGCTGCGCCGTTCTTCGCCAACCACAACTCAGCTAAACCCGCGCTGCAAAACATGCCCATCAGCGAAAGCACCTGCGGCCCGCCCCACTCCGCCGACTGCAAGCAAAGCGTCCAATCCGCCAGCGCGTAACCGGGATCGTGCCAGGCGATATTCGTCACTTTTTCGCGCAGGAAACTCTGGGCGGCAAAAGGAAGCGGGGCGGCCCAAAAAACCGAAACGCCGCGACGCAAAAGCCAACGCAGAAAAAACCCCAACGGCAAGGCGAACAAGACATGCAAAAAAGAAACACCGAACCACACGACGTAGGAGGCCGCGCCCACCGTCGTCATCGCCGTGATCCAATAGAGCAAGGCCGAGCCGAAAAAGGCCTCGCCGAGCAGAAACCCGGGCCAGAACACACGGCCGCGCGTCCGCTGGATATCGACGAAGAAGGGAATCCAGGCCAAAAATACCAGAAGAGACCAGCCGATGGGCGGAAAAGCCGCGGTCAACAAGGAGAACGACAACAGCCCGCAAATCGCGGAACGTAGCCGTTCCGACCGGGATGACTTTTTTTCGATTTGAAGGTACACGCTGGCCTTTGACCTAGTAGTCGCGCGTCGAAGAATGCGGCGGCCGCAAGGTCGAGGATTCGCCGATCAAGACCGCAGCGCGGGTTCCCGACTTTGGCGGCGCTTCGTGCGCCTCGACGATGATAAATCCGTTGGCGCGCAACAGCCCGCGGAGGTCGCCGCTGCCGTTCCAAGTCACGGCTTCGGCGAGCACTTCACCCTCTTCGAGCCAAATCTTTGCGGGCAAGTGTTGGGTCCGCCGCAAGGCTTTGCCACCAGAGTCGGAAGTAATGCGCGCCGCCATCTCCAGGAAATGCGGCCCCGAAAAGCCCATCAGCCCGCGCAAGAAAGGTCGCACGAAGAGCTCAAAGGTCACATAGCTCGAAACCGGATTGCCCGGCAAGCCAAAAACGAAGACGGTTCGGTCTTCGACGGTCATTTCGCCAAACAACAGGGGCTTGCCCGGTTTCATGGCGACTTGTTCAAACAAGACGTTCAACCCGCGTTCTTTAAGGGTATGGTGGACGTAGTCGAACTCCCCCATCGAAACGCCGCCGGACAAAACGACAACATCGGCGGCGAAGGCGGTGTCCAGCATAGCGTTCACGGCCGCGGGATTGTCGCGGGCGATCCCCAAGTGGATCGGCTCGATTCCCGCCCCCAAGTCGGCCACTTGGGAGCTAAGCATGTGGCCGTTTGATTCGCGTATTTGCCCCGGGCCCGGGCGGCCGTCTCCAAGCGCCACGAGCTCATCGCCAGTCGCGATCACCGCCACGCGAGGGCGGCGAAAGACGGCGACTTCAGCGCAGCCTAAGGTCGCCAACATGCCAACCTCGATCGGGCGAATCGCGGTTCCCGAGGTCAGAACGAACTCGCCCTTGCGCATGTCCTGGCCACGAGGGGCGATGTTTTGCCCGGGTCGGATGGCATCCCGCAATCTTACTCGTGCGCGATCACCTGGAAGCTCTTCCGATTTTTCGACCATCACCACGACGTCGGTGTCAGCGGGCACCGGTGCCCCGGTCATGATCTTGACGCATGAACCCGGAGGAACGGCGATACTGGCGGCTTCGCCAGCCGCGACCGTACCGCAGACTAAAAGCTCGGCGAGGCCGTTTTGGAAGTCGCCAGATCGCGCGGCAAAGCCGTCCATCGCAGAGCGATCAAAGGGCGGCATGTCCATATCGGCCGCAACGTCCTCAGCCAACACCCGCCCCAAGGCCTCTGCTAAAGGAAGGGTTTCGAGGCCCAAAGACCCGACTTGGGGGATGGCCGCATGGAGTAAATCGAGGGCTTCGCGTTTCGAGATCACGCTTTGGATTCTCCTGGAATTCGGATGACATCCATAAACGAGGAGACCGAAAACACGGCCTTTCCGAGCCCTGCTTCGCCGTAGCCGCGGGGCGGCGGCAGCTCGTACTTTTCGTGGATGTCGCGCCAGGTCCGCAGCATGCCGACGTGATAGCGCAAGGACGCAGGGCCGGCTTTTTGTTCTCCCAACACGCTCAAGGGTTCCGGGCACCAAGAGGTAAAGCGCGGAATAACGCCACGGGACATGAAAAATTCGAGGCCCTCGCCGGTGGAAGCCCAGGCCTCTTCTTCGGTTTTGAAGCCGAAGGGTCTGGCCATCTCGATACCCGCCACGAAGTTGGGGATGACGGAATGGGCCGGGAATACCTCAGCCGAAGCGAGGATCCGTTCAATCCAAGTGTCGCGGCCGACGTAGCGCGACTTACCGAGGCAGATTTTCGCGAAGAGATCGCGGTCCCAGATTTCATAATTGGGATGGTAAATCTGAATCCCGGCATCGCGGATACGCCGCACGTCGTCGACGGGTAGGGCCTGGACGACCATCTTGCCGATCCAGCGCCCGGGAAACTGCTTTTCGATGGCTTCGGCGTATTTCAGGTAGAACTCGGCTTCGCCCTGCTGCTCAAGCTTTGAGGTGATGGAGCCGCCGGTAATGGTGTAGGCCTTTGAAGGCGAGCCCAGATCGTTAATGATCGACAGGGCCTCCAGCATGCGCTCGACGGGTTTCGTGGCGTTATAGACTTTGCCCGCGTCGCGCTGCTGCTTGAAGTTGCGGTTGATGTCACAAAACTGGCATTCTTCTTCGCGGCCGAAGTACTGACACATCCGAAACACGGTCAGGTAGAGTAAATACCCCCACTCAATCGAAGGTGCCGTTTCGACCAGGGGCACGCCATCCGCGGTGCTCTTGCCGTAGTAGGACGGTGTCGGCGAAAACTCGACTTCGGCGGCCTCGACTCCGTCCAACGCCAGAAAAACGCGGGCCGCTGGACTATCAAGGCCCTGTGTTGGACCCCCATTTTGGCGCTCCGCGCTGACCCGCCAAGGAGAATCGGGATTAAGCCGTACGGACACCACAGTCGGCGCCAAACCCCAAGCCCCGCCCGAAAATCGGACCTCTTCGGGAGCGCGTGTCGGCGGCGCGCCCTCCATCTCGGCTAGCGGACGGTGATCGAAACTGAAGATAAAGTAGGACTTTCGGGCGTACTCTCCCGCCGCGGCGAGAGCGTCGTCGTCAAACCAAATACCTAGCCTTAGCATGTCTTCCTTGAAGACCGCTTCGCGGGGAATATCTTCAAACTCAGCTACGGCGGCTTCGACCCGTTCCCAGTGCGGACCGCTCATGCGCGAGTTGGCCATAAAATCTTGTCTCTCATAGACTAAGCGACTTCTCAGTTGAAAGCTTCCACGGGATTTTCACACAATCTCGAAATGCCATCAAATGAGGGCGCAATGGTTCTTCGTTGTCGTCTTGATGGGATCGCAGACGCCGGACGACATTCTGCGCGGATGTCGAAAGCGCAAACCCGCCCAGTCGTAGAGAATGAGCCCGACCCTTGGAGTTAGCCTACATGGCCTCGAAACCACGCTCGTTGATGTTGCTTTTGGCCGCTGTTTTGGTCACGTCTTTGGCGTCGACCGGCTGCGAGTTCAAACGCGGTGACGACGAGTCCAAAACAAAGGCGGCCAAGACCGAGAAAAAAGACATCCTCGTTCGCGTCGTCCACCCCCAGCGAGGCAAGCTCGCCGACCGCCTGGAAGTCAACGCCCGCGTCGAGGCCTTCGAGCAAGCCGGCATCCTGCCACGCGTTGAGGGCGTGGTGACGAAAATCCACCGCTACGAGGGCGAAAAAGTCAAAACCGGTGACCTGCTGGCAACCATTGAGAACGATGAGCAAGTCATTGACCGCGACAGCGCCAAGCTCACCGCAGAGCAAGCGGCGCTCGGCGTAAGACTGGCTGAACTCGCTCTTGAAGAGGCAAAAGCCCTTCAAGCCGGCGAAAAGATCACGCTCGACAACGAGAATACGAAGTACACCCGCGCCAAAGAACAACACGCCCGCACGATTATCGCCGATCAAGATCTCGAAGCAGCCAAATACGCCCACGACTCTGCGTATTCGAAGCACTCACAAAGTTTGCTTGCAGAACGCAAACTCGTCGAAGACCTCAAGGTCAAAAAGCTCCAGTACAAAGACGCTGAGTCTAAGGTCAAGCAAGCCGAACTAAAACTCTCTTGGACTGAGATTCGTGCGACTCTGGACGGCACCATCACCGCCCGCAACGTCAAGCTCGGGCAACGCAGCATGACGGGCCAAGCTGCCTTTCAGTTGGACGATCTTGACTCCTTGATCGTCTACGCCAGCGTGCCAGAAAAAGAACTTCGCAATCTTCGAGTCGGCCTTGCCGTAACCCTGGGCTGTACTTCCTATCCGCGTCAGAATTTTGAAGGCCGCGTCGAGTTTATCGCACCCAAGATCAACATCGAAGGCGGAAAAGTCACCGCGCGCATCCGCCTCATGGCCCAAAGCGATCCCCCGCTGCTTCCCGGCATGTTTGTGAGCGGGCACATCATCACCGAAGAACGCAACGACATCTTGTTGCTGCCCAAAAAAGCGCTGCTCTTCGATCGAGACCGCCCCTACATTTACATCGTCGAACGCAGCGAAGATGAAACCAAAGCGCGTCAGGTCTATCTACAACGCGGACTAGAAAACGCCGACAGTGTCGAGTACCTGCCCTTAACGGGCAAGTCCGCTGAAATTGATGACAACTCCGAAGTCGTCTTGGTCGGGGTTGATCGACTCTTCGACGGCGCCGTGGTCCGCCTTGAGGGCGAATCCAAAGCCAAGCTCGCTTCCGACAACGACCATGAGAAATCCGACGAGGAGTAGGCCCTCATCGGCATAGACAATGTCCCAGGACTCAGACTCCCATTCCAAGTTGGAAGACTCTCCGCCCCCAGGCCTTGCCGACGGCGCCGAAGCTGCCAAGACCAAGAGCATGCCCGGCGGCTCTTTTATCGAACTCGCCATTGATCGGCCGGTAGCGGTCACGATGGTGGTGTTGGCCGTGGCCGTTTTCGGCTTCGTCGCCCTGCAAAAACTGTCGATGACGCTCTTGCCGAAAATCAGCTACCCCACGCTAACTGTCCGCACCGAATACGAGGGCGCCGCGCCCAGCGAAGTCGAAGAGCTGATCACCAAGACGCTCGAGAGCAACCTGTCAGTTACCAGCGGTCTCAACAGCTACCGCAGCCTTTCGCGCGCGGGGGTCTCCGACATCATTTTAGAGTTTGAGTGGGATCGGAACATGAGCTTCGCGGCTCAAGACGTTCGCGAAAAAGTCGATCAGGTTCGCTCCTTTTTACCTCGCGACGCCAAAAAGCCCCTGTTGCTCAAGTACGACCCAACTCTCGACCCGATCATGCGCTTCGGCTTGTACGGGGGCGACCTCGTCAAGATGCGCTTTGCGGGCGAGGAACGGATCAAGAAGAAACTTGAGAGCATCGCCGGTGTCGCTGCCGTTCGCGTCAAGGGCGGCTTCGAATCCGAAATCCGCGTCGATCTCAACGAAAATGAACTTCGCCGCACTGGCGTCTCGCTGGCGACGATTCAACAGCGACTTAAGGAGGAAAACGTCAACCTCGCCAGTGGTCTGCTACGCGAAGGAGACGTTGAGTTTTTGGTGCGCACCCTCAACGAGTTCCGCAGCATCAACGAAATCCGCCGCCTCGTCGTTGCGACCACCAATGGTCAACTCATCCGCCTGCAGGACGTCGCCCGGGTCCACCTCGCGCCCAAAGAGCCCGACGTCATCACGAGTATCGATGGGCGCCCCTCCGTAGAGCTAGCCATTTTCAAGGAGGACTCCGCCAACATCGTAACCGTAGCCGACGCGGTGAAACGCGTGCTGTTTGGCCACGAATGGCGTGACACCGTCGTTGATGGCGAACTGGATCTCAAAAAGATCAAGGCGGTTCGCAGCAAGCGCAGTGAGAAAAACAAAGAACGCGGGGGCTCCAAGACCAAGGTGTCACTCGGCGCAGACGAAGGCACGACGATAGTTGAGGCCCTTCCGCCGGGCATGAAGTTGCGTCTGCTCTCGGATCAAAGCCGCTTCATCAAACGCTCGGTGGACGAGGTCAAACAAAGCGGCATCTTTGGTGCCCTGTTCGCGATCTTGGTGTTGATGCTCTTTTTGCGCCGGGCGGTAGCAACCCTCATCATTGCCGTTTCGATTCCCATCAGCGTGATTGCGACTTTCGGCCCGATGATGCAGTTCGGCGTTTCCTTAAACGTCATGTCGCTCGGCGGCCTAGCCTTAGGCATCGGCATGCTCGTGGATGCGTCTATCGTCGTCTTGGAGAGCATCGATCGCTGCCGAAAAGAAGGTGATTCGCTTCGATTAGCCGCCTTGCGCGGCACCAAGGAAGTCGGGGGTGCCGTCATCGCATCGGTGTTAACGACCGTTGCCGTGTTCTTGCCGATCATCTTCGTCGACGGCATCGCCGGCGAGATCTTCAAAGACCAGTCTTTGACGGTTGTCTTTTCGCTCTTGACCTCCTTGGTGGTGGCCATCTTCTTCATTCCCATGTTGGCGGCTCGTCCCTTCAACAGCGGAGCCCTCGGCGAATCAAGAGGGTTTGTGGCGCGCCTAAAGTCGTTCGGGGGGCTCCTTCGAAAACACGGTTTGCCGCGCTTATCCGAGTGGCAATTCTTCCGCAGTACGCGTGATTTTGTGAACGCAACCTTCCAAAGGCCGCAGCGCCGAACGCTCGGAGTGGCGATGGGCGTCATCGCTGCTCCCGCCGCGGCTGCCATCCTCCTGTTGCAGGGCGTCCTCGAAGTTGCTGGTCGTTTCGCCTATGTCATGTTCGCCCTGATCTTAGGCGCGCTGGCCGCCTTGGCCGTGGGGATCTTCAAGCTCGCTGCTCTATTGCTGCGGCCCTTGGCTTGGTTGTTTGATCGCGCCTATGCAGCGATCGAAGTCATCTATGCCGCCACCATCACCGCCGCCCTGCGGCTGAGATTAGTTGTGGTGATCGCGGCGGGACTCTTGCTGTTTTTGACTTATCAGCTCCTCGACGACATCGGAATGGAGCTGATTCCCGAAATGCACAGCGGTGAACTCATCATTGAGTCACCACAGCGTGTCGGCACCTTGCTGGAGACGACAGCTCGACTGACCCAAGATTTGGAAAGTACCATCACGAATGCTCAAGAATCTGGCGAGCTAACCATCGTCGGATTCTCGACCGCAATTGGCGTCGCGCGCGATGAGATTGCCCCCTCGGGCGAAGGAACCCACACGGCGAAGCTCTACCTTAAGCTGCCGCCCTCACGAAACATGGCAGAGCTTGAAGAAGAGGTCATCACGAAAGTCCGCAAGGACTCCGCGGATTCCGCCACTGTTCGCGAACTGACCTTCAGCACTCCTAAGCTCTTCAGTTTCAAAAACCCTCTGGAAGTTCAGATCAAAGGCGACAACCTCGATGCAATCGAAGACCTCGCCCGCGCTCTTGAAGCGCGCCTGCAAACACGCCCGGAAATAAGTGACTTGAAGAGCACGGTGCGCGAAGGCAACCCTGAGTTCATCATCATCTACGATCGCGTCTTGCTGGCCGACCGCGGTCTAAGTCTCGCCGACGCGGCGGCCACGGTGCGCGACAAGATCAAGGGGGTGGTGCCGACTAAGTACTCGGTCGCCGAAGAAGGTCGCAAGATCGACGTCCTCGTGAAGATCCCCGAAGGCGAAATGACGACCGTAGATGCCCTGCGCAATCTGCAGGTCAACGCTGCGAACCTCGATCCGATTCGGCTGACCGATGTCGCCGAGGTCCGCCAAAGCCGCGGCCCGTCCGAAATCCGGCACATTGGCGGCGAACGCGTGGTGTTTTTGACCGCTCGCCCTCAGGGAGTCGACCTCGATGTGGCTGCGGACGCAGTGAGCGACGTTATCGCGCAATTGCGCTCGGAGCGGCCCGAGATGTTCCGCGGCGTTGTCGTCAAAGTAGCCGGTCAGACCGAAGAAGCGGAGCGTTCTCGCCGAGACCTCATGTTCGCCTTGGCCTTGGCGCTCATTTTGGTCTACATCGTGATGGCATCGCAGTTTGAGTCGCTCCTCGACCCCCTCGTCATCATGATCTCCAGTGTCTTTGCAGCGGTGGGAGCTGTGTTTGCTCTATACTGGTTCAGCATCGCCGCGAGCGTCGTCGTGTTCATCGGCGGAATCATGTTGGCGGGCATCGTGGTCAACAACGCCATCGTGCTCATCGACAACATCAATCGACTTCATCGGCAGGGAATGCCCCGCCGTGAGGCCATCATCAAGGGAGGTCGGATGCGACTCCGCCCCATCTTGATGACGACCATGACCACCGTCCTCGGGTTGGTGCCCATGGCGATCTCGACCGGCGAAGGGGCTGAGATGCGGGTGCCGATGGCCGTCACGGTCATTGCAGGGCTCATCTCCAGCACCGCCTTGACGCTGGTCATCATTCCCGTGGTCTACTCTTTGGCTCACTCCGGGGTGGAGCAAGTCGCCCTTTTATTCGGAGCCAAGCAAAAGGGAGCCGGAGCGTGAAGAAGACAATCGACGGTGAGAGCAAGAGCCGGGTTGAACGATTCGTGGCCATGACGCTACACCGTCCAGTCACCATGCTCATGCTCTTGATGAGCACGGTGTTGATCGGCGTCATCGCGCAGACCAATCTTCGGCTGGAGCTGCTACCCACCGGCTTTGTGAACACGCAGATATCCATCAGCATCCCAGTGCCCAATGCCAACCCCATAGAGGTTGAGGAACAAGTCACCAAACCTACCTACGAAGTCTTACGCCAGATCTCTGGTCTCGCGACAGTCAATACCAATTCATCCAAAAACAGATCTTTCATCGGCATTGAATTCGCACGAGGGGTCGACCCCAACGAAGCCTTCGCAGAGGTTCGCGACCTCATGGAAGTCGCAAAACTAAGGTGGCCGGACGACGTCCAGGAATACACCACATCGCGCTTCAATCTCGACAACGACATCCCGATTTTACAATTCGGAGTTCTCCTCGAAGAGTGGGAGTCGGACACCTCTTTCATCATTGACGAAAAGATCACCAAAGAGATTGAGTCCATTGATGGCGTGGCTCAGGTCGAGCCCTGGGGAATCGTCGAAGAGACGATCCGCATTTTCGTCGACAAAGAGCAAGCCGCCGCGGCAGAGGTTTCACTCTTTGAGCTCTCACAGTCATTGGCGGCTGACAACCGCGACGTTATCGGCGGTCGGATTACCGACGGCGACCAGCAGTTTTATCTGCGCTCCGTCGGTCGATTCCGCGACTTAGACGAGCTTCGAAATTACCCGATTCGACCCGACCTCCGCCTCAAAGATGTCGCTGAAGTCACATCGGCCAAGGCACTTCGCAACTTCGTCTTTCGGCTCAATGGCAAGCGTGCGGTCTGGTTCAGCGTCAGCAAAGAATCTACTGCGAACACCGTCGACGTGTGCGAACGCATCCGCGACAAGATTGCCAACAAGATCTCCAAGGATCGCCGTATGGCCGAGAAAGGCTGGGAGTTTTTCCCATCGAGCCAAGGAGACTTAGGCCGCCTAGTCACCGACTCTCTCGACGGCCTGTTGACGTCGGCGTTGATTGGTGGACTACTGGCAATCATCCCGCTGTTCTGCTTTCTCCGCCGGGTGCGATTGACTTTTATTATCGCGCTCGCCATCCCCACATCACTCCTCATCGCCTTGGGTTGCGTTTACTTCACGGGCGGAACGCTCAACTTGTTGAGCATGATGGGCTTTACGATCTCGATTGGGATGCTTGTCGACAACGCTATCGTCGTGGTGGAGAATATCGTTCGACACCGCGAAAAAGGAGTTGGCGCCTGGCAAGGGGCTTTGCGAGGAACATCTGAGGTCGCGCTGGCGATTACCTTGGCAACTTTGACGACTGTGGCCGCGTTCGTGCCCTTGGTGTTCCTTAGCGGTTCGGAAACCCTGACTTGGTTCGCTAAGGCCATCTCAATGCCGGTGTGCTACGCCGTTTTGGCGTCGCTCTTGGTGGCCTTGTTCTTCATTCCGCTCGCGACGGTCGTCTTGTATATGGACGGCCGCGAGAGTCGCCTCAGACGCGTCTTTGCCTTTTTGTGTTGGCCATTCCTTCGAGTCGCCGATGGCATCGAGCACGGACTACAGAGGCTCATCCAGCTGCATCAACTCAGTTTGGGATGGTGCCTCCGCAACCGCTTCGCGGCCCTGGTACTCATCGCTTCGGTTTGCGGCGGGATTACGGCACTCGCGAGTTCGACCGTCAAGATGGGCGATTTCGGCGACGAATCCGGCGGCCGCGTTCGCGTCGAACTAGAGTTTGACTCCAACTTCACTCTAACAGACGCCAACAAGATCCTGAATCAGCTCTACGCTGAGATCGACGAACGCAAAGAAGAGTTCAAAGTCGATTATGTATTTCACTGGTTCAATCGCCGCCGCGGTTCCCTCAACATCGGATTGCTCGATACCAGTCCCGAACACACCGAGATGGTGGTCAAGGCGATCGACAAAGAGCTGCCCAAGATGTCCGGCGTCAAATGGACCGTTGGGGTGGAGAGCCAAAACGAAGACAAGACCTCGATCAAGATTCAGGTTTTTGGACCTGAGGTCGGTGGATTGGCGGGCATTGGCGACGAGATCATTGAGCGCCTCGAATCCCATCCTGACATCACCGCAGTCCGTGGCGGCATCGAACGCGAAAACGACGAGTTGATCATTCGTCCCGATCGCGAACGAATGCAGCTCATGGGTGTCGACCCACGAACTCTCATGGGAACCGTACAGTACGGCATCCGCGGGCAGCGCCTGCCCGATTTTCAGGCCGGCGATCAGAAAATCCCGGTCATTATTGAGTTCGACGACGCCGCCACGACTTCGCGTGCGGATCTCGAGGGCATGCAGGTCTGGTCTCGCAATGGAACGCAAAACCCCCTTTCGAACTTTGCCACCATTGAGACGAAGCGGGGTTACGGGACGATTCGAAGAACCAACGGACAGTCGTCGATTCAGCTCACCGTCAATTCCTTCGGCAAGACTAAAGAAGAAGTCGCGACCGCCATTCGCGATCGCATGGAAGGGTTTTCCTTGCCAGAGGGCTACAGCTTCACCGAAACAAGCGGCGACGAGTTCCAACAACAGATGGGCCAGATCCTTTTGACCTTGCTGCTGTCGGCAATTCTGATTTTGTTGCTCATGGGTATCCTGTTCGAGTCTGTCATGTTGCCACCGGCGGTTTTTGCCACGATTCCGTTCGCAGGCATGGGAGCCTTGTGGTGCTTGGCTGCCACCGGGACGGTTCTCGATGTTGCAGGATTGATTGGCGCCATCGTCTTGATCGGCATCGTCGTCAATAACGGCATCGTCTTCCTCGATTACGCCCACGTTCAGTATCAATCCGGGATGAGCCGCACTGAGGCTCTGCTCGCGGCGGGCCGGACACGCCTACGCCCCATCTTGATGACCACCTCTACGACGGTCATCGGACTCCTACCCATGGCACTCTCCGAGGCATCAGGTTCTTTTGTGTCCTACAAGGCACTGGCCCGCGGGGTCATGGGCGGACTGACTTTGTCGACGATTGCGACCCTGATCGTGATTCCCATTGTTTACAGCTTGCTGGACGATTCCCGGATAGTCTTCTTTGAGTTTTTGAGCGGCCGGCGTCGCGAAACCCAGCCCCAAGTTAGGGCTGGCGCGACCGTTTTGAGCCGGGCCGAAGAGTGCTAAGATCCAGCCGTGCTCCGGTTCTCCACTCAATCTCGGAATTCCCGCCATGCCAAGGGCTTATGAATCCTCCCTCGATGGATCTGGACTCCGCATCGCGCTAGTCCGAGCGCGCTTTAATGCCGAGATCACCGAGTCGATGGAAGGGCAGGCCCTCAAAACCCTGCGGGAACATGGTGTGGCGGATGACGACATCTTGCTCGCCCAGGTACCCGGCGCTTTCGAGATTCCCGCCATCGGCTATGCCCTTTTTGAAAACGAAGGCATCGATGCCGTCATTGGCCTAGCTTGCGTGATCCGCGGCGAGACCTCGCACTACGACTACGTCTGCAAGGCGGTCACCGAGGGAGTCTTGAACGTCGGCCTCGAAGTCGGCCGGCCCTTCATCTTCGGCATTCTCACCACCGAGAATGCCGAACAGGCTCGCGCGCGCAGCGGTGATGGCGAAAAAAACAAGGGCCGCGATGTGGCCTTGGCCGCTATCGAGATGGTTCGCCTACAAAAAAACATCGCCACCGACAGATCCACCGCAGATGGAAAGGCCGAGTCCTTTGAAACGCCGTAGCCTCGGGCGCGAGCTCGCACTCAAATACCTATTCACCGTCGAACTCGGAACCGAGAACGGCATGAGAGGATTTGAGGATTTCGCCAGCCACCAAGAAAAAGACGCCGAGACCCGCGCCTTCGCCGAGGTCCTCGTGAAGGGCGTCCTCGAACACGGCTACGAACTCAGGGATCTCATCGAAGCCCGCGCCACCAACTGGACTTGGAAGCGCATGCCCACCGTGGACCGCTGCCTACTATTGATGGGCGCGCTTGAGTTCGTGCACCACGACGAAATCCCCAACACCGTGACCATCAACGAGATCGTCGAACTCGCCAAGAAATTCAGCACCCAAGCTTCGGGAGGATTCGTCAATGGCATCCTCGATGGCCTGGTGCCAAAAAAAGCGCCCGATCCGAAAACCAAGACTTCCGGCGAGGACTAAAGCGTGTTCAAAAAGTTCACGAAGAAACTAAAGGACGGGCTCGCCCGGACCAAAGACAAGCTCCTCGGCGGCCTGAAGGCGGTACTCCCCTTTGGACGCGCGCTAGACGCCGACCTGATCGACCGAATGGAGGAGTATCTCTACAGCGCCGATATCGGTCCCAAGACGGTCCTCAAGATCATGGACCGCATCCAAACTGCTTACAAAGAAAAGCAAGTGACCACGACGGACGAGTGCTTTGATTTTTTGAAGGAGATCCTGCGCGAGATCATGGGGCAAGACGGCGAAGGCCTTCGCTCTGCGACGGCCGGTCCCACGGTGATCCTCGTGGCCGGGATCAACGGTTCCGGCAAGACGACGTCGATTGCCAAGCTCGGCCACCTGCTTCGAGCTGGCGACAAAAAGGTGATGTTTGCCGCCGGCGACACCTTCCGCGCGGCCGCCGTCGAGCAACTGACCATCTGGGCGGAGCGGCTCGACATCGAAATCATCAAGAAAAACCAAGGCGCTGATCCGGCGTCGGTTGCCTTTGACGCTTGCGATGCGGCCATCGCGCGCGGGGTGGACTACCTCATCGTCGACACCGCCGGACGCCTTCACACTCAACGCAATCTCATGCTCGAGCTGGAAAAGATCAAGCGCGTTATCGGCAACAAGATCGAGGGAGCTCCCCACGAAGTCATCTTGATCCTCGATGCCAACAACGGTCAAAACGCCATCGTGCAGGCCGAGCAATTCAAAGCCGCCGTCGACGTCACCGGTCTTTTTCTGACCAAACTCGATGGTACGGCCAAGGGCGGCGCCGTCATCGGCATCCGCGATCAGATCGACGTCCCCGTCAAATTTATCGGCATCGGTGAAAAACCTGAAGACATCGAGGAATTCCGCGCCGAAGCCTTCGTCGAAGCGCTGTTCGAATAAGCCGATCGAGGCTTGGGCCCCATTTAGAGCCCGTGTTTTTGGCCTGTATTGAGAACTCCCA
>JAZGFI010000117.1:0-94614 GCA_036479435.1 Planctomycetota bacterium | reverse complement strand
TTAGCGACCTTCGTCACTGACGCTCCCGTGGACAACGAAGGGTTAGGGGCCGCGTTTTCTCCAACAGACCTCGTCGCAACCGCCTTGGGCAGCTGCATGCTGACGATCATGGGGATTTACGCAAAGCACCATGATCTCGATTTGGGCGGTACGCGCGTCCAAGTCACCAAGCACATGGCCGCCCAACCAACACGACGCATCGGCCGGCTGGAAGTCAGATTCCGAGTCAAAGCCCTCATCTCGAAACAGGACCAATCGGGACTCATCCGCGCCGCAGAGACTTGTCCCGTCGCAAAAAGCCTTCACGACCAGATCGACATCGAAACCAGTTTCGATTGGGGTCAGCGACTCTGAGCGGCGCCAAGCCCGTCTCAGTGCTGATCACGGGGGCCGGCGGGTTCTTGGGGTCGCGCATCCGCACCCGGCTAAAAGCCGAAGGGCACGAAGTCTTCTCCAGCCAAGAAAAGACGCCCACTCTCTTCGATCTTGAAACCCCGGGTGCCGCCGCAAAGACCATCGAGGCTCTCGCCCCCGACGTCGTGATCCACGCCGCCGCGATCTCAAGCTTAGCGGCAGTCGCATTGAACCCGGACCGAGCCCTTAGAGTCAACGCCGAAGCCTCGGGAGAGATTGCCGCCGCCGCGGCTCGCGTGGGAGCTCGTCTCGCTTTTCTTTCGAGCGATCAGGTCTTCGACGGCAAACCCGGAGAGTTGTTCGAATCAACGAAGGCGAATCCTCGCAACCTCTACGGCGTCAGCAAACTTGATAGTGAGCGCCGCGTCTTCGATGCGCATGAAAACGCCTTGGTCATTCGACTTCCCTTGGTGTTCGGGCGATCACCAAGCGGAGATCGCTCCGCGAGTGAAATGATCTTGAAAGCGTCTGAAGACTCTCGGTCCGTCTCGCTTTTTGAAGACGAATGGCGCAGCCCGGCGAGCGCGTCTCACATCATCGAGGTTATCGCCTCGCTGGTCACGAGGGCGAATTGCCCCGCGGGTCTTCTCCACCTTCCCGGCCCGGAATTCCTGACCCGGTTCGCCTTTGGCCTGGCAGTGTGCGATGCGCTCTCGATCTCTAAGTCCGTTATTCGTGGCGCAAGCCTGGCAAGCATGCCGCAGTTCGCGGATCGACCGCCCCAACTTCAGCTGGCGTCAGAGCGCATCGACTTCTCATTTTTGCCCCAGCACCCCTCCCTCGACTTGGCCCTGCGCTGCGAACACCTAGCCCCCGCCAAGCCTCTCTAAGTCGGGTCTTCACCCAGACTTTAGCCTGATACTTAAAAACACGATTCCATACTTGGCGTCCCTACTCGTGCCCGAGGACGGATGGCGCCATCAGAGCTTCCAAAGTCGAAAAATGGACTTTGTTTCGCGTTCTCTTGGTCACTCGGCAGGATAATAGTGGATCGAAATGTGCCCGAAAGCGCATCCAGACCATCGCCATCCGGCAGGAGCTGCCTTCGCGGGCAAGGCCCATCCGACAGACCCTAAAGCTCATTCCGCAGAGGGAAAGGTGACAGCATGTTGACACCAAAAAGACTCGTTTCTTCGACCAGAATCCTCGGACTCATGGTCTTTCTAACTTCGCTGGCCGGAGCTTTGGGAGCTCAGTCTTCCCAGTACGCGACCGCGAACTTCGTCCCCGCGGGTCTAAACCCGACGGCGATTACCGCCGGCGACTTTGACGCCGACGGTGACCTCGATTTCGCAGTCTGCAATGCTGGAGACGACAGCGTCGATGTCTTTGAGAACGACGGACAGGGAAACATGACCTTGCTCGTGACCTATCCGGTGAGCGCCGGCCCCTTCGCCATCCATTCCGGAGACTTGGACGGAAACGGCAGCCCTGACCTCGCCGTGATGTGCAACGGCGCATCGACTATTGATGTGCTCATGAACGGCGGACTCGGCGTCTTCGCCCCCGCCGTGCCCTTTCTTTCGGGACAAGACCCCGTCGACTTCGCGCTGCAAGATCTCGATCAAGATGGCGACCTCGACATGGCGATCATCAACTTCACGATCGGCACCATGACGGTCCTCATCAACAACGGCTCGGGAGGATTCTCCTTTTTCTTCACCGGCCTCTCCATCTCAGGGCCGACTAGCCTCGCTTTTGGCGACATCGACAATGACGGCGATGACGATGCGGTGGTCGCCTCGGGGACTTTCAACTCCGTAATGGTCATCCGCAACGACATCACGGCCTACACTCCCCTGGGCTTTTACGCCACGGGCTTTTTCCCCACCGATATCGCCCTCGAAGATGTTGATTTCGATCAGCGCCTCGACATCGTCACCGCCAACGTCGGTAGCAACGACATCAGCATATTGCGCAACCGGTTTTCGAACAGCACCATCAATTTCACCGCACCCCAGCACTACGGAGTCGGTGAAGCTCCGCTTCGTATCGCCATGACGAACGCGGACAATGTCTTGGGCGTCGACATCGCGGTGACCAACTGGAATGGTCAGCACCTGCGCATCTTGACGAATGACGGTTCGGGAAACTTCAACACGGACGTGTTGCGTTACACCGGCGCGAACCCGCTCAACGTGATCTCCGTCGATTTGGACGGCGACCTCGACGAGGAGATCTTGACGACAGGTTTCTTCACTCAGCGCGTCACTGTCTTAGAGAATCTACTGCCGACACGCCCCTATCCCGGAACCAATGAAGACCTCATTTTGGGTACCGGAGTGAACGCCCCTCCATCCAGCGGTGCCGGGAACTACGTCAAGGTTCTAAGAGCGAGCGACGTCGTTAGCCTCTTCATGGATTCTCCCTTGGGCACCTTTGACAACATGGATGCCCTGATCCTCGTTCAGCTCTTTTTTCGAGGTTTCCCGCCGATCCCCCCCATCCCCGGGGTCCACGTCAACGAATTCGGTTTCGGGGCCATCATCGTCCGCAGCTCCTTGATGCTGAATCCCCTGGGCGAGGGGCTCAGCTTCATCATGCCGCCGGGCTTCGAGGGCTTTTACCTCATGGCCCAGTCATTGGTCATCAATCCACAGACCAACAACGGGCTCATAGCCGCATCTGATGGTTACGAATTCCGCATCCAGTAAGGCAAACTGAAGACCAAAACCGAACTCTGGCTCAAGGTCGATCGGCGAGCACACGCGCCCAATCGAAGGCCGGGCCAGGGTCGGTCTTTGATTTCGTCAGGTGATGATGGCCGATGAACCCCCGAAAGGTCTTTAGTTCATCGGGCGGCAAGACCTCCCACAAAAAATCACCGGACGACGTCAACGGGGTCTTCTTTGGCACCCGCGGGAACTCCCTGGCGACCCAGTCAAAAAGCCGCTCAAGCGTGCGATACTGGGCCTCGCTGTAGTCCGGCATTTCATACTCACGGCCGTGAATGCGGGCCTCAAAGAGCCCGCCGCGAGCCGTGCGATAGCGCCCCGCCGGCCCCCCCCAGTCGACAGGCGGCTGTACACTCCGACGCCCGGTGCTATCCGGCGATCCGTAGCAAAACTCCCAACTAACGTCGCCAGGTGGATAGGCTCCGATGTGAGCGATCTCGATGCCAATGGAATGATCGTTGGCCAGCCCGGCGTGCCGCGCACGCTCTTGCAGGTCAAGGGTCTGATACAGCGTGCCGTCGATGTCGAGCAGAAAGTGAACGCTGAGTCCCCTAATGTCGTGGAGGACTTTGAAGCAGCGTTGGGATGTCGCGCAGACATCGTAATGCACCACGAATTGGGTAATTTTTTCGCCAAGGGACTTTCGGTCCCAACCATCTTTTTCGACGCGAGCGACCGTCTCCGCCGAAAGTCCTACCACCGGCCTCACCCGAAAGCGTGGGGCAACATCACAACCGGCCGCCGGATTCGACGGGAGGATTCGGCCGCGGTCAAAAAAACAGGTCTTCAAATTCGCGTCATAACCCGCTGCATCTCGAAACGTCACGACCTTGCCGTCAAAAGGCACGGCCTCTCCGGCGACGATGATGGCGTAGGGAGACTGGCAGGAAAAAAGCAGACCACAGATTCCGGCCAGGATCAGTGAACGTCGTCCAAACATCTAAATACTCCAACCAGATCAGCGTCGCGACCAGACTCTATGGCTAACCATAGGGTCTTGAACCCGATCTTTCATCCTTGTCTATCATCATCGGCCGCGGCCGAAAAAAGCAGCCGTCCCGAACAAGTTCAAGACGGCTGCTGCGCTCCGACTTTTGCCGGATTTACTTAGCGATCGAAAAGCCTAGGCCGGACTAAGGTTGGTTCAACCAAATTACCGCGTTCGTCGTTTGGATGACGCCCGGTGAGACCTCCACGATTCCCTGCAAGGTAATCGGGGGCAAGGTCTGCACAAAGCCTGGGATCGTCAGCGAATAGGGAGCAGGCGATGCCGGCAACAACAAGGTGCAGCCGAGCGAACCGTAGGTACTCGCCAAAGTGAAATGCTCCGGCAGCATCAAGGCGTCACAGGGGAAAAAGCACAAGGTTCCGATCGTGCCCGATCCAACGAATTGCTCCCCGGGATCGGGGATACCCACGTGACCCCAAATAATCCAGTTCGCGGGGTTTACGAAGACCGTCGGCTGGTCCATTCCAAAGGTCACCGGCGTGCCGGGCGTCACAAAGACGCGACGGTTGATGTCACCAAAGGAACCATTGAAGCTCAGAGTATCCTGGATGCCACCAGAGCCATCGGGCACAGTGCCGTCGGCGCAGGGAGGCAACAAGAGCGTCGTGATGTTCGCCGCGGGTCCGTAGGCCAAATCCACGCCCAAGAAGTCGCGAACCTTCACATCGACGTTGTAGCTGACCTCACGGTCTAAGCCCTGAACCACGGTACCCGCCCATGCGGCGGCATTTTGGAAAGTCTCCAAACCCTGAAGTGCGCCGGTAGCATCAACGAACTGTCCATCGATGCGCACCGCGTACAGAGTGTGCGGGAGGTTGCCGTTTTCATCGATCGAATCGATGGTGCAGCCTGAGCTCGTTACCTCGGTGATCGTTGGGGCCCCGGCCACGTTGGCCGGTAAGTGAACGCCCGAGACCGGCGAGAAGGCCGTCACGAAACTCGTAAAGGAGGCGTTTCGTGCCCGCACGCGGTAGCTGTAGAAACCATTCGGCTGTAAGCCGGAATCGATATAAGTAGCGCCAGCCTGCCACGAACTGCTGTCACCGCCGGCGTGCGTGCCGCTGTGTTCAAACTCGTACTCGACGGGAGCTGGACCCGTTGCAATCGTAGCCGTCATGACACCCACAGTGCCAACCAAAATCTGCGGGTTGGAGGAGAACGACATCGGGTTCGGCGTCGGAACGCCGGGCATAGCTCCGCAAAGAGGATCAACACCGTAGAGGAAGGTAATCGCGTCGATATCAACTTGATTCAGGCTGCGCCTTGATATCGAGTTCGCACCGGGTCCCGTTGACGCATTCATCGTCGCGGTCGAGTCGCATGTTGCGTGGTCGATGCCGGCGGCGTGGCCGAATTCGTGGGCCGCGATGCCTTGAATGTCGAACTGGCCTCCGCTGGGAGTGACCGACCAGCTAACGTCACCGAAAAAACGCATGTCGAAACTCGCGAGGGTGGCCCCGCTGAATCGCACGACCGTCACGGCAAGAGTTCCGCCTCCGGCCGCGCCCGTGTGATAAACCGCATTCGTGCCGTCGTTAGAGAACACGGCAATCGTCGTCGAACCTTGATGGTTGAAAACAAAATTCGAGCAGGCCTGATCGTGCCAGGCGTCAGCCCCACCTTGCAGGGCCGTCAGGACGGCAGCGTTGCTACCGGCGGCGGCGGGGAAGTTGGTATTGGAGCGCCAGGGGGCGGTCGCTCCGTTCCAAGTCTGACCAAACACAAGGTAACTACTTCGGGCCGTTTGTTGCTCAACTGCGAGCCATGCCATGGTCGCAAAAAGAGCCAGCACGGGAATGAGGCTTCTCATCTTGTTCATGTCGTCCCCCTATTTCTTCTTGCTGGCGATGTAAGAGAGAACTTCGCTGCGAAAATCCGTCCAGTCGCGATTGCGCGCCTCGCGAACGCGGTTTCCCAGCAAGGTGTACTTGCCCTGGAAACCGCCGTAGGTCTTGTAGACGCCACTGTTGGCTTCGGGCTCCAGCATCAAAAAGAGCACGACCGACTCACCGGCTCTGACGCTCGGTTCAGCCGCGGTCAACATCTTCATGTCACCGATGCTGCCGCCCAAACACTGAAGGGTCAACTTAGATTCGTCAGAACCCGTCATCGAACCCTTCAAGACTTCGCTGACCTGGACGACATGATTCGTGACGATCATCTCACCGCGTTGGTCGCGAGCCCATTGGACTCTGGACGAAGAGATCGTGCCTTTGACGATAAGAGGTGCGCGCAGGCTTAGCGCTTTTAGATCCATGGCCTCAACCGCAGCTTGGCTTTCCGGTACTGAGCACTGGCAGCAAAGTGCGAGGGCCGCGACCACGCAGAACAAATATTTCATTTCCCAGGATTCTCCGGTGTGACGAACTGGCGTGCCATGGAGAAAAACGAATCGAACACATTGCCGCGTCCGAGACATTCGGAGCGGCGGTTCGATCTCGAGTTTCCAGAGATCGGCACGGACCTCAACAACCGGCCAAGCATACCAGCAGCATGCTTCAAATGGCGAGCATTCAGCGAATTTAGCTCAGCTGAAGGAGTCGCTCGTAGACTTTTGAGGCGACTAAGTCCCAAGTAAAACCACTGAGTATCCGCAGGCGCGCGGCACGAGTACGGATGTCGATGTCGGGGCCACCGTCAAAAACATGCCTCATGTGATCCCCGAGAATCGTCAGATCCGGTCTCGCCAACCAGGGCCGGCCCACGGTCTCGAGGTCCCCAACCCTAGACTGCGATAGATATTGGCGCTCGGCCGGCACGAGCCAAGCGCAGCCCTCGTCACAAAAATCGAGCGCGGCACCTAATCCCGTGACAATGATGGGACGCTGCATGGCCATCGCCTCTGCGATCGGCAGCCCAAAACCCTCGCCGAGATAGGGATGCACGAAAGCATCCGCCGCGGCGTAGAGGCTGGGTAAATCTGCATCGGGGATTTCCGCATCGAAATGAAGAATCTCAGGCGCGTGAGGGTCGGCATGGATGGACCGAATTAAATCCCGCGCGGTCTGTCCTCGATACACCCCTTGGCCACCGAGGTCTTTGATCACCAAGACCACGTCATCTAAACGAGTAAAGGTCCGGCAGTAAGCCTCCAAAAGGCCAGAGATTCCCTTGCGCGCAATCGTCCCGCCGACGAACAAAAAGCGGAAGCGTTTTTGAGTGGGAAGGCTCATCGGCTCGACATTGGGATCAAAGCGTTGGGTGTCGACCCCATTGGGGATCACCACTACTTTCGACTCTGCAAGTCCAGCTTCGAGGTAGATATCTCGAACGTAGTGCGTCGGCACCCAAATCTCGTCTACGTTATCCCGCATCGGCTCGACCCAAGTCCGGGGCAGGCTGCCGAATTCCCAGGGCTGGATGACCACGAGTTTGCCTTGGGCCACCGGGTCGAGGCGAGGTGGCCAACGGTGCCGGATCTCAACCTGGGGTGATCCGCTAAGTTCGGCATTGATCCGGGCGCTGAGAGCTTGCAGTTCCGGTCGCGTCGAGGCATCAAAAGAATCCGGCTCGAAGGGCCGCCAGCTCAATTCGATCGGAAACTCAATAAGTCGGCGACCGATCTCGCGGTTGACCAAAGACAGGGAGTGATGAACGAAGGGGCTGCCCTCCCAGACGACACGAGGCCGTACCGCCCCATCCGACGCGGCGGCATTCAACAATTGAGATGTACTGGCAGCACTGAGCACCCATGACCTCCTGCATTTTTATCGACTACTTCCACGCTGAGCTTGACTGAGCCCCTTAGCCGAGCCTCTCGGCGCTTCGCCCGCCGCTTTGACAGCCTCCCCAGCTGGAGTTAGATTCGGCGACTGATCGCATTCCAAGCATGAAGGAAATCCAATGCCCCATACTCTCCCCGATCTGCCTTTCGCCATGGACGCCCTCGCGCCTCACATTTCCAAAGAGACGCTCGAATATCACTACGGCAAACACCACGCGGCCTACATCAACAAGTTGAATGATCTGATTCCCGGGACTGAGTTCGAGAACTCGTCACTCGAAGAGATCATCCAAAAGGCCAGTGGCGTGATGTACAACCAAGCCTCCCAGGTTTGGAACCACACTTTTTACTGGAACAGCATGAGCCCCAAAGGCGGCGGCGAACCCAGCGGAGAACTGGCCGCGGCTATCGACAAGTCCTTTGGCTCCTTCGCCGAATTCAAGACCAAATTCAGCGCGGCGGCCGCCGGCCATTTCGGCTCCGGTTGGGCCTGGCTCATCAAGACCGCCGACGGTCTTGAAATCACTTCGACCCACGACGCCGGTTGCCCCTTGAGCGACGGTAAATCCCCGGTCCTCACCTGCGATGTTTGGGAGCACGCCTACTACGTCGACTATCGTAACGCGCGCCCGAAGTACATCGAAGCTTGGTGGAATCTAGTCAACTGGGATGGCGCCAACGCGCTCTTCACCGGATAAGCTCTGGCTCTGCCGCGAACAATGAGGCCTGTCGTCCCCGCGGCGACAGGCTTTTCTTTTGTGTTCTTAGAACTGTGAAGCCATCGCGGCAGCACCGAGGGCGCCCGCGTCATCGCCCAGTTCGGCTCGAGCGATAATGAGGTCGTCGCCGATGCCGGTAAAGACACGAGCCCGCAACACTTGCTCGAACTTCAATCCGAACAAATCGTAGCTATTTTCAAGACCACCGCCGATCAGCACCGATTCCACGTCGAGCAGGTTGAGGACCCCGGCGATAGCGGTGCCGAGGTGTTGGCCGAGGTCGACGAACAACTGACGCGCGGTGACCAGGCCATCACGCGCCGCGGCGGCCAAGCGCCAACCGGTCTCGGCCTTGCTCACCCCCGCCATCAAGTCCGTGCAACGAAGGCGCCCTTCGCGCCACAAAAACTGTGTCGACGCGTACTGCTCGATGCAGCCGTGGGCGCCGCAGCCGCACTTAGGGCCGTTGGGGTCGTAAACCACATGCCCCACTTCTCCGGCCAGACCGCGATGACCACGGTAGATCTTGCGATCGATCATGAGGCCTCCGCCGAGGCCCGTTCCGAGCGTCAGCCCCAGGCAGGATTCAAAGCCACGGGCCGCGCCAAAGTCCGCCTCGCCCCGTAAAAAAAGATTGGCGTCGTTGTCGATAGAAACCGTCGGAGTTTCGAAGAATTCGGCGAGGCGATCGGCGAGCGCAAAGTTCTTCCAGGCGGGAAAGTTCGCCGCTTCTAGGAGCAGCCCATCCGACTTACGAATACTGCCAGCCACGGCCAGTCCAATGGTGGCCTGAGGCCCCGCTCCCAGTTGGCGCAGAACCCCAGCGATCGCCTTAAGGATGCCTTCCTCAGAGCGATCGCCATCGGCAAGGACGATCTTTTTGGAAGTCAAGCGCTCAAGTCCGGCGTCACTGAGCCCCACTTTGACTGCCTTCAGTCCGAGCCCTCCGACATCAACCCCGTATGCGATGGCGCGATGATGCGTCACGAAGGGTCGACCGGAGCTTCGGTGTCGTCCTTGAGTGCTTCTCGCAAACGCTCACGGTCGGCTTCGCTGTCGAACTTGAAGTTGATGTCGCGCTGCGGGAAGGGAATCTCGATACCTTCTCTTTTGAAGGCGGCCTCGATCGCGTAACGCAAATCACTGGCAACCTGAAGCCGATTTGAGCTCATGCGCGTCCAAAACCGCGCCTGAAAATCCAAGCTCGAATCACCAAAACCGACGAAGTACATGTCCGATCCGGGATTCTTCAACACCAAGCCATGCTTCTTCATGATCTCGGTTACGAGCTCACGCACTTTGCCGACATCCGATCCGTACCCAACTCCGATGCTGATCCGAGTACGCAATCGAGGCTTGCCCAAAGAGTGGTTGGTCAAGATCCCGCCGATCAGTTCCTCGTTGGGAATGACGATGCCAACCCCATCCCAAGTCATGACGGTGGTGGCCCGCAAAGTGATCTTTTCCACCTTGCCGGAATTCGAACCAATCTCAACGCGATCTCCCACGTTCACGGGACGCTCGATCAGCAAGATCAAACCGGAGATGAAGTTCTTAACGATGGACTGCAAGCCAAAACCAATACCGAACACCAAGGCCGAAGTCACCAAAGCAATTTGCGAGCCCTCGACCCGCAAGACGTTCAGCACTACGATCAGTCCAATGGCCAAGACGACATAGGACGCCAAGGTGGCCATGGTGTAGCGCACACCTTGTTCGAGCTTGAGGGCGGGAGCGACGACAAAAGTCAGCAGCCCCTTTACGGTGCGCATCCCCATGACGATCAGAACAATGACGGCCACGGCTTTGAAGAGGCTGGTGATGGTGACCCCTGGATCGTTACCCCAAAGGCGAGCGTGCAACCAGGAAAAGTCGACCGTCCGCCACAGCCCCATCAACAAGATAACGGTCGGCACTGCGAGCAATAGTCGAAATCCCAAGCGCACCAAGCGATCCAAAAAGCGGCTGCGGCCAGCGTTCATGAATTCTGATTCGGAGGAAAAGTGATCGCTGTTCAGAGGCGTATCGACATCGCGCCCCTTCAACACCCGTCTCACGAACTGGCGGTAGAGCACATAAGCCAGCAACAACAGGCCAAAGGTCTGCAAAAAGAGCAGCCCGAAAAAACGCTCGGCGGCGAAGTAACGAAGACTCCCAAGCACAAAGATGAAAAGCAACGAGCCCACGACGAAGGGATAACCGATCAAGATCCAGCTCTTGACCGACGCCGCCAGAACGCTATCGCCGCGAATTAACTTCTTCAGCACCTGCGGCCGAAAAACCGTGAACAGCAAGATGGCCGTCGTTAAGACCTTGAACACCAGCCACCACAACTCGGTGAACCCGGAGTTGATGGCGGCGTAGCCGCCTTGGTCCATCAGGATGCCGAGAGGCACGAAAACAAGTGCAATGTTGAGGATATAACGCCCACAACGATGGAATAGGCGGCAGAGAACGTTGTCGATCGGAAGCAGCCCGCCTTCTTTAGAATTCGGGGCGAGCAAGACATCCAAAAGCACACGCCCCACTCGATAAAGAACAGGAGTGCAAAAAAGCACTGCCAAAGTCCCCACGACCGCCGGCTCAAAGCCGACCGCCCAGGGCACGGCGACAAACACGAGCGCCAAAAAGAAACTGAAGACGGTGCGCCGGATGATCAGCCCGACCACTTGCCACAACCGGCTCTTGGCTTGGCCCTCGAACTTGTCTTCTAGCCAGTCGTAAGTCTGCGGAATCCGCCTTCGGATCAAGCGCATCAGGCCCAAAAGCAAGACAATCAAGCCGCCCCCAAGAAAAAGTCGTTTGCGTTTGGAACCGTCTGAGAAGTAGTCGCTGAGGTAGCTGCCAAGGCGGTCGGGCCAGTCGCCAATTTTCTGGACGAAACCCTGCGCATCATCGAGCGCATCGGGGATGGAATCCGCCGAGACTTTGCTTTCCGAGCGCGTCCAGCGCAGACGTTGCAAGATCGCGTTCTCGTTTTCAGTCGAAATCGCTTCCACTTTGCGAAAACGGCGCAGCCACTCTTCTTGGTGAGTCTGCAAGGAACTTCGATGGGAGAGAATCTGGGATTCCAAGTCCTTGATACTGTCACGCTCATCTTTGTATTTGACGGCCCCGGGTTGATCGTCCGCGACGCCATCGGTCCGCAGGGCCTCAACGAGCGAGCCCTCCGCCTCGTCCTGAATCCGACGCGCGAGACTGCTCGATTCTGTCGCGTGACTAAGGTCTTTTTGAAACTCTTTTCGGAATTCGATGGCGAGTTTCAGTTGTTGGCGGGCTCGCGACAGGTCCCTACGCAGAGTCGGTACCGAGTATCCCGGGTCGGCGCGATAGCTCTGTGACAACTCCTCGGCCCCGGCTTCTGCGGTGACAAACACCGCGCCAGCACCCTCCAGCCGACCCTTCCATTTTGTCCTCAGCGCTCTGAGTTGATCCTCGCTAACCCTCAGCAACAGAGTCTTTTCGGCTAGAGAATTAAATCCGGGCAGCTGCGACCCTAGCTCATCCTTGTCCTTCTCCAATTTCTCGCGCGCAAGCCTCGCGGTCTCGTCATCGCGAACTTTTTTGATGGCACTGAGCACCAGACTGGCTCGAGTCAAACCCAACTTGGCGATTTCGTCGTCGAGTTGAGCGCGCTCTTTCTCTGCTTCTAGAACTCCGCTCGATGCCTCAAATTCCAAAAACTCGCGAAGCCGAGAGAGTCGGTCATGGTCGAGCCTCAATGAGAAAATCTCTTCCCCTAAGAGGCTGACTTTCAGGCCCGTCGTGCCGGTCTGTTGCAGGGCGACGAGCTCTGCGTCTTTCGTTCGCCTCTCGGCGTCGGCGTCTTCGACCTGCTTGCTAAGAGTCTTGAGGCTTTCCTCACGGCCCTCATGGAGAGCTTTTTGGCGCTCGAATTCCGCAAGCGCGGTTCTTGAGGTTTCAGCGGCAGCACTCTCGGTGCGGCGCGCGCGCAACGCGTCGGCCTCGCTGGTCCCGAACTCCTCGGGTGACTTGTTTGCCTGGATGCGTTGAGCATCTAGAGTTGTCTTTAGGACCGCAATCTTCGAGTTCAGCTCCTTGGCGCGCCCCGGCAAGGCCTCAAGGTTCAACTTCAAACCCTCTGAGAGGAGTGCCCTCAAGCTCTCGAGAGAATCTCGCTGCGCGCCCAGGGCTTTCGCCAGAGCCGCTTGCTCTTCTTTCGGTCGCGACCTCAGATCTTCCAAGGCCCGGTCGAGCGCCTGGAGCGCTTTTTCGGTCTCGACCAGGTTTTTGGGAATCTTGCGTTCTTTTTGTTGCGGGCTCATCCACGCCCGCAAGGCATCGCCGTTATTGACTTCAGGGGTCTTTTGACCCCAAGAAACCCCCGCGATTAGTCCGAAAACAAGAATCAGAAATATCCAACGTTGAAGCATGAAATCTCGCAGCAACAATGACCGGGTAGCGGCCGACCGTGATTTCAAAACTATAGCCGTGACTGGGGATTGGAGCCACCTTTGCGGGGCTTTGGAAGTCTTGCCAGATTCGGCATGATCCCGTCGCTGCCGACTGTGGTCGGCCCGGGATCACCAAACTGAGGGGAAGCGATCTTGATTCAGAGAAAAATGAGTCTCGTGCTCGACAAAGTGAGCAAACGATTCGGTGACTTCACCGCGGTCGATGAGCTCTCACTCGAGATCCCCGAGGGCTCCATTTGCGGTTTTCTGGGCCAAAACGGTGCCGGCAAGACCACGGCCATCCGGATGATCATGAGCATCCTCTATCCGGATGAGGGACGTATTGAAGTCCTTGGCGAGTCCGATGCCCTGCGAGTGAAAGATCGCTTGGGCTACCTCCCCGAGGAAAAGGGCCTTTACAAAAAAATGAAGGCCGCAGAGATCCTGAGCTACTTCGGCCGCTTGAAGGGCATGAAACGCCATGATGCCAAAGACAAATCCCGAAGCTTGTTGGAACGCTACGGGCTGAAAGACTTTGCCGATTCTCGCTGCGAAGCATTGTCGAAGGGAATGGGGCAAAAAGTCCAGATCCTCGCGGCGCTCATTCACGAGCCCGAGCTCGTCATCCTCGATGAGCCCTTTTCGGGGCTCGACCCCGTCAACGTCGAAGTCGTCCGCGAGATCATTTTGGACATGAAACGCGACGGCCGCACCGTGATCTTTTCAACGCACGTTATGGAGCAAGCGGAGCAAATCTGCGACTCCATCATGCTGATCCATCACGGCAAAAAAATCCTCGATGGTTCCCTGAGTGAGATCAAGGGCGGTGACAGCAGCGGAATTCGTCTTGACTACGACGGCGACGGCGAAGTCCTTCACAGCCTCAAGGGCGTTAGTCGGCTCAACGACGCGGGCAAAAGTGCTGAGATTTTTCTGGAAGACGGCGTCGACCCTCAGTCGATCTTAGAGGCTTTGGTCGGCCGCATTCGCATCCGCCGCTTCGACCTCAGAGAGCCATCACTACACGAGATTTTCGTACGCGCGGTGGGAGCCGACTCAAATGAATAAGGGACTGCTGGTTGCCCTCCGGGAGTACCTGGAAAACTTGCGCACCAAGACCTTTTGGATTGGGATCTTGCTGTTTCCGCTCATCTTGGTGTTGTCGATCGGCGTCCCACGACTGCTCAGCGATGCAAAGGACGTGCGGCGTTTTGCGGTCTTAGACCGCAGCGACTGGGGCGTCCTCGAAAAAATCGAGACGCGCGCCGCCTTTCCCGACATGCGCAAGCTACTGCAACGTGCCCTCGCCGCCAAAGAGTCCGGCGACGAGGATTTTTCGGCTTACCCCGCCGCCATCCGCGCCACCGCCCAAGACCTCGCCACCGAGTTCCAACGCAATGACACCAGCGCTCGCGACCGCGACAAGGCCTTAGGCGCACTCTCCGAAATGTTCGTGGCGCTCGCGGATCTCGATGCCGCTCAGTTCCGCGCGATGCTGCCGCCAAAGATGGCCGACGAGATTGAGAAGTACCAAAAGCGCGCCCAGGAAATTCGCCAGTGGTACCGCGACTTAGACCCCGACGAGGCTGAGACCTACGGGCGCGGCCTGGCCCGAGGACGCTACCAGCGCGTCGATACCGGGGCGAAGAACGAAGAAGAGCTGCAAGATCAGCTCAACAAAGGCGAGATCTTCGCCTACTTCGTCATTGACGAAAACATCGTCGACTCCAGCGACGGCAACCTTTACGTGTCCAAAAACACCACGGACGACGGTCTCCGCGAGTGGTTTAGCGGCCACGCCCGAGCCGTGGTCGAAAAAAAGCGCTTCGCGAAGAAAAAGATCGACCCCGTGGTCGTTGCAGCGATCAAAGCTCCGGTGGTCTTTAACGCCAACAGTGTTGATTCGGATGGCGCCGCCGTGGTGCGCACGCAGCAAACCGTGACCCGCGACTACGCGCCCGTGGCCTTTGTCTACGTGCTTTGGATCGCGGTCTTCACCATTAGTCAAATGTTGTTGACCAACACGATCGAGGAAAAATCAAACCGCATCATCGAAGTGTTGCTCTCTTCAATTTCTCCGATCCAACTCATGTTCGGCAAGATTGCCGGCATTGCGGCCACCGGCCTGACCGTCGTGTTGTCTTGGGTCTTGTTTCTCTTCATCGCACTGAAGTTCGTGCTCCCGGCTTTGGACATGGAGCCGCCCTTTGATCTCACCTTCATCCTTCAAGACAAGATCTACCTGGCATCGTTCGTCGCTTACTTTTTGATGGGCTACTTGCTCTACGCCGCTTTACTCGTCGGCATCGGGTCGGTGTGCAACAGCTTAAAAGAAGCGCAAAACCTAATGACCCCGGTCACTTTGGTCTTGATGATCCCGCTCTTTGCGATGTTCCCGATTGTGCAAGACCCCAATGGCACCTTGGCCCGAGTCTTGTCCTATGTGCCGCCGCTGACGCCCTTCGTCATGATGAACCGGGCTGCCGGGCCGCCGAGCGTCAACGACTACATCTTCACCACCATCTTATTGGTGGCGTCGATTGTCATTGCCCTCTGGGCCGCGGCCAAGATCTTTCGGGTTGGCATCTTGATGACGGGCAAGCCGCCGCGCCTGCGCGAAATCTTACGGTGGCTGAGGTCACCCGTGGGCAGCGTGACCGCCAAAAACCGCGATTAGGCCCGCGGCGATTCGCCGCCTAAAAGTGCCCGGTCGCTTTTCAAAACCCAGTGGGAACGCCGGTAAGCTGCGCGATCGTCGATTGCAAAAGCGCCGCGGCGATGCTGCTGACATCACCACTTCCGGCCATCGGCGCCGCCTCTATCAACAGCCTCGTCAGCCCGCGGTCCACGGGCAACAAACTCACGACGACGGAACTCGCTTGGACCACACCCTCAAGGCGCCCGCTTTCGGGCCAGGCACCGAGAAGGCGACCTTGGCCTGAAAGTGCCGCTTGGGCCGCCGTGAAAATGCGGCTGCGATCCAGGCCGATCAAGGCACTAACCGCACCGACTTCGGCGCCCTCATGGTCGATTTGGCCGGCTAGGTTTTCGGGTGAATTCATGTCGCCCGTACTCTCACAGGCGACCGTCAATCCCATCGCGAAAAAGCCACAAACCAGGGCCGTCATCCACAGGCGATTCATGCTCATCTTCCAACTCCCCTAAGATCAAATCCCTTGCCAAGGGCAGGATCATAACCGGGAAGCCAAAAAAAGACGGCGCGCGGCCCAACCCCCAGTCCCCCTACTGCCGACCAAGGGCCGAGCCGCGGCCACTTGGTACTTCGCGACTGGCGTTCCATTCTCAGCTCGGTACAGCCATGGCAATGAAACAAGACGCGCAACGGCATCAGGCGTTTGGACTTAAGGCTATCTTGACTATCCAAGACGCTGCCGCCGGGAGCAAGGCGACGTTCGGCCCGACACTTGAAAGTAGGCCCTCAGGGTAGCGTCGTCACCCCAAGGTAACGGGCGGCGGCGGCGTCTCGGGCCAATCGTGTTTGGGGTAGCGCCCTCTTAAGTCCTTGCGAACTTGACGGTAGGTGCTGGTCCAAAAGCTCTCAAGGTCCGTCGTGACCTGAACCGGGCGCTGATTCGGCGCCAATATTTCAATCCTAAGGTCGATGCGCCCCTGCGCGAGACGAGGGGCTTGCCAAAGGCCAAAGAGATGTTGAACGCGCGCGGCGATCGTTGGTTCTTGCCCGGGTTCGTAGCGGATCTTCAGCGAGCGACCGTTGGGCAAGACGACGGACTGCGGCATCTCCGTCGCGAGGGCTTTGGCCTGCAGGGGATTCAGCTCCGCCCGAATCATCGCCGCCAAGGAGAGCTTTCTAAGGTCGGCGAAGCTGCGGCAGCCCGGGGTGCAAGCGGCAATGTAGTCGATAAGGCGCGCTTCCTCGATGGGAACGATCTTGAGTTCCGGTCGCGCGCCGGCCAAGAGCTCCAATCTAAGGCGCAGGGTTTGAAATTCAGCTTCCTCTAGCTTCTCTAAGACCCGATGTGGCTGGCGGCGAAAAGCTTCCGCTAAGACCGTCGCGGCTTCCTCGGGATCTGGCGTGCCCGCATCTCGCGTCTCAAGAACGAGGTCTTGGTACCGCCATTCACGGCGCGACTTCACGCGCTCTTTGGCCTCGTCGAAGTAACAGACATCAACGGTGGCCAGAGCCTCTGGAACTACACGTTCTAAGTCCTCGCGCTCGATAGCACTCGCCAGGCGCACCGGTGAAACGGACTGTGCTCCTCTGGCCCCGGCGGAAAGCTCCACGGCGATGAACAGTTCGGCATCGACAACTTTGGAGCCTGGCTCCAGTTTCAGTCCTCTCCCCCCCACCATGATCGCTTCAGGGGAACGCACTTGTCGTCGCTTCGCAACTCGATCCGGCCAGGCCGACAACAGGGCGGGAGCCAACCAGGCCCACTCATTCGAATCTCCATCCTTGGTCGTCTTGCGTCTCGAGTCACGCGGTGGCGTGCGCCTTGTGGCATCCGATGGTTTGCGAGTTCTCAACCGACTCTCAAGCTGTTCAGAGCGACGGAGGATCTCGCGACGCCGCCGAGGATCAAGCTCCGAGCCGGGCGCCGTCTCTAACCATATAAGGCGATCGGCGAGATCTGACTCCAAAGTGACGCTTGGCAACTTGTGTTGTTGGCGGTGATGGCTTTGATGCCGGTGTTGGCGAAACAAGTCGCGCTCGGACAACAGCGTGACCAGGCGAGCTCCCGATTGAAGCGCACCTTCACGATTTGCCTCGATGAGCAGTCGCCCCAGGCGCGGCACCATCCCCAATTTGGCGATCTCGCGCCCAACATCGCTGAGTAGCCAGCGACCGTTCTTCCCCCTAATCGCCCCTAATGCCAAAAGTTGATTGACCGCCGCCGCCAAAGATTCGGCCGGAGGCGTCTCAAACCAATCAAAGGCCTCAGGATCACTACAGCCCCAGGCCAAGACCTCGAGCACCAACTCTGCCAAATCGATCCGCCGCACATCGGGCGGAGTGAAGAGTTCCATGCCCGCTTCGTCTTGTCGCGTCCACAACTTCATGCAGCGGCCCGGCCCGGTTCGTCCCGCACGGCCGGCGCGTTGCGTCGCCGAGCTCTTGGAGATCCGTGTCAACTCGAGGCGATCCAATCCCAAGCCGGCGTCAAAAGACAGCCGACGCTCATAGCCGCTATCGATGACGCAAGAAATGCCCGCCACGGTCAGCGACGTTTCGGCCACATTGCTTGCCAGAACGATCTTGGTTCGGGCCGAGGGCTTGGTGGCGCGCAACTGACGGTCGAGACTCAACGAGCCATGCAAAGCATGCAGCTCAACGCCAGCGGATTCCGCGACGCCGGCTAGCGCCCCCAAGCATTGATTGATCTCGCCCGCGCCTGGCAAAAACGCCAGGACTCCATTCTCGCCCCGATCAGAAGGATCAAGATCTGGGAGCCATCCCCGCAAGACTTCGCTCATCCGGTCGGCAATTTTCTTGCCGCTGAGACGGCCCATGACGGCGTTGCCGCCCAGCCAGGTCGACTCCACCGGGAATTGGCGTCCGGGCGTCACGACGATGGGCGCTTCGTCCAGATAAATCGAAATCGCCGCCGCATCCAGAGTCGCCGACATCACAACAATCTCAAGATCAGGTCGCAGCTCGCGACGCATTTCCTTCAGCAGTGCCAAACAAAGATCGGCGTAGCGACTTCGCTCGTGAAATTCATCCAACACCACCGTGGCAACGCCTGAAAGCTCCGGGTCGTTCTGCAAAAACCTCAGCAGTAAACCCTCGGTTAAGACGACGACTCTTGAATCCGCGCCCCAACGCTTCTCAAGCCGAACTTGATAGCCAAAACGTTGGCCCACTTCGCTCGAATCCTCTTGCGCCATTCGCGAGGCCGCGGCCCGGGCGGCAACGCGGCGCGGCTCTAAAACCAAAACCCGCCCTCCAGCCCCTGGGCCTTTCTGCGCCCGCCGCTCCTCGTTCCTCAATGCCAAGAACGGCGGTACGCGCGTGGTCTTGCCCGCTCCAGGCTCGGCTAGCAAGACCACGACTCCGCAGGAATCCAATGCGGCGGCCAGTTCCGGGAGCTTGTCATCAACGGGTAGTGCGGCTCGGATCACCCGGTTTTGCTCCTTAACGCCATGGCCCGAGATGAACGAACGGGGTATCGCGGCGTTCTTTCGAGAATCTGACCTTCCACAGGCTCGGCGAGCATGAGATGATCCCCGCGGAGGGATTGATCTCGATGCACATAGAAGCCGACGCCGAGAGCGTGGACGAAAGCAACCGGCCCAAACCGGATCGCAACTCGATCCTTTTGGGGCTGGTGCTGTTGCTCGCCATCGGCTGCCGCATTTGGTTGGCTGGCGACTTTGCGCCCAGCTTTTTCCACTTGGACGTCGACGACGCCTTGTACGTCCGCCAAGCGGCCTCGCTGCTCGATGGTGAGTGGCTTGGCCCCTACGACCACCGCTTGCTCACCAAAGGGCCGGGCTTCTCCATCTTCTTGGCGGGCAATACCAGTTTGGGTTTGCCGCGTCGATTCTCCGAGAGCCTTTTCCACGGTATCGCTTCCTTGATGCTTTTCGTTGCTTTTCGCCGAATAGGAATGGGTCGACTGCTCGCGTCTTTGATCTTTTTGCTGACGCTTTTTCATCCGGTCCTTTTCGGCGAGGTCGCGCGACGAGTCATTCGCGATGGATTCTACGCATCTTTGACCCTAATCGTCTTGGCCCTGGGCATTGGGCTTTTGGCTCGTGCCACTTTTTTTAGTCGCTTCCTGCAGTCGGCCGCGCTGGGGCTCGCCACTTCGTGGCTGTTTATCACCCGCGGCGAAGGCGTCTGGATTTTGCCCGCACTCTTTGCATTGGCTGGTGGCCACTATTTGTTGGAACGACAACGCGGAGCCAAACTCGCTTGGATGAGCACCTTGGTTCTTTTGTGCATCCCAACGGCAATGGTGGTCGGAACCAATGAGGGCTGGTCACGCCTCAACGAACATTACTACGGGATGCGGGTTCGACAGGAACTCAAAGAGCCGGCCTACAATCGAGCGATGGGCGCAATCCAACGGGTAGCTTGTGCCGATTGGGAGCGCTACGAGCCGCTTTCGGCGACTTCCCGACAAAAGCTCTATGCCGTCTCACCGGCATTCGCGTCCTTGAGGAATTGGCTCGAGAGCCCAGCGTTTCGCCTCCCGCACATGTTGGCCGCAAACGACGAGCGCCAGGCAGTTTTTTTGATCTTTTCCGTTCGAGTGGCCGTGATGGAATCAAAGCAGGCGTCGACGCCAAGCGCCGCCGCAGAATTCTATGACCGCATGGCAGCTGAAATCGAAGAGGCGATAGCCAAGGGCAAACTCTCCGCTGGCGGGCCTCGGCATTCTCAGTATCCAGAGGTGCGAAGCGAGCTCTTCAGCCCCTTTTTCCTAAGCTTTTCGGACAATGCCACTGACCTCTTCCAAGTTGAAGATAGCGTCACGAGACCCGCGCCGCGACTTCCTCGACTTGAAGTTGACGAGGCCGAGCGCGAACAATTCGAACGCATCTTGGGTCGAGAGTTCGGGTCCGGCATACGCGATCTTTTCAAAAAGTCCGATCTCGCGGAACGCATTCGCGTTCTCTATTCGCGAACATTGGTATGGATTGGCGTCGCCGCTTTCTTGTTGCTAGCAATAGGCATCGTTCGCCGCCGTAAATTAACGCCATTGTTAGTCGCAGCTTTGGTGTTCCTGTTCGCGATCGGCTCCAGGATCACCCTTGTTTCCTGGCTTGAGGCCGCCTGGTTTGTTGATGTCGAAAACTACTTGATCCCAGCGTATCCCCTGCTGGTTCCACTGCTGGGGGCGGCGATCGCGAGCTACTGCCCTCGCATTCCCGGTTTGGATCGCTACGGTTGGGCGGTGGCCTTTTTGCTGTTCTTCGTTCTGGCAACCGGGGGATGGACCTACTGGAACAGCGCCCCCTCGATCATCTTGTTGGAACCGAGCGTCGAGGCCCGAATCTTGGGGCGCAGCGGACCCGATTTTCTGATCGCCGTCAACACCGACCCTCGCGAGACTCGGCGCGGCTTAATGCTCCAGCGCACATCTGCAACCACACGATTAAAATGGCAGCCCGGCCAACAACAACTCAAGGGTCCGATCGACCTCGAAATCGTCGCGACTTTTGGCGCCACCCCTGCCGGAGTTCCCTGGTCCATTTCCTGGTTCCCTCGCGACGGCTCCAACCAGCGCGTCCGGCAGCTCTTCACCAAGCCCGAAGGCCAAAACACCTGGCGCATCCCTCTCGGCAAAGGCGGCGTCAGGACGCTCACGATAAGGCCAGCACTCGGCGACTCCGCCGTCATCGAACGCATCCGCATCCTGCCCGCCTTGACCCGACATCAGAATCCCGTCGAGCAAGCCGCCCTCTCCATCGAGCCGCTTGGGCCCGAAGGACGGCTTCAAATCGCCCTTCGCGGCGCGGAAATCGAATCCCGCTACGAAGTATTCTTCGCCAAGGAAGCACTCGCGACCCCGAAGCCCATTGAAGCCCACCGAGGTTTGGCCCGCATCGATCCCCAAAAAGTGCTCGCCACTCCCGACGGAAAGCCCTTCACGATCATCCTTCAGACCGATACCAACGGCGCCGCCCAAGCCTTCCTCGACCCACCGAAATGGCTGCGCGGCGAGTTCTGGGCCCAGGCCATGAGCGCCACTTCCATCAGCCAAGCCACGAGCATCCAAATCAAGGAATAGAACGCTTTCCAGTTTCGTGCGACGCGGGCTGGTGCAACTTCTCTTCTGTACTTTCCTCTTCAGCCCTTCTTCTCGGGCGCGGCTTGCCGAGACCCGCAGCTGAGAAGAGAAGCCGAAGAGGAAAGTACAAAAGAGAAGATACACCACCGCCTGGTTGCCGTCCGTCGTCGCGCCGCGGACAGCGGATTCGCTCTCGCCAAAAGGCCGCAGACTTACCTTAGAACCCGAAGATCCTAGATCATGAATCCGTCTTCCCGTCACGCTCAAAGTCGATGATGAGATCTACGCCGCATCTGCGCGCCGCACTCTGGAGGTTTCGGTCCAGGGTACACAGGGGCAGGCCGAGGCTAATCGCCAGCTCCAGGTAGAGTGCGTCGTAGGACGTCAGTTGGTGAGGTCGGGCAAAGTTTGCGAGCGCCTCAAGGCTGCGCTGACCAGGTTCCCCGACGATATCAATTTGCAGGGCATCGACGATTTGAAGGAACCGGCTCCCGTCAGCGACCGAAATGTCTCTACGGCGCTCTTTGACCAGCATGGTGTTGGTCACCGCAACAGGGCGCGACCATGGTCGCGCGCCCGAGCCCTTCTGTGAACCACTCCCGGTGCTCCTGCTCATCGAAGAGCCAAGCCATGGTCACGCTGCCGTCGACTACGAATTCGGACACGGCTTGCGGCCTTCATGGACGAGTTCGACGATTTCATCGCGCTTCATCTTGGGAAGCCGGGCGCGAAGCTCGTCGAATGCTTTCAGGGCTTCACCCTTGGTCATCCGACCGCTGGCGACTTTTTTCTGACAGGGGGAGATCTCGACCACAGGCTCGCCGCGGCGCGTAACGGTGATCGTGCGGCCGTCCTTGAGAACCCGGTCGACGATCTCTGAGAAATGGGTCTTCACGTCGAAGACCCCGATCTTTTCGCGCTCCACCCACATCTCCTAACTATGTTTCTGGCTAGTCTAAGTATGGCACAAGCCGTAACTGGTTGCCAAAGCAATCTGTTAGCGGAGTTTCTGTGCGCACTACCGCCCATCTATTGTTCGCGCTAGCTGCATTCGCCAAAACCATGGCGACCAATGACTGGGGACTATCCGAGCTCATGTCACTGATGCTAGCACCAGAAGAGGCTCTGAATGTCATTAGCTATAACTGGGTTAGTACCAGTCGATTCCAAGCTCAGCCAAGCGTCGGTCGACGAGGGCGGCCCAGCCACGGTTGGCGGCTGGAGATGCCGGGCTGGGGTGCGGGATGGATTCGATCCGCGGCCAGTAGTTTGTCGGGAATTCGATTACGACCTACGACCGCCCTGTTCGAGGAAGATCAGCGGGCAGTAGTTGATCACGAAGCGATCCGCGAAAAAACGCTCCGGCGTGGCGAATCGTTCTTTGGCTCATCCCCAAAGTCTAAACGTCGATTCGACATCGGCTGACTTTTCTCGCGCTTCGGCCTCTTTGATAAAGCGCCCCGGCATAAGAGTAGGTTCGCCTAGCGTTATCATTGTTCTCCGCGAAGAAGATGGGTCGCTGCGGCCATCGAGACAAGCTTGCTCTTGGCGATGCTCGCCGAAGCAACCGGATTGTCTGCAAAAGTCGCGAAACCACAATCCGAATTGAGGAGAAGTCGATCCCGACCAATCAGAGACATGGCCGCCCGAGCGCGGCCGACGATCTCCTCCACGGTTTCCACACGCTCCGACCGCGGGTTGACGACGCCCAGTCCGATGCGGACGGTCTCGGGAATCTGGCTCAAAAGCTCGATCTCGCCGGCGCGCGGCGTAGAGTACTCGAGAAAAAGAGTTCCGACGGTTGCCGACCGCAAGTAAGGCAAAAGCGGTTGATAGTTGCCGGCTAAAAGAGCCCCTTCGTCCTTGGTCCAGTTGCCGCGACAAATGTGTACTGCTGTCCGTTCTTTGGGAAGTCCGGCGACAACCTGGTTGATGAGATCGGAAGCAAAACGTAACTCGTCTTCGGGCGCGCCTTTTTCGCTCAGGGCTCCGCACATGAAGCTCCTGCTCTTGTCCGGCCGAGTGAAGACCACTTCCGTCAACACCGGTTCGTCGAACTGAACGAGGGCCACACCGGCCGCGAGAAGGTAGTGCAACTCCTCGCGGAGGATTCTGACGATGTCCTTCGCCACGTCCTCACGACTGTTGTAGGAGTTGTCGCGAAGGCAATCGAGCCACATCGTTCTCGTGAGCAGGTAAGGACCGGGCAATGCGATCTTGATGGGTTTGTCAGTCAAGGATGCGGCGAACTCGAACTCGTGAACTGCGAGCGGTTCAGACCGCCCGAGAGGACCGAGCGGAACCGGATGCCTGACGTCGTCTGCCGGGACGTCGAGAGCAGCCAATTCTTCTCGAAACTTCTCGGGATCATCGACCATTGCGGAAAGGTCAGATAGCGGAATCAACTGTGCGTTGTCGAGGATGCCGCCGACGAAACTTGCGTAGGAGTCACGACGCTGCTCGCCGTCCGTGACGACATCGACCCCAGCCTCAAGTTGTGAGGCGACGCAGAGTCGCACGGCATCATTGCCGGTCTCCGCAAATGTGACCGGATCCGTGCGACCTTCCAAACGCTCGTGAATCGCGCGAAGCATCCAGTTTGGTCGCGGCCAGCTCCCGATGCACATGGTCGAGAGAGGGGCGATATCGGGTGCCGGTGATGGTCTCGGTAGCCGCTCGGGGATGACGACCGCACGGAGGAGATGCTCAAGGGGTGCTGGAATAGCAGAAGCGATCGTCTTTGGAGGCTTCGAAGACGGCCCACCTTTACGGATTAGATATCGTCGTACGTTTCCCTCAGCCTCGCGGAGAATCTCTACGAGTTCGTTGCCCGTCAGACGGCACCAGGAAGGTAGATCTGTTTCGACTGAAGGTTCGGTCGATCGGATCTCGAGAAGTTTTCCTTGATCCAAGGGATCGATGTGACGTCGAATCAGGAGCAACAGACCGTTGCCACAGTCGAGATCGCCGCCATCAAAACTCAAATCTGGAAGCAGGTGATCGTGGTTGCGTTCTTTCATCGTCGCCCCCGGACTTAATAGCTGATCGACGGAGTGCCGTCGGCCAAAAACTCGATTAGTTTCGCTCCGCCCACGATCTTCGCTCCGGCCACTAGCTTGCTTTCGTCCAAGTCACGTTTTTTGAAGCACGGCGAACACACGTAGATGACACCGCCCGAATCGGCGAAATCCGCCATGAGCGTTCGCAGCGGTGCGAACCCGGATTCCTCGATGTCATCAGCGTAGCCTTGCTGAGACAAGCGAACCCCTTCTGTGCTGAGAAAAACGAGGGTGTCTTGCGCTGAACCCAGCGCAGCGTTGGCCACGACGAACGCAACCGTGGCCGCGTCACTGTTCTCTTTTGCACAAGTCAAGCTAATGCAGAATTTTCCGGTCATATCAAAGCTTCCTTTTGATGAAGTAGATGGGGTGTTGCGAGAAAACGAGTGGATGGCCGGTAAGCCGGCACCAGGCCGGGACGTCCTCCGGGGCACCCGGGTCGGTTGCACGCAGTTCGAGGATCGCTCCGGCCGAAAGTTGCGTAATCCGTTTACGAAGTTCCAGAGCAAGATCGCCGCAACCTTGATCCCCGGCGTCCCAAATAGCGTCGGGTTTCGGCTGCCCCGTCACTAAGCTGCCGACAGTCAAGGGGGCGTCCGATTTGGGGCCTTGTTTCAATGCCGTGGTCTGAAAACAGTGTGGGATGGCATCGACAGAATCACCTTCGTCGATGTTCGCAAGACGCCAGCCCTGACTGAGACATGGTTTCGATGCCGCAAACATGGCGAGTTCGCTTTCGAGATATTCGAGGTCTCGATCGAGCTGCCGAGCCAAGCATTGGCGGCAAATAGGTCGTTCGGAGTAGCCGGCGATAAGGCTAAAGATGGCCTCGTGTCCGCAGAGGAGTCGGGTGCAATCACCGTCTTGGCATTGCTGGCCGCCGGCTTTCCGAACGGCCAAGAGGACCATTTCAGTTCGCCGTACAACATCATCGCCGTCCCAGTCAACTTTCTTCATGATCTTGAGGTCTCCTTGGTCTTCAAGAATTCGCCCTGAACTCTTGCGAGTTTCCAAAGTCGGAAAGTCCAGCGCCGCTCGAGCGGCGCTGGACACGGATTCAGCGCTCCTCCGTATGGTAGGTCAGCTTGCGCCCCGCCTTCGAGGCCTTGCCGTCAAGTTCGACGTAGGCTTTGGGATTCCACAACAAAGGAGCTCCGGACTGGGGCGGGTCTTTCATGACGAGATCCCGCCCTCGATGCCAAACCACACGGCGTTCGTCGATGTTCCCGAAGTAGTAGTCGACCATCCTTGGGTCGGGGCCACCGTAACCGTTCGCAACGGTCAGGATCGCCCGCTTTCGACTGTGCTCGTTCGCATGGAAGTCGGGTGCAAATATGTCCGCGACGGCGACATCCAGTGGGATCCATCCGATATTCGGAGCATGGAATTCGATCCAGCAGTGGTAGCTTTGGTCCTCGTCCCTGCCGTCAAGCGGCCCTTTGAAAAACGAGCCATAGACTGCGCGCGTCGGAATCCCTTGCGATCGCGACAGCGCAGCGTAAAGCGAATGGAAGTCAGTACAGTTACCCGTACACTTTTCGAATGCGTAGCGGCTGCTTCCTGTTCCTGACGAACTCATCGTCTTCGCAGAATCGGGATTCGGGTCCTTCACGTGATACTCGACATGATCAAGAACCGCATCGTAGAGCCGGCGCGAAACAAGGATCGGATTGGTTTCCATTCCGACGGCTTGGGTCGCCATCGAACGAACGTCGTCGTCGATGACGATTTGAGATGAAGGACGGAGATCGGTGGCAAACCGAGCACGCTCAGCCGCGGTATGAGGCCTTGTCAACGCCGGGTCGATCGATAACCCAACTTCCTCACGAACGATCTTGAAACTTGTCTTCACCGTCAATTCGCCACTCGATGGCCGAAGAGCTTCCATGTAGAGGAAGTTGTTGCCGCGCGTGTCTCGAACGACCCTCGTCGGATACGGTGCATCGACCTTCCAACGACTAATCGACTGGTAGGGATCGACGTCCGACGGCATGGCAAACCAGGCCTGGAGGCGATCGGTCCCCTCGGGAACATCAATCGTGAAATCGTGGTTTGCGAGGTAGATCCCCTTCAACCCACTCGATGATTTGGAGGGTTCTCCGGAAGAACTTGCGCAGCCGAGGCCTAAAAAGATCAGCGACGCGAGAATTAGTGATGATTTGACTCTGGTCATCAGATCGCTCCTAGAAATTCAATTGGATCCAGTAGTTGGCGCGCAGAAGGTTGCCGATTCCGGAATCCAGCCACTGGGTCTCCCAGTAGATGACATCCAGGCCGGTTGTGAGCCCTCCCCCGAGATCCAACTTGGAGGACAGGTAGACGGTCCAGTTGAGCGCTCGGTTTTCCCCAGAAACGCCGAAGTTTAAGTCTCCGTTGTCTGGATCGTCGATGCTGCCACCGACCGCGAGTCGAAGAGTGTCGGTCGCTTGCCAGTGAATTTCAGCAAAGCCGCCCCAGCCGCTGATTTCTTTTCCCGTCGCGGTATTGATGTCCTGAAGAATGTTCCCGCGAAGATCAGAAAGCGCTTGGCCGAACCACGCTTCACCGCGCAAACTCACTCGATCAAATAGCGGCAAGACGATGTCGACGCCGACCGTAAATGGCGTGTATCGATCGTTGCCGTCGTAGCGAGTGTCGGTCTCGAGAGAAGCGACGTATCCCCAGAATCCAATGGCGGCACGCTCTGCTGTCACCCAAGAACTGAAACTGCCGCCGAGGCGCAACTGCCCGTGCGGATGACCGCTATCGAATCCATCGATGTTGCTGCGGCCTCCGATACCGTCGTTGTCTGCGCCATCAACGGCCCCGGTCAAGCCGGCCGAAAGCTCCGCGGTAAATGCGAAGCCCTTCGGGTCGCCAGTATTCCAGATCAGCTGAACTTGGGCCCTTCGGTCACCAAGGTTCCCGACTCCCCAAAGGAGAAGCTCGGAATGGACTGCGGGGTAAAGGGGGGAAACAACATCCCAATCTTGTCCAATTCGGAGATCCAATTCGCCGAAGTCAAAGTTGATGTAGGCGAGCCGGATGCGAGGTGTCGCTCTGGATTCTGTGGATCCGGACGGAAAGTTGGCGAAATCTGTTTCCAGCTTCGCAGTAACCTTGGCGCCCGCGATCTCACCGGCATCCACATCAAATCCGAAGCGTGTGAGCCTTGGGTCCAAGGCGAACTGTGAGTCATTGCGGCCAATGCCATTGACCCCTTCCGGCAGAACGCCAAAAGGGATGATCGGATCCGTAGCGCGAGCGGAATTCCAGTATGCGTCCATCCGAATGAAACCGTAAAAGCGAATCGGCAGCCCCGATTTTGTCGCAGGCGTCCAATCTGTCACGTCCAGAGCCGATGTGAGAGCGTTAACTCGCTGCTCCAGGTCGCTCGTGCGCCAGGATTCTGCGCCCTCGCGTAAATCCTCAGACTCCAATCGGAGCATTTGCACTTCTTTTATCAGGCTAGCGTTTCTCACCTCCGAAGATTCAAACGCATCCAGAATGCGTCGGTTTTCCTGCTCAAGCCGTTGAAGTCGATCTTCGACGCTTTGTTGTTGTTGCTGTGGTTGTGCAAAGGCAGAACCCGCGACCACGAAGATCACGAACGCCACCGTAAAACGTAAGTACATAAAGGTCTCCTTGTTCGATCCCGAAGGACAGAACACGGACGCCAGCTACACGCCGAAGCGCTTGGCTTCGGCAGTTACTGAGATTTCTTGCAGCTGGTGTGAACCACGTTCCCCAAATGCGCGCAACAACACGGCGTCCACCTGGACTCCGTCATGAAAACGCGTTGTGGAAATCAGGTACGACTCCGGCGAAGGGAATGCCCTATCGGGGACGTCGACCTGTGTGGCCTCTGATTAGAGGTGGCGTGACACGGACCCCGTGCCACTGTACGCCATTCAGCAGCGTCAGTGTTTGTGCAACAGGATCATGAATTACCTTTCGAGGGAATTGCCGAAGAGTCTCGGCAACGACTTAAGACTATCCTTGCGGCGCTCTGTCGTCAAACGCTTCCAGTTTTTTCGGAAGCGCATGGGGTGATCGAGAACTCTGAACCTCTGGTTCCCGTGAAACCCAAAGCAGTCTCCCATTCACGGGCTGCGATGTCATGGCGCCCGAAATAGGTTCGAGTCGGCGACTCAATACCAGTCGATTCCGAGTTCAGCCAAGCGTCGGTCGACGAGGGCGGCCCAGCCACGGTTGGCGGCGGGAGATGCGGGGCTGGGATGGGGGATGGATTCGATCCTTGGACCGTCCTTGCCCAAGGTCCGCTTCGCGCACTTTTCGGCGAACTTACCGACGCCCAAGATGAGCTCGGGTTGGAAATGGGCGACGAAGCGCTGGAGGGTGTGATCGCAGATTTCTTCGAGGACTTTTCGCTCTGCGGCCAGAAGTTTGTCCGGGGTTCGATTGCGGCCGCCTTCTTCTAAAAAGATTAGCGGGCAGTAGTTGATCACGAAGCGATCCGCGAAAAAACGCTCCGGCGTGCCGAATCGATCTTTCGCCCAGCCCCAAAGCCTGGCCCCACTGACTTCGCTGCGCGTGCACTTGAATCCGAGAATGGGACGAGCGCTGGGTGCGTTCAGCGGAGAGTCTACTTTTCCCTCGATGCCCATCCAATCGCGGACATGGCTGACCTCGCCAAAGGGAACGCCGGTTTGGTTCATGCCCCAGGGCCCAGGGTTCATGCCCAAGAGCAAAGTGGACTTGGTACCTTGGGCATACTTCGCCAAGAACCTGCGGTGCGGGACGCGAGCGTGCACGAGCGGATTCAAGACGGCGGCGACAGGCGGCTCAAAAGCGAGGGGGGCCAGGTCGCGGCAAAGATCGTCGGTGATGCGAGATAGGGCCGCGGGTACGCGCTTGGCTGAGGCCATCAGTCAAAATCGACCACGACAGGGGCGTGGTCGGAAGCGGTACTGCCGTCAGGACAGGCGCCTTTTTTTCTTTGATCACGGTCAATCGTCGCATCTCGGCAGCGCGCAGCTAGATCCTCGGTGACCAAGATGTGGTCGATGCGAAGGCCATCATTGCGCGGAAAAGAAAGCTGGCGATAGTCCCACCAGCTGAAATGCCCGCCTTCTTCAACCTTGAGCCGGTAGGCATCTTTTAGGCCTGCTTCTAAGATGCGTGCATAGTCGGCATGGACGTCGGCATTGTATAAGACGCCCCCCGCCCAGCGATCGGGATCGGCAAAGTCGCGTTCGTCGAGCGCGATGTTGTAATCACCGCCTATCGCCAGCGAGGCCCCCGCGCTCACCTTGCCCTCAGCCCATTGAGCGAGCCGCGCCAACCAACGCCGTTTGTACGGGTATTTGTCGGAATCGAGCTTGGAGCCATTGGGGATGTAGGCCGAAGCCACCACCAGATCGCCGAACTTAGCCGCGATGAATCGAGCCTGAGGGTCATCCTCGTCGTCACCAAAGCCACTTTCGACGTCCTTTGCTTCGATCTTCGACAAAAGGGCTACGCCGTTGTAAGTCTTTTGCCCGTGCACCACGAAGTGGTAGCCCGCCGCGGTGATCGCCTCAAAGGGGAAGACCGAGTCGATAACCTTCGTTTCCTGAAGACAAAGGACGTCCGGAGACCACTCCTTCAGCCAAGCCAGCAGACGTTTTTCACGGGTCCGGATCGAATTGACGTTCCAAGTGGCGATTCGCATGGCAAAACGATACTGCATCTCAGGGTCGAAATCACGGGCATGGCTGATCTGCGGTTTTGACACGCCAGGGCCGCGGATTTACCTTGACGGTATGAACGACTCCAAGCCGAGCCCCCATCACCCCGATGCCGCAACACTGACCCGCGACCTCGCTGACAGTTTGCGCCAAACGACGGATCAAGTTGTTCCCGATTTCATCCGCGGCATGCCCGAGGCCTACTTTCAGGACACCGAACACGGGGACTGGCTAAGTCATCTCCGCGCGATCATCGCCGCCGAAGCTTCAGGGCTTCCCCTCGAGATCACCCTTAAGAGCGAAGACGATCGGAAGTGGACCTTTATTCGTTCCACGTCCGACCCTGCGGCGCTCGTGGAGATGCTTCGAGATCTTCCCGACGACCGCGCCATCCTCGCCGCGAAAGTTCACGCGGCGACCGACGGCAACATGATGCTCGTCACCTTCGAGTTTGGAGTGTCGCCCCGTTTTGACGCCAGCGACGACAGTCAACTCGCGAAGGTCCAACTCGCGACCGAGTACGCCCAAAAAGAGTGCTCCGGATTTGACGAGGCCGAATTTCGCGATTTTTGCTCGCGAGCTTCGGCTGAACTCGTCTCGACTCTGACCCCGTTGCGCCTCGCACGGGTGTTCGAAAATTGGCGAGCCATCCGTGGCACCTCCGGGGCTTTGGTGTTCCATGAGATGGAGTCGATACCCGACCGCTCGCGAATCGTCGTCACCGCAGAAGAGCGCGTAAGCAAAAGCCTCTTGATGCGCATCGCGGACCACTTGAGCCGCGAGGGCATCACGATTCATCGCGCCTACCTCGACACCATCGACGGCAACTACACTTCGCAAACTCCCTCCTTCGAGCGCGAAGACGTCGTCAACATCGCCTTCGTTGTCAGTGGCCCCGATGGCAAAGCGCTCGACCCCGCCAGCGAAATCTGGCCACGAGTCCGTGACGACCTCGAGCGCATCAAGTGGGTCGATGCGTCGACGCGAAGACTCTTCATGCAACACGACCGATTGAGCTTGGTCGAAGCCGAAGTGTTGATGGCGCTTTGTCATTTGGCGCACCAGGTCTTAGTCAAGCTCAACGCCGACGCTTTTGATCGCGATCGCATTTTGAAGTGCGTGAAAAAGAACATCAGAATTTCGCACGCGATCGTGTTGCTGTTCATCCAGCGCTTTGACCCCGACTCTCCTCTGGCCATCGGCGCCTACTCGACCCAAGCGGCCGCCTTGCGAAACGACATCGAAACGAACGTCGATCGCGAATCCTCTCGCCAGATTCTGACCTCTTTGTTGGACGCAATCGGTGCGACTCTGCGGACAAACCTGTTCGTTCAGAACCGCTACGCCCTTTCTTTTCGCTTAAACCCCGCCCTCTTCGATCGCGAAGAACGGACCGCGATGCCCCACGGCGTGTTTTTTGTCCACGGCCGCAGCTTCAACGGCTTCCATGTCCGGTTCCGCGACATCTCTCGGGGCGGCATTCGCGCCGTTCGTACGATCGGCCCCGATCAACACGCCCGAGAAATTCAACGCCTCTACGATGAGGTCTACGGCCTGGCTTTCGCTCAACAGCTTAAAAACAAAGACATCCCAGAAGGCGGCGCAAAAGCCGTTGTCTTGATCGAACCGCGCACTCCAGTCGCACGATCGGTCAAGGCCTTCGTCGACTCGCTGCTCGACTTGGTCACTCCGGACGAAGAGACCAACAGCCGCATTGTTGACTTGTTGGAATGCGAGGAGCTTTTGTATCTCGGCCCCGATGAAAACATTACGGTACCGATGATCGAGTGGATTGTGGACCGAGCCAGATTGCGCGGCTATCCCTGCCCTACCGCGCTCATGAGTTCAAAACCCGGCGCCGGTATCAATCACAAAGAGTACGGAGTGACGAGCGAGGGCGTCACCGTATTTTTAGACGTCGCCTTGCGCTACCTCGGCATTGATCCAAAAAACCAGCCCTTCACGGTGAAGATCACCGGAGGCCCCGACGGCGACGTCGCCGGCAATGAAATCAAGATTCTCCGCCGCGAGTATGGCGACAACGCGCGCATCGTCGGCATTGCGGACGGCAGTGGTTGCGGTGAAGATCCTAAAGGACTCGACTACGACGAGCTTTGCCGCTTGGTAGAGGCCGGGCTGCCAATCGCCGAGTTCAATCCGAAATCCCTCGGCCCCGAGGGGCGCATCTCGAGCGTCGACGACCCGGACGGGATCTCCCTTCGCAACAGTCTCCACAATCGCCTCCAAGCTGATGCTTTCATTCCCGCGGGCGGAAGGCCCGGCACCATCCACGCCGGAAACTGGCGAGACTTCCTGCAACCGGACGGTCAGCCCAGCAGCCGGTTGATCGTCGAAGGTGCCAATATCTATCTGACGAACGAGGCGAGACACGCCTTGAGCGAGGCAGGGGTCTTGATCGTCAAAGACAGTTCGGCGAACAAGTGCGGGGTCATTACCTCCAGTTTCGAGATCGCCGCCTGCATGATTCTCGAGGAATCAGAGTTTCTTGAGATCAAAGAGGAGTTTGTGCAACAAGTCCTCCAGAAACTTCGCGTCTTGGCACGCAGAGAAGCGGAGTTGCTCATCCGTCTTTTGAGCCAGCACCCGCGAATTCCTCTGTTCGAGATGAGCGTCCGGCTCAGCCGAGTCATGATCCGCACGGCCGACGCCATAGAAGCTTCGCTCGATTCTCTCACCGACGAGCACCGTGCACTCTTTGCAGAGCTGGTCATCGAACACTTGCCGGCCGCGCTCGTTGAAAAGGCAAAGAACCGCGTTTGGGAAAAAACACCCGAACCCTATCTACGCTGGATCATGGCCAAGACGATGGCCACCCGGCTGGTCTATCGCGAGGGCTTTGAGTCCATCGAGGCTATGCCCGACGAGGCCATCGCTTCTCTCGCGGTTTCTTATCGCGAGCGCGAAAAAGAGCGCGCGGACCTCGCCGATACCGTGCGAGAGTCGACGTTGGCCGACAAAGAGCGGATCGCCCAAATTTTGGACCGCGCGGGTATCCTCCAGACCCTCGGCAAAGTCGACAATACGGGCTCAATCGCAGCGAGTTAGGCCCCGGCGCGGCCGGTCCAGGGCGAGGATTCTCGATTCGGATTGCAGGGACCCCGCGGAAAGCTATTCTGAACCCATGTGGAACCCGACCTTGCCACCGGCAACAACCAGACTTTTCGCAGCCGTTTTTCTGGCCTTAACGGCAGGTCCGATATTCGCCCAAGCTCCCAGCACAAGCCTGAGATTGCCGCGAGACAAGACCACGACCTTTGAGCGCGGGATGGTGATCTCTTGCCCCGGCTCCGGGCGCATCTGGGGCACCGATGCGATGGTCACTCGCATGAAATCTCTGCGCGCCAGCGGGGTCAACGCGATTCAGATTCATCCCTACGCTCGCATCTACAAAAACGGTCGCGTCAACAACCGCAGCTTCAACGATCCCAAAAATCCACCGATCTGGATCACCCGCCCTATTGCCGAAGCCAAAAAGCTCGGCATGAAGATCATGATGAAGCCCCACATTGCCTATTGGGGTTCTGGATTCAAGTGGCGCGGTGCCATCCGCTTTACCAGCAAAAAAGAATGGCGGCGGTTTTTTCGCGACTACGAAGATTGGATCGTCAAGATCGCAGCCATGTCGACGGGCGCCGACGTCTTCGTCGTGGGCACCGAACTCGATCAGACCATCCAGTACCACGCGGACTGGCGACGCATCATTGCTCGCGTTCGAAAAGTCTACCGCGGCCGCATCACTTACGCCGCGAACTGGACCGATTACAAGCGTGTCACTTTTTGGAAAGACCTCGACGCGATCGGCATTCAGTCCTACTTCCCCATCGTCGCCGAAACCCAAAGCAAAAAGAACCCCACCCGCCAAGCGTTGACCAAGGGCTGGCAAGATTTGATTCGCCAATTGGATGCCGAAGGCAAAAAACAGGGCAAGCCGATCTTGCTCACGGAGTTGGGATACAACCGCAGTTTCAATGCGCCCTACCGCCCCTGGGAGCACAACTCAGACGGCCTCGCGGCCGAATCCATTCAGACCCTTTGCCTAGACGTGGCTCTCGAAGCTCTCGCGAAGTCGAAGTACATCAAAGGTGCCTATCTTTGGAAGTGCTTCCCCGGTCGAAGGCGGCCCAGTAATTTTGATCACACCGCCCCGGCGGTAACCCGGGTCATCGAGAAACACTGGGCTCGGCCGCGACTGGCGCGGCCCACAAAACCCAAAAAGATCGGAAAGCTTTAGCCTTGGCGAACCCTGAGTCTCCCGAAGATTTCGCCCCGATCTTCAACACGGTCATTTCACAGACGGATCCCAAAACCGAGGGCAGTCAGTTCCCAACTCGAAAAGCGACGAAGCTGCCAAAGGAGTGGATTCCGGCAAAGAGGATGAGTTCCGCCATCGGAGTGCTAGTTTTCGCCGCGATGCTGATCCCGGTCGCCGTCATCTTTTGGTCCTTCGCCTCCGACAACGCCGATGTCGGAGCCTGGAAATGGGGCGTGCTTTTTGCCCCCTTGCTAATCGTGACCCGCGCCGTGCTGGGATGGATTTGGCCGCCCCTGGATTGGGCTCGACGCCGCTACCGCGTCGACGCCACCGGCGTTGAGATCAAGCGGGGGGTTTTGCACCGCAGGGTCATCACCGTGCCGCGTACACGCATCCAACACACCGAGGTCACTCAGGGACCGTTGCAGCGCCATTTTGGCCTCGCGACCTTCGTCATGCATACCGCGGGATCAGCATCCCATGAGGTGAGGTTAGACGGTCTCGAATCCGATACGGCCTACGCCCTTCGCGATTATCTCCTCAATGAAGGGCACGAAGAAAGCGTCCCAGATGAAGACTGACGCGGACGAGTTTCACCGGCTCCACCCCAGTTCTTTGATCTTTGGAATCGGGGGCCAAGCCAAGTCTTATATTGTCCCAGGCCTTGCCGTGTTTTTCCTCGCGAGCGACAATCGCTGGGAATTGTTCGCGATGCTCCTCTTTTTGCCTTCGGCCGCCTGGGTCGTGGTGAGATTCTTGTCCTTTCGTTACCGCCTCGCCGAATTTGAGTTGATTACCAAGTCGGGAATCTTTAATCGCGTCGAGCGCCACATCCCCTACGCCCGCATCCAAAACATCAACCTGGTTCAAAATCCCTTTCACCGCATGGTTCGAGTGGCCAAGGTGCAGCTTGAGACCGCGAGCGGCGAAGACCCGGAAGCGGAAATGAATGTCTTGGGTTTGGACCAAGTCGCAGCCATTCGCAGTCGAGTCTTTGCGCACAAACAAGCTCAAGACTCCAAGACCGAGTCGGACCAAGCCCAGCTCGCCACCGAGCCGGTGGCGGCGAGTTCACTCACAACCCCAACTTCAACCTCAAGCGACGAGTCGGTTGACACTCTCGTCAAGTTGAGCCTGGGTGACCTGTTGTTTATGGGTCTTTTGTCCAATGCCGCCTTCGCCGCCTTCGCGGCGGCATTCGGCTTGGCCGCCCAGAGTGGAGTCGACTACGAGCAGTGGATCGCCGATCACGTCATGTCGCTAATCGACCACGGTTGGGAAGACCGCAGCGAGATGAGCCCCTGGCAAAAGGGCTTTCTCTACTCTGCTTTTGGCATTTTTGGCTTCATCATCCTGAAGTTGCTCTCCGCCATCCTGATCGTCTTTCGCTACGGTGGATTCCAGCTCGTCAAACACGGCGACGATTTGCGTTTTCAGTTTGGGCTCACGACTCGCCGAAGCGGCACGATTCCTCGTCGACGTATCCAAGTATTGGGTCGGCGAGCGGGACTCATTCAACGTTACTTCGGACGCTTCGAGTTGAGGGCTCAGACCGCGGGTGCCAACGACGGCAAGGAGGGTATTGGCAGGACGCCTTTGGTCCCTTTGGCGAAAGAGCCTGAGTTCCGGCCGCTGCTTCAAGCCCTCGCCCCGGATCTCGTCGTCGAGCAGCCAGCACCCTTCAAACCCGCACCCAAGCGCCGACGGCGCCGCCAGTTACGCAAACGCATCATCCTGCCTTTGTTTTTGGTTGCCGCCGTCGCTTGGTGGAGTACGCCCTGGGTCATGTTGGCGCTTCCCGTCTTGTGGTTCTTCGGCGTGCTCCAAGCCATCATGCAGCACCGTAACTTTGGTTGGAAACTGGAAGACGCAGGTCTCTGGGTCCGCCAAGGTTGGCCTCGCGTCACGACCGGCATCGTGCCCTACTCGCGAATCCAAACGATTGAAGTGCAGCAATCTTACTTCGATCGCCGCTGGCGACTCGCCAGTGTTTATGTCGATACCGCCGCCGGCGGCGGAGCCTCCATTCCCTTGACGATGGATGAACTCGACGAACGAACTGCGGATGCGCTTCGCAAGGAACTCCATGCGCGCGCGGCGGCGGAAAAGTTTGTGTGGAATTGACACGCTCCGCGCATCAAGGGAACTGACAGGATGAGCGGGTCAAATTGGCTTAGCGCTTCAGTGCGCCACCCATGTCGATCTTCAGATCACCGAGTGTTGCTTGGAGCGCCTTCGCGCCCTGCGGCGTGGCTTTCGATTTCCACAAGTACAAACTGCGAAGCGCTGTCAAGCCTTCGAGATGCCTTAAGCCTGCATCGCTGATCGCGGTTCCCCATAGGTTGAGTGACTTCAGTTTCTTCATCTTCGAAAGCGCGGATAGACCCTCATCGCTGATTTTCGTTTCCGACAGATTCAGGTATTCCAGGCGTTCGAACCCCGCGAGCAAGGCCAAGCCAGCGTCATCCAAGTTCGTCTTTTTCAGGTCAAGCCGCAGCAAGCGATCCTCTAGACCCGCAAGGCCCTTCAAATCTTCAACGCTAAATCGGCTCGCCATCACCGAAAAGTTGGCGTCGACTTCAGCTTCCGCGGCCGCAACATACTGAATCGCCACTCCTTGTTCCCGCAAGGCGGCAAGCTGTTGGTCAATGGCTGGCGTTCGCCGCAACTTAGTGGCTTCGGGTTTCTTCTCACCGGTACCACTCCCGGGCACCACCTTTGGTGTCTGAACGACCGTACCCGGTGCGTATCTTGCCCCTTCGTTAATCCAACGACGCAGCAAGGCGATTTCGTCCGCCGGAATCCTCTTGCCGGTTTTTTTGGGCATGAACTTTCGATGCGTCACCGGAAGCTCAAGTCGTCGGATCAGCAAACTATTATCGGCGTGGCCGGGTTTGACCACCCACTTGCCCTTGGCGGTGTGAAAGAGCTGCTTTTTGCTGTCGAGGCGCAAGTTCCCTTTACGCTTTTTTGGGCCGTGACATTTGAAACAGTGACGAGCGAAGATGGGCTTGACCTGATTTTCGTAATTCACCGGCAAGGCCGCGCCCGCAGCATTTCCCCCTTCATCAATGAGCGCCGTACCGGCCCTCGCCAGAGGATCAAAGGTGTTGGCAACGTTCGTTACGTCGTCGCTCATGCCATCTTCAGGCTCATCGAACAACTCAAACAGATAGTCGTCGCCGCGCGTCATGTCGCCGCCAAGATGGCCAATCCAGGCAACCCCGAGCACCGCCGCAAACAGACCAATCCGAAAAAAGACCGCAGACTGCTGCCTTTTTCTCGCGACAAGACCGACGACCCAGACCACAAGGCTGAGACCGATGACCGCGATGCCCCCCCAACGATGCCAATAAAGAGTGTCAGCCAGTGAGTCCGATACCCCTTCATGTTCGGCGTACAACCAGCCCGCCCCCGCCGCTAAGGCCCCAAACACCCAGGCAAAACCGAGACAGGAAAGCGCCATTGGAGAAAGCGAGCGACTCCGCAGCATTGCCCAGAGTTCACAAATCCCCGCGACCGAGATCAAAGCGATCGGAAAATGGACGATGAGCGGGTGAAGGCGGCCACCGAACCGAAGCCATGTTTCTTGGTCCGCGGCCAAAGCCGGCGCCGTCAACAACAGCAAGACCAAAGTCGAAGACCCAAAAATCCCGCCTTGCCGGACTTTGGTCATCAAGGGTCTAAGAGCACTGGACTGCGGCAGATGCATGAACAACTCTCGTTGGGGGACGCTCTCAACGCCCCGTAGCAAATCAGGTTCGTCGGGGGCGTCGCCCCAAACTCCTGCACCAAGCGACAGCATCTTATCAGGCAAAGACCTCAATAGCCCCGAAGATTGCGCGGCCGTAAACGACGCTGCCCCATCAGCGCTTCCTCAACTTCTTTGACCAAGCGCGCCGAGTCCTTGGGGAGCACACCCGCCAAGGCGAGCGAGTTAGAAGCGTGGTTGGATCGAAAGATGACGGGCCGCGGCGGATTGAGAAGGCTCAAAAAACGCTGCTGCTCAACGAGCATTCCCAAGTCGTCCTGCGGCTGAAAAGGCTCTTTGAACTTCCGGTAGAACTCGTCTTCGATCTCGGGGCTGAGGCCCAGCTGAAGCGTTGACACGAAACGCGGCGGAGCTTTTTCAATAAGTTCCACCGTCTCGTCGATGTGCTCCTTCCAGTGGGTCTTTCCTCCCAGACCCAAAATGACCGTGGCCGACACCTTGACTCCCGCCTCGCGAAATCTCTCGATAGCCTCCGCGTGGATCTCGGGAGATGAACCCTTGGTGATCTTTTTCAGTAAGGCCGCCGATCCGGTCTCGACTCCGACATAGGCCAAATTCAGTTTTAGTTGGCTGAGTTGCGCCAGCTCCCTATCTGTCTTTTTTCGCAGCGCCAAGGGCCAGGCGTAGGCGGACACACGCATAAGGTCGGGGAACAGCGATCCCAACTCCCTCAGCAACTCCAGCAGATAGTCGGTGGGCAAAGTCCAGGCATCGCCATCCGCAAGAAAGATCTTTCGAGTCTTAGGAAACTGCGCCGCCGCCCACTTCGCTTCGGCTAAGACCGTTTCCAAGGGCCGTTCACGGTAGACTTTGCTGCGGTACATCGAGCAAAAGCTACAGCGGTTGAAGCTACAGCCCAAAGTTGCCTGAAGGATGAGGTTGTCTCCCTCGGACGGAGGGCGGTAGAGTGGTTCGTCGTAGTGAATCACCGTCTTTTTCCTCGCGGGTGACAAGGGGTAGCTTAGCCGTGACCGAGCAAGAATTCTGGGATGTCATTCAGCTCCTCGACTGGAGCCGACTCGAAGCCGACGAGGAATTTGGCGTCATCCGCCCCGTCGTCGATGCCCTCTTGATGAAATCGACCGCCGACATCATGGCTTTCGATGACTTGCTCAGCGAGAAACTCTACCAACTCGACGGTGCGGCCTACGCTGAGGCCGCCGGCGTTTCCGGCCAATACGAAGATCTTTTCCTCTACGCCCGCTGCTGCGTCATCGCGAACGGCGAGGACGCCTACAATTCCGTCAAAGAGACCCCTGAACTCATGCCCAGCGGCCTAGACTTCGACGAGCTCCTTTTCGTCGCCGAACGAGCCTGGGCCGTCAAGACCGGCGGCGACTACCACCACCGCCCCGCCTACAGCATGGAAATGCACGCCAACCAAGCCAACTGGCCTCCGCTTCCGTCCTAAGCTCCTCGGGCCAGTTCAGCAACCGGTTTAACGGCGTCAGACGTCTTTCTCCCACTTAATCGCGCCAGCTCTCCTTCACCCGCCTCTCCGACGCGAATCCGAAGAAACACTCGCGCCGGAATAAATGCAATCTAATGGTTGCTCTTTCCTGAAGCCCCAGCTACAAACACGCAACCAGGAGATTGCATATCATGAATACAAGCAGCGATCAGATTCAAAAAGTCGTTTCTCTCCGCGCATCCCGTGCCCGGGTATGGCGGGCCATCGCGGATTCCAGCGAACTTGGCAAGTGGTTTCAAGTTGAGTTCGAAGGCCCATTTCGCCTTGGAGAATCAATCAAGGGGCGCAGCACGCATGAAGACTGCAAGGCCGCTGAGATTGAAGCCTCGATCGAAGAGCTGGAACCCGAGCTGCTTTTTTCGTTTCGGTGGCACCCTTACGAGATCGACTCCGGTATCGATCGGTCCCAGGCGCCGAGCACATTGGTCGAGTTTCGACTCGAGGATGAAGGCGAAGGGACGCGATTGACGATCACCGAATCTGGATTTGATGCGCTGCCAAAAGACCGACGTGACGAGTCATTCCAGCGCAACGAAGGCGGATGGAAACAACAGGTCAAAAACGTCACGAAGCACGTCGATGGTTAGTCGTTTCACAGCGGCCAGTATCCGCAGCGCGGCCCCGCTGTTTTCCGCGATGGGTGATCCAACCCGCCTCAGCCTCGTCGTCCACCTGACGACGTCGGGACCAGAGTCTATCTCGAGCTTGAGCGAAGGCTCCAATGTCTCACGCCAAGCCATTACGAAGCATCTGCGTATCCTTGGCGACGCTGGCCTCGTTCGTAGCTCGCGCCATGGTCGCGAGCATATCTGGCAGCTCGACCCCAGCGGACTGGCAACCGCGCGGCGCTACCTGGATCGTATCGACGCCCAATGGGATGCCGCAATCAGTCGTTTGCGGGGACATGTCGAAGACGAGTAAACCCTCGGCTCCGGTGCCAGTCGACACCTTTTCGATCAACTGCTACAAAGGTCAGATGCAGTGTGGCGAAAGCAAGCGGAAAAAGGCTCTCCTCAACAAGATGAGGGGGCGACTTGTTCTTGCGAAGGGGATTAGAGAATGCAGATTCGGATTGAGTATTGCTCAGCTTGAAATTTTGAGCCGAAAGCCGTCAGTTTGACGGACAAGATTGCGGTGCGCCTCAAGACTCGGATGGAGAGCCTGTCGTTAGTTCCCTATGCGGACGGGCGCTTTGAAGTCTTCGTCGATGAGGATCTGGTTTACAGCCGCTTGGAGACGGGGACCTTCCCCGATGAAGCGAGCTTAGTAGCCGAGATTGCGGAACGAAGTTCGAGCTAAAAGACAGCAAGACAAAATGGGCGTCCACGAGGGTGGACGCCCATTTGACATGGCTGTTGAGTGCAAGCGAACTACTTGACGAGAATGTCCATCGCATCAGAGGTCGCAAAGAAAGTGTTGTTGGCAAGACCCGACAGGGAGAAAGCCTGAATGCGGGCTATGAAGCCGACAAAGCTCGGGGGTGCGCCCGTCGCCAAAGTGTAGCCTCCCGGCAACATGACGAAGGGGGTTCCAAAGGGGCTCAAATCACCGCCAAAGATCAAAAAAGCCCCGAAGGTGTTGACGTGGGCTTCGGGGAATCCACCGGGTGATCCCGGCCCCGCCGTTCCATTCGCATAGATCTGCGCGACCAAGATGACCGGTTCGTTGTCGAAGGTCCCCAAGGGAGACTCGAAGTGCATGGTCACCAAGTCGCCGGGCGAAGCGATGAGGCCATCGACACCATTCACTTGGATGTTCAGGGTCAAGTCTTCGCCTGAACCCGCCAAGACCGCCGGCACAACCGTGATCGTACCCACCATGTTGAATGCGAAATGGGGGAAGCAGTAGTAGGGGAAACACCCCGCTTCGGTTGGCGTGAACGAGAATAAGATGTTGGCAGGGTCGACCGGATCCGAAAAGAGGCTGGCTGCCCCGGGAGTTCCCGGCGCCGTTCCATCTTCGAGCAAGTGGAAACCAGAAACCCAGGTGAACTCGATCGTTTCACCGAGGGTAATGGTGGTGTCGCTGGTACCAGAAACCGAATCGACAAATTGGAAGTCCTGGACATCGACGATGTGCTGGGCTGAAGCACCCACCGCAAAAATCGAAATAGCAAGAGCCATCAAAGTAGATGAGCGCACAGGCAATCTCCTCATTTCAGTTCAAAGAGACGACGAATCGTCGCAAGCCACGCGCCTTCGCAATGGCATTGTCTTAGAGCACCGGCCCGGAAACGGCCACTTTCCCTCGCTGAACCCGCTGCGGGGCACTGCGAACACGGACTTCGGGGCTGAAGAAGCCAAGATCTGTCCGAAATATCGCGGCGGGAAAACAGCTGAAGCAATAGTCAAAAGGGGCCAACGGCAGGGCTTAGGCGGAGTATGGCGACTAGCGCAGTGGGCACCAAGCGAATTCTAGATGCAAGATTGCCCCATTTCGCTGAACTTGGACGTCACAAGGGCGTTAGCCAACTGAGGCCACCGCATTTTCCCAGGTTTCCAAGGCAGTTTGGCTGAATTCTCGTCGGCGGGTATTCTTTCGAGGGAGGCCTTGCTGACGCGAGGTCCCTAAAAACCAGGGGAGTGTGGTTTTGCATCAAGTCATCGAGCGGCTATGCGCCAATGTAGAGCGAGTCTTCATCGGCAATCCAAAAGTCGTCAAACTCGCCGTAACGTCTTTGGTGGCACGAGGCCATCTTTTGCTTGAGGACGCACCCGGTCTAGGAAAAACGCTTCTCGCCCGCTCGCTGGCTCGTTCACTGAGCGCGACTTTTCAACGAATTCAGTTCACGCCCGATCTGTTGCCTTCCGACATCACCGGCGTTTCGGTCTTCGATCCGGCGACGCGGTCCTTTTCCTTCGTTGAAGGTCCGGTGTTCACTGAGATCTTGCTTGCAGACGAGATAAACCGCACATCTCCCCGAACCCAAGCTGCGCTTTTGGAGTGCATGGAAGAGGGGCAGGTCACCGTCGAAGGCCACAGCCGAAAACTGTCCGACCCATTTTTCGTACTCGCGACCCAAAACCCCGTTGAGCTAGCCGGAACCTATCCCCTCCCCGAAGCTCAACTCGACCGATTCTTGATGCGACTCGAATTGGGCTACCCCGGACCTGAGGACGAAATTCGAATCCTGGAAGTGCACGGCAACGGATCTAGCCCGGCTGACTTGGAGGTCGTCACCGACCTCGCAGGCCTCCGCCAAATTCAAGCCGCGGCCGACAAACTCGAGGTCGGACCGCAGATGCACCAGTACATCGTTGCGATCGCCGCGGCATCGAGAAACCGCGAAGGCGTGGCCTTGGGGGTCAGCCCCCGCGGCAGCCTTTCTTTACTCCGCGCCGCCAAGGCCTACGCCTACGTCGAAGGGCGCACTTGGCTCGGCCCGGATGACATCAAGGCGGTGGCGCCCTCAGTCTTGGGGCACCGCATCCTTCTCGACGCCCAAGGCGAAGTTGGTGGCAAACGAGGGAGTGACCTCGTTCGCGAGATCCTCGACGAAGTCCCCGTACCCATCTTGCCCCATGTCGAAGCGTGAGCAATTAGAGCTCAAGAGCAACTGTTCAAGCGGCGCTATAGTCTTTGGCGTTGGAAACCTTGCCTTCTTCAGCGGTTTATTTTTGCAGAACGCAGGCGCGGTTGCGATGGGGCTCGCCCTCATCCTCATTCCAGCCGTCGTTTATTGGATGCTGCGCCGAGCCGCCAGTGGGCTAAGCTTGAGTCAGTCGGCACCGAAGTACGCCTTTGAGGGAGATCTCGTCGTCATTCGCGTAACGCTTCGCAATGAAGGCCGACGGTGCTTGGGGAATCCGCGCTTCAGCGAGATTTTCACGCCAGAAGACGGGGCTCAGAAAGACATCGTGTTTCCCCAGCGCATCTATGCGGGAGAGCAAATCGAACGCCAATACGAGGCGCGCTGCTTGTCACCTCGCGGGCGATATCGCTACGGCCCATCCGTGCTTCGAATCTCTGACCCCTTCGGCTGGTTCGAGATTCAGGCCCGCCTCGAGACTTTTACGACGATCATCATTTATCCGAGTCTCGTCAACTTCGGATTAGATCAACAGCGAGCCGGCTCGGCCCGTCATGCGGTCAGCGAAATCCTGCGCGCCGGCCCCGGAGAGTCGAGCGACTTTTGGTCCTTGCGGGACTACCGACCCGGCGACAGTCCAAGACGCATTCACTGGCCGACATCTGCGCGCCGTGGCGACCTTGTGGTTCGTGAGATGGCGCGCCCGAGTTCCGGCGACCTGACGATCTTTCTCGACACACACCGCAGCGTCACCGGACAGCGAATTCGCTACGGCCAATTCGAAAACGCCATTCGCCTCACCGCCTCTTTGGTGGCCACGGCGCTGCGTACGGCGCGTCGAGTGGAGGTCTATTCACAGTCGGGGCGCATCGGCCCCTCGGCCCAAACTTCCCATGCCAAGCTAAGAGAGTGGCTCGATGCCTTCGTACCGCTCGAGCCATCAGCGCCCACAAGGCTCTCCGCGGCAATCGGCGAACTCCTCGCCGGCCGGCACGACGGCTCACTCACCGTCGTGATGATTCACCAAGATTCCATGGCAGATGAAGCGACGATTCCAACCCTCGCGTCCTTGACCCAGCGTGGCCAGCAGGTGATCGCGGTGGTCTTCGAAGGTCGTAGCGAAAAGGCCATCTTGACTGCGGCAAGATTTACGACCGGGGCGCGCCGCCGCGGCATCGGCGTCTACCGCATATCCGCCGGAAAGCTCGACCACGATGAGTTGGAGGTTGCGGTGTGAACTTCAGCCACGAACACCAAGTCCCCCGCCGCCGCGCCCTTTATTGCTTGTTGGCCGCAGACTGGCTCGCCTTGACTTCAGCGGTCTTGTTTTCGACGCAGGCCTCTTTTGTGCAGGCGCCATGGATGACCTCGGTGCTGCTCGGCGTCTGGGTGTTGCTGCCCGTGACATTCGCTGATTTTCTGCGCTCGAGATCTTGGCCCCGCGGTGATCGAAAGAGCTTTGCCTTGGCGGCCATCGTGACCTTGGTGGCCATTTGTCTGGGCTACACCGGATATGAACTCATGCTCGACTCCGCGCCAGCGGATTCGCCGCTGTTTTTGGGGACAGCGCTATTAGCACTCTTGACCTGGTGCTTGGCTTTTTTGTCCTTTCTGCCGCCCATCTATCGACTCCTCGACTTTCTGTCGGGAGGCCTCGTTCTCATGGCCCTGCTTGAACGTCGCCCCGATGCCATGATCTTTTTGCCATTGTGGGTCTTGGGCATGGCGGTGTCCGCCCAAACGCGGCATCAGCTTTTTGATATTCACCCCCGCAATAAAAGCCCGAGCCTAGATCTTCGACGCAACGGGTTCGCCGCGTTGACGGTTGCCGTGAGCGTTGCCGTGATGTTTATCATCTGTTTTCAGTTCCTCTACCCACGCTTGGATCTGCCCTTTTTGGCCGATCGCGAACGGATCTTGCCATCGCTGTGGCAAGGCCGCCCCCACAACCGTGAACTCGACACTCAAAACGGTCCTCGGGAAACGGGCACGAACGGCAGCCGCTTGATCGGATTCGACGACGAAATGAGCCTCGGCGCAATCGCGAGCGCACGCGGTGATCAGCGGCTAGCCTTGCGCCTGGCCCGACTTGACGACAAAGGCAAAGTCATTCCTGGCTCCAAGAGTGATCTTCCAGCCCGAGGCCTGCTGCTACGCGCCCAAATCTTCAACAAGTATCTCGTTCACGAAAACAAATGGGAACGCGAAGGCATCAGGACCAAGAGACAGCAGTGGCGAGCCAATGAACGCATCGCGGTCGAACGCCGACGGCTTCGGCTGCCACAAGAGTCATGGCGCATCACCATCGTGTCCCCAGTCGTCACCAAGATTTTTCTACCCTACCGAACGCGGTATTTCGTGACCCCAAGCGCGGCGAAAGCTGCCGCGGCCTACATCCGCTCAGAGGCCAATGAATTCGCTCCGGATTTGCCGGACATCCCCACCGGAAGTCACTACGACCTACGCATGTTCCACCGCCCTCACCGAGCGACGATGCTCTACTCGAACGCTCGCCACGAGACCCGCGGTGACGACCGCTACCGCGGGTACCCCTCCTACCGGCATCTCAAGGTCAATCTCAGGTTGATTGCCGACAATATCTTCGGCTCGACGACGTCGATTGCCCCCAGAATCAAAAAGCTGGGCGCCTACTTTCGCGACAACTTCAAATACGACACTGAATTGGACTGGCTACCTGACAAGGTAGAGCGACGCTTTGAGGTCTTCATGAATTCGGCGCATCGCGGCGACTGCATGTATTTTGCGACGGCCGCGATCTTGTTGCTCCGCGCAAAAGGCGTCCAGGCTCGCATCGCCGGCGGCTACGCCGGTGCCGAGTTCGACCCGGCTCGAAAGGACTTCAAGGTCATCAACGCCCGCGCCCACGCTTGGGTAGAGATCTTGCTCGACGATGGGCGCTGGTTGCCTTTTGACCCGACAGCCCATCTTCGGGGCGGCGAGGAAGTTCTTCCGGCCCCGCTTGAAGTCGCGACTTCAGATAGTGGGACCTGGGGATTACGACTCTTCCCCGACTTGGCCCTGTTATTCGGAGTAGTTTTTTTGCTCTTCCTCGCCAGACGCGCCACGGAACGCGGCACATCGCTAACGGATGCCCAAGACTCAAGAGTACGTCAGCAATTTTTGGAACGGCTCTCCGCTTTGGAAGAGACAGACCCCCGCCGGATCATCGCCGAGGAATATCAGCTTCTCCAAGGACGACTTGAACGTCGCCGCCGCCACCGCCGACTGCAGCAAACGCCGCACGAGCACCGCCTTCGCTGGGCGAGCCATGATCCCCAGCTCGACGCACCCTTGTTAGAACTCGAAACGATCCTCGACCAGGTCTTTTACGGCAACCGAGACGCCGACGCCGCAGACCTAGTGAGGTTTCGGAACGCTTGCCGCCGCGTCCGCAGCCTTTTGGGCTAGCGCAAAAGACGGGATAGAGTCCCAGCATGAAAGACCTCAGACTCTTCTTGATGGCGGGTATCTTCGCCGCGGCGAGTAGCCTCAACTTTGATGCTGATCCTTCAGCGCACCCAAGCCCAAGAGTCCCGATGGCCCACGACGGGCTCGACGCCACCTTGTGGCTTCAAGTCTCCGCCGAGCGCGATGCGATCTGCAAACAACTTTGGATGCTGGCCCAAACGCGCCTTGAGGAATCACTGCACGATCCGAGTTGGTCTGGAGCGCTGGAACAGGGGCCCTTCGCACTTTTGCTGCCCCCCGCCGTTATCGTGGACATCGATGAAACGGTTCTCGACAATTCACCCTACCAAGCTCGCCTGATCTTGGACGGCGAAAACTATGCTCCAAAGAGCTGAAAAAAGTGGTGCGACGAAGGCAAGGCCAAGCCAGTTCCGGGCGCTTTGGCCTTCGCCCGGCGCGCCGCTCAACTCGGCGTTGAGATCTTTTACATCACCAACCGCGATAAGAACGTTGAGAAGGCCACACGGCGAAACCTTTTGCGCTGGGGCTTTCCCGTCAACGCCAAGTTGGACACGGTCATGATGAAAGGCGAGCAGCCGGACTGGACTTCCGACAAGACCTCAAGGCGCAAGGTCGTGACGAACACTCACCGCGTCTTGCTCTTGATCGGAGACGACCTGAACGACTTCAACGGCAAGGTCAAAAAAGATCCCTTGACCCGGCAAGCCATGTTTGACGCCTACCGCCATCGCTTCGGCCACTCCTGGCATTGTCTTCCCAACCCGACCTACGGGTCTTGGCAACGTATACTCTTGCGCGGGCAAGACAACGCGAATGCCGCCAAACGCACATCGCTCGACCCCGCCCGCACGCTCGCACCCAAGTAGCTTTACACCAGCGCCCTTTTTCGGATGTGACTTCGAGCCGCAATAGCAGATATGACCGCCGACGAACCCGCATCGAAGCTGCTCCGTTTCGCCTGGAACGACACTGCCCATCATTTGGCGAATTGCCTGGCCGACGGTCCGATGGAAAAAGCCGGCGACCGGCGCCTTGTCTACCGCGGCCGGAACGCCGCGGGCGCCACCATCGTTTTCGCCCCGCCTACCCTGCTCGCGGGCCGTTTTCCGAACTTGGAAGCCCCGGCTTTTTTGGAGGCCATCTCAGACTTTGACGACCTCGGCATCGAATTCATGTTGCTGTTGCAAGCCGGTGCCGCCGCCATCGGCGTTTTTGATGACGGTGAGCTCATCCTCCACAAAGTCATCAAGAAATACGTCGTCCGGGGCCAAGGCAGAGCTCAACCCGCCCACTTAAAGACCAAAGGCAAATCCCGCTACGGATCGAGACTCCGTCTCCAAAATTGGAAGAGCTTGCTCGAAGAGGTTTCTGAGCGATTGCAATCTTGGATCGATGAGGCCGGCGAACCCGATCTTTTTTTGACGAGCTGCCCGCAAAGGACCTGGCCAGAACTGGTCTCAGCCGGCCTCCCGGCTGTTCTGGCGGAAGGGGAAGTACGTTGTCATTTGCCATTCGATATTCATAAGCCCAACTTCGAAGAGCTCCTGCGCGCCCGAAAACTAGCCGAAACCGGCGAGCTGACCATCGACCCCGTCTCGGCATAGAATGCGCGACATGGATTTGAGCCGCCGCATCATTCACGCCGACATGGACGCGTTTTACGCCTCCGTCGAACAACGCGACGACCCCTCTTTGCGGGGCCGTCCGGTGGTCGTGGCGGGCTTGGGTCGTCGCGGGGTGGTCTCGGCCGCATCCTACGAGGCGCGCCAGTTTGGCATTCACTCGGCACAACCGACGGCGGCCGCGCGCAGGCGTTGCCCCACCGCGGCCTTCGTCACGCCCCGCATGCGCGAATACGCCGCGGTCTCCAAACAGATCCGTGCGATCTTCGACCGCTACACCCCATTGGTCGAACCGCTCTCGCTTGATGAAGCCTTTTTGGACGTCACCGGCTCCGAACGGCTGTTTGGTTCCGCCCGCCAAATCGCCGAGAGCCTTCGAGCTGAAGTCAAAGAACAAACCGACCTCGTGATTTCGATCGGCATCGCGACCTCCAAGTACGTCGCAAAGATCGCCTCAGATCTGGAGAAGCCCAAGGGTTTTGTCGAAGTGCCGCCCGGCCAAGAGGCGAAGTTCCTCGCCGTACTTCCGATTTCGCGTCTTTGGGGTGCGGGTAAGATGACGCGACAGCGCCTCGAACGCGTCGGCATCATGACCATCGGAGATCTCGCCGGAGCCCCCGAACGCCTGCTTCGCCGGCTTTTGGGCGATACTGCCACGGATCACTTCTCGCGACTCATCCAAGGCCATGACCCGCGCCCCGTCGTCAGCTCACGCGCCGCCAAGACCATCGGCAACGAACGTACTTTCGAACGAGATCTGCGCCGGCCGCAAGACGCCCAAAAAGTCATCGCCGCCCTTTGCGAAGAGGTCGGTCGCCGTTTGCGCCGCTCCGGTGTTGCCGGCAACACGATCCGTCTAAAACTCCGTTTTCCGCCCTTCGAAACCATCACCCGCCAATGCCGCATGCCGCGCGCCATCAGCGATGATCAAAGCCTCGAAGAAACTGCCCAACGCCTGCTAAGAGCCAGTTGGGACCGACAACGTCCCCTGCGCCTTATCGGCGTCACCGCCGCCGACCTCGAAGACTGTCACTCCGAAGAACAACTCAGCCTCTTCGAAGATCGCGACGATCGCCGCGACCGCGTCATGCACACCATGGACAAGATCCGCGAGAAGTTCGGCAACCAAGCCATCGGCCGCGGCGCCAGTGCCAACAATCCCCTTCCCGATGCCGCCACTCCTGCAGACGGCTTGGCGGATCTTGAAGTAATCTCCGAACCCACCGCCACCAAAGCAACGCGTCCATCCAAAGCTAGAGAACCACTAAGCCGAAAGTCCGAAAAGGACATCGCCGCCCGTCTCCGCGACGAATCCGCCGGCCACTCCAGCGCCTAGGGCTTTCGAGCTGAGATCGACCTACGCTTCGCGCGCCGCGACTGAGTTTCCGATTTGCGAAAACCCAAGATTAGTCCGGCACTCGCTCGGTCGAGGAGCCCAGAAGACTCAATCCAATGTCGCAAACTCTTCCGCGGTAATCTTGCCGCCGGTCGCGGCATTGGATGCAGCGATGAGGTCAGCGCGGGCCGTCGAGAGCGCCGACTTAAAGGCTGTCGTTGCACTGACGAGTGCCTCCAATGACTTTTTGAAAGTTGTTGTCTTTAGGGCTTTGCTTCCACCAGCCGGTGTCACCGCTACTTCCTTTCTTAGGAGTAGGAGGTTCTTCCAGTCATCCCGGATCGAGTCAATATCTCGGATTTGCCGGTCTATCCGCCCTGAGATGCGACCTCTCGCGCCGGGCTCAGTTTCACGCCCCAACTCGCTTACAAGTGCATCAACCGAAGTCACTGCGGTCTTGAATCGATCTTTGATGTTTTTGAAGGGATCGGCCTTGATTGCGGTCCAGACGGATTTCAGTTCATCGTTCGCGGCCTTCAGATCAGTGAGTTTCAAGTCCAGTGCTATGTGGGGTAGCAGCTTCGGATTTGGCGACGGCTTAACCTCTAGCTGTTTTACGATCAACAACTTTCCTGTGCCATCAGCAACAGCCGCAACTCCATTGGATAGTGCCGACGTGAAGACATCCGCCGCGGCCTGGGCTTCGTTAAACGCCCGGTTACGACGACTCACAGCATCAGCATTGATCTGATTGAACAAAATGCGCAAGGCCCTCGCTTCGTCCTCGTTGGCTGATTTCTCGTAGATGATGTCAAAAGACTCCATCTCGAGCTGCGCCAAGAGTTGACTCGACTGACCCAAAGTTCCACCGCTACCACGGGCGCTCTCGGTTCCTTGGCCACGACGGTTCCTGATGGCCAGATGGCTAGGATCACTGACCAACGAATGAAGCTCGCGTTTGGAGAAAAAGAGGATGCCTCCGGCACTCGACATCGCGGGAACTTTGACTAAGTCTGGAAGAGAGAAAGTCACGATGTTCGCGAGGTTGCGCCGCTCTCGATTGGGCCAAAGCTTGTCGCCTTCCGGGATGGCAATACCGGTGAACAGGCTCACAACTTGCGTGAGGTTTTTGGAATAGTCGAAAACGCTCCCAAAACCCGTGGCCAAGGCTCCAACAAAGGTCAAGGATCTAAAGAACCAGGCCCGAGGGCGCTCCAGGCTGTCATCGTCAACGTACTTGTAAACCAAAGACGCTCGGCGCGGGGTGACCTTCACGGGTATCGTAAAGACTGGTTCCGAATCTTCGTCGCGAGGGAAAATCGCCACGGAGCCCTGGGCCGAGATGAGCCCTGTGGTCACGAAGCGGTTTTCTTTACCGGGATTTCGAATTCGAATCGCCACTACGTAAAAGGCATCATCAGTTGCTTCCCCAAACAGCTCGCGGACGGTCTCAGAACTGAGAGGAAAGGCCTTGAGATCGGAGAAACTGACGCGCTGGCTCAGATCCGATTCTCGATAAGACTTCGCCGAGCGAAGACTGAAAGTCTTGCGGATGACAGGTGCCAACGCCTTTTCGTCCTTAGCGCTCGCTTTCTCGGCGGCAGTCTTTGCGAGACTCACTTTTTCCTTGAAGGCCGTGGCGTTGAGGAGTTTGATATCTCCATTCTTGGGCAAGGCCCCAGAGACTTCGCACAGAGCCTTCTGAAGCTCGTCTGTCCTCTCGAGCGCAGCCGGAATGGTGGGAAGCTTGCCGCCGTTCTCGAGCTGTGCGAGCTCAGAGATGAACTTTTTGCGGGCCGGTGAAGTATGCAGGCCAATCGCGATGTTGAGTCGGTCGTTGTTCTGGCCCCGTTTGGCGAAGTACTCCTTGTTGATAACGATCTCGCCGTAGTCGAAGGTATCGACGACGAAAAAGAAATCCCCGATGCTGAAGTCTTTACCATTGAATTTCCCCAGGCGCAGCGGAGAGACCCCGACGATAGAAACGTTCCAGGGACTTCCTTGAAGGTGGCGACCTCGCACCGGAATCGTGACGTGCTGTTCAGTCCCATCAAAAGTAATGATGGAGCTATCGCCGATCGTGTGGATTCGAGGGATGTCGCCGTGGGAGACGCCCTCAGGGATGTAGATGTTTGGTCCATCTGAACTGCAAGAGAAAATGACCACCAGAACGAGTGCCAAGAAAAGTGAGCGCATTGTCGATTGACTTCCTTCGTCAGTTTTCGAGCCGACCGTAATCGACGATCCCGATCCATAGACTATCGAGTTTACTCAGTCTCCGGCAAAGGCGCAAGCTCGCTGCCTTCATGCGCAGCAGAGCCTTGTGCCAATGCCAATGAGGCTTCTTAGGTCCTAAGGGAAAGGGCATTCCCAGCTGACGACGGCGATCATGGGAAGCAGGATTCCTTGGACGGGAAGGTTCCAGTCTTGCCAAGTGTCGTTGACTTTCTCCTGCAAACGAAAGACCTCGCGGTTGTACCACTTGCCGCCTTGTGGGTAGCACCAACGGTAGTTGGGTTTTTGAGCCTGACTGATCCCGGGGTTGGGATTGGGAATGTTGTTTTGATTGGGATTTGTAATCGCTAAGGCGACCGCGCCGCGTTCACAGCGCAACACGATCATCTTTTGCCCGGTGAATTCCTCTCGAGTCCCGTTGTGAATTTGCGTGTCGAGCCAATCACTCATTTTCTCCGAGCCAATGTGCCCGCCTTCTTCGGCGACCTCGATGACGCCTCCGTGTTGGCAGAAATAAGGGAACTCGTCGGTGAAGTAGGTGCGCAGTTTGTCGTGGACTGCCACGGTCATCGACCTTCGATCATCGAAAGTCCTAAACCCTGCGTCCACAACATCCGGCATCGAATATCCGATGTTGATCTGATCCCACTCATACATGGCGGCGCCCATACTCAATTCCCTTCGTTAAGACTGAGACTAACTGCACAACGAAATCCGGGACCCCGCCACTCGAGGGGGCCAAAAAGACACATGTCAAGGCGACGACGCCCGGGGACATCGGTGGCAATACTCTCGATTGAGTCCTTCCACCCTAAGCCAGATATCACCTTCGCGGCATGGTTGATGACGAGACCATCCTCGCCGGAGTGAACGAAGCTCGAACTCGTCCACTCAAGCGCATTCCCCAGCGTATCCATGGCGCCGTAGTAGCTTTGGTCTCCGAGTGTCGTCCCGACATTGGCAAGCCCCTCGAACCAGGGTAGTGCTTGCGACACGCCGTCGATGACGATCCTGCGGTTGACGACCGCGCTTTGATCGACAGAGTCGCCCCAAGTATTGCCCCAGGGGAACTCCAATCCTTCGGGGCCACGGGCGGCCTTTTGCCATTCCGACCAAGTCGGAAGCCGCTTGCCCTGAAAGTTCGCGTAGCCCTCAGCCTCAAGCCATGACAAACCGACAACCGGGAGACTGTTCCAGGCAACCTGATACTGGTCGTCTTCGCCCCAAGGGCACGCAGCGTCCGCTTGCTGCGCGTAGTGGCGCCACTGGCTGCAAGTGACTTCATGGCGGTCGATCCAAAATTCAGCGAAGTCGACTTCACGAAGCGAATAGGCTTCCGCTGGTTCGGTCCTGTTGCCAACGAGCGCTGGCCCCGCGGGAATGCGAATCATGTCTTCCATGTTGAGGAAGGAAAGTTGACTTGTTTCCAGCTCAATAGTGACCTCGTCACCCGGCTATAGAAGGCTCTCAAACAGCTCGGCTCGTCGTCCAGAATCGGACACGAAGTGCAACAAGTAGTCACCCCGTTTCAAGGACGCATTGGTGACCGGCAAAGACCCCAGACTCACGGCCGCTCCGCGTCGCCCATCGAAATGATTGATGGGCTCTACGACAACATTGACCCCCTCGGTCATGCTTTCGGCAAGGAGAATCGACAGACGGACGTCAAGGGGACTCTCGGTCGTCTCGCCAATGAGAATCGCCGCTTGGAGCTTGGCTATCTTCGACCGGCTCTCGTTGCGAATCGTCTTCATGGAGAAGGCCACCACAGTCGTGATCAAGAGCGCGAGGACCACGGTTGCGTATCGAGTCGAAAATGCAGCGAAATGCGAGCGGCAACGTTGGCCGAGGCCCATCGCTTGGATCGGGCCGTCCTGCAAAAAGGCTCGAAGGTCGTCCGCGAAGTCTTTGGCCGTCTCAAATCGCAGCGACCTGGAGGGTTCCAAGGCCTTCTGAACAATGGCTGCGAGGGCCTTCGGGATTCCCGTCGCTTCGACGCTGCACAAGTTGGGAGCGCGCGTGGTGGCGATCATGCGACTGACTTCGGCGGCATTGTCGCCGCCAAAGGGCAACTTCCCGGCGAGGCTTTCGAATAACAACACTCCGACGGACCAAACGTCACTGGCCACCGGCAAGTCACCGGCGCTGAGGTTAAGACGCTCGGGGCTCATGTAGGCCGGACTGCCGACCGCATGTCCCGCGACTGTCGCGCGCACCTGATCACGGAATACGGCGAGACCGAAATCGACCAAAGTCGCTTTTCCGGAATCCGTGACGACGACGTTTTCCGGTTTGACGTCGCGGTGAACAATTCCTGCTCGGTGGGCACACTCAAGGGAGTCAAGGACTTGAATCGCGATGCCTACCGCCAATTGAATGGCCTGCGGATCGGCGGGGTTCAAGCGTGCCTGGAGCTCGTTTGAGTCCAAAACATTGCCCTCAACCAACTGCATCGCCAAGAACGGACGGCCCCGGTCATCTCCAACCGAATAGACTCTGACAATTCCCGGGTGCTCTAACGCGGCCAGAGCCAAGCCTTCGCGCCGAAATCGGGCAAGGACTTCATCATCCCAGGCCAATCGACTGTGTACAATTTTGAGCGCTACCTCGCGGTTTAGGCTAAGTTGGCGCGCCCGGTAGACCGTGCCCATAGCTCCATGGCCTATTTCCGCAATAATCTCGAAGTCGTCGATTTGACTACCGGGCTCCACCACGGCACCCGGCATCGGTTTTCGCGAGAAGAAAGACTGAATGGAGTAGGCATCTCGGCAGCGAATACGGAGTTCTCCGCGAAAATGTGGTGGCGAGGACTCAATGAGCGATTCGAGTAGTCTTTCATCGGCGCCATCGTCCAATCGGTGGACGTACTCCGTGAATAGGCTGTCGAGTGTCGGTGGTGTGTTGTTGTCGGAAAACCTCATTGGAGACTCCAAGCCAGTGGACAACGAGCTAAGGGAGCTAAATGCCGAAACCGGAGCAAATGTTAGCAGATTTCCTTCGAACCAACTTAGGGAACGGAGGAAGGTCTCGATGTCGCGCACAACACAGCTTTTAATTGAATGGCGCGACGGCAACGGGCAGGCACTTGACGACCTGCTCAAACGCCATATGAGCCGCATCCGGGGCCTGGCGCGCATGAGGCTGGGGTCGCGGCTGCGCTCAAAGTTGGAGTCACGTGACATTGCACAGGATGCAGTCCTGAACTTTCTACGCAACGGGCCGCGTGTCATCCCCGCGAATGGCGCTCAGTTTAGGGCCTTGATGTCACGCATCGTCGAATCCACCATCAGTGATAAGCACAAATGGTTCGAATCCAGAAAACGCGAAATCTTCAAAGAAAGCGGCGGACACGAGGCCCTTCTCGATCTCTCAAAATCACGCCGACCCGACGAAGAACTGAGTGCTCGTGAGCGCGACGCCGCGATCCGGCTGGGCTATGAACTCTTGGGGCCCGAAGAACGACGCATCCACATCCGCCGGCATGCCGACCGGGTGTCCTACTCTGATATCGGTCGAGAACTTGGGATTAGCGAAGACGCGGCGCGAAAACGCTGCAAGGCTGCCAGTGAACGCCTCCAGGCCTTCCTGCTTTCTCTGCGACTCGGCACGATTGACGACTTTCTCGCCTGACTCGCACCTCTGCCACAAAAGTAGTTTTTTTCGCTCCGGTATCGACACCGCCTCCCCTCAAGTCATTGCGCCGTGCCAGAGAGGGCAAGAAGCGAAGTTTTTGACTGGGGTCCATGTTGCAAGACATGGGCCTCTTTTTTTTGATCTGCATCAGGCGAAAAAGCTTCTTGGGGTAGGCAAAGTAGCCTGGATCTTAGAGTCCATCCTCCGCAGCTACAACCATCTCTACTCTCTCAGGCCGGACTAGGTTTTGACCTCGGTAGAATTGAGGTCTGGTATTCTCAGACCATGATTGAAAAATGCTCGCGTTGTTCGCTAAACACGACCTTGAGTTTTTGATCGTCGACTAACACGCCACAGCGTTCTAGGGTTTAAAGATCCAGCGGATTAGTGCCGAATCACCTGGGCTTGGTTCAGCCAGCGCCAAGAGACTCCTGGAATAATTGAACGACCCCATCAACCCAAGCCTCGTGAGCGTTGACGCAGGGGATGAGTTCGAAAGATTCACCGCCGTTTTCAATGAAGGCTATCTTCAGGCCCATCCCAACTTCCTCCAAGGTTTCGAGACAATCTGCGGCAAAGGCCGGGCAGATCACCGCGAGTTTTTTTATGCCCCTAGACGGCAAGTCTTCGATGACCTTGGCGGTGGCGGGGCCGGTCCAAGTCTTGGGACCAAACTGCGACTGAAAAGTCGCGCACCATGATTCTTCGTCGAGCGCCAAGGCCTTAGCGAGGGCGCGGGAAGTCGCGAAGCATTGCGCGCGGTAGCAGGAACGGTTGACCTCGTCGATGCTGTCACAACATTCGGCCGACCACAGGCAGCGGCTTCCGCTGGGATCGTCTTTGCGAAGGTAGTCTTCCGGGACCCCGTGGTAGCTCATGAGCAGAAGGTCGGGCTGGAAACGGTCGAGGATCGGTCGAGCCACGGCGGCCGCAGCCTCGATGAACGCGGGATGCTCGTAGAAATCTCGGATGAACTTCAGAGCGAAGGGACGGCCCATCCGCTGATGCCGTGCACTAAGATCCTGGATGATGGATTCGGTGGTCGAAGACGAAAACTGGGGAAATAGCGGCAAGACCACCAAAGAATCGGCACCTTGAGCCCGAAGCTCGGCCAAAGCAGCGGCGATGGAGGGCACGCGGTAGCGCATAGCCAAAGTGACGACGGTGTTGGGGAGGGCTGCCGCGACCTTGTCGCGCAGCTCGCGACCGTGAACGGCGATGGGAGAACCGGCCTCAGTCCAGACTTTTTCGTAGGCCGCCGCCGACCGAGGGCCGCGCAGCGGGCAAATGAGGAGATTCACCAGTGCCTTGCGGCTGAGGCTGAATCCCCCCAAAACCAGAGGATCGCCCAAAAACTCGCTCAGAAACTGACGAACGTCCTCGACGTCCGTCGAATCTGGCGTGCCCAAGTTGATGAGCAAAAGCCCATTTCTCCTCGCCATGACGGATCGTTCTCGTCAGAGAGTACTGGGACAAGTCGGGGTGAGAGGATTCGAACCTCCGACCCTCTGCTCCCAAAGCAGATGCGCTGCCAGGCTGCGCTACACCCCGTTTTGAATTGCGTCGCGGATTATCCGCAAGGAAGGCTAGCCCATCAACTCTAAGTGTCGGCTAATAGAATTCTGAAAAACGCTGAAGGTGGAGGGAAGCGACGACAACCCAAGTTTCGCCCTTTGTCACGGTGTATTCCACCGTCTGCACCCCATCTTCGTTAGGGCTCGAAAGGCGATAACCCTGGCTCTCCGAGAAAAACGAGATCGCGGGGTCCGTGATGTCGTCCTCAGCCTGCTCTTTGAAGCTATCGATGATCCAATTCCGGCCACCGTCGCTCGTGGTGTAGACGTTGGCCAAAAACTCGCCGGTGTCGTGGTCTTCAAAGACGATTTCGACGGCACCAACACTGTCGGTCACAAACACGAGCTCTCGGGTGTTCGACACAAATGAGGCGCGAGATTCAGGAATGACGGATTCTCGCCAGTGCCCACCACCGTCTTCGGTGCGGGCGACGGTCGCGACCGGGCCGGTTTCGAGAATGCGCAAACCCGAGGCCCAGCCCCGAATGCGATCGTTGAAATGGAGGTTCTGCACGATGAAATCGCGCTGATCCCAGGTTTCGGAGCCAATCCGCTTCCAGGTTTTGCCGCCGTTCCAGCTCCGGACGATGATCGCCTCGACGCTGCCATCTTTGCCGTCGAGCCAACCGCCTGCAACGATGTGATTGATTGACGTCGCGTAGAGGCAACTAAGGGTCATGCCCGCAAATCGGTCGGCGCTCGGCGTTGGGACCTCAAGACGGTCCCCCGTGCCCTGGCAGCCGGCAACGAGCCAAAACGTGGCCAGCAAGGCCGTAACCTGCGAAATCCGACGGATTAAGGTGGGCATGTCGCTCAAATCTCCCTGCGGATCCCCCGAAAAAGGGATCACTTCGATCCATCCTATCGGTTATCCGCGACGATCCTATGAAGGGAGCCCATCAGAGGATAGGAAGAAAACGCAATTTCTGCCGGCCTCGCGGCGTTCCACGGTTCAAGGACCCGGGACCGGCTTGGCATCCATGGCCAAGGCCGTCATGATGAGCTTACATTCATAGGCCCTGACGACGAACAGGAGGCGTTTTTTGTCCGCGAGTCCCAAGTCCGAACTCCAGCAACGATTGCGGTCCTTACCGGCGGTTGGCGCGATCATCGAAGCACACGCTCGAAAGACCTCCAAAAAGGTCTCTCCCACTTTGATCGGCCACCTCGCCCGCACCCTCCTTCAATCTGTCCGTAGCGACTTGCTGTCCGGGTCGCGAGAGCTCGCCCCAGGAATGGACGCGATTTTGAGGGAATTAGAAATCGCCTTGGAGGCTTGGCCGCGATCTCGCACTTGCCGCGTGGTCAACGCAACCGGGATCATTTTGCACTCGGGGCTCGGCCGCGCCGTCTTGCCGGCCGCCGCCATCGCCGAGATCTCCACCGCCGAGCGCTACAATCTGCTCGAGGTCGCCAAAGAAGACGGCAACCGGCGCAAGCGCGACGCCTTTTGTGAGGACTTGCTCTGCGAGCTCACCGGCGCGGAGGCGGCCATCGTGGTCAACAACAACGCGGCCGCCACCATGATCATTCTCAACACTTTGGCGAAGGACAAAGACGTCATCGTGTCGCGTTCCCAGATGGTCGAGATCGGGGGTTCATTCCGCCTCCCTGATGTCATGGAAATGAGCGGCTGTAAACTTCGTGAAGTCGGCACAACCAACAAGTCCTACGTCTACGACTATGAGCGCGCAATCCACGAAGAAACTGGAGCGCTGATGCTCGTCCATACGAGCAACTACAAGATCATCGGGTTTGTCGAGCATGTCGGCATCGAAGACATGGTGGCCTTGGGAAAAAAGCACGACATTCCGGTCATCGACGATCTCGGGTCTGGAAGTCTGATCGATCTCAGCCCCTGGGGCATCAGCGACAACCCTCCGGTGCAAGCGAGTGTAAAAGCACAAGCGGATGTCATCTGCTTTTCGGGTGACAAATTAGTGGGCGGTCCCCAGGCCGGGATTATCGTCGGCAAAAAAGCCTGGATCGAACGCATCCGCTCCAACCACATGGCGCGGGCGCTTCGCATCGACAAGCTCACCTGCATTGCCTTGGAAAGCACTCTCAAACTCTATCTTGAACCTGAAACCGTGCTCCAACGTGTCCCAACTTTAGGCATGTTGACGGCGGGAGTTGACGGGCTACAAAAAAAAGCCGAGGTCTTTGTGAAACGTCTTAAGAAGATCCTTCCCGACGCGGCTAAACCTGAAGTGATTGAGTCCACAAGCCAACTCGGCGCCGGCAGCTTGCCAACTTTCCAAATTCCAACGCGCTGTTTGGCGGTACAACCTGTAGGCCACAGCGCCGACAAGATTGCCCGCGCTCTCCGCCAGCGCCCGATTTCAATTTTTCCCCGAATTCAGGACGATCGAATCTTGTTCGACCTCAGGACGATGCGCGATGGCGACGAAGCCATCGTTGAGCAAGCGCTCATCGAAATCTTGTCGGAGGACGCGTCATGAGCCAAGACATCCGGCTCACCGAATACGCAAGTTCTGGCGGCTGAGCGGCCAAGCTCTCCCCGGAGGGTTTGTCCCAGGTCTTGGGACGTATTGAACGAAGCGACGATCCGAATCTCTTAGTGGGTTTTGGGGGTGCCGATGACGCGGCGGTTTATAAAATCAGTGACGACCGCGCCCTGGTGATGACCACTGACTTTTTCCCGCCGATGGTCGACGATCCCTACCAGTTCGGAGAAGTCGCTGCGGCCAACGCCCTATCCGACGTCTTCGCCATGGGCGGCCGGCCCCTCGTGGCTCTCAATATCGTGGGTTTTCCGTCAAAACAACTCTCGCTCGATATCTTGGGCGCCATCCTCGAAGGCGGCGCACGCAAGGTGAAAGAAGCAGGAGCCCTCATCGGCGGCGGCCACTCGGTGGAGGATGCCGAGATCAAATACGGCTTAGCCGTCACCGGCGAAGTCCACCCCGACCACATTTGGGCGAACGGCAAAGTTCGCATCGGGGATGCTCTCATCCTGACCAAGCCAATCGGCACCGGAATCATCACGAGCGCCACCAAGCTTTCAAAGGACAATGGCCCCACCGTCCAAGAGGCCATTCGCTGGATGACCACTTTAAACGGCAAGGGTCTTGAGTACTTGTTGGAAGCTTCGGTCTCGGCCGCGACCGACATCACCGGCTTTGGCTTGATCGGCCACGCCCGGGAATTGGTGGAGAAAAGCGGCGCGGCCCTTCTCATCGACGCCGCGAGCGTACCTCGCATCAAGGGCGTCGAAGACTACTTCCAGGAGCAATATTGCACCCGCGGAGCTCGCGAAAGCCGGGAATACGTCGGCACAGCTGCCCGCATTGAGACCGACCTCGATCGCTGGTCCGAAGAACTTTTGTTTGACCCTCAGACATCTGGAGGCCTCCTCGTCGCTTTGCCTGAAGACCAAGTCGAAAAAGTCCTTGCCGGCATGAAGTCCGAGGGACTCGAAGAAGCGGCCCGAATTGGCACGGTCGTCAAAGCCGAGGACGAGGCCATCGTGCGAATTCGCTAAGGGGCCTTTCGGCCGGCGCTTGCGCCCCGAAGGACAATGCCTTAGAAACATGCGCAGCAGACAATCAGAGGGAGTGGTTCTCGTGCTGGTGCCGGGTTCGGATTTCAAATCCGGTGGAACGAGCAAATAACTCGTTCGGTGGGTTCGATTCCCATGCACTCCCGCCAAACAAAAACGAGCTGATGGCCTTCGCCATCGGCTCGTTTTTTTCTATCTCAGGAACGCGCTTTTCTCAGGCCTACTTCTTCACCCCAAAGAAGCGATCCAGCAAAGGTCCGAAACCTTGGACCGCGACGCGTTGGGAGTAAAACTCAAGCCCGCGCAAACCACCCAGCTCCTCGCCGCCGCCGGCGCGACCCGGCCCGCCGTGCAAGAAATTGGGCAACACCACTCCCGGCGTCGGCGCCGCGGCGGCAACACGTTCTGACCCCCACACCAATCGGCCTTGGTAAGAAGCACAGGCTTCGATGAACTCAGCCGCGAACTTTCGATCGTCACTGTAGAAAGTCGTCACGAGGCTGCCTTCGCCGAGCGCCACAATAGCGGCACCATCGTCCGCGCTACCGTCGTAGGGCATCAAGGTTGTGACCGGCCCGAAGCACTCGACTTCATGCACCGCTGCCGCCTTGCGCGCATCGGCGGCCTCTAAGACCAAGATGGGCATGAAAGCGCCCTTGCCTTCCTCGTCGCCGACGAAATCGCTCGCATCGGGGTCGCCATAGACGACTTCCGCGACTTCGCGAAGTCGGGCGAGATTCGCCCGCGCGTCTTCAAGCTGGCGCGGACCAGATAGTGGCCCCATGCGCACTTTGTCGGCGCCGGGAACCCCCACCACTGTGCCCTGAAGTTGTTCGGCGAGCTTCTCTTTGACCGCCGCCATCTTCTCCTTCGGCACCAAAACGCGGCGAATGGCCGTGCATTTCTGTCCGGCCTTCTGGCGGATTTCGGTCGTCACGTCGCGGAGAAACAAATCAAAAGTGTCGGTATCCACTTCGACGTCCGGGCCTAAGACCGCGGCGTTCAGACTGTCGGCTTCGACGTTCACGCGAGCCCCCGACCGCAACACGGCAGGATGGGTGCGGATGATGTTGCCCGTCCGCGCCGAACCCGTGAAGGCAATGCAATCTTGGAAGCCGACGTGATCCAAAAGATCACCGGCACTTCCGCAGACCAGTCCAAAGGCCCCATCAGGGAGCACCTTCGAATCCACCAAGACCTCGACAATTCGATGCGCGAGCAAGCAAGTGTTCGTGGACGGCTTGCTGATGACCGGAACGCCCGCGAGAAACGCGCAAGCGACTTTTTCGAGCATGCCCCAGGCGGGGAAATTGAAGGCATTGAGGTGAATCGCCAAACCACGGCGCGGCACACGAAGGTGGCGGCCCTGCATGCGGGAACTCGCCCCCATGTCTTCGGCCTCGCCATCTAACCAGTGACGCGTATCACCGAGTTTCTCGCCCAACTTGGCATAAACCGCCAAAGTGCCCGTGCCCCCGTCGATATCAAACTTCGCGTCGCCGCGAGTGTTGCCACCGTTTTTCATCGACACGTCGATGAGGGCCTCGCGTTCGGCGTGAATCGCTCGACTCATGGCCATCAAAAGCTTGCCGCGTTCGGCGAAGGTCATGGCTCTCAAGGCCCGACCCCCAAGCTCTCTGGAGTGCTTGAGCGCCGCCGCGAAATCAAGGCCAGCCGTGCTCGTTTCGGCCAAGGCCTCCCCGGTGGCGGGATCGAGGAGGGTCGCCTGGCTTCCCTCTCCGGAAATCCAGCGGTCTTGGAGGTAATTCTCAAGCTTCTTCATGGCGTTCTTCCCCGGCGAATCTGGTGTCACCCCTTTTAACGACGCGCGACCACTTATTCGAGGCATGAGCCCGAACGAAAAGAAATGCTCAGCCCGACAAAATCACTCCTCCCTGCGGTCCTGTCGCCAAAAAGTGACGTCTATGCAGTTGAAGACACCGCTGGCTCCAGGCGATTGTAAAGAAAGTGAATCATCATGAATTTTGTATCGAAGATGAAAGTGGTGGCGGCGATGACGCTCGCAGTGAGCACGTGGGCGGCTCTCGGGGACTCGGTCAGCCCTAGTCGGGCCAATACCGAGGACCCGAGTGTTGCCGCAAATCTGACGGAAGTTCCAAATTCAGCGGGGCTCTCCTTCGGATTCCAAGATCAAGATGGCGACGGCCAAGACCCGGTGCAGACACCGCAAGAAGCGACGGCAGCTATCGCCAACCTGCTCGATGGCATGGAGGATCACTATCCCGATCCAGCGTTGTACCCGATTCCAAGCCTCACGGAGGACGGGTTCAACTACTACCGCGATAGCCTCGAAGACCTGGCGAATTGGTGTCAGATCTTGGGGATTGACCTCGCGCAAACCCAAGATGTCTACGGCGAGCAGATCCCCATTTTTGATCTCACCTTGCCGACGCACGCCGAATTTCTGGCAAACGAAGCCGCGCATCTGTTGGTATTTACCGATGGCCAAGCCAGCACCGGTGCTCAATACCTCGCGCTATTCGACCCCACCGTCGTTGACATGGTCAGCGGACCACACGTCAACTTGTTTATTGTCAAGATCATGGCGCTCTTGGGCGTTAGCCCCGCCGCACAAAAAGGATTCATCGCGGCGGTGAAAGAAGTCCTCGGAAGTCTGCCAGGGAAACTCACTAAGGCCGTCGATCGCGGCAAGTACCGAAAGGCGGGAAGGATCGTCAAGCGCATGATGGGGAAGATCATCAGCAAGACTTTTGCACGAGCCCTCGCTAAGCATCTCGGACGCCAAGCTTCGGGTAAGATACTCGCGAAGCTCAGCTCAAAGTTCATTCCCTTCATCGGGTGGGCGATCTTCATCGGCGGTGTGATTTGGGAAGTTGTCGATCAACTTCGTAGTTGAATAAGAAAGGGACGCGATTCATGGCACGATGGGCTGAAGAGCACAAATGGCTCGAAAAAGTAGGAGAATCAGCGCTGGCATCGGTCCTTTGGGCCGCCGCCGCGCTGTGGATCGCGTCGGATCAGTGGGCTCACGATGTGCCCTGGTTGGACTTTCGGACGGCTTTTTTTTACGTGCTGGTGGGCGGCACCGTCTTTGAAACACTTCGCGTCTTTACGGCGACCGCCGACAAAGACCTTGAGCGGCCGGCAAGATCCGCGGCACAGGTATTCGCCTATGCGCTCATGATGCTGCTGTTTTTGTTCGCTGCGATCATGCTTGAGTTTTGTTTTCGCAAAGGCGCGGGAGACGAGTTCACAACCTTGGCGGGTCGGGTTGCCATTCACTTCGTTTTTGGCGGCGCCTACCTTGCGTTCGCCCAGGAACTCATCTCGCTGCGGCGAGCATAAAAAAAGACTGCAGCACAGGCTGCGGCAGGAGTCAAAAAAGGACCGCAGCTTGCGCTGCGGTCCTATCAACTCAATCCCAGGCTAGGCCTTGGACTCGTCCCATTCGGGACCGTGATCGATTTCTTCTTTCGTCGTGACGTGCTTGGAATCGTCGTACTCAAACTCTTGAGCGAGCGTGATGTAGTCATCCGGAGTCTTGTTCACGTAGAGTTCCTCATCAGAGGGACCGTCATCGTCAACAAAGATGGCGTCGACCGGGCACAGCGGCAAGCACTGACCACACTCGATGCACTCATCCGGATTGATAACCAGCATTTCTTCATTCTGGTAGAAGCAATCTACGGGGCAGTCGGTAACGCAATCACCGTACTTACAGTTGACACAAGGTTCACCCACCACATAAGGCATCGCAAATTCCTCCCGAAAGCAAGTGCGAGCTTTCTCTCCCGCGCATCTCAGTCGCCCGAGTAAAGTTCGGGCGTCAGCGCGGCTTCCATTCAATCTTGTCAGTGGAGTTCATCTCCACTGGCAAGAGAATAATGCGATCGGCCGAAGTCGTAAACAGACCTAAGTCGAAAATTGAAATAGAGTTGCCGTTTTTTTGAATGAGAACGAGTCTCATTTAGAGCCAAACAAGGCCCCGACGACCGGGCTTTCTTGATGGCCCTCAAACAAAGTTTCCAAGCCCTCAGCAAGGAAAGTCGCCAAAGTAGCGTCATAGGGTCTAAGGCCAGCATGGCGACAAAAAAGGGAGAGGGGGCGATGGGTGCCTCTGGAACCCCGGCAAGTTAGGATCGGCGCTGCGGTAGCCGGGGGAATCATGATGCCATTTCGCGCACTTTTCACTTTTGCCTTTTTGGCCCTCTTAGCCGTCGGCAGCGCCGACCTCCTGGGCCAGACCAGCAGACCAGGCGCAAAGCAGAAGACGCCAGATACCCAGGGCCCTCCCGGGCCGCTGCGTTTCGCCGTGTCCTTCAACAAGGATTACCGGCGCGAGGCCGTCGACGGCAGCGTCTACCTGATTATCAGCAAAGACCTCATCGGTGAGCCGCGAAGTAAAGTCCACAACTTTGATGCTCCGCCCCATCTGTTCCGAGTCGACGTCAGCGGCTTTGCCCGCGGCGATGAGATCGTCTTTGACGAAAGCAGCCCGGGTTTTCCCACGGGTCTGTTGGATCTGAGTCCCGGAAGATACGGCGTTCAGGCCGTCATTCACCAAAGCCGAACCGACTATGACTTTACAAAGGCCGCGGGAAACGGGCGTAGCCGCCTGAAACGCCTCCTGCTCGATCCACAAGCCAGCGGCATGGTGAAGCTCGTCGTCGACAAAGAGATCGAACAAGTCGCTGATTCGACCCGGACTCGCGTTCAGTACCGAAATATCGAATCCCGGCTTGTCGGCCGTCATCTCGGCGCTCGGTTTTACGCCCATGTCGCCGTCGTATTGCCGGAGAATTACCCCGCAGCGGGCGAAGAAAAAAAGGCCTATCCGGTGCAGTACTGGATTCCGACCTTGGGCGATCGGGCGCGCGGCGCCCTGTCGTATTTCCAGCGCTTAGGCTTGTACTTCGCATCGCCGGAAATGAGAACCCAATCGGCTGATTTCATCCGTGTCATCATCGATCCTCACGGTCCATGGGGCCACCATTTATGGATGGATTCCGCCGTCAACGGTCCGTTTCGTACGGCCTTGTTTGAAGAGCTGATCCCCGCCATCGAAGAGGAATTTTCGATCGACGCGCGGCCTAAGGATAGGTTTTTGGTCGGCTATGGTCTCGGGGGCTGGGCCGCCACTAATCTGATCGCGCACCGCCCTGATTTTTTCAACTCCGCCTGGGTTCTCGCCGCTGATCCTCTAGATTTTCAATCTTTCTACGGCTTGAATCTCAAATCGAGAGGCACGGGCTCGGTGTTCATCGATGAACAAGGGGCTCCGCGGGCCTTTGCGCGCCACGACGGCAAGGTCGTCATTGACTTCAAGCACCAGCTCGCCTTCGAAGGAGTCTTGGGCCGGGGCGGCCTGCTTACCTCCTTCGAGTCTTCGCTCGGTTTACGCAGTGGCAACAAGAGCCCCTTGCCTCTTATTGATCGCCGCAATGGCAACATCGACGATCGGGTGCGTCGGCAATTTTTGGAATCGGATCTTTCGCAAGTCATCGCCCGCGGTGGCTCGGCCCGCGCCCAAAGCATCGCCAGAGCGTTGCACCTAAGGGTCGGAGACAAAGACGATTTCTACCTGGTGAACCCCACTCTGCATTTTCGCCGCGCCGTCGAGAAGTTCGGCACCGAGCTCGATCTCGTCATCTTGACCGACCACGACCATCCCGCCTTGAGTTCCAAAGAGGTGCAGATCGAAGTGCAAAAAAAGATCTCAAGAGCCTGGCGGGCCGCGAAGTAACCGAGGCCTTTTTAGGTTTGGGCCTGCGGGTCCTGCAAACTCACTTCGATGACCGCGTTGCGGAGCAAGCCTGCTTGAGAGGCCAAACGCTTTTTTTCAGCGTCATCGCCGAAGCGGCGCACTTCGTAGGCGGAGGGCGGGGTTAGCCCCTCGTGGCCACTCAAGATATGCAGCAAAGGTTCGCCGCCCGCAGGTTCGCGGCCGAGCCAGCTTCGCCAGCGCGAATTCCAAAGTGGCCGCCAGCTCAAGCTCGGCTCCGTGAGTTTGAGAGCATCGAGCAGGGTCGCGTTAACCGGCGGCTCCACGACTTGGATGGGTTTCGCGCGATCACCGTCGCAAAAAGTCACGCGCGGCACGGCGCTCAGGATTCTTTCTGTTGACGTTGTAGACGCCCCAGGTGCAGCATCAATAAAGCGACGTCCGGCTGTGAGATTCCCGATATCCGCCCGGCCTGCCCCAGCGTCGCGGGTCGGATCTTTTGGAACTTCTCGATCGCTTCCGCGCGCAGTTGTGGCACCGTGCTAAATTCCAAGTTCTCCGGGATCTTCATCGACTCGGCACGTCGAAGCTTGCGAAGGATGTCTTCTTGACGCTTCACGTAGCCCGAGTAGAGAACTTCCGCCTCCAAAAGCCTTCGAGTCTCGTCGTTCCAGGGCTCTTCAAAAAACTCCGGCAGTTCGTCGCGGTAGTCGAGGAGTGTGACTCGAGGCTGGCGCAGCGCCTTTTCGTAGCTGCGCCCATCTTTGAATTTGGATGCGAGCTGCGCCCGCCCCGTCTTCAACAAGGCACGTTTTTTTTCAACGCCTTCGGGGTAGCCGGGCTTCGCCAGACCGAGTTCTTGGGCGTGATGCGCCAAACGCAAATCCGCGGTGTCGTGCCGGAGCAAAAGCCGGTGCTCGGCGAGCGAGGTGAACATACGGTAGGGCTCTTGCACCCCCCGCGTGACGAGATCGTCAATTAAGACGCCGATGTAGGCCTCATCTCGTCGCAGGATAAAAGCCTCTTCAGATCTTAGACGCCGTACTGCGTTCACTCCGGCGATAAAGCCCTGCGCGGCGGCCTCTTCGTATCCAGTGGTGCCGTTGAGTTGGCCGGCGTGAAAGAGCCCCTCAACACGCTTGGTCATCAAAGAAGCGTGTAACTCGGTGGGATCGACGTAGTCGTATTCAACGGCGTAGCCCATGCGCAGGATCTCGGCCGACTCAAAGCCCGAAATCGTTCTGAGAAAATCCTCTTGGATCTCGGCGGGTAAACTGGTCGAGATGCCATTGGGATAAATAACGTCACTTTCGAGGCTTTCGGGTTCCACGAAAATTTGGTGGCTATCACGATCGGCGAAGCGGTGAATCTTGTCCTCAATACTCGGGCAATAGCGAGGACCGGTACCCGAAATCAACCCGGCGTACATCGGCGAGCGTTCGATATTGTCGGCGATGATCTGGTGGGTCTTTGCGTTGGTGCGCGTGATGTAACAGGGGACTTGGTCTTTGATGATCGAAAGATCGTCGAAGGAAAATCTCACGGGCCGAGCATCGCCCGGCTGAATCTCCATCACCGAAAAATCGAGGCTCGCAGCTTTTAGGCGAGGCGGCGTTCCGGTCTTGAGACGCCCGAGCCGAAAATCAAAGGCGCGCAAAGAGGCGGAGAGCTTGTGTGCCGCACCTTCGCCCGCGCGCCCGCCCTCTTTCGCTTCGTCCCCCACATGAAGAACGCCACCCAAAAAAGTCCCGGTGGTCAAGATTACCGCGGCCGCATCGATGAGGCCGTGATTCACCGTCAGTACGCCGCGCACGGATTTGTCCTCGACGACAAGTTCAGCGACTTCGTCTTCGAGAATCGTCAAATTCGGTAACGCCGCCATCGTCGCTACGACCAGCCGGTTGTAGGCAATGTTGTCGCTTTGGCAACGCGGCGATTGGACCGCCGGGCCTTTAGTCGCATTGAGGAGCTTGAACTGCAAGGCGGTCAAATCTGCGACCCGCCCCATCAAACCGCCAAGCGCGTCAACCTCGCGGACAAGCTGTCCTTTCGCCAAGCCTCCAATCGAAGGGTTGCAGGACATCCTCCCCAGCGCCGCCGCTTCCAGCGTGATGAGGACGCAAGTCTGCCCCATCGATGCAATCGCGTGGGCGGCTTCGCTGCCAGCGTGGCCGCCGCCAACCACGACGATGGGTTTTCCGGATGATGCGCTCGAGGAGTCCATCCGCGAATCTAACACCAGATGGTCCGGCTTCGAGTCCCGCTCTCCATTCACGCTCCGCCCCCAAACCTCCTTTTGTTAGAACTCTCAATGCCCGAGGACATCTATCAAGCCATCGTAAGATTGCGCCGGGAACAAACTCTCGCGGCCTTGGCCACCATTGTGGACACCAAAGGCTCAACGCCCGGAAAGCTCGCGCAAAAAATGGTGGTGCTCGGCGATGGCAGCATCATTGGGACCATCGGCGGTGGTTGCCTTGAGGCCGATGTTATTCGATCGGCCTTGGACTGCCTCGACACCGGTCTCCCCCGAAAGATGCAATTCAGCCTTTCCGGTCTTGAAGCCGAACGCACGGGACTAGCTTGCGGAGGTAAACTCGAAGTCATGGTCGAGCCACTCAATGAACCCGAGGTCTACGTCGTCGGTTGCGGCCACGTCGGGGCCAAGATTGCCGATTTGGCCGCGCGGTCGGGATTTAAGCTGACGGTCTTCGATGATCGCCCCGACTTCGCCAACGCCGAGAAGTTCCCCGACGCCGACCGCGTTGTATGCGCCGAGCTCGATGATATTGGCAAGCATCTAAGCCTTGGTCCCAACTGCTACCTGATTTCAGTGACGCGCGGCCACAATCACGACTACGAAGTCATGAAGTGGGCCTTGGGCACTCCCGTTCGCTTCATCGGCATCATTGGCAGCCGCGCCAAAAAGATTCAGTTCTTCAAAGACCTTGAAAAAGAAGGCCATCCCACCTCGGATCGCGAACGCATCAAGTGCCCGGTAGGGCTCGACATCGGCGCCAAAAACCCGGACGAGATCGCCGTATCCGTCGTCGCCGAATTGATCTCACTGAGGCGTCGAGGCCAACGAGACCTCGGCACGACAAAAAGCTGACCATGACCGAGCAAACTTCGAAGCCGCAACAAAGTAAACGCCTTGAGAGCATGGGCGCTCGTCTAGCGGAGGTCGTCCATGACCTCAGAAACCCCTTAGGTTCCATCATGGCCTTGGCGGAGATCTTGGAGCGAAACGCGAAAGCGGGCGATCAACGGCTCATCGCGAATCTCAAAGAAAACGCCACTCAGTGCCGCGCTATTGTCGACGACCTATTGTTTTTCTCCTCGGACCGCCACGCCCCGGTTGAAGAGTTCCAGCCCGTCAAGATGCTAAGCAGCGCCCTCGAAGGACGGCCCGCGCGCCTTTCGGGAATTGTCGTTCGCGCCGTCGCCACTGGGCCCGATTTCGATTTTCGTGGCCGGCCCGAAGACGTCAAGCGGCTCGTCATGAATCTGCTGCGCAACGCGGAAGACGCGATGGCAAAAAACGAATCCGAAGGTCGCGTGACCATTCGCTTCGGACCGTCTTCAAAGGGTTTCGATCTGGTGATCGAAGTCGACGACGAGGGGCCGGGTTTCCCCGAGCATTTCGATCTGGATGAGCCGGGCTTGAACGCGGGTCTAGGTCTTCAAATATGCCGCCGCGTCGTGCGTGAGCATCTCGGCCGCTGGGAGTCCAGCAATCGGCTCGAGGGGGGCGGCCGGGTCCGTCTGACCTTGAGCAACATCGAAAACTCCGCGGCAACCGTTCCGCAGCCTTTAACGCCAACAGTGGCCGAAGGCGACCAAGCCGTCCTTCCCGCGCTCAAGATTCTCGTCGTCGACGACGACCGCAACACCGCTGAAACCTACCAGCGCATCCTCAGCCTAGAAGGGCACGAGATTGAAACCTGTGATCGCGGCCGCGCGGGCCTTAGCAAGCTCCTCAATTCAGAATTCGATTTGGCCCTCGTTGACGTCAAGCTCCCCGATTTATCCGGCCCCAGCTTCTTCGCTGAGCTGAAACAAAAAGACCCCGCAAAAGCGCAAAGAGTGCTGTTTGCCACCGGCGACGTCAGCAACGAAGACACCGTCCGGTTTCTCAACAAAACCGGCAATCCCTTTTTGATCAAGCCCTTTGAACTCGCCGAACTTCGCGCGGCGATGTTGACCCTCCTTCAGAACTGCCGAGACCAAACATCATGACCAAAGATGAATTTTGTGAGCTGCTCCGCCCTCTTGCCACCGATCTCACTGCCGTCGACATTGAAGACGGCAAACAAGTAGGCGACGACCTCAACGAAACCCATCCCCTCGACTCAGAAAGTCTGCAGAAGATCCGCAAGGAGGCCATCGCGGGCTGGAAAGAGGGTTGGCTGATGCCCAAGGAGGCCGGATCGGTGAAGTTCGGCCGGGTCGCCAAGGACCTTCAGGGCTTCAGCGTCGACGCCGTCTTGATGTCCACCCCCGGCCCCCGTCACCGCCATCCCAACGGCGAGCTTGACTTATGCTTCGCTATCGACGGTACGCCAAAATTCGACGGCCAACCCGAGGGCTGGGTTTGCTACCCGCCCGACTCCACTCACATCCCCACCGTCACCGACGGCACGATGCTCATCCTTTACTTTTTGCCCGGTGGCGAGATCGAATTCCTCGCCGATTAGACGCCCTGGGACCTGCTCACTCTGCGGCTTCGTACTTTTTGATCAGCTCCGCAATCTTGACCCAGTGCTCGTCGCTGATCTCGATGTTGATAGTCCGATCTTCGAGCACGGGGCCCTTGAATTCAGCGACGCCGTGGCGCAGGAACTTTCCCGAGCGCAGCGTTCCATTGCAGCTTAATGGTGTGAGGCAGGGTGATGCCGAGAGCTTTTGCAATGAGCATCTGCCGTTTTGAGTTCCGTTTCCAGCCATAGGGCAGCGTCACCCAAAGATCCAGGCTCTCGCCGGGCTTCGCCAAAATTCGCGCTAGACCAGCCGAATTGGCCTCGGTCTCTCCACGGCTTCCGCCCTTTCTAGGCGTCGCCGCATAGCCGACCTTCGCCCCGACGAGAGCTTCACCATCGGGGTCCAAAACTCGCAGATCGAGATACTCGCGTTCGGTGCGAACTCTATGACCCTGCAACTCTGAGGGCTTTGTCACTTCTCCCCACTTCACAACGATGCCGGAAAACGACTTGATCCTTTTACGATGTAAGTCGAGGGCGAAGGCATAGGACCCAGCCGGGAGTCCTGTGGCGATCACGGCGCCATTTGCATTCAGTCGAACATGATGCGACTCGCCATCGTCTTCGCATGTGAGTCGACATCTGACCTCGGTCAAAATGCGCGGATCCGAATACAGCAAGTAACCCCTAGTTCCCCCCTGCGGATAGGCGACGACAAGAAGATCCTGGGCCCCCACCACAAACGGCAGGGGCTCGACTTGATACTCTCCCCCAGTCGTCAGTGACAATTCAGTCTGGTCGCCGAACAAGCCTCGAACTTCGAAATGCCCACGATCATCGGAAGTGGCGGAAAAGTAGCTGTCATGTCCAGAGGCCCACGGTGAGCCCCAACCTTGTGCGCTTGCCCTGAAGTGAACAGAAGCAAGTGGCGAGCCCTTGTGGTCAACGACGACCCCACTAGCAATGAAGGGGAGTTGAGGGACCTCGACCACGCCGAGGTCGATTACTTCGCCTGGTGATAGGGGGCCAGAACCCCAACGCGGCGATGACCGGGGACTCCCGTTCTCGACGCCCCAAGAACCCACCGACTCGAGCGTCTGAAGATACGACGACCGTGCCTTCCACGTGCGCTTCGACTAAGAACTCCAGGCAGCCACTGGGCGAGTCCTTGGCCATGACAAGATCCAAGGGCTCGCCATCGCGAGTTCGAATCACGACGGAAAGGCGATTCTTTAGGCGCGTTACCGCTCCTTTTTCGTCCCGCAGACTGACTCTGACTCGCGCCCGCTTGGCGGCGGTGTTCCCAGCCTGTCGAGAGGCTGCAGCCCAATCGAGCGTCACGCGCTTTGATCCCTGCGCGGGAAGATCAACCACTTGGTGAGAGTCGTTTTTTCCGGGCAGCTCAATGGTGATAGTGGCCTTTCCGTTGGGTTCGAAGGCCGCCAGGCGCAATCCTCCCTCCGGGATCTCAAAGGCCCAGTGGTTGGCAAGTCGATCAACCGCTCTGGCCACCACACTGGGGTGCGATGAACTCGATTGAATGTGTTCACGATGTGGTTTTTGGGACTCTTCGCCGGAGTTGATGAAGATCCCTGGGGCGGGCAAAGCCGCTCCATCCTCGCCGAGCTGAAACTCGAGCGTCACCGGCCGCGAGATCGTGACTTCGAATTCGAAGGCTCGTCGATCGTCGAGTTCAAAACGCTTTTTGAACGCCTTGCCTCCAAAGCGAGGGATCACAATGTCGATGCGTTCGGCGAGTTCTAACGACCGATAAATCGCATCACGAAGTGCGGTTATCTGAACTTGACCCGCTGCGTTCGTGATGCCGTGCGCGTAGATTGCGGCTCCTTTCAAAGCATCTAGATGCCAACTCGTGACTTTCGAATCGGGATCGACAAGCGCGACCAAAGCAGATTCGATGGGCTCATCACTTTCGTCTTTGACGACAATTGCGAATCTACGACACGGGACGAGCTCGATATCTCGTTGCCGCTGAACCAGGTCAATTTCCTCAGGATCAACAACAACAGCACGACTCCAACCCGCCGCATCCTCGGTCGAGGCGGCAAGCTCGTAGCGGCCGGGTGCGAGATCGTAAAATGCCACTTTGCCCACGGCGTCGGTGGTAGCTGATTGTCTCTTCGGGTGAGCACCCGTCGCAAATCCCTCAGGACGCCCCACAAGAATCGAAGACTGATTTGATGGCCAAAACTTTACGGTGGCCCCCGCCACAGGCATTCCCCGGAAGTCAATTACTCTGCAATGGAGCACCGGAGAAGTTGAATCTCGTTCTTCAGCGGCGGACTCAACGGGTGCCGCCGTTTCATCAAATCGGGCATCCTTAGTCGCCGCCGCCAGCAGGGGCCGTGACACGGCATCGGAGTCGCCTTTCGACGCCGATGTTGGCTCGACGACAAAGTCACCTTCGTCGCCGCCCAATTCCCAGACCAGCCAGCCTGCGGCTAAGCCCAAAGTCACAACGAGCCCAGCGAGAATAACCCAAGTTCGATACAAGTGCTCGACCTCTTGCTTAGTTCGCTGGACTCGTATGAAGACTCAGTTGATGTCTACAAGTAGGTGTAGGTCGTGGTGACCGAACAGCCGCCGGGCGTGGTGATGACGACGTTGGCCGAGCCGGTGACGCCGGGCGGTGTGCTGATGATCAAGGTCGCGGCGGTGGCCGTCAAGACGGTGGCGGCGCTACCGCCGATGGTGACCGCAGATCCTGGGGAAAAACCAGTCCCAAGGACGATGAAAGTAGTTCCCCCGGCCGCTGGCCCTGTGCTGTTGACGGTGTTGATGACCACCGGCGTCGGATTGAAAGCAGACGACAAGGATTGACCATCTGGATTGCTGATCATCACCGTGCTGTCGCAGGCAACTCCCGCCGGATAGGCAAAGACGATCTGGGTTGCCGACACCGAAGTGGGGACGACCGTGTTGCCATCAACCACCAAGCTGAGGTTCGGATTAAAGCCTGTTCCCGAAATCGTCACAGGATCTCCTGCCGGTGCACTCAGCGGCACAATGTTAGCGAGGGTCGGTGCTTGAGCCACAACGACCTCCACAATCACCGCATTGGTGATCGCAACGCCCGTGGACGCCGAATCATCTTCGACCGCTCCTTGGAGACTAAAGACAGTCGGGAAACTAAGACCAAGGGGCAGCGATACATTCCAGGGCGTTGCGATGGCGGGTAAAAGCCCAGGAGAAGAAGTTGGGAAGGTGTTCACAAGCGTAAAGGTCGTCGGCAAGTGAACCGCGACATCGACCGGGAAACACACATCACCAAAGACCGTCGAGAAGATCTCGCTGCCATCGGCAGCACCGATCTGGCCAACGATGATGAAGTTGGCAGGGCCGGTGTTTGCGGGCGGCGTGGCCATCTCAAAGGACAAGGGCAAAAAAGTATCCGTTGTGACGTGGCGGAAAAAGTCACCGCGCGAGCCGTTGACGGTCAAGGCATCCACCGGGTCGCCGTTGGCCGCATCAACGTTGCCGGAAAAGCAAGGGTCCAAAGGCGAGTTAGAAGTGAAAGTCCAGTTCAAGATATCCACTTCTTCGTTGAGATTACCAGCACCGGTCGTGCCCGAAAACCCAACCCAAGCCAAGCCGTTCGGGAGGCTAAGTCCTCCGGCTGAACCGCCCGTCAAGTAAGTGCCGCCAGCCAACAAGTCGTAGTTGATTGACAACAGCGGCGTGACCAAGTTGTCAATGAAGACTTCAAGCAATCCCGGGACGTAGCGAATCATCATGGTGTGGACATTGCCGTCCGACAGCAGGATGGCTGGCGTCGTCCGCCCGATCGAGAAATTCTCGTTCTCGTCGTTGCCCAGTAAACCCCTCGTGTGAACACTGAGCTCGTTGCTGCTGGTGTCGTTGATGAAGCCGTCATTGAAGGTGTCGATCTCAATCGCGATCGAGTTCGGGATGTTCGAGTAGCCAAGACGCCAAATCGTTCCGCCGACCGCATTCGATCCGGCAGCAGCATTTTGGATGATGAAAGCCATGCCTTCCGCCAACACCGGGCCCGGCGTGATGCGAAAGTCAAAAGTCGTCTCAAATCCCGCCAAGACGCCCTGTTGAGACAAATGCCAAGCGTTGCCCGTCTGGTTGGCCAGCGTGTCCGTAATCCTCAAGTCGTTGACTTCTTGCGCCGCCGATCCAAGCAGCGACATGTCGCTGACGTTGCTAAAATCGGGCTTGGCAATTTGAGCGGAAAGTGAGGCGGCGAGGGCCACCATGACAGTGATGAATGCGATGTGCTTCACAAAGAGGCTCCTGAAGAATTCAAAGGTATTTGTGTGGTCAGTTCCGGCCAGGCTGGTTCCGGGCGGCTCGTCCGTCTAACTGGCGCAAGAAGGTGATAGTCTGACCTTGCCAACTGAATCTTGAGGGTCAAGAATTCTCGACTTTGTCAGCGACATCTTTTCGAACGATTTACCGGAAAGCTCTGGAATGACGGGGCTTGTGACCGCTAAGGACTATCCGCGCTGTGCGGCATCGCGCCGTTGCAACTGGAGCAGGCTGCGCACAAAGGCCGACACATTCCCGCGCCCGCCATGGCAATGCCCGGATTCTTCGGCCAGCTTGCGAATGCGCAGCAGCCAAACCTCCCTCACCCTCATTTGGAATTTCACCAGATCACCCCGCCGCGACTTCGACGTCGGCGTCATGTTCGCTTGTAAACGCGGCAAAAGACGTCGCCAGGTTTTTTGGTCCGCCGCGGCTTCTTGCAACAAGACCTGAACCAAACGCGACAAATCCCCGCGATAAACCGCAGGCTCCGATCCAGGGACCCGTCGCCGAAAACCGCGCTGCACCGCAAGGTGACGAAACTCCTCCAGCTCGGACGGGGTTACCCAAACCTCAAGCGTGGCCGTTCGACGCAAGTTGTCGGGAAGTTTCGGTCTCATTCACCTTGTTCCTTTTGCACCACCAAGGAGCAAAAATGGATGTTGAAGCGCTTACTACCGAACTTATCAAAAAGGCAGTCGACGTCGCTATCTTCGTACTTTGTGATGACCCCCGGCCCGTACTGGGGATGCGTCACGGCGAGGCCCACGCGCCAGGGCTGTCCTTTCGGCGGCTCAACTTCAGCCTGAGACCTAATCGACTTCGACTCAAGGTGCGGTGTCAGCGCCTCAGCGACCGCAGTGCCTAAGTCTTGGCGATCCAAAAGCCTTTTGGGGATACGGCTGAGATAAGGACTTGGCTCGCCGATTCCTGAAAACCCCGGAGGGTTCGTGAGCCAAGAAAGCTCAACTTGTTCGCGCGCACGCGTAAGCCCCACAAACAACAGGCGCTGCTCTTCTTCTTGTTGGGCCGGCGTCCGCGCCGCCGCCAGGGGCATCATCCCTCGGTTTAGGCCACTCATGAACACGTAGTCAAACTCCAAGCCCTTCGCGGCATGCAGTGTCATGACGCTCACGCCGGACTCATCGCGGCCTTGTTCAGCGAACCCAGCATCGTCGGCAAAAGAACCCATCGCGGCCATCGCCACGAAATCGCTCAGCCCAACTTTCGAATCGCGATCACCACCCAAGGCCTCGACAAGCCGCCTCAAGACTTCTCGAACGATGCGACAAGACTCGGGGTAAGCCGAGGACCTCGGCTTGAGTCCGTGCTGAAAACCAAATCTGGAAAAAAGGGCATCGACGTCCAAAGCCTGCTTTTCGTCGTTCAGGTCGTCAATCAATGACCAAACCGCTTCCGCCAAGGCTTTCGCCACCGCGGCGGCGGCCGGCTGCGGGATTTCGTCGGTCAAGGCCAAGATGCGCTCTGCCGAACTTTCCGTCGCCCGCTCAGAGCTGATGGCCAATTGCTTGAGTCGCGACCTGTCGACCTGATCATCGTCAGCCAACACCCCGAATTTAGGATCGAGAAGGACCTCGATAAAACCGGGGAAGTCACGAGCATTCGAAGCGCAGCGCAAAAGGCTCAATGCGTAGCCAAGGGCGGGTCGTTCGGCCGTGGACATCGTGCCAGAAAATCTCAATGGGATATCGGCGTCTTCCAAGGACTCAACGATGGCTCTGACCTGATCTTTGGTCCGTACCAAGATGGCGATCTCATCGAAGTCAATGCCTTCGGCTTCGCGCAATTCCTCAATCCGTTTCGCGAGGTAAAGACCCTCTTGAAAAGCATCGTGGTGCCGGCGAACGACGATGGGATCTCCGCCTTCGCGCGTCGGTTGAATGCGCCCCGCTTGTCGTCCCAAAACGCAAGACGCCGCTTCTAAGATCGTAGCCCGCGAGCGGTAGTTGAGCGAAAGATCGTAGGTGACCGCATCGAAGCGCTGGCGAAACTCATCAAACACGGCCGCTCGAGAACCCCGCCAGGAATAGATCACTTGCCGAGGGTCGCCCACCGCTAAGATCTTGCTGTGATCGGCGGCCAGCGCGCGAACGAATTCGATCTGGCGGGGGTCGCTGTCTTGGTACTCATCCACGATGATCCACGCGGGGCGGGCCTCGGCGGCGAGGCTGGGCATCACCTTCAACGATTGCTCGATGAGGTCATCGAAGTCCATGACGTTTTGCCGGATCTTTTCGGCGACAAAACACTCCCGAAGTTTTCCGATGTCATCCGGTTTCTTCATGTTGCCGTAAAGATCACGGCCATTACGATACGCCTCTAAGCGTCGATCGATTTTTTGTTGATAGCAAATCCGCATGCCATCGCGTTTCGCAAGATCGTTCAGCATCGCTCGCCGCGGGCCCGGTGTCAGGATCGTAAAACTGGGGCGATAGCCGGTTGAAGTCAAATCCAATTCGAAACTTAGGAGCCGCCGTGCCATGCCGTGAAAAGTGCTGATCTTGCAGGCGGTGATATCAACCCCGGGCAGCGCTTCCGCCAAGCGCGTCTGCAATTCGCGCGCAGCTTTGTTGGTGAACGTCATCACCGTTATCACTGCGAGCGGCACCGACAGAGCGAGGTGTAAGTAGAGGATCTTTTCGATCAAGACCGTGGTTTTGCCACTGCCGACCTGGGCTTCGACGACGGCGGCGGCATCGTCGGCGAACACCACCCTCAGTTGTTGAGGGTTGAGGCCCTTTAGGCGCTGCGCCAACTTGGGATGCGAAAGTTCGAGCTCAGCTAGGCGCTTTAGGTCTTCGGGATTTATTTCGAGCTGAAGCGAACTTGCCTTCGGGACGAACAGCTCGCGCGGCGACGCTTCGGCCTTGCGAGGCTCGGGCATCGTGGCCTTAGCCTCGGCCACGACCGATTCTGAAAAAACGGCTGCATGAGAGGACTCGGCTGGCCGGTCTCGCTTTTTTCTGCGCGCGGCTCGTAGTTGAGCGGCGAGCTCCTCGAACCCCATCGGCTCCGACCTTTCTGATGTGACAGGGACCAAACTCTTCGGCCCCGGCTAAAAGGACCGAGCCCCTCGATCCCGGTTAGGAACCGGGTCTCTTGGCCCGGTTAGGGACCGAGTTCTTCACTCTCGTTGTCCGCGTGCAGGTCTTCAAGCCGCCGCCGAAGCTTACGACTGCGAAAATCAGCGCTGGCGTCGGCTCCCTCTTGCAGTTCGGCGTCGATCGAAAACCCTTCCGGCGTGTTCACGTAGTGCGCGATCAAATTCTCAAGGCGACTCTTCGTCGCCTCATCGCGTATCCAAGAGATCACTCCCGGGCTTTGCACTTCGAGGATCAAGCGCGCACCGTGCGTGCGCACCGTCTCGATCTGGCGCAAAAAGTCGACTCCCGCCTCACCGCCACGCGGAAGGCCTAAGACAAACTCAGACCACACCGAAGCGAGCTGATCGAAACTCTGCCGAGAAATCACCGACTGGCGCAGCGGCTGCGGCCGCACTCGGCGGCCTTTGGGCGGCGCCGACTCTGCAATGAGATTGGAAAGAGCCCAAGCCACCAGCTTACGATCCAGGTGGTAGTCGCCCACGCAGGCCGGGCAACCCGACTTGCACGCACAGCCCATCACCAGTTTCGACGCGGCCTCAAGGATCGCCTCAATCTCATCAAAACTCCGCGCCGCAAACCCCAAGCCTCCGGGGTGAGAATCGTAGAGGACCAAGGCCGTCAGCGTCCGCCCGGTTTCTTCTTCGCTGTAGTGAAAGCTCGTGGCGTTCAGATCCGAGGCTTCGGCCATTGTCTGCATGCGAGCGCAGCTCACGATGCCGTGCAGCACGCCTCGTAAATAGTCATCACCTTCATCGCCCAAAACCTGAGCAACGTTTTGGGGTACGGCAATCCAGGTTCCTTCGGTCTCAAGCTCAACCGTGAGTTTGGACGGCAGGCTTTCGTACCCGAGGTTTTGGTGGTTGTGAAACTGGAGCATCTTGTAGCCGATGGTCGTGTCATCGACTTTGACATCGCCAAACCAAACCTTCGTCCGCCCTAGCTCGCGCTGGTCTTGGGTGTTCAGGACTTGGGTCGCAATGCGGATATCGGGTTCGGTGTAGAAGTTTTGTTCCACCGGCCTTACCAAGACTTGATGCCCGACCAAATCCAACTCCTCGACCAAATACTGCATGCCATCGTGAAGGTAAACCGCGCGCCAGTGAGCCTCGTGGAAAGTCTGGATGCGGTTCATCTCAGACAAGGTGTCGCCGCTTTCGCGGTTAACGATCTTAAAGCGCTCGCGATCGACGTTGCGCAGGCTGAAGTCACCCGCGGGGTGGGCGTTCCCCGTCCACTGAAAGGTGCCGTAGCTTTGGTTCAACTCGCCGGCTTCGACCAGCAGAGGAATCGTTTCACCGAGGTCTGGAAACAAAGCCGCGTCGTCTAAAGTCAGCGGCAGTTCGGCCGCGGCCGAGCGGATGTGCGCCAACTGAATCGTCAGGTTGTCACGATCGACCACCGCGTGTTCAGCGCTTTTGTTGATGAGCCAATCCGGGTCTAAGGCCAGATACTGATCCATCGGAGTCATGCGCAAAATCACAAAAGCTTGAGCTCGACTTTGCCTACGCCCCGCGCGTCCGATTTGCTGCCAAAAGCTCGCGCGGGTACCGGGGAATCCCCCCTGCACCACGACTTCCAAGGCGCCAATGTCGACGCCCAATTCCAAGGCATTGGTGCTCACCACGCCAATGAGGTCGCCGTCCATCAACTTTTTCTCAACCGCTCGTCGCTCCACCGGGGTGTAACCCGCACGATATCCGGCGATGAGATGGGCTTCGTTGTGCCCCCCATCAACATCCATCAAGGCATCGCGGGTTTCCTTCAGCACGACTTCGGTTTCTTTGCGCGAGCGGCAAAAGGCGATGGTGCGCAAGCGTTGATGGATCAGCTCGGGCAAAAAGTCCGACATCTCTTGGACCACGCCCCGCCGAAAATCATGATCCACAATCGGCGGCTGCCAAAAGTGAACGTCTTTGCCGGCCGAAGGCGAACCGTCTTCTTCCACCAAGTGAAAGGGAAGGTCAAACAGCTTCTCCGCCAACTCCACCGGGTTCGCAATAGTCGCCGAGCTGCACAAAAACTGCGGGTTGGAATGATAGTGCTGGCAGATCCGCCGAAAACGCCGCATGAGATTGGCAAAGTGCGAGCCAAAGGCACCGCGGTAGCTGTGCATCTCGTCGACTACGACAAAGTCAACGTTGCGAAAAAGGTGCGAAAAACCCCGGCGGCCGTGATTCGGCAAGTAGGCGGTGTTCAGCATGTCCGGGTTGGTCAGGATCAGGTTGCAAGATTCACGAATGCGCCGCCGCTCTACCGGTGGCGTGTCGCCATCGTAGACCCCAGCTTGCACCCGCATCTTTCCCAAGGGCGCCACGATCTCGAGCACGCCGCGCAACTGGTCTTGCGCCAAAGCCTTGGTCGGGAACAGCAAGATCGCCCGCGACTCGGGGCGTTCCAAAATCCGCTGGATGATCGGAATTAGATAGCCCAGTGATTTACCACTGGCCGTCCCCGTGGTGATCACCACGTTGTCGCCTAAAAGGGCGCGCTCTGCCATTTCGGACTGGTGCGAATAGAGCTTTTCAATGCCGAAACTTTGAATGGCGTCCTGCAGCTCCGGCCGGAGTTCTTTAGGAAACTCGCCGTAGCGCGCCGGGCGCGAAGGGATGACGCGATGCGCAACCAGGCGGTCCGCAAAACGCCCAATATCTACCGTGTTTTCAGGCGTAGAGCGGGAAGGCATGGCAAAGCTCGCGCACTTCGCCGGCCACGCGGCTAAAGACCGCTTCGTCGTCGGCGTTGGAGATAACCTCGTCGATCATCGCGACGAGCCTTCTAAATTCATCCGGTCCCAAGCCCCGCGTCGTCATCGCCGCGGTGCCCAAGCGGATACCACTCGTCACCATCGGGCTACGTTGGTCAAAGGGAACCATGTTTTTGTTGACCGTAATCTCTGCGGCACCGAGCACCCGCTCGGCTTTTTTGCCGCTGATATCTTTGTTGGACAAATCGACGAGCATGAGGTGATTGTCGGTCCCTCCTGACACCAGTTGGTAGCCGCGCTCCGTCAACGCTTCGGCCATGGCCTGGGCATTTTCAATCACCCGCGCGCCGTAGTCCACAAACGAAGGTTGCAAGGCCTCGCCAAAGGCCACGGCCTTTCCTCCAATGCCGTGCACCAAGGGTCCACCCTGCATGCCCGGAAAAACCGCCGAGTCCAAAAGCTCGGACATCATCTTCACTCGCCCGGATTTGCGCGCCACTTTGCCAAGAGTGTTTTCGTAGTCACTCCCGATCAAGATCATCCCGCCGCGGGTGCCGCGCAAAGTCTTGTGCGTCGTGGTCGTCACGATATGAGCGTGCGGCAAGGGGTCTGACAGATGCTTACCCGCAATCAGCCCCGCGGTGTGTGCCATGTCCATCCACAAAATCGCGTCCACTTCGTCCGCGATCTCTCTAAACGCGCGATAATCAAAATCACGCGAGTAGGCGCTCGCCCCGATCGAGATCATCTTCGGCCGCACTTTCAAAGCACGTTCACGCACCTTGTCCATGTCGATGCGACCGGCACCAGCGCCGTCTTTTTCCACCCCATAAAAATGGGCTTCGTACAGAATGCCGGAGAAGTTGGCGGGCGAGCCATGTGTCAGGTGTCCGCCATGCGCAAGATCCAAACCCAGCAGCTTTTCGCCGGGCTTCAAACAAGTCAGATAGACCGCCGAGTTCGCCGAAGCCCCCGAGTGCGGCTGAACGTTCACCCAGTCACAGGAAAAGAGTTTCTTCGCCCGCTCCCGCGCCAGATCTTCAACCTCATCCACCACATGGCAACCGCCGTAATAGCGCTTGCCCGGAAGTCCTTCGGCGTACTTATTCGTCAACACCGAACCGGCCGCCTGCATCACCGCCGGCGAAACAAAATTCTCCGAGGCGATCAGCTCCGCCCCATCGTTTTGCCGATCTTTTTCGCGCCCAATCAGGGCCGCAATTTCAGGATCAGATTCGGGCAGTACATTCTTCAAGTGCTCAGACAGCGGGCCAGACATGGGCAAAGCTTCTCCTTAGGCGTCAAGAACCCCCTATTCTGCCAGATTCGGGCGACAACACCGACCCCAGCGCCCCTTTCCGCTCTCAGGCCAGTTCGCTAACCTCGACCACAGTCAAAGACCCAAATCCGAGGTCCGAAAGCTCTGACCAAAACCAGCGTCAGTACTCGACCTCATTCCCGCAAAACCACAAATCCCGGAGCCCGCGCCCACTCATGAAGATCCTAAAGATCCTCCTCATCCTCTTAGTCCTCTTCGTAGCCCTCCTCGTCGGCGCCGCCCTCATGCTCGACAAGGACTACTCGGTCGAGTCCTCCATCACGATCAACGCCAAACCCGAAGCCATCCACGCCTACGTCGGCGACCTCAAAAAGTGGGACGAGTGGACGCCTTTCGAAGAAGCTGACCCCGGCGTCAAGGTCACGCTCGGCGCCAAAACCGTCGGCGTCGGCGCCTCCCAAACCTGGACCAGCGACCAAGGCTCCGGCAGCCTCACCTTCACCAAAAGCGATCCCAAAACCGGCCTCGCCTACGACATGGCCATCACCTCCCCCGGCAGCGACGACCCCCAACCCGCCAAGTGTGAAATGATCTACAGCCCCGACGGCGACGGCACCAAAGTCACCTGGACCATGAAGGGCGAAATGAAGGGCTTCCTCGGCGGCATCATGGCCGCCGTCGTCCCCGGCCTCGTCACCACCATCTACGACAAAGGCCTCCAAAACCTCAAAGCCAAAGCCGAAACCAAAGCCAACTAAGCAGCCCAATCTTCCAACAGCCCACCCAAAGCAGCGGCCGACTCCACCCCGAGTCGGCCGTTTTCATTTCTGACCAACTTCCATGACCTGTTGGCCTCACCTAGCAAAAGAGCTCAGAATTCAGCTCAACACAGCCGCCAAAGACATAGATCAGTTAGGTTTTGTCTGGAGGGTAAGCTCGTGATCTGGGAGTTTTCCGAAGCCAAAAACAAATTCAGTGAAGTCGTCCGGCTTGCCATGCAAGAGGGACCTCAACGAATCGAGCGCCGCAACGACGCGGTCTATGTTCTGTCCGAAGAGGAATATCAAAGGCTCACGGGCGCAAAGCCGAGCCTAGTCGAGTTCTTGATGAACGGCCCAGATTGGAGCGAACTTGACCTTGAACGTAATAAGGGCCCAGCGCGGGATCTTGAGCTGTGAGAGTCTTGCTCGGCACCTGTATGATTTCGAGGGAACCGGAACTCTCATCATCAATCCGTGAGAAGACGAATGAACGCAAACACCCGGTCAATCCACTTTCCGAAGGTCTCAACCGCCGTCTAGAGACCGGTTCAGATGGAACCACTACTTTGAGTTGACTATCTCTAGCAGACGAGATCTTGACACCGTTTCGGGTGAGGTCAGAGCGTTGCGAACACGTCTTAGCTTCTCTTCGATGTCTCGATTTGACTGCTCACTGATTCTTGCGCGCCCCTCGACATTCTCCAAAAGCAACTGTTCCTCCGCCAGTCGATCCTCAGCACTCATGCGGGCCTGGACCGAGTCAAAACTCCGTACCTTGAGGAGCTGATTGCTCTTTCCTAACTCGTCAACTCGATTCAGAAGGCGCTTATTTTCGGATTGGATTGAGTCAATCTGATCGGACTGACTCCATGCGACAATGGCCAGGATCAACGTGACAATCCCCAGTGCAACGAGGACCCTGCGTTCCATTTTCGAACTCTCTCTTGGCGGTTGAGGCGGCGGCGCAGGCATGACTGGGCGCGAGGCATTGGGAGACTTTGGGAGCGCCGGTTCTTCGCGCTGAACTTCTCTTTGGCGCGCCGATTCTGCCCAACGAATTGAGCTGTCCTTCGCCACTCGCAAAGAACGATCGGCTCTTGAGAACAAAAGCGTTGGGCCGATTGCGCTCGTTTGGCTCAAACTCGTCGGCACGACAGAGTTGCCTTCTTGAAGAGTTTCGCTCCAAAGCGCATCGAGCTTGGCCCACTCAAAGGGCTCTCTTGATGATTCAGAATTGGCGACTAATACCGCTTCAATACGCATGGCGTGGCTGCGGCCGCGAGTGGTCCCCTCGTCGCAAATCCGCGCCAAGAAGTCAATCTCTGGGTTGCGACAGTAGGCGAAAGCCGGCTCGTGTGCTTTGGTCGAAGTCTCGCGCCAAGCGAGCGCACCGAAGAGATGGTCTTGGACCCAAGTCTTGAGGTTTTCGGTAGCCGGCTCGTGTTCAGGCTCGTTTAGGAAGCCATAGCCTCCCCGAGGGTCTTCTGGAAGCTTTCCCCACACCAATGGGGCTGGAGCCTTTCCGTTTACCACTTGTGTCCCGGGTAGATGAAGTCGCGGGCAATTTCGAGATCTCCGGCCCGTAACTCCTCAACCTCAGCCTTAAAGTATGGAGTACCGTCAAAATCATCCTTGCTGAAGTTGTCGGCCTTGGACTCCAACTGAATGCGTCCGTGACATCCGAGGATCGCGATGGGGCCGTAGAGTTTGGTCCAAGCGGCCCATTGGTTCCACCAGTTGCAGTCGTAAAGGACCAAGGCGAAACTATCGCCAGGCCCCCAGTCCACGGTCTTGCTTTCGTTGTAGGTGCTGTGCCTTGCTTTTTCCTCGACGCCGCCTTGGAAAACGCAGTCATCGTCATCGTGTTTGTCGTTCATGTAAATGCGGAATCCGTGGTCACGATTTCCGGTAAACTCGCCGACCGCTAAGACTCGGATCGTCCACCGGGACTTAGTGGCCAAAAGCTGGCAAAGCTCAAGCGCGCGCTGCATCTTGTTGCGATTGGTCCCGATGTCTTTGGCTTGATCGAGGTAACTTTTGATGGCATTGGATTTTCTAGTCAGAGAGTCGCGGTTCGTGATCTGAATGTCGCGGACAATCTTCGCGAGGCTTTGGATGAACTCATTTCGTTGGGCATTGGTCCAACTACGAATGCGATCTGAGAACTTCCCGTGCGGATACTCTTCTATATACTGCTGAGCGTGTTCTTGGAAGATCGGCTTGCCCTTCGAGTCTTTTGCTCGTTGGAAAATCATCGCCTCTAGGCTCTCGTTTGCACGGCTGCTCACGCCAAGGAGCCTCAACCTTGTGTCCGCCGACAAAGCGTTTGTCGAAGCGTCTTCGAGCCGAGTGATGAGTCCACGCGCTTGATTGATCGTAGACAGCTCGTTGAGTTCGGCCTCGCGATTCTGAAACCAACTATCGGTCAGCTCGTCGAATAGCGGGGCATCGATTCTTCGTTGATCAATATTGGGCAACGCGTCGAGTTCGCGCGAGCTTTCGAGTGATGCGATCTTTTTGACTCGATCGTTCCGCCACCACAGGGCGCCGACGATCCCCGCCGAGACAATTAGCATCAGAAGATGGATGCGGTAACGCCGCCAGAATCGTCTTGGGGCCGACTTGTCCAATTGGTCTAAGTCGGCGAGCCACGAAAGAACAGCCTCGTAGCCGCGCGGGTGGAGTTGTGTCGGCGGAGACTCCTCTGTGGCCCCAGCGCCGGTGCACGAAACTGGGTACACGGACACACCGGGCACGATTGCTGAGATCTTACGCAGCAATGGAGGAATCGATCGCTTAAGAACCTCCACTGCCCTCTTGGAGCTAAAGTCATTTTCAAGGTGGAGGTCAAACTTCGTAACAATGACCGCAACTTGTTGTTCCCTTGAATCGGGTCGGCCTTGGTTTTTGTCTACCGAAAATTGAATGGCGCGCATCACGCTATCCAGCCTCCGAGTCGATAGGTCACCCTGGTCCACGTGCTGAAGAGGATCGATGAGCACTAACAGCCGGTCGGCTTTACTGAGCGTCTCACGCAATTTCCGTCCAGCGGGCGACCCGGAGGTCTCCAAAAGTCGATCGAGTTCTTCGCCGGGATAGTCCAAGGCCGTCAACTGGATCGTCGCAGTTCGGTACTTGATCATAATCTCATGATGGTGGGCCGTGGTGGTGGCTGCTGGCCAAACACCGTTTCGCAACGACCCTTGAGCTTCGTCGAGGACAGATTGCGTGTCCTCATCTCCAGGAAAGACCTGAATTTCATTGTCCCGCGAAGTTTCCGCCACAACCCTAAGGCCGGCCAGAAAAGTCGTCTTGCCGGAAGCGACGGCGCCGATGAGGACAACGCTCCGCGCGTCCTTAGGCGCCGACTTGCTAACCGCTTCGACCGAATCGGCTTTGGGGTTCGAAACTGATTCTGATTTAGGCACTTCGGTCAGCTCCTTCGATTTCGAATCGAGTATGTCGAGAGAGCCAGGCCCATCAATCCCCCGAGGATGACCAAGCCGGTCGTCGCAGGGTCGCGTCTTGACGGAGCCGGCTTGCGCGGGACGCGCATGAGGGCCTCAGAAAAAAACTGATCGATTTCTATTTTTGATGATGGAGCCTCGAGGTCCAAGATCGACTCTTGACCGGAAAGGGCATCGGTAAGAGCAAATGCCGCCACCACTGAGTTGCTTGCTCGCCGGCTACTTGAATCGGCCCCAAGATCCTGCATTGGGGCCAACGACGCCGGTAGAAAAGAGCGTCCACCCAATTCTCGCATTCTCGATTCGTTTTCTTCCACACGCGCCAGAGCCTTCAAGTCAGATGAGAGTTCAAGGGCGTCAGAGAGTTCCCTCAGCATTTTTTTCCAATCTGGAAGTTGCCTCAGTTGTTCTAACCAGGAATTTTTGGGTCGCCTGCTTAGGACGGTCCGGGTTTCGGTCATCGTTGCCCGGCCTGCCAGCCGCTTGTTTCTAAAGAAACTCGCAGAGGCGTTCGCCGCCAGGATCTTGAGCGCTCGCTGAACAGTCAACGAGAGTTCTTGTTGACGGACGGCATCGGGTACGGATCCATGCTCAGAAAACCTGAGCTGTCGATCTATAAGATCATGCATCTCCGCTTGCAACGATCCGGTAGCGAACTCTTCGGCAATCTCCATGATCTCGGCGATCGACCTGCCATGCTCTTTCACTGCGCCGAAAGCAATCGATCCTACATTGCGGCCTATTGACGGCCTGACGGCCGATTTCGAACCTGACTTAACGACACCCTTCGCAAGCCTTTTGAGACCGATTTTCCCCGCGCCCCTGCCGATTTTAGCCGCAGCCGACACCGCCGCGGAGCCCCCGAAAGTCAAGACCGTCAAGGTCAAGTCAGCCGCGTCAACCAGGGCCAACCCCATCTCTTCAAGGGTGATGGGTTTCCCGTCAAGCCAAAGGCCAAAGACATAAAAGACCTGTCCGCCTGGGATTTTATCTCGCCACCAACCGTCTTCTCGCAGTCGCCCCTGTTCGTCGACGACCTTGTCGACCCATTCTTTGTTTGATCCGTACTTTCCCAGTGCATCCTTTTCTAGTGCCAGCAACATGATGATCTTTGATCCGACACCAGGCTCAGCCAAAGCCTCCGCCAAGCGCTGGTCATGTTTCCATTTCTGCAACAGCATTCCCGCGAGCCCTCCATAGCGATGGACGGCTTCGATGGCTCCCTTGAGAGCCGCACCCTCAAAATTCTCGGTCAGTAAGACCCCAAACTCGTCCGCGTACTCCATCTCAAAAATCGAGTCCGAGTGCTCTGGATTGGCTTCGTGAATTCTCAAAGCCCCGAACCCGCGTTGAGCGGCAATCCAAAGTCGAGGGCGGTTTCGCGCAATCTGGGTTAGGTACTCAGACACCCCCAGTGCCGACCCCAGTTTCGCGCGGCGTTGCAACAACAAGTCACGCTGTCGAAGCAACACCATCATCACTTCGTTCCAGGGCAGGTGTTCTTTATGAATCAAGTAGACGACTTCCTCATCCCACTCAATCAATAGCGCCAAGCCCCGAGGTCCGAAGGCCTCCAAGATCGACCGCACACGATCTTGGTGCCGATCCACCAGGGCCAGGACTTTCTCAATGAACGCGCTGATCGCTGCCAGCTCAGGTTGCTCGCGGTTTTCGAAGTGTGTTCGCACAAGCTCCGCCACGCTCGGCACCAGCCATCCCGCCCCCGAACCCACGCCATCCCAGTCGATTTCAGAGTCCGTTAGAGATCGCAAAAAGACCTCAATTTGCGAAAGCCCGTCGCCTCGGCCACGAAGCGACTCTTCCTCCGACTTCTTCAGCATCTCGACGTAGCCCAAGGCCAATAAAGGCCTACTTTTCGCCAACCTCAAAACCAAGGCCGCGTGCGCGTCCGCTTCCCGGCAGCGCTCTACCTCCGCATTGCGATAGCCGAGTTCGTCCAGGTAGATCTCAGCTAGTAGCCCATCTACCGCGACCCTTCCCGTCTGCTCGGCGTCAGCGACAAGCCCCACCAAACCTCGTTCACCAGACCGATGAAAACGCGCATAGCCAGCCACCGCAATTCCGCGCCGTGAAGCCGCCACAGTTTTGCCGCTACCGGCCTCATGCCCAAAGCGACTAAGGACATCGCTGCGACCTGTCGCCCATTCCGCAACCCGGTCCGCTTCAGCTTTCTCTCGCGTGAAAAAGAAATACGACCCAGATCCAGCCAACAGACCCAAGCCCACCAAGACAAAGACAACCCGCACGATCTACGCCACTCCAGAACAAAACTCACGCCGCACCGAGAGACTTAACTCAAAGCTCCCCGGCTTCACCTGACTGTTTTCACTTAGCGAGAGTAGGACGCGTGAGAGCCGTCGTCAACAGAACTTGAGATATCAGCTGGCCCAGATCGGGATGCGCCGCTTCGCTGTGCCCGAGAACTAAAGATTCGCCGATGCATCGGGCTTTGTTCAGGAGCCTCAATTCGTAATAACCTAGTTCAGCCGCGTGAGGGAATATCAAAACGCATGAACCGCGTCGCCGTCAAACCAAGACTTCTCCAGTGGGCGCGGGGGCGCGCTGGACTCGGCGTGGACGCGCTCCTTGGGCGGTTCCCGAAACTGAAAGCATGGGAGAGCGGCGAAATTCACCCGACGCTCAAGCAGCTTGAGGCTTTTGCCAAGGCGACCTTCACGCCGGTGGGTTATTTGTTCTTGGACGAGGCTCCCGTCGAGATCGTACCCATCCCTGATTTCCGGGCCATCGCCAATGTTCATGCAGGCCATCCGAGTCCTGATCTCTTGGACACGATCTACCTTTGCCAACAACGCCAGGAGTGGTACCGAGATTTCACGCGGTCGATAGGTGACGAGCCACTATAACTCGCGGGCTCCGCCCACATGTCGTTGGCGGTCATGCGCGCAAAGCGCCATCTAGGCGCAGACATCAACCGCCGTCTACCATCCGGCGACCCCCTCGGTGTCAATCGACTCAAATCACCCTCTTGAATGGCTCTTAACGACTTGACAGGTCAACAACATAGAGCGAAACTCCGGCCATGACAGGCGCTGTCACCGGATGCACGTAAGTGCCTGTGTTTTCGTCGGGCGTTGGTACGAATCTGCTAGAGATCGGAGTTCTGAGGAGCACAACTCTTCCGAGTTTCCGCCACAGTTTGCGGCAGGCCATGACTCGTCCAAATCGGGCCACGAGGTAGGTATGACAACAGACGGCAGAGTGACGCAGGGAATCCAAGCCGCAGAATGCTCGTCCCGCCGGAACCAAGGAGAGATGACGCTGGGTGTGCCTGGTTCCCTCGCAAAATACACCAAGCTGCGATGTCGGTCATTGCAGCCAGACTCGCCGAACACCATCGACGGCCGTTGCGCAGCCAGCATCATTCGTGGAGCACGAAACACATGACGTTAGAGGAGTTAATCGTCGCCTGGAGTCAAACACGCCCAACATGGCAGCGGGAAGTCATGAGCCGAGTCGCCACGGGCGATAAACTCTCTGACGCAGACTATGACGAACTGGTCAAGGGCATCGTGGAGGGGAGACTATTCTCTAAGTCGACCTTTGGCATCAAACAACTGCCACAGACGACGCCAAATGACCCGTCGGTTCGGCTTGTGGCAATTGACAAGCTTCAACACGTCAACGCCCTCGAGTCCAGTTTGCCCCTAAGACTTGAGCCGAAAGGCCTAACCATCATCTTTGGCGACAACGGAAGCGGGAAATCCGGATACGCAAGACTGTTGAAACGGATCACCCGAGCACGGCACCAAGAGGATGTTCTTTCGGATGTTTTCCGTGACGCGTCGTTGGCAAACCCAACGGCTGAGCTGTCCATTCTGATCGGCGACGACAAGGAGACAGTTGATTGGCCGGGCACGGGACGTCCAGACTTGAAACGCATCTTGTTTTACGACGGAGCCTGCGGGAGCGCATACGTATCCTCGGAGTCTGAATTCCCTTACCGGCCCTCCGCGTTGTTCGTCATGGATGGCCTCATTGAGGCCTGCGACAAGGTCCGGAGCCGCATCGAGGTCAAGCTAGAAAGCAATCTCCGGTCGATAAACATCTTGCCCACCATTCCCGAAGACGCAAAAAACACGAGTATTGGCAGATTCCTCACGGACCTCTCGGGGCAATCCTTAGCTGAGGACCTTGATGCTTTGATCATTGAGTGCGTTGATACCGGAGAAGTCATCCAAAATCTCAAGAAGCAAGAGGCAACCATGCAATCTGCCGACCCCGCCAAAGAAAAGAAGAAGCTAAAACGGCAGGGCGAAAAACTCGGCGCTCTGCGCAAGCACTTGGAGCGACTGAATGCTGTGCTCGGAGACAAAGCACTGATGACGCTTCAGCAGCACCGAGATAACCTCCTTGTTCTCGAGCAAGCGGGAGCCGTTCTTGCGCGCTCGTTAGAATCAGAGCCACTCCCCGGCGTTGGCAGCTCACCATGGAAGATTCTTTGGGAGTCTGCGAGGCGTTTTTCGGAGGAGTCTGCATACCTCGGTGAGACTTTTCCGGTTCTGAATGAGGACAGTCGCTGCGTACTCTGCCTCCAGACTTTTGAGAAAGACGAACGTGATCGATTCGCTCGATTCGACCGATTCGTCAAGGACGACGCTCAGGTTCAGTTGAAAGAAGCCCTCAGTACACACGACGCGCAGATCGCTCGTCTGACAGAACTTGACGACTCGCCCGAGGAGGTGAAAAGCAACCTGCAAGATCTGGAGATGAGCCACTCGGAACTAGTAGCCGAAACGCGCAGCCTGCTGGCGTGCTATCAGGAAGCGCAAGCGAAGATTCTCGATGCAATTGCGAGTTCGGAGAAGACGCCTCGATTCGGAATCGATCCGGGCAACGTTCGTGAACGATTGCGGCAAGCCACCGATGCCACGACGAGCACGGCAGCATGCCTCGGCAGCCCAGATGGGATTCAGAAGCGGCTGGTGGAGCTCGGCCGAAGAAGGATTGAGCATGAACTAATCCAAGAGGCCAAGAAATCGCGCGAGGCAGTCGTGAAAGAGATCGAACGCCGAAGAGAACGAGATGCGTTAGAGGCGGCCAAGACCGCTGCCGCCACAGGGGCGATTACCAGGAAAATCAACGAGTTTTCTGAAGAGAGCATCACCGAAGTGATTCGCGAAACATTCGCTACCGAGACTGATCGGCTTCGCCTCGAACGTGTCACCATCACCCGGACCCGATCCGACAAGGGGGTTTTGCATCATCAGCCAAAACTCGAAGGCGCACGCCAGGAAGTCACGCTCCCACGCGTATTCAGCGAGGGAGAGCGGACCGCGCTTGGCCTTGCCTCGTTCTTTACTGAGGCACGGTTAGACGCATCCAAGTCTGCGCTCATACTGGACGACCCGGTCAACTCGCTCGATCATGTCCGCCGTGGGCTCGTGGCGACGCGACTGGCGGCGTTCGCCGTGGATCGTCAAGTCGTTGTGTTCACTCACGACCTATCATTCGTTGCGGACCTCAATTTAGAGGGCGCCGAGAAGGAAGTCCAAATTGCCGCACTGTCCGTGTCTCGGAGTCGCGCTGGCGATCGAAAACCTGGGTCTTGCGGCAAGGGGCACCCTTGGAAGGCAAAAGTAGTCGCTGCGTGCTTGAATGAACTCGGGGCCTCAATGGCTCAAATAAAGAAGGAATGCTCCGTCTGGGATGACAAACGATACGAGGTAGAAGTCGCCTTATGGGCTGGAAAACTGTCCGAGACTTGGGAGCGTATCTTTAGTCAGGAGATTGTCGGGCGCGTTCTCGCGAATGGTGGACTGGAGGTCCGTCCGATGATGGTGAGGCTTCTGGCTCGATTCACCGAAACGGATCACGCCGAATTCGATGCCAGTTACGGTCGACTCTCTCGATGGGCGAAACGGCACGACAAGAGCGTCTTGGTCAACTATGTACCGCCTGATGTCGCAGTTCTCGAGCAGGAACTTCAGAAAGTAGAAGTCTGGTTCGACCGCGTGAGGCGGTATAAGAACTGATGAACCGCGTCGCCATCAAACCAGAACTGCTCCAGTGGGCTCGAGGGCGCTCTGGGCTCAGCATCGATGCTCTCCGCCAGCGGTTCCCAAAGGTTGAGGCCTGGGAGAGCGGTGTCTTGCATCCGACGCTCAAACAGCTTGAGGCTTTCGCGAAGGCGACATTCACGCCCGTTGGCTTTCTGTTTTTGGACGAGGCGCCCGTCGAGAGCGTCCCCATCCCCGATTTTCGCACCGTCGCTAATGTTCACATGGGCCAGCCAAGCCCTGATCTCCTAGACACGATCTATCTTTGTCAGCAACGCCAGGACTGGTACCGCGACTTTGCTGGCGCTGTTGGTGACGAGCCACTGGAGTTTGTGGGTTCTGCTCGTTCCAAAGACGACGTCGTCAAAACCGCCGCCACTATTCGGAGCGCTCTCTGTTTCGATCTTGAGGAGCGCCGACTCACCCCTACCTGGACGGACGCCCTTCGACGATTCATCGGGCAGGCTGATGCGCTTGGTATCCTCATCATGGTGAGCGGCGTCGTTGGCAGTAACAACCGGCGCAAGCTGGATCCGCAGGAGTTTCGCGGCTTTGCGCTCGCTGACTCGCTTGCACCTCTGGTATTTATCAATGGTGCTGATTCCAAAGCCGCACAGATGTTCACTCTCGCCCACGAGATCGCTCACATCTGGTTGGGACAATCGGCGGTCTCAGACGCGGAGGCGTTGAGTATTCCGGACGACGCCATCGAGAAGTGGTGCAACCAAGTCGCGGCTGAACTGCTCGTCCCGCTTAAGGCAATTCGCGAGGAGTACAATTCCGAGATCGAACTTGGAGAGGAAATCAACCGCCTGGCCAGGCGATTCAAAGTGAGCACGCTCGTGGTTCTGCGTCGCATTCACGACGCGGGCGGCTTGAACTCCACGGCTTACTGGAAAGCCTATCACGACGAACTTGACCGCATTCGCGCATTGCCCGCTGGGACCGGCGGCAATTTCTATCTGACCCTGGGCGCCCGAGCCGGAAAGACCTTCGCCCGAGCGCTCGTCGTCAGCACCCTCGAAGGGCGGACTTCGTACACCGAGGCCTTCCGTCTCCTCGGATTCAAAAAGATGGCGACGTTCCAAAAACTGGGGCAAACCCTTGGGGTGCTCGGCTGATGGCCTATCTCCTCGATGCCAACGTCTTCATTGCGGCCAAAAACCTTCACTACGGTTTCGATTTCTGTCCGGCATTCTGGGACTGGTTGATCGCTGCCAACGAGGCCGCGTCCCTCTTCAGCATTGAGAAAGTTGGCGACGAGGTGCTCGCCGTCGCCGACGAGTTGTCCGATTGGGCGACCGAGTGTGGCAGCGGTTTCTTCCTTCGCCCAGACGCCACGGCTTTTCCGGCCCTCGCCGACGTGAGTGTTTGGGCAAACAGCCAAAGTTACGCACCCGCGGCGGTAAGCACGTTCCTCCAGGTAGCCGACTACTACCTTGTGGCCCAAGCGAAGGCTGGAGACCACACCGTCGTGACCCATGAAGTTCCGTCGGCAACGGTGCGCAAAATTAAGATACCGGATGCTTGCATCGGCCTTGGAATCAAATTCATGACGCCATTTGAGATGCTTCGTTCTGAACGGGCCAAATTGTCAGCAGCCAACTTAGTCGAGGGCAATTCGGCGATTTATCGCCACGCTCTTTGAGGCTCGTTGGATTCTGAGCCTCAAAGAGCGTGGTGGTCGGCATCCGAGCCATGCCTTTGAAAACCTCGGG
>JAZGFI010000116.1:0-45667 GCA_036479435.1 Planctomycetota bacterium | reverse complement strand
CAACAAGACTCGCAATTCGAAGGCGCTATTCTCCGCATCAAACCTACGCCCCGCCTCTAAACCACCTTTGAGGCTCGTTGGCCTTGCCTGAAGGGATGGCGAGAACCAGCAGATGCGGAATCGCTGTCGTTAGCGCGCCCTGTTTCTCGAACACTTGCTACGCTTCCAGCATGGCGAAGATTTGGAAGAAGAGAACTCGGGCAACTTGGATTCAATTCACCTTGCGAGCGATTCCCGTTGTCTGCAGTTGGGCGTTCGCAGTATGGCCTCATTCTTTCGGCATGTTGACCCGGACAATCGCCTTGGGAATTGCTGCCTTGGCCATGACCACGCAGGCCATCGCAACCATACCACGGCCTAATCCGAAGGCTCCACTCGAAGGGGTCTTTGAGGTCGTTTGGCGAGACGTTTGGTCCAAGGCAACCAGCCGGCTACAGGGGCGTAGCGACATGCAGCACAGAATTACCCTGTTCGAGCTTCGTAAGTTTTGGCTTCCGCCATGGCTTCGTCGAGGAAAAGCTCGCAACTGTACCCACAAGCTCGTACCAAGACTTCGGTGGCCGCTAGATGCTCCGGCCCCCAGGCGGGTTTGGTACGTAAACGAATATGATGACCGCGAATGCGAAGGAGTTGTGGGGCAAGCGTATTGCCGAGGGCTCGAAGCCGTCACGAATCTACCGGGGCTTTCCGATGACAGTGCTCCAGTGAACTTTGCTGTGTATGCGGAGAAAGCCTACGATTCCGAGGAGAACATCAAGGAGTACCACTACGCAGCCCGAAGTATCGGCGGTGGAACCATTCAAGTCCACGGCGAGCGTTGGGGAGTTCTTGTTCTTGATTCCGTCGACCCCGAGGGAGTTACGATTGGAAAGCTGGAAGACCGAAGCGGTGGCTTTCACCGAGCTCAGCGACTGACGACAAAGATTCTGGAGGCCCAGAAATGACAAATCAAACCAAGACGCTGGTACTCAGCGCATTTCGGGAACCTCGGAGTTCGAAGATCGTCAATAAGGGCCTCGACATTAAGGTTCACCTCTCGCCTTACTTTTTCCCAGAGACGCTCAAATGCAGCTACGACCCTAGTTCTGGCACGCTCGTGGTCGATTTTGAGTACATGGACGATGAACCGATCGACGACACACCGATCAATGACGACGACAACAAGGGAATCACTATCTTCGAAGGCACTCACACCGGACGCCCTCGCCGCATGGAAGTCCAAGTCGATCTCGATGGAATCGGAAAAGTTCAAATTATGGTCAATAACCTCCTCTCAGGTCTAGAGCACCCCAAGAGTCCAGAGGCAGAGCCCGAAGTGGAAGCCAGCTATGAGCTAGCCCGCGAAGCGATTCGAGACAACGAAAAAAGCCTTCAAGAGCTAGTCGCCATCTAAGACTAACCCAAGGCGAGAGTCGACTCGTTGCCGGGGCCAGCAAGCGCCAACTCTCAGGTCAAGAAGAAACTCGACATCCGGGCTGATCCCGCCTATCCCAGTCCAATCGACAAGCTCAACGGTTTTTCTTTTGCTGCGGCTTGCGTTTTTGGCGCTGGCGTTTCCGGTCTTTACCTGCGGCTGTCTTCGGGTCGGGGGCAAGCAACTCTAAGGCGGCTCCGTGCTTTTTGATCACCGAGAGGCGAAGCTCCTCGCGTTTGTCGTTGGGCACGCCATAACAACACGACGAGTACACCCAGTCGCGCTGCCGAAGCAAATCACGCTCAAGCTTTACGGAACAATCCCGACAGAGTCCGACCTCATCTACAGGGATGAACGAATCACAGCCATGGCAATCGGCCCAGTGGGCTTCAAGGTCAAACTCGTCGTCGTACATCGTCGGTCCTTATTCCCGTCTCATTTGCATTCTTTGCCGCAACTAACTCAGTCCGCCAACTTAACTCCGCTCACGGCGAAGAAACCCTCGCACAGCGCTCAACCAGAGTAGGAAGGTCTCCATTTTCAAGAACGCCAGCGACAAGAGAGGAATCGAGGGCGACGAGTACCCTCGATGGCGGCATTCATCATGCAACACCCTCGAAGATCGATGGTCTAAGGTAAAAACTCTTTCCTTAGGATCACGAGTGCTTTAAACATCCACTTTTCAATGACTTACAAGCGAACAGTTCGTGAAAATTGAGCTGCTTGGCCAGCCGGATTCATGGATCTGCCCACCGAAGTTTTCTATCGAGGAAACCAAGCACGCCGTCTTGCAGTGACTACTCCTTGGAGCTTTCAGCCTTGATGCGCTCGTTGTGAAGGAGGCGTTTCAAGGCGAGTTCGGTGAGGCGGATGTTTTCGTCCAAGAGTTCGCTGATCGCGCTTTGGTGGGTATCCATCACTGCCTCGAACCTGGCGCTGTAGTTCTCGTACTGCTGCGCCCTCGCGAGGTTCTTCATGATGCTCTTGAGGCCCTTGGCTTGCACGGATGCTGCGGGCAAGACGGTGCGAACTTTCTTGGCAACTTTGGCGTAGATATCCGTCGTCTTGGTGTCGGTCACGCCTCGGTCTCCCAAAGAACCGAGCGTCACTTCAGCCGCTTTCAGTCCTTTTAGGTGCCTTTCGATCGCGAGTCTCCTGGCCTTTCGAAAGTCATTGCCGTTGACTTTGGGAAAGGGAACGAAGCATTTCCCCCGGCAAAGGGAACACCTGAAGACTCCCTTGCCGTTGCAGCAAAAACACTTGTTGCCGCCACTCGATCCGCCGACAACGCTGACGACGCCGCCGCCCTTACAAAAAGGACATGGTGTCGCCTTCTTCGCGTTGCATTGCGGGCAGGCCAGATTTCTGACCGGATCTTTCGTGACCTTTTTGGAGCCGGCGCACTTAGTACAGCAAGGCTTAAGGTGTTTGAGGGGCTTGCAGGTCGCGCAGTTTTTCTTCTTCTTCTTTTTGCACTCAAGACAGAACTTGGGAAACTTCGAGTTGTCGGGACAGTGCTCGCACTTGTGAGCCTTGAAAACCTTCCATTCCCAAAGGCCGCCCCCGGCTCTATCAACGGTGAACTCGGAAGGCGCTTTTTCTTGAGCCGCAAGCGATGCAGCGAACAGAAAGAACAAGAGCAGGCCTAGGGTGTTCATCATGGAGAGTCCTCTGCGGCTGAAGTCCTAAAGATCGTAGCAAATCAGCAGATAGCACAGGGCCTCGATGTTCCCTGGCGCGCAGTCCTTGAACTAGGCAAGGCTCCGTTCGATGCGGATGATGCGCTCTAAGCTCGCCGTGTCTTGTTCATAGGTCTTGCACGACCGGTCGTACGATGCCGTGTTCTTGGTGCAGACTAGCGTGTGGGGGCTCCCGCGGCGCTCTGTCTCGTAGCTGCAATCGCTCCGGCTGCTACCGATGGTCCCTTCGAGATGGTCGCGGCGGCGCTCGTTGACGCTAAAGCGGGCCTCGCTTTGCGCGGGATCGGACAGGTACTCGCTGAGTTTTAGACAGTCTGCACAGTGGCACGACAGCTCACTGGGGCGACGAAAATCTGTGGGTTCTTGAGGGGCGGTGGCCGTTCGCTTCTCCAAGGTTTCTCGGCAACGGCACAGCCAAGACTTGATCGTCACGTTGGAAATGGGATGCTTCGCAAGCCACTTCTCGAGAGCAAAAATCGCAGGAAGATGGGTGTCGATCAGATCATAATCCTCAGTTCGGGCGAAAGAGTGCTTGATGAGTGCGGCAAGGGGCTTTTTGGCTTCGACCGCAAGGAGTGCTTGGGCCAAGGACCTCAACAACTGCGACCGCTTGATCCCAAAACGCTGCCAAGCTTTTTGCTGGGGGTCCTCGTCGAAACTCCGCAAAGACTCCACCGCCAGCTGCGCAAGATTGTTGCAGAGCTGAAGACGATCTTCGTTCTTGTCGCGCGCCAAACACAACGTCACCAAAAACTCAGCGTTACGAACGACGTTATCAGCATTGACCAAGTTAATGATGTCGTGGAGTTCCGTTTCAAAGAGGCCCCAACCATGTCGGCCGCAGAATTTGGCGAAAGACGCATCAACCTGAAGCTCGTTGTCGTGCTGCACGACGAGCGACAAGAAACGCTTGACGAGTGAGGGGTCGTCCAACTCCTGCAGAATCGGAAGGAAGCTCCCTCGGATCGTGTCGGATTGAGTGCGGCGCCTGCTCCCGCTCGTAGCATCCCAAGAGCTGATGATAAAAGCAGCAAAGTCCAAGCAATCTGCGAGCAGTCGCTCACGACGAACTCCCTTGGCCTTGCCGAGTTTTTCGACCATGGGCTTTAGGCTGACGATCGACGCCGTGGTTCCCGCTGCGCTCAGAACTGCGTAGTGATGTTGCCGCGGCCAAATCACGATGGCCGCGCGGCGATACCAACGTTCCAAAGTCATGCCCGCGTTGCCGGTGAAACCCTCGAAGTCCTCTTCGCTAGGAGGGCCGTCGAGAAGGGCTTGCCCCGAGATGATCTCGTCGTCCTCGACAGTGATCTCGCCGAGGTCTACCTTGCGGCCGGCGCGATCAGACCAATGATCGATCGAAAAGCTATCCTCATAGATCTCGCCCATGTGATGCTCACCTTGAGACGCTTGGTACCTTTTCTCCCGCCAAGAGGAGTGGCGGCGGCCCATGTCTTCGCCTTCCGCACTCCCCATTTGATAAAGCGTCACGAGCCCAAGGTAAGCATGGCAGTCGGCACTCTTTGCCGCTTCGAACAAAACATCGGCCCGCGCCCGATCAACGCCCTTAAGCCGGTCGAGCTTGAGGCCGTCTTTTGTATAGCGATGATCGAGAGTCACCGCGATCTTTTTCAGGTTCGACCGCTCCCAAAAAGTCCCAACCAACTCTCCAATCGCAGCCGTCGCTTCGACGTAAGAGGGTGCGGCGATGCCCTTTTTGCCTCGCGACTTGGCCAAGGTGACGTTGTAGGTCAAGCAAAGGCGATGGCCGCGGGTCAAAGGACGAACGTCGTGCTCGCAATCGGCGTAGAACGCAGCGTAGCTTAGCTTGAGGCCGGAAGCGGCACCCTTGAACGAGATTTCGTGTTCAACGTCGTCGTGCGACACGACCAGCTCGCCACCTTCGTGAACTGAGGGCAAAGCAACCACCAAAGTCGCCACCATGCGATCGAGTTTCTCACCGTCTCGATGCGGCAAGAAGAAGCTCCCCTTTTCGTAAACCAGAAGTTTGTAGAGATGGGCTGATAGTTCTCGATCCTCTAGACCTAGATCTTTTTTGACATCGTCGATGATCGATGCGATCAACTTATCCCACTCGGGATTCGTAAGCTTAAACTTGCTGGGGTCAAGTTCCCAAACCCGCCGCACCTTTTTGTCGACCAAGGTCTCAGTGCCCTTGCCGTAGGGAGCCTGCCGACAGAGCTTGATTAGCTCGGACGCCTGTGCTTTCCCCAAGGGTAAGCCCAAGGAACCAAGCCCCTCGACCTGCAAGCCGGGCATAACCAGCGGCCGATCACCGGCGGTGCAAACTTCGCTCGGGCGATCGATCGATTCGAGAGCGCCAACCAGTCTCCGCCGAAAAAACTGGGTTTCATCAAGTTCATCCGCCACGAATTCTCTCCTAGATTGCAAAGACATGACCGGTTTGGCCGAGGCAAGGGATCAGCTGCAATGTCAAGCTATCGACAGCCAAGACTGCAAGATAGGAGCAAGTGCTCCAAAAGAACGAAGCTGTGTTCTCTGGTTAGAGATGACGGCTTAGGTCCATCTGATCGTGAAGTACACGCCCGATGCCGACCATCTCGTCATTGAGAGTGTAGAAGATGAGGTGACGGCAAACGTGGATCGAGTGATAGCCCTCCCGGATGACATCGCACCTTTTGCCCTGCTCTGCCGTCTCCGCCAATTCCGTGATGCGTTCGTTCAGCCGCCCTAGGTAGTGCGCTGCTTGGCTGTCGCTCCACTGTTCGTAGGTGTAGAGCCAGATACTTTCGAGATCGTCGAACGCGCGGGGTCGGATGACGACCTCACGCATCTAGCCCGGCCTTCTTGCGCGCCGAGGCGATGATCTTTTCCATGTCGAACGGGCAGTAAGGCCCGCTCTCTTCGCCTTCGATCAGAGCTTGGCGAAGCGCCTCGATTTTGTGCTGTCTCTCCTCGTGGTTGCGCAGCGCATCACGAATGACTTCGCTTCGGTTACCGTAGTGCCCGGTCTCGACCTGAGCGGCGATGTAGCCCTCGAAGTGGTCGCCGAGGCTGATACTGGTGTTCTTGCCCATGGTGGTGCTCCTGACTGGGGTCCCCTGAAATGTTACCATGCTTTGGTAATAATGGTCATGCAAAGGAGCTTCCTGAACACTCTTCTAGCAAAGTGCTCACTCTGGGCAGGGCTGTTGCTGATCAAATTGGGGCCCTGAGGCCGTTAGAATCGCCCCTGCGGAATGAAGAGGCGGAAGGGCACCTCCGGCTGGTTAGCCTTCTGCGAACGAGAAGCTCGATCCCATGGCCCTTCGAGCCATAACCGCCAACATGAATGCTGAGATTCGATGAAACACAAATGGGAATTCTCCCCCCGCTTTCGTAAGGGCGCCTACGGATGGAAGTCTCGGCCGGCGATGATTCGAATTCGCGAGGCCGTTTCTGAGATAAAGAAGGTTGCGCGGCGAGACCCGATCTTGGGAGGCGAGGGAGCGGTTCTTTTTTTGGAGAAAGTCTCACCCGCCATCGAAGCGGTTGACTCTTCTTCGGGCTCGATTGGTACGGCCGTTTCAAAAGCGGTGGTTGCCTTAAGCCAAATCATTGCCAAAGCTCCGGCCGATGAAAAAACGAGGAGGCAATGGCTGGAGAGACTCTACGAGGCCCACCAGCAAGACCGCATCCCCTACATCGAGAGTTTGGATGAACACTGGGGCGATCTTTGCGCCGACCGCAAAACCGCTTCCGATTGGGCCGACCAGTGCTACCCGTTTTCCGAACGCGCGCTCAAAGCGAAGCCGGGGGAATACATCCACTACAAAGGAACGTCGATCTGTTTGAGTGCGCTTTATGCTGCCGAGCGCTACGACGAACTCGTTGACCTTGCAGCCAACAGCTTTTTTTGGCCCTATCGCAAGTGGGCGCTAAAGGCCTTGGTGAACCAAGGGAAGATGGCCGAAGCGCTCCGGCAAGCGGAAGGGCTGCGAAAATCCGGGCAGGGCGAGGCGGAGATGGATGAGTTCTGCGAACAAATCCTCCTCTCAGCGGGGATGATCGATGAAGCTTACCGGCGTTACGGCCTCGCCGACGCGCAGTCGACGACCTACAAGGCATGGTTCAAAAAGGTCATTCGCAAGTATCCAGACAAGCAACCAGAGGACATCTTGGACGACCTCATCGCCTCAACGCCCGGCGAAGAGGGCAACTGGTTTGCCTCCGCGAAGGACGCGGGCCTGTTGCCCAAGGCGCTTGAACTAGCCAAGATCGGACCCACCGCGCCGACAACCCTGAGCCGCGCGGCGCGTGACTTCATTGAACCCAACCCTGACTTTGCCTTGCAAGCCGGGCTCTTAGCCTGTCATTGGTTCTGTCGAGGCCGGGGGTTCGAGACGAGCGCTGGGGACCTGGCCGAGGCCTACACTCGGACCATGGCGGCGGCCAAAGTCCTGCAATGCGAACAGAAAGTCTCCGATCAGATTCGATCCATGGTCGAGGCCGAAGACGCCGATCCCTTCGCCCGAAGACACCTGGTTCCTCGCGACAGATAGGGCAGCGACAAGCGGCGCACCGTTGCTAGGAGTCCGAAAAGCCTCATGACCTCCTGGGAGATTTCCCGCAGCATCTCCAGGTCGAGTCGTGAGCTTGGGTCGGGAGCTGGGATTCTCTGGAGCCCCGCGGCCTTGCGGGCACCGGACCGTCCATCACGGTAAAGGAGAGGCGACGTAGCGCATCAACAAGTTCTTGTTAAGGCGCAGTGAAGGCCGAACCGATTATTGAAGTAGGAAACCTGTATCTGGATGCCTCATCGGCAACAGACCACGGTGCGCCAACGCGAGGGATGATGATGAACAACGCCACGACAAGCCCTTGCCCAACGCTGCTACTGGTAGAGAGCAGCCCAGAGTTTCAGACCCTGGCCAAAAGAGCGATCGAAAAAGGCAAGATCGAAGTCAGTTTGAACATCGCGAACGATAGCCATGAGGCCATCGAACAGCTGATGCTAAAAAGCGGAGAGGCGCCTTCGGACGACTCGCTGCGGACGCGGCCCGACCTCATCCTCCTCGATCTCGCAATACCTGAGGCCGAGGCCGGCCGTGTCCTTCAGACCGTGCGAGAAAATGAGCATCTCCGTCGTATTCCGGTCATTGCCTTGGCAACTTCAGAGCAAGAACGGGCCATCGCGATATCACAGGGCTTGGGAGCCAACTCGGTCATGCCGAAGCCCACAGACCTTGATCATCTCGCCGGCGCACTCCATGATCTGGTCGACTACTGGTTCCGCGTTGTCGCCCTATCGCCACGCGGAAACTGGGTGAACAAAAACAGCTGACTCTTGGTACGACCCGGGGCTCAGCTGCCAAACCTTGGGCCGCGGAGCGCAGACAAAGATGTTCGGATTCTTCAGACGTCGCCGACGTCGCAAGCTGCGCGCGCTGCCCTTTCCCGAGCGCTGGGCTGAGATTGTTCAAGAGCATTTGCCTTACGATGAGGTTCTAGATCCCAGCGAACGGAAGGAGCTTCGCCGCCATATTCAGGTTTTCATGGCGGAGAAGGAATTCGAGGGGATGCGGGGCCTTGAGATCACCGATGTAGTGCGCGTCACGATCGCGGCTCAGGCTTGCCTTTTGCTCATCGGCCGCGAGACCGAGTACTACCCGAGCTTAAAACGCATCTTGGTGTACCCAAGCCCTTACGTCGCGAAAACGAAAGAGCACCTCGCCGACGGCACGGTCATGGAGAGTTTGCAGACGAGACTGGGCGAGTCATGGCATCGCGGCACGGTCGTGTTGGCTTGGGACACCGTCAAGGCGGACGCCGCCGACATTCACGACGGCCACAACGTTGTGATGCACGAGTTCGCGCATCAACTCGACGATGAAGTGGGTTCCACGGATGGCGCCCCCCGCCTCGCCAACCGCGCGGCCTACGGACCGTGGGCGCGCGTGCTGAGCCGGGAATTCGAGGAACTCGTGGACGCGGTCGCCGACGGCGACCGCACCACGATCGATCCCTACGGAGCGACGAATCCCGCGGAATTCTTCGCCGTGATTACCGAGGCCTTCTTCGAACAACCGCGGCAGTTACGAAAAAGGCACCCTGACCTTTACCGGCAACTTCAGACTTTCTACCGACAAGATCCGGCGCAGAGGTTTGACCCGCGCAAAAGTCGCGCGGGTCAGGAGTCGCCTTGAGACGGATCAAGTTTCGTCAGGGAGGATCCCGGCAACGCTAGCACGTTGAAGAGCGACGTTCGCAACACCCGTTCAGTACTGCTGCCGATAAACAGACTCTCCAAAGAGTCTCTCCCGGTGGTGGCCATGATGACCAGCGGGTTGCGGTACTGACTGCAGTACTCTTCGATCGAATAGACGAAGGGACCCGCGACGAGCTTGACGTCGACGTCGGCGCCTCGAGATCGCATAGTGTCGGCGATCGATTCTAAGTGCGGCTGCAGTACTTTGGTCATGTCGACGGAATAATCCAGGGACGCATAGCCACCCCCAAGCGTCGCCGCGTAGGGATGCGGCTCGACGGCGTGAAAGAGCGTGACGCCACAGCCGATTCTGGAAGCAATGTCAGCGGCGACGAACGCCGCTTTCTTCGAGAACTTCGAAAAATCCGTCGGCACGATGCAGCGGCCACAAGCCGCTTGTTCCAAAGAGTCGGCTTCGTCCGGGATATCGAGAGTCAGCACGGGCATGCGGCAGGCGCGCACGACGCGCTCGGTAACGCTTCCTGAAATCAGGCGATCAAAACCCGATCGACCGTGTGTCGGCATCACGACTAAGTCGGCGCCAATACGTTCTGCAGAGTCAAAGATCACATCCGGCAAGGTGCCCCCAGATGACACCTCAAGGAATCCTTCAGTGTGCTCACCGAGGACCGCGTCGTCCACTAAATGAGAGACTTCAGCCGAGCGCGATCCCTCTTGAGGATCAGCGCCGAGAGTCGGTTTTTTGCCAACAGGTTTCGAGTTGAGCAGCGTCACGCGCGCTGAGAGGCGCGCGAGCAGCCATGCGAGATGGGACTTGTAGCGTTGGAATTCGCCTTCGTCGGCGACGCTCAAGAGCAGATGGCGAGGAAACATGGGGAGCCCTCCGAGTGTATCGAAAGAGAGGAATGCCCTTGGGGTTCAGTGTAACTCACTTCGCTCACCAACTCTCGCCAGCGGGCAGATCGCCAGATTGACCTAATCTCGGCGACGAAACGGTCGATAATTATTCAGCGGACCGGAAACGCTCTGACGGAAAGGCACGATTTACTTGTTGTTTCATCGCAATGAAAAGCCCACGAAGCCGACTGAGCCCTTTTCATCACAGGGTGGGTTCAGCCTCATCGAGGTCATGGTTTCAATCGCCCTGTTGCTGATCGGAGTCTCTGGAACGGTCTCCACGATGGCGCACTGCGCGGCCCTTGACCGACAAATTCAGACCAAGATTGCGACCCTCAACACTCAGCGGCGTCTCTGCGAAGAACTGCGAGCTAGTGGCGACCTAAAAGCAAGCTTGGCCGACCTGCGCGCCAAGACTAGCGACTTAACAATCACAGCGCTTGGGGCTTCCGCCAAAAAGGAGTCGGCGGAGATCGAACCAGACCTCTCAGTCTCCGTTACTTTTCCCATCGAGCTGATTGCTGACCTCGCTAAGACCCCGTCTTCTCAGCTCCCTGACGATCTCACTTTTCGCGACCGCGATGGTGATGGCGCCGTTGACTCAAGCCACGGTAGCGTGGCCTTGCTACCGGCGAAGTTCATCCTCGAATGGAAAGGCGTGGAAGGGACCTCGACGATGGAATTCGTAACTCTGGTGGCTACACGATGAGTCGCTCTGACACTGGCATGGGCCTGTTGGAGGCGGTGATTGCCGTGGGCTTGTGTACGCTTGTGCTGATTGGCGTCGGGCAGTTCTTCAAATCCTCTTCGGACTTCCAAGAATCGAGCTACCGAATGGGTGGTATCCAAGGCGACGCTCGATTGGCTTTGGAGGCTTTGGTTGGAGAACTCCGAATGGCGGACGCAACCACGGTCGCCATTAGCAATGAAGGTGATTCACAAAGCCTCGACTTCCGAGTCCCGTTGGGCTACGAGAACGAGAAAGTCATCTTGTCGCCGATCATCAGTTATCGCTATGCCACTTCTGGTGTCGACTCGAATGCCAACAACATCGCCGACGACGGTAGCCTTGTTCGCTCCCAGGGCGGTGTCGTCAGAGTCCTTTGTCATCGACTCAAAAGAATCAACTTCTCGCGGGTTTCCTCCATAGTGACCGTTCGTTTGGAGTTGTCTGAGGTCGACAAGAACGGGCGAACGCTTACCACCGCCGTTGAATCAACGACCGGACTGCGCAACTGATGCCGCTGGCTCACACAAGGTCAAGGTCCCAAGAGCAAATGGCTCGCCCCAATCCGCGAGAAAGCGGAGCGATGATGATCGTTGTCGTCTTAGCGCTGTTGTTCACGATGGCGTCGATGAGCGCGATCTTGCTCATGATGAGTCAAGGACGTCACCAAGCGGCCACGGCAGCCTTGGCCCATGAGCGCGCCTACCAGGCCTGCGAATCCGGCCTAGATTTTGCAATCACAGAACTAAGGTTGGGAACCGATTTTGGCGGGGACGGCTTGGGAGTCGTTTCGGGAACGCTGGGGGGCGCAACCCTCAGCATCGCGATTGCCCCCAAATTCGCCGGTGCCGGTACTTACACCATCACTTCGCAGGCGCAATACAACCAGACGAGCCGCTCGATTGAAGCGGTCATTGTCGCGAGTGACGGCGGCGAGTTCCTGTCCGTCAATGGCAAGCAAGTTGAGCCCGTCAAGCCCAAAGGCATCTTGATTCGTCGCGCCAAGCCTCTTAGTCGTCACCGTAACCTGGCTCGCGATCTCGCCATGCTGGACGCCGAACACGGCGGTTGGCCGATCTCCGGACACGGCGCCTTGCGCAACATGGACCGCCTCGACGTAACCGAGATCGAGATCGAAGTCGGCAAGGCCGGCCCCAACAACCCACCCGGCCTGAGCAAGATCGAAGTGGTGATGCTTCGCAGCCGCATTTAGCAACGTTGTTTCACGACCTATTCTCAGACTTCGAAGTTAAGCCACTAACGCCCAGCCATCATCGTGCCAGACAGCCATTTTGAAATTCACTTGCAGGTCTTGGCATTGATGCCGATAGTTAAGCAATGGAAGGGAATCCTACAAATCACCGCCATGCGACGGTCGCCTCGGCGATTCTGATCGCATTTTTGGCCCAGTGCTTTTTCAGTGTTCCCCTTCACATCCAGCAGCACCACGCCTCGCTTCACGAGTGCGACGGTGCAGCCCCCTGCTTGCACACCCACGATGAGGGCTGCCATTCGCACCACCTCGCCGTGGGTAAAGCTGCTCAAATATCCCTGCCGCACGGGCATGACCACGATCACGACAAAGATTGCCGACATTGCCAGCAACCAGACTTTCTCTTGGTTTCCAATGTGCCGATGGCGAGCAGGCCTCACAGGAAGAGCTGGCCAGCTCACCAAGCACTTGCTTGGGATTGGCAAGCCGGCCTGGATCTTGGTGAACCCAACGCCACTCCCGTCACAAGGCCGCCGCCGCCACGGCTCGCTAATTCAGTTCAACACTCCGTCCTTTTGATTTGATCGCAGCGAATCACCGCTTCCGCCAGTCGCGGATGTCGGTCGTATTCGAACGTGAACCCAATCAAAACGGAGAACTCCTTTGGATCGCCACTCGATCCGCTCCATCATTCTTGTTTGCCTAGCTGGCGTTTCTTCGGGCTGTCAGTCCTACGAACCGCGCCCGCTGGACCCGCATCGAACGCTTAATTCCGTCGATCGGGCCCGCCTGCACCCTGGGCACAACAATGAGATGAGAGCGTCTAAAGACCGCCGTCTTCCCTTCGTCAGCAACGTCAGTTTGGCACAGGCCGCGGCTTGGATGAAACTCTACAGCCCTGATCTGAAAGAGACGATTGCGGCCTACGAGACTGCATACGCTCGCGCACAGGTGAAGACACCTCTGCCGAACCCGAGCCTCGAAGTCGGGCCGGAATTCGGATTTGGCTCCGGCGTAGAGGTCAACCCCGTCGTGCCCTTTGGATCTTTGGGCATCACCATCCCCTTGGGCGACCGACTCGCGCGACGCGATAATCTCAATTCAGCCCGCGCCGAGGTGCTTCGAGTAGGTGGCTTGGCGAGCCTACGCGAGCTCTACCTTGAGCTTCGCCGTCGCTATTTACGGCTCGCCATCGCCCATAAAGTTCAGGGCCTCAGAACCGAGATCACTGCCGCCGCGAGACAATCGGTCTCGCAGGCCCGACACCTCGTCGAAGCCGGCCAAGCCACTGCCTTGGACGTGGCACTCTTCGAACTGGAAGGTGGCCGCTCGCAGGCTCAACTCCTCCAGGCCAAAGCTGCATCCGCCCGCTCCAGAGCTGAACTCGCCGCTCTCGTCGGAGTTGGCGCTGCCCACTTCGCGCAGCTGCCGGACAACAGCCTAACCCTCGAGGTAAAAAGCGACCTCAACCTCGAAGGCCTCAAACGTCTTTTGACTGACAACCACCCCGAGTTGGCCCGGCTGCGAGCCCGTTATGAAGAGGCCGAGTGCAGCCTTCGCCTCGAGATCGCCGAGCAGTATCCCGATCTTAAGATCGGCCCCTCGTTGGCTGGGGATTCCGGAGACCACAAGACCGTTTTGGGACTCGCGCTGGGCATCGAGCTACCTTTGTTCGACCAAAATCAGCAGGCCATCGCGGAAGCTTCCCAAAAACGAGAGGAGATCCGAATGCGCTACGAGGCCGCCGCAAACCGCGCGCTCGCCGAAGTGGAAAGATCTTTTGCGGCGCTGCAACTCGCCAAGGAACGGCGCAAGATTCTACGGGACACGATCCTCCCGAGCGCAAAAAAGAGCATCGATCTCGCGCGCCGATCCATGGCCGCGGGCTCTGCGGACGCGCTGCGTCTCCTCGACGCAGAAAGAAGTTTTCGGCAAGTGAAAATCGAAGCGCTCGCCGCCAATCTCGCCGAACGCGAAGCCTGGATAGATCTTGAAATGAGCGTCGGCAAACCCCTCGTTCGAATTCCGGGAGAACTTGATATTGCTCGAGTTCCTCAAAAACTGAGAGCTGCACAAGCCTCAACCGGAGGGCACAAAAAATGAAAAGTAAACGCTGGGATCTTTTGCTCTTTTGTTTCATCTTCACGGCGATCGGCGCTTGGGGTGGCCGCATGGCGACTCTTCGATCAAACGAAAAAACGGACGCTCACGAAGATGACGCCGCCGCGCCTCACGGCGATGAACTCTCTCCCCAAACTTTGAGCAATCTCGGCGTCACCTTAGGTGTCGCAGAGGCAACGACTTTTACTAAGACACGCGCGATCCCCGGGGTCATCGAGACCACCCAATTCACGGAGCTTCCGATTTTTGCTCCTATCGGCGGACGCATCACCAGGATCGCCGTACGTCCCGGGGTCATGGTCAAGGCTGGTGACACCTTGCTTACGATGCTCCGTGATCCCATAAGCCGCACGAAGCTCACCTTGACCGAAGAGGTCATCAAACCCGCGCGTGAAAAAGTACACGGCACAGTTGTCGAACTTCGAAAGGCCTTAGGCGAGGTCAAGATCCTCAAGACCGAGATCAAACGAATTTCCAAGTTCACGACGGGCGGATCTGGCAATGTCGCGGCCGTCCTGCCGCGACAGAAACTCATTGAACTCCAGTACGACCTAACACGCCGCGAGAATGACCGCGATCAGGCCGAGCACGAGCTCATCAAGCACGGTTTTACTCCCGAGCAGATCAAGAGCATCATTGCCGGCGACTACATCCCCAAGCTTGGGCGCGAGAACTGGATGCGCGCCTTGGTCGAGAACGGTCTGTGGACTGAACCCGCCAAACGCCTGTTTGAGGCCCTGCCGAATCGCCTTCAGCAGGATCGATGGACCATTGCGACCGTCGGCGAACTCGCCGCCGCAGGTCTCATCCACCCGGTCCTCATCTCGTGGGTCAAACAACAAGATCCGAAAGGCCTTCCTTTTTTGGAGATCGGAGCGCTTATCCAGATGGGCTACAGCGTCGAGCAAGTCGCTGAACTCCACCGACAGCGCGCTTTGGATCCCGTGATTTCGATCAGGGCTCCGGCCAATGGCCTGGTGCCGGATTGGGACGTCCACGACATCTTCGCCAAGCCCGGCGCTCAGGTAAAAGCCGGAGATAAACTGCTTTCGCTCCTCAACTCCCGCGAGCTCTTTTTAAAATCTCAGCCCGTCGGCGGTGAAAAGCAAGACATCTTGAAGTCGCTCGTCGCCGGAACACCCTGTGACGCGCGACCCCTGGTCGCAGATGCCGGGCCAAATCTGAGTCAGCTATCAATTGACTACGTCGCCAGCGATGACGGCATGAAAGGCACCGTCGCCTTCGTCCGCGTGAAGAACGAGACTCTCGCCATTCGCCAGGACGCGCGAGGCATGAGTTACCGCAGCTGGAAGCTTCGTCCCGGCCTTAAGTACTTGCTGCAAGTGCCCAATGTTCAGCTCAAAAACGTCTTCGTCATTCCGAGCGAGGCGGTTGCTGACGACGGTCCCGCCAAGGTGGTGTTTATTCCAGACGGAGACACCTTTAAGCCGCTCGAAGTCGAAATCGTCTTCCAGGACGAACGCATCGCGGTGATCGCCATCAACCGGCACACCAAGGTCTTTGACGGCGACACCATCGTCATGAGCGGGGCCTACTCCTTGGGCATGGCGTTAAAAAGCGATTCCGCACCGGTCGACGCCCACGCCGGTCATAGTCACTAGGGGCCGCGGAAATGCTCAACAAGATCATCGCCGCCTCGCTTAACAACCGCATGATCGTCGCCGTGTTGGCGTTGATGGTGGGAGCCTACGGTTTGTGGACGGCATCCCAGATGCCGATTGACGTCCTTCCCGACCTCAATCGCCCCGTCGTGACGATCATGACCGAAGCCCCGGGCATGGTGCCCGAGGATGTAGAGCTGCTAGTAACCTGGCCCATCGAACAGGTCATGAACGGAGCGACCGGCGTTTATCGCGTGCGCTCTGCCAGCGGCACTGGCCTATCGGTCATCTACGTCGAGTTTGAATGGGGCACCGACATCTACCGCGATCGCCAGATCGTAGCCGAGAAACTGCAACTCGCGAAAGCAAAGCTCCCCTCGGGGTCGGTGCCATTCATGGCCCCGATCAGCAGCATCATGGGGCAAATCCAACTCATCGGATTTCAAAGCAAGACCGGCGAAACAGATCCGACCGCACTGCGACTCATCATCGACCGCGATATCAAACCACGCATTCTCTCCTTGTCCGGAATCGCGCAGGTCGTCACTACCGGGGGCCAACCCACCGAACTCCAGGTCATCGTGAACTCGGAGAGTTTGAGGACCTTCGACGTCACCTTGCCCGAAGTCGAAGCCACCGTTCTGAAATCCAATGTCAACGTCGCTGGCGGCTACCTCAACATCGGCGCTAAGGGTCCGGTCGTAACCGTACCCGGGTTGATTCAGCGGGGGGAGCAACTCAGCAAGGCGGTGGTCCGCTCGGACCCTGTCAGACCCGTACTGCTGAGCGACGTCGCCGACGTTGTGTTTGGGCCCGCCGCCATTCGAACTGGAGACGCAGGTATCAACGGCAAGCCGGGCGTCATCATGGTGGTCTCAAAGCAACCGGGCGTCGACACTGTCGACCTCACCAACCGCATCAATGCCGAGCTCAAACGCGCCCAAGTAGATCTTCCCGAAGACGTCGTGATCATCGACGACGTGTTTCAACAGGCAGCCTTCATTGACCGCGCCATCGACAATGTTTTCGATGCGGTGCGCGACGGGGGCATTCTCGTCGTCATCATCTTGTTTCTCTTCCTGCTGAATTTCCGCACGACGCTCATTACTTTGACCGCGATCCCTCTTTCGGTGGCCTGCGCCGCCCTGGTGTTCCATGCCTTCGGCCTTTCGATCAACACCATGACTCTGGGAGGGCTTGCCGTCGCCATCGGCACTTTGGTCGACGATGCCATCGTCGATGTGGAGAACGTGTTCCGCCGGCTCCATCAAAACTCCAATCTGAGTCAACCTCAGGCCGTCCTCGGCGTGATTTTTCGAGCGTCTTCCGAGATTCGAAAGCCGGTCATGTATGGGACCTTGCTGGTCACCGTCGTGTACCTGCCGCTGTTTTTCCTGAGTGGTATCGAAGGGCGTTTGTTCGCTCCCATTGGTTTGGCCTACATCGTGAGCGTGTTCGCGTCACTCTTAGTGGCGATGACGGTTACGCCGGTCATGTGCTACTACCTACTCGGAATGCGCAAGGCGAAAGAGCGCGAGTATGGCGGCTGGCTCGTGCGCGGCATTAAGAAAGTTGTGGGGCGCATGGTGGGCTTCAGCCTTGCTTGGCCCATGCATATTTTCACCGTGATCCTCGCGGTCGCCGCCTGTTGTTTAATGCTCTTCCTAAGCACCGGCGATGCCTTCCTTCCGGAGTTCAACGAGGGTTCCTTTCAGGCCAACCTTGTTCTCGATCCCGACGCGAGCCTTGAGACCTCCGACGCATTCGGCAAGCGACTTGAGAAAGTCCTCAGCGGAATCGAAGGCGTTCAACACGTCGGGCGCCGAACGGGCCGCGCCAGCGGCGATGAGCATGTGATGCCAGTCAGCGTCACCGAAGCCATCATCACGATTGACCCGAGTTCAAATCGCACGCGTGAGGAGCTACTACGTGACATTCGCGACCGCAGCGCCGAGGAATTCCCCGGCGTTATCACCTCCACCGAACAACCCCTAAAGCACTTGCTCGACCACTTGCTTTCAGGAGTGACCGCCTCAGTCGCCATCAAGATCAGCGGCCAGAATCTCGAGATCCTGCGGCGAACGGCAAAGGAAGTTGAATCTGCGATCAAGCCGATTGCGGGAATCCGTGACCTCTACGTTGAACCGCAGGTGATGATCGATCAAGTCGAGGTTAAGCCAAATCGCGAGGCCCTCGCCGCGCGGGGGCTTCGCGTTGAAGATGTCGCCGAAACCATCAACTTGGCTATGGGTGGTCACGAAGTGTCGCGTATGCAAGTCGGCCAGATCACTTTTCCGATTGCAGTGCGACTTCGCAAAGAAGATCGCAGTAGTCTCGAAAAGCTGAGAAACCTTTATCTACGCCGGGACGACGGGGATCTGGTCTTGCTGTCCGATGTCGCCACGGTCAAGATCACCAAGACTCCCAACAACATCAACCGCGAGAATGTGCAACGCCGCGTCGTCGTCCAGCACAACGTCGAAGGCCGAGCCCTCGGAGATGTCGTCGCCGACGTTGAGAAAGCTCTAAAGCCAATTCGCGAGGATTTGGCTCGGCTCCCCGGCAGCTACTCCATCCGGATCTCTGGGCAGTTTGAAGCGCAAGAAGAGGCTAGCCGAACGATCGCCATCCTGAGCGTCGCCTCTTTGCTTGCCATGCTCTTGATTTTGTACATGCACTTCCGCTCGATCCCGATAGCAACCTTGGTGCTGGTGAGCCGCCCCATTGCCTTCATCGGCGCGGTTGCCTTTGTCGTACTGACGGACCAAGTCATCTCGATTGCAACCTTGGTCGGGCTTATTGCGGTCTTGGGAGTCTCAACGCGCAACGCCATCTTGTTGGTGGACCACTATCTCCAGCTCATGCGCGAAGAGAACGAGACCTTCTCCAAGGCCATGATTATTCGCGCGGGCCAGGAGAGAGCGATTCCAATCTTGATGACCGCCCTCACCAGCGGCATCGGGCTCGTGCCCCTAGCCCTGGCACCGGGCCAGCCGGGTCGAGAGCTCCTCTACCCCGTCGCTACGGTTGTCATCGGCGGGCTCATTTCGAGCACCATCCTCGACTTCCTCGTCACTCCCGGCCTCTTCTGGCTCTTTGGAGGTAAAGAGGCCGAGCGCCTTTTACTGGAAGAACAAGCAAAGAACTCTGAACTTTTCGCCCAAGATTCGTCTACTAGGGATGTAGCTCCCTCGCTCGGCTATCCGACCACTCAAACTTCTCCGCAACAGGACCTGAATCCATGAAGAACACGACGACGACAATTCTCATTGCGGTGGGCTTTACGCTCTCGATGCTGTTGACCGCCTGCGGCGACAAAGCCAGTGATGCGGACAACAAGGCAGATCCCGCGACCGCCGACGCTCACGCCCACGATCACGGCGCCAACGGAGGCCATCTCATCGAGCTAGGCACCGCCGGTCACTTGGAAATCCTCCACGACTTGAAGGCGGGGACGATCGCTTTGTACCTGACCGGACCTGACGCCGAGACGCCGGTCACCATCGCTAAGCCACCCGTCCTGAAACTTGTCACGGCTGACGGTCCGAAAATCCTTCAGACTCTCGCCGCCAATGCCTCCGGCGAATCAGCCGAGTTTCACGTCAAGGCCGACATCTTAAAAACAGAACCCGAGAACATGCGCGTCTCGCTTGAATTTCAGGGCAAGACCTACAACCCTAGCCTCGGCGACCACGACCACTAAGAGCTCGGTCAAAGTCAAGCTCACAGAGATCGAACCCAGACTTGCGTCGGGTGGTCTAACTTCTCTTTTGTACTTTCCTCTTCGGCCTCTCTTCTCAGCTGCGGAGCGAGGGCGATGGACTTGGGAAGTGGCGCTCCATTGAAAGTTCTCCACATATCTCTTGTTGACAGCGATCTTTTGCTTGAGCATGAGGCAACTTGAGTCCAGTTAGCCTATGCGGGGCGTCGATGCTGAAAGATGAAGCAACCATGCGGCCTGAGGATGGAACCATGTTGAATAGAACGACTTTCTTTATCCGCGAGCACGTCGGTATGCTGAAGCTTTCAGACACCTATGACATCTTGGATGCCGAGACCCAAGAGCCCATCGGGATCGCCAAGGAGAACCCGGGCGGGCTCGTACATGTCTTGCGGTTCTTCATCAACAAGCAAACCTTGCCGACTGAGATTCGGGTCTACGAAGGCACTGATCCCAAAGATGAAAGCAAGCTTTTGTTTTCGATTAAACGGGGATTCACGCTGTTACGCTCGCGTGTCGAGGTCATCGATGCCAATGGCGAAGTCGTGGGCTGGTTCAAGCGAAAACTCATGTCACTCGGCGGCGCATTCCGAGTTTTCAATAGCTCGGACCAAGAGGTCGCCACAGTGAAAGGCGATTGGAAGGGCTGGAATTTTCGCTTTCTCGATCAAGATGAGAACGAAATGGGCAGCATCACCAAAAAGTGGGCTGGCATTGGCAAGGAGCTCTTCTCCTCCGCCGACAACTACATTGTCTCACTTAAAGATACCGCGGACCCCGCCAAGGCCATGCTCCTTCTCGCCGCCGGCCTTGCCGTCGATACCGTCTTCAAGGAATAGCCCGTGAGCTAAGAAAACACCCCCGAAGGTCGCGTGACCATCGGGGGTATTAGGCGTGACTTGACCGTCCCGTGCAAGTTCGGCCAAGTCCGCTTCCTTCCGAAACGCAGGAGATCAGCGAAGGATTCGAAAAATCCGAGCAATTGGCAGATGGCCGCTAAGAGTCGAGGGTGATACCCGGACTCTTCGTTCGTTTTCGCTCACGCGAAAACCGCCAGCGCGCCAGGGGGCCGAGTCGGGGCAGCCGAAAAGACGCGTGGGGGCTGCAGGCGATGAAGTTGATGTAGCGTCGCACTCGGTCCGAGGGCGCCCTCGGGGTCACCCCGTGGATGCTGTCTTCGCCATTGACAAAGGCCACGAATCGATTGCTGCCATAGGCGATCCGATGCGTCTCATGAAGGTCATTGAGGCGAGCATAGTGGCCGCCGAATGCCGGTTGAGCCCGAAACTTGTAGAGAGCGAGGTCGCCGCCACTCGTCGGGTCTTCCGCCTCCCTCAAGTAAAGGAGTCCCGCAAAGACTTTCTCCTCGAAGTCCACGTGAGCCGGACGCACCGACGTCAACTTCTGCGCCGGGGTGTTGATCACAAAAAGACAGTCAAGCTCGATATCCGCCACGCCAGGGCTGCCGCGCAGCTTCGCTCGCCAATCCTCAAGTCGCCGCCCGGATTTTTGCTCCAAGTCGGGGTGGCGTTTTCGAATAGCGTCTCCCATGACTTCGACGATCTCGTCCCAAAAATCCTGGGAAGTATGGTGTCGGAAAAAGTCACGCCACGGCGCCGAAAACTCCTCGGAGCTGATCACCGTGCTGGCGGGGATGCGTACGGCTTGATTCGCTTGCAGCACAAGGCCTGGCGCCTGAAATCGCACCGGGTCCGGGAAGTTCGCCGCAAGCTGTCGGTAATCTTCCGTGTCGAGACAATTGTCCACGACCAGATGAGCAAAGGGGTCATGCTCGACATCGTTGACTGACGCCATCGACAGAACCGAAAGAGACTTCACCGGCCAACTCCCTTCAACAAGAAACGGCAAAACTGGGTTTACCAGGCGCACTCCGTCATAGCGATCCGTCGAGGAAATGAAAAGCGGTTCCTCAGCACGGCTTAGGGAGCGGTGGTCTAGCCTCATTCAACGCTCATCAATCTGGCCTGAGAATCAGTGTCAAGCGGAATCCAAAGTTTGGCGTTTGTCCTGAAATAAGCGGACACATGATTCGAAATGTCGGGGGATTCGAAACGTCTTAGGAGTAAGGTGCGAGCCGCTAGTCGAGGCGACACCTTTTTTGACCGGCGATAGGTATTTCGAGCGACGAAACACATGCGCATCTTAGTTGTTGAAGACTACGAACCCATTCGGCTTGCTGTCGTTCGTGAACTCATCGACCAGGAGTTCTCCGTAGACCAGACGGACAATGGTGCCGATGCCGTGGCGATGGCCCAAAGTTCCGACTACGACGTCATCGTTTTAGACCTGAATATACCTCGAATCGGTGGACTGGATGTTGTCCGCCAGCTACGAGACAACGACGTCCAAAGCCAAATCCTTATCTTGTCGGGGCGCGGCGGCCTCAAAGACCGCATCGCTGGATTGGACTGCGGAGCCGACGACTACGTCGTCAAACCCTTCGAGATCGACGAACTCTTGGCGCGGGTTCGCGCCCTCATTCGCAGAGCTTACACCTCACGTGACCCCGTCATTTCGGTCGGCCATGTCGAAATCAACACCACAGACAAGTCGGTTCGCGTGGCCGGTGACGTCATTCTTTTGACCGCCAAGGAATACGCCCTCTTAGAGTTCCTGGCCTTTCGTCAGGGCGAGGTGGTTTCACGGAGTGAGATCTGGCAGCACGTCTACGACGACACATCAACTGCCTCGAGCAACGTCGTCGACGTCTACGTCGGTTACTTGCGAAAAAAGATCGAGCGTGCACCGCACCCCCGACTCCTCCACACGCGGCGAGGCCGAGGCTATCTCTTGGCTCCTCTCCACTAGATCATCAGATCTACACGAGTGCCTCCTCGCGGGCTCTGAGATCCCATTTTCATAAAACTGCGATTTTTTCGGTAACGAATCGCCTTCCCGAGTCATTGATCCCTTTGGAAGGGCCAAGTCGGTAGGCGATGCGGCCATCCCGGAGGCCATCATGAACGACCAGTCAATCAAGTCATGCACCGTGGTTTTCCCCCACGTATCGCACCCTAAACTTCTGCCGTTGACCGTGAAAACACCCACACTACAACTTGCGCGAAGTTTCGAGTGCAAACCCTCTGATCGCAGTCGGCGGCCTTCGGCGCGGAAATCGCGATTTGACTGGCAACTTCGATTCTGAGTGATCCAACGCTGACAGGTCGGTGGGTCAACTCGGCACAACAGCCGCCGTACTGCGATAACTCAGGCGTACTTCGATGAGGGGGCGGGTTCGAGCTTAAGCTCGGACCCGTTTTTTTCTACTATCTCTGCCATGATCCAATGTAGGAAGAAGGTGGGAGATGAACCCAAACAGTCGCAAGCCGTCGGAAACGACGATGAAGTTCCGTTTCGCACTCGCGGGCGAGGCCGAAGCTCTGGAGTGGATCGTGTCCCGGTTCAGCCCCATGCTGAAATGCCAAGCACGGGTACGCCTGACCGGAACGAACCTCGATTCGAGCGAGGCTGAAGATCTTGTCGGCGACGTTTGGGCCGTAGCGCTACCCCGCTTGGCGGACATCGAAATACGCAATGGAAGCTACAGCCCCTGCATCATCGGTTTCTTGTCGAAGATCTTGATCAACCGCCACTCAGAACTACTTCGTCGCGAAATTCGCCGGGTCAAGCAACGCGACCGCGGCCCGCGCCAAGATTCTCTTCTGAGGCGCCTGCCCGCCGAAACTCGCGACGCCGTGCGTCGCGCCTCACAAGGCGATCTCGCCCAACTGATCACTTACGCCCTGCAATGCCTCAGCGACGATGACCGATCCGTCTTGGTACTCCGTGGGATGGAGGGCCTTTCAAATGCAGAGGCCGCAGAGCGCCTGGGTCTAGAGGCCAGCACCGTGGCCGTTCGCTACCATCGGGCCAAAAGCCACTTCGCCGAGCGAGTTCCCAAAGAAATCTATCGCGAACTGGAGCTGCAAGCGGCGGAATACGAGTAGGTTGCGAACAGGCTCCTCTAGCTTTCGACCTCGCGAGATATTGCCCCGGCACCGAGTTAAGGTCGGGCCCCAGGAGACAAGCATGCCATTTCGCGACACGGACCTCGATGAGGTCAAAATATACATGCCGCCCCGCTTTGAAGACGAGCGCGGTTTTTTCAGCGAGACTTTCAACGCTCAGGTTTTTTCAAATGCGGGCTTGCCCACCGACTTCGTCCAAGACAACCACTCGCTTAGCCGCGCTGCCGGTGTGGTTCGCGGCCTCCATTTTCAAATACCGCCGGTTGCGCAAGCCAAGTTAGTGCGCGTCGCCCGAGGTTCCGTGCTGGACGTGGCCGTTGATATCCGCATCGGCTCGCCGACCTTTGGCCGCCACGTCGCCGTCAAGCTAACCGCAGCCGCCGGTGAACAGCTCTTCGTGCCGCGAGGATTCGCGCACGGTTTCGCGACGCTCGAACCCGATACCGAAGTTCTCTACAAGGTGAATGCCCGCTACTCGCGAGAACAAGAACGCGGGCTCTTGTGGAACGATCCTGAACTCGGCATCGACTGGGGCGTCGCCGAAACCGACGCCGTCATCAACGACCGTGACCGGCGATTCCCAAGACTCGCCGACCTCGGCCACTACTTCAATCTTGATTAGTGACCAGCGGATGCCTGGCACCGAGTATTCATTTTGATCGGAGCCACTTCTTAGCGGCTTCGATCTCGGTGTTACGGCCTGCGGCCAAGTCTTCGGGATCCGCTTCTAGTCGTTCGTGGGATAGGATTCCGAAGAACTCAATTGGCTTTCCTTTGAGGCCGCGGCGGGCTCCCACCGAGTAGCGCACGGACGCAACCTTAGAGGGGAATTCGAAAACTCGTTTCGTCGATGATGATCCCGCCGTCGTGGCCCCGAAGAGGCGACCTCGGCAGACTTCCACGAGGTCGCGCGCAAATGTCTCCGCGGCCGAAATGCTCCCGGCGTCGACGATCACCGCAACTGATGTGCCGAAACCTCGGATCGTCGTCTTCATGGACTTGGCGTAACCACCACCTTTGTTGCCCCGCAGATCGAGAATCCACGACCCCACTTTGGGGTGTGCCGCCTGGACTTTTTTCAGGTTCTCCTCCGCCGCGGCCCCCATGGCCGTCATCCAGCAATAGCCAAGGTCTTTCGACAAGGCGACGTGGAAAATCGAATCGCCAAGGGCCACCAAACCCTCGGGTAAATGATAGTTCTTGGGCCAAGGCCCCACTTTCCGAGTAGCCCGTAACTTCTTGTTTCTAGTCCGGTTCTTGCTTCGGTACTGAAGCTTGAAAGACTCCCCCTGCTTGCCCCGAAATGGCAAGCGGTATTCAATGAGGCGCGCCCGCTGTGGGCTCGAAAAGTAGCCTCCTCGATCCCAAGCCGCCTTGGATTGCGCATCCAAGTAGGCTCGCGCGCCCTTACCATTGATCTTTGTAATGAGGGTCCCCGGCGGGAAATCCTTGGCCAAGGCCTTGATGGTCGACATCACCACAACTCGGCCCTTAGAAGCGGGCAACAGCGAAATGCCGGGGAAATACTCCGCTTCGATTCGAGGCATCTTCGGACGCACGGCCCTAAAGCTCGCGTGCCCATCGCGAAGTTTGTCGATCGCTTCTTTGACGATCATCACGAAGGTGACGTCGTCCTTGCAGGCCTTCGCTCGCTTGCGAAGCGAGGCCTTGCTCTTCTTCCAATCCTTCTCGATGCCCTTCGACTTGAAGAAGGGATAGTTGGCGTCAACGTCCTTGAAGAAGCCCTTAAGCTCCTTGGCGTAATGGATCTTTTTTTGGGCGGAGAGACTGGGTGCGCCCAACCACAGGGCGCACAAAAAAACAGAGACTAGACGCATCAACGGCTCTCGTGAACGTACGGTGCCTGGCACGGAAAAGTGACGGCGTCGTGCCTGGCGCCCTTGGTGACTAGTTTGCTTTGGTCTTTTTGGATTCTCGGGCTTCTTTGGCCTTGTTGGCCAGTCGCTTGTAGTAGCTCTCGAGGATCTTCTCGTAGCCCTTGGGGAAACCTCGTTTGCGCGCTTGCAAAATCTTGTCGCGCAGCTTGGGCGGCAAGTCGCCGAACTGAGTCGTGTTGCTGCCCTTTTTCTGCAGAGCGCCCACTCCACCCGGGCCCTTTAGGAGCGCGGATTCTTTAGCGGGATTTTTGGGATTGTTGCCACCGTTTCCTCGACCGCGACCGCGGCCTTTTCCGGAGCCATTTCAGCTCCCACTGTCTCAGCCCCCCGCCTTGCGGCGCAGGCGCTCGATCAAAGTATCGAGCTGCGAGACGATTTCGCGTTGCTTGCGTTGAACTTTTTTATCCGTCTGCCCCCGGCCCAGATCGACCGCAACTTTTCCCATGCGTTTGGCGACATCGCCAAGTGGGTCTTCCTCGTCGATGGGAGCCATCGGCTCCGGAACTTCTTTGCTGCAAATATCACAGCCGTCTTGGCCGTTGCAGTCGTCTTCGGTTTGTTGCGCAAAGACTGAACCAGCCAGCCACAATGATGCGCAAAGACCAAGGACGACACTTAGTGTCAATCGCGGCACAGCGAGTCTCCTAGAAAAATTCATCATCTTCGATACCTTCCTCATTATCGCCACGTAGGTGCTCAGTGCCACCACGTTTTTCGATCTCTTTAGTGATGTTTTGGATCACCACTTCCCAATCACGAATACCCTGCACTTTCCGCAGGATCTGTTGTTCTTCCGGGCTCAGACCGGAGAGTTGGCCTTTGTCGGCCAGCGTTGTATCAGCGTGAATCCGATCTTGTAGGAGCCGCAACGTCCTCAGCTCAGCCAAGAGCTTGATGACCTCAAGCGCCTTGGGTTTGTCTTCATTTTGTTTCGCGAATCGATCCTCTTCGACGAGAATGCTGACCAGCTCTTTGGCGTCTTTTTCGATCTTTTTGCCACGTCGTAATTCGGCGAGCCCAAAGGAGCCCTTCATAAATGCCCCAACGTTGGGCTCGGCCCACTCTTGAATGTAGCGCAAGGCCCAAGGTAGCGCCGCCGCGTACTCGGTTTCCTCTAAGAGCTGCAGCGCATTCTTGGCGAGAGTCTGAATTTCGCGGGCGCCGTCGGTCATGGCCTTGTCGCTGAGGGCGCGCCGTTTGCGACCGGGTTTTGCCTTCAGCTTGCCGCTGCGGTGCGCCAGCTCTTCGTCGATGATTTGTTGTTTTTCGATCATCGCCAACAAGGTCTCGATGATGGCCTTTCGGATGAAGGGTTGTAGCTCTTGGAGTAAGCGCTTGCGCGCTTCGGACATGTCCTTTTCGGCCTCGTCTACTTTCTTCTTGGCCTGACTGCCCTTCTCCTCGGCCTCATTGGCATCGCCACCTTTGAGTTTCTTCTCAGCCTTCTTCATCTCCTCGGAGGCGTTTTTGAGGGCCTTCGGACTCTTCATCTCCGCATCGGCGATATCGTTGAGATCGCTTTGCAATAAATCGGATCGCTTGCGGTTGTCCTTCTGAGACCGTGCCAACTTCTTCAGTTTCTTCTTATCGGCGGCGTCCAATTCTTCCTTCTTGGCAAGTTCGGCGGCAGCTTTTGCCAGACGGTCTTGCTCCGACTGGATCTTCTCGACGTTCTTAAGTGCTTTGTTGAGCTTTCGAAGCCGTTGTAGCTTCAACAACAAATCCAAATCGGTCGACAACAACAGGTCCCGAAGTTCGTTGAGGCGAAAGATGACCCGCCTTTGCATTTCCTCGGCTTCGTCGAACTTTCCCTCTTTGACGAATCTCGAGATCGACTGCATCTCGTCGACAATCAGCTCTTCACGTGATTTTTGGAGCCCAAGGACCAGGCGAGCGGCATGATCGGGTTCGAGTTTTCGGATGAGCTCCGACAGCTGAAACATGCGAACTTCGAGCTCTTCCATGCTCGCCTTCGCCTTTTTTTGTCGGAATTCAATCTGCCGTCGGCGCTCATGCTCATGCTCATCACTTGCCTTGGAGTCGCCGCCTTCGTTTTGGGCCAGCGCAGCGATTCCCATCGACGACCAAACCACGAAGATAAGGGCCGCGATCATCCAATGTTGTCCAGCCCGTGGCATGAAAATGGAGAGAACGCTGTCCTTCGTCTTACTTGCCATTCTGCGCTTCTCCTTTGGCGTCGAGGGTTTCTGATCTTACCCCAGATTGGAGCTTGATCACTTCATTCAACTGATTGATCAAGTCCACAAAACTGTCCCATTGTTTCATGCCGTCGAGCACGCGCTGCATCCCCCTTACGACTAAAGCCTGCCCAGTCGCCATTTCATCCATGGATGGTGCATCCGCGGTCGCCAAACCAAAACGCTCAAACTGACGTCGCTGGTTTTTGAGTTCTACATTCTGCAAGCGCCTAAGGGGGCGAAGAACATTGCGCTCAAGAAGCTCCTCAGCTTCTTTTTCGACCAGCCGATTCAGGACAAGTTCGCGAATGCTGGCCTCCAAGACTCGGTTGGTCGACCAAACCTGGCGCTCGACCAAGCGCAAGCGTCGCAGCGCATCCGCGGGGTCCACCAAAGCCTTCGACTCGGACTGGGCCTGCACCAAGACATCTTGCAGCTTTTTGGCGCGATCCCGCGACTTCCGAAAGCGGCTCCGCGTCCGCTGCAGTCGCAGAGCGATCTCTCGAAACAACTGTTCGGGAGACACAATGCGGAACACACGCAAACGCGACTTTCCGGTCTGAGGCCCCAAGTGGCAACGGTCTTTTGCCGTCGCTTCGACGCGCAGGAAAGTCCCTGGCTCCAGCTTCAACGCCGACGACGATGCCAAGGCCAAATCCAGCTCTTTCTTCTCTTCAACTGAACGCTCGACGCCACCATCGGGAGCATTGAATAACACAGCACTCTTCGCTGCGGCTCCCTCGCCGGCCTCCGGACTGACCGACGACGACCAATGAAGCGTCAAGTCAGAAAGCCCATAGTCGTCTTGCGCGACGACGGTCAAGGGGACGAGAGCACGCGGGGTAATGCGATCTCGGACGCCTTCAACCGCTACAGTGATCCGAGGAGCCGAGTCCTCTTTGAGTCCGAAGTCGAGACTTGTGGGGCGCGACCGCAACCCGGTCGCGCGGCTCACCAACTCGATGCTTAGATTGCGCCGTCTAAGATGGCTCCACGACAACTTGCGCTCGAAGGCGGAGAGTTCTTCAACCACCACTCCCTCGGCTTGTTCTTGCCGCAAATCCAAAGCCGCGATCTCTTCGCTGGCTCGCACCCGCAAAGTGACCTTGCTGTCTTTTCGGAACGCGATGGACTCATCCTGGCGCGCAAACTCGAATTTCTCAGACGAACCTGCCGCTTTTAGTTGCGCGTGGACGCTAAAACTCTCAACGCGAGGGCGATCCTTGGCGATGAGAGTGAAGGGCCCCGCCCGGTCGTCGCCGCCCACCAACCACACGAGGGCTCGGTCGCGAACTCCCGGCAGCTGAAAACGAAAGTCGTTGGGCCCGAATCTGGTCAGGCTGTTCGAAATCCTGGGCCCGCCGTCTAACTCGTAGTCGATCTCAATACGGTCGGGAACGACACTACCTTTTCTCGCACGCACCCTGAACTCCACGGCTTCAGAGCGTGCGACAATCATCTCCCCGTCCTCCGTCCCCAACAACTCCAAGTAAGTCTCTTGAGGCCAGCGTTCTTCAGACCCCAAAAACCAGCGCTTGAACCAAAGCGAGGTCGAATCCGGCGCAACAAAAATCAAGAGGAGCGGCAGCGCTATTAACGCGGCCAACAAGGTCACCCGGCGCCGCAATAGCGGAGAGTCGATGTGTTGATCGAGGTCGTACTCGTTGAGTTCTTGACGGCTTTTGGCCACGGCCTCGCGCATGAACTCGAGCGATTGTCTGTCGTCGTGAGGCCTGGTCTTGCTGCGTGCATCGAGTTCTGCGCCGAGCTGCGTACTCGTTGCAAGGCGCTGCACGATGAAGGTACGCGCCCTTGACTCCGTCCCCAATCGATCCAGCGATGCGGCGACGTCGAGGCCACTCCAGTTTCCGACCAGCGGTCGCCAGCACTCCTTCCAGGTAATCCAGACCAGCCAAGCGATCGCCCCTAGTCCCACGATCGTCCGCGCGGTGAGCGACAAGCGAAGAACGCGGTCCAAGGCGAAAGTCAAAAGGGCCAGGGCCAAGGCCCAAGCCAGAAATATCAGCAATCCACGCAAGGCCAACAGCCGCCGCACGCGCGCGGAAAAGCGCCGAAGGCGGTCGCTGAAGAGGTCCGGCGGCAATGCCGATCCAGCTGATTCCTGGGGAACGATTGTGTCTTTGTTGGTCATCGTCTCACACCAGTCGGTATCGCTTGCGCAGGAACCACTCGATGAAGATCAAGAGCAGCGCCAAGGCGAACAAGATCGGCGCATCCCAAAGCTCTTGCCGCTCTTGCTGCCGGCGCGAGATCTTCCCGATTGCAAAGGCATCGGGAATCTCGTCGATCTCGGCGAGATTAAAGACACGGCCTTGCGTAGCCGCCGCAATCGCCGCCAGTTGGGTTCGGTCTTGCGATGGTGCCGCGAGCTCCCGATTCGGAAACTCGACCCGAAATTCATAGGTCACCGGTTTGGCCCCATCTTGAGGTGCTTCGGAAGCCCAGGCGCGCACAAAATGCGGGCCGCTTGTCCGCACCTGATACTGTGCTTCAAACCTACCGGGAACGCCCGGAACAGCGGAGAACAACAAAGATTCACCGCCTTCGTCGCCACTTTCGATCTCGCCCACAATCGTCGTTCGGCCCACATCGAGATCGTCGATATCGCGAAAAGTCGCCTGCAAGGTCACGACACTTCCCGGAGCGTAGGACGCGCGATCCGTAGCAACCGTGAAAGGCTGCCGGCCCCCGAGTCGCTTGGCTAGTCCAGCGTCATTCACCAAGCGAGCCCAAAACTGGTCGTAGTGTGCCTCGCGCAGAAATCGCCAACGAAAAGTGCTGTCCAAACCCAGAAAATATGTGCGCCCCGGACCATAGAGCTGTGTCGCGATCACAACGTGACGACCGTACTGGTTGCTCATGCGAGCGTCACCGTGTCGCGCCAGGACCGTCGCACCGGGCTTCTCGCGGGTGACCGGAAAATACCAATACATCCCCGGCAAGGCGCGCATGATCTCTCGGCTGCGTTCCGGGTCGTCATCGAAGCGAAACAAAGAATCGCGCGCTCCGGCCCTCGTCAATTCCAACTTCCATTCGCTCTGCGCTGAAAGCCGCATCTCGATGCGAGTTTGAAACACCCCGGGTTCACGCACCACCGGCAGGATGGCCGTGATCTCGTCGGACCCCGAGTGCTTGCGGTCAAACAAGTCTGCCGTCGATGACTCACCGGCGATAAACACCAAGCCGCCCCCGCTCTTTCCGACGAACTCATTCAGCATCCGACCGAAGTTCGCGGGCATCTGGCGCAAGTCGGTGTCGTAAAGCACCACGCAGTCGTACTCGTCGAGCTCATCTTCGGATTGGGGCAGGCGGGTGATGATCTTGTTGCCTTTTTGCTTGTAGGCAGATTCGGCAAACATCAACCAGCTCGAGACCTCGATGCTTTGGTCCCGCATCAAAGTGTTGATCAAAAACTGAACTTCGGGGAACGCCAGCCCCGCGACCAAGAGCACCCGCATCTTGCGCTTAACAACTCTGGTCTTGGAACTCGCACTGTTGTCTTCGGTGGTAATTTCGGGGCCCAAGTCTTCGAGCCGGGCTCGAAAGTGGATCTCACCCGGTCGGTCGAGGGAACTCTCAAACGACAACTCGCTCAACTTCCCGGCTTCATCAAAGATGATCTCTTGATTCTGTAAAGGCTCCCAAGCGCCGCCGTCGACACTCCGCTCCAAAGCAACAGTGGCAGACTCGGAAGGCATGCCTCGCGCGTCGACGTACACCTTGATCTGAATCTTGTCCTTCACGAAGGTGACTTCGTTGCTGTCGACCTTCGTGATGGCCGCGTTTCGCGCCTCTTTGCTTCCACCCACACCCAAGACGTGAACGGGAACGCCGAGCGCTGCTGCAAGTTCAGCGCTACGAGCCGGAAGTGGGCCGGCGTTGGATTGGCCGTCTGAGATCAACAAGATCCCGGCGAGGCCCTGTCCGTGGTAGGCCGCAAGGGCTTGTTCGAGGGAAGACCCGATCGCCGTGTAATCACGCGCGGCACGAGATAATTCGGGGTCGGTCTCCGGCTCCAAAAAGAACCGGTCTGCAAACTCGTGGACCTGAACCTGTCGGTCTCCGTCTCTCTCGAGCGCCCGCTCAAGCCCTCCGCTCAGCGCAATATCGACCAAGTCTTGGCGGCTCTTGTCACCGATGGCTTCGGGTTTCGTAAGCCCCAGAGCCGCCGCGATCGCTCGAGCGCTCTCGGGGTCTTCGAGGCCGTCCTCGATATCCATACTCGCAGACACGTCGCGAAGGATGAGCAGCTTGGAGGGCTTCTGGGTCTCGCGTTCGCTCACCAAAACCGGTTCGAGGAACATCATCAACACCAAGACGATGGCTGTGGTCCGCAGGGCCGTGAGGCCCCACCGCTGGCGGCGAGTCAAAGCCACGCCATCGCGGCGGTATAGCCACCACACTCCCCAGCCGATCAGACCAACGAGCACCATGACCAACAAGACACCGTCGCCGCCATCCGGAGCACCGGTCCAGTCAACGCGCCAAGTCGCATCGCTGCTTCCGTCACCTAACTCGAAGCCAAAGAGCTTTCCAAAAAGACGGGTCATAACCGCATCACCCCTTTCTTCCCACCCAGACCATCAGGCCGGATTCAAGAGCGAGGAATGCGAGTGTCAACCCAATGAGGATTCTCCAGATCTCACGGCCAGCTCCTTTGACCAAGTCATCGACTTCAGAATGGTGAACGAATTGGGGGCTGAGACTTCCCAGCCAAGTGAGCAAGTCCGTTCGCGCCACCGGCCTCAGATCGCTTTCGCTCGCGGCCGGGCTAACCGCCAAGGGCCGTTGAATGCGCGTTCCGGATTCATCGGTCCATTCCGCCCGATAGATTCCTGCCCGCTGCGTCGCCGCGTAGGAAAGACGCTGGGAGCCCGCCGCGGCCAGCGGATCTTTGTTCACTAACGACAATCTGGCGGGCTCCTTCGCCCAAGGCAACGCGACCCGAGGGTCATCGACGCTGCGCGAGTTCGTATCGATCTGAATCGTCTGTCCCGCCTCCCAATTGAGGCCGGGAAGGCCCTGCCGTGCCGTGGCCAATCCCGCCTCCCGCATCGTCAAGATGAAGCTGGGATCGATCGGCCAATCGGTCCAATCACGGTCGGCCGTCGTCGTCCACAAGATCACACGGCCCTTCCCGAAACGCCGTTCGATTGCCGCCGGGCTGCGGTCTTGATCGTCCCAGCGGGACAACACGCGCACTTCGTCGCTGGCGGCAGGAATGGCAACTTCTAAGAAACGTTTGGCACCGATAGAGGCCAAGGCTTCCGGCGCGAGTTTGGCAATGGCCTGCAAAGGAGAATGCTCGACGGGTTCAACGGCCATACCTTCGACGGCCTCTTCTCGTATGCCGGTTAGACGAGCGGGCAACAAACCCTCTCCCTCGCGCCACAACAGGGTGTTGTAGAGACTGAGGTCGCTCTCTTCACCGGGGAAGATCATGAGCCCCATTCCATCCCGCACTAAATCCTCAAGCGCGGATACGTGCTCGGGCGTGAGATTACCTAGGTTTGCCAGAACGGTGAGGTCGACGGCGGACGGCAAATTCGACAGCCACTCCGCATCGGTCGCGGCGTACACTCTCCAGGGCACATCGCCAACGGTGTAGGCCACACTCAAAAAATCGACCTCACTCTCAAAGGGCTCGTCCGACGGTTGGCCATCGACCAGCAATAAGTCCAAGGACTCGCGCAGGTGCACCACGAGTTGGCGGCGGTTGTCGCCGGGTAGATCATCGGCGGGTAGCTGTAAAGCAACGGTTTTCAAACCGGGCTTGCGAAATCGATGCGCCAACTCCACCACTACCGTCTCGCCGGCGGCGATACGGGGGATCGAAACACTGCGCTTCGCATCATCGACTAGAAGTTCGGCAGCAATCGGACCAAAGGGCTCCGAGCCATCGTTGCGAATGGTGGCCGAGAAATAGACGTCGACTTCCGGCACACAAACCCGCGTGACCACATCAAAGCCAATGAGGGCGATGTTGCCGCGCGGCGCCAGACCCAAATCGATGATTCTAAGGTTCAGTGATTTCGCGGCCATGGCGCGGGCGATCGCTTCGACATCCGGGCCCCACCCGGTACGCCGCAGGTCTGTGAGAATCGTGATCTCAACGACGGGGTATGTCGTACCCTCGACGAGACGCTGCAAGGCCTCGAAAACTCCGGCCCAACTAACGCTGGCGTCGCCGAGCTCAAGGTCCTCAACGAGTTGGGCGGCATTTTCAACTTCGCCCACGGCAGCCGAACTGAGAAGCGGAGCGCTGGGCTGCGAAGCCAATATCAGAGTTAGGCCGTCTTGCTCGGGCATCGATCCAATGAGTTTTTGGGCCGCGGACTGCAAAAGCTGCCAGCTGGAATCGTTGCCAAGCCGTGAACCCATGCTCAAGGAGTCGTCGAGCACCAAGATGCGAGAAGTCTTAGCCCCGAGGCCCGCCCAGGAAAGTGCTCCGGAACGCTGCACCACCGGTCGAGCTAAGGCAAAGATTAGTGCCGCCACGAAAAGAAGGCGGACCAAAAGCAACAGGAGCTGCTCCAAGCGAATCCGGCGTCGCGTCGTTTTCACTGTCAAGCGCAGATACTTCATCGGCGCCCACTCGACGACGCGGAATTTCCGTCGATTCAAGATGTGGATGATGATCGGCACACTAAGAAGTCCAAGGCCGCCAAGGAGGGCTGGAGCGAGGAAGCTCATTGGGCCCTGCCCCGCCCAAAGACGCGGGCCACGCCGCCGCCGGTTACCGGAGTGTTGCCACCGCGCCGCGACGCCTTGGCCGAGATGCGCTTGCGCCGATGAAGGTAGTAGGCCAAAGACCGCCCCAAATCATCGTCGCTTGGGATCAACAAGTAGTCGGCTCCGAAGTCGCCGGCTCGGCCTTCCACCTCCCGACAAAACTTCTCCATCGCCTCGCCGTAGGCGCTCGCGAAATAGCGAGGCTCGGCCATGATTCGATCCTCACCTTCGATATCGAGAAACTCGATCTGGTCTTTGAATGGCAAACTGATCTCATCGCGATCGAGAACATGCATCAAGACGATGTCGTGCGCTCGACTCTGTAGGTGACCGAGACTCTTGTACAAAGAGTCAAGATCCGTCAGAAAATCCGAGACAATGAAGATCAAGCCACGGCGAGGCAACTCGGCCGCAGCCTGATTCAAGACAAAACCCAATTCCGTTTTGCGATCGGGAGCGGATCGCTCGAGCCCGTCGATGAGCTTCATCAGTTGCAGCCGAGACGCCTTGGGCGGCAAGGCCTCTCTTCGGGTCTCGTCACAAATCCAAAGACCTGCCGCGTCGCGCTGTTCAATTGCGAGCGTCGCCATCGACGCGATGAGAGTTGCCGCGTACTCGTACTTCGACCACGCAGATTTTTCACCCTGGTACTTCATCGAGGCGCTAGCGTCGAGAATGAAGGTCGAGCGAAAGTTGCTCTCTTCTTCGTAGAGTTTTACGAACCAACGGTTGCTACGCGAGTACACCCGCCAGTCTAGACGTTTAGGGTCATCCCCCGGCGCATACTCGCGGTAGTCCACGAACTCGACGCTTTGCCCGAGCAAGGGACTGCGATTGGCCCCGCTGAGCGTTCCTTGCACCGCGTGCTTGGCACGTAGCTCGAGGCTCCTGATCCGCGCGAGGACTTCAGGACTCGAGTACTTGCTGGACGCGCTCATCCATGTTCTCCGGTGACGAATGGACGGGAACCGAGTCAAGCAGGCGATCGATCATCGAATCAGGGCTCTGCCCGTCGGCTTCGGCGCTGTAGTTCAAGATAATGCGGTGGCGTAGAACGGGCTTCACCAAGGCACGCAAATCGTCGATCGTCGCCTCGGGCCGCCCCTGGAGGGCCGCGCGCGTCTTCGCGCCAATAAGCAAAGCTTGGCCGCCGCGGGGCCCGGCTCCGATGAGCACCCAGTCTTTCACAAACTGCGGGGCGTCCGGTTCATTGGGGCGCGTCCCGCGAACGAGATTGAGCGCGTAGTCGATCACCGTATCGTTGATGGCGATCCGGCGGACAAGCTCCTGCATCTCGAGAATATCCTCGGCGCCGACAACGATCTCAGGCTCTTCGGGAGTCTGGCTCGTGGTCGTGCGGTAGACCTCGCGCTCAACGGCCCGGTCTGGGTAGTCCACGACGACTTTGAACAAAAAGCGGTCCATCTGCGCTTCGGGCAGAGGATAGGTCCCCTCTTGCTCAATCGGGTTTTGGGTCGCCAACACGAAAAAAGGCTTCGGTAGCTCGTAGCGCTGTCCGGACGCCGACACCTGTCGTTCCTGCATCCCCTCCAACAGGGCCGCTTGCGTCTTAGGAGGCGTGCGGTTGATTTCGTCCGCCAGCACGACGTTGTTGAAGATTGGGCCCTTGATGAACTTAAATTCACGGCTGCCCGAGACTTTGTCTTCGAACATCACTTCCGTCCCGGTGATGTCCGAAGGCATCAGGTCGGGCGTGAACTGAATTCGAGTGAAATCCAAAGACATCGTCTTCGCCAGCGTGCTGACCAATAAGGTCTTGGCCAAGCCGGGCACGCCTTCCAAAATACAGTGGCCACTGGCGAAAATCGAGATGAGCAGCTGCTCTACGACTTCGTCTTGCCCGAGGATGACTTTGGCAATCTCGGTTCGTACCGCTTCGTACTTGGTTTTCAATTCGCCGAGGCGAGCGAGGTCGGGTCCGGCCGACGATTTCTTATTGTCTGTCATCGTGAGTTCCTAACGCTGATAGATGGGCAGGAATTTGTAGGGAAGCTGAAGAACGACCAAAGCACAGGCCGTTCCAAAGACGGGGCCGACGCCATCGCCAACCCAAGATCCGTCTTTTTGCTGAAGTCCAAGAAGCATCCGGGAGTACTTCGGAAAGTAGTCCCGCCAGTACTTGTCGCCAGCCGTGTAGAACGCCTGCGCGGCGTAGAGGTGAGCGTAGTAGGCGTGGCCGCCGAGTTTTCCGCCGCTCCAGCTCTTGTTCTTTTTGAATTTCTTGTAGACGTAGTTGAGACAATCTTTGGCCAACTTCGAGTCGTAGGCGCCAGCGTTGTAAAGGCAAGCCACGGCTGCGGCTGAGATTGGCAGTCGAGTGTCATTACCCGACGCGAGGGAGTACTTGATGCCACCCTTGGGAGTTCGACAGCGCTCCAAATACTTGATGGCTTTTTTGATGGTCTTTTCTGGCACGATAAAACCGGCGTTGTGGCAGGCGCGCAGCGCCTGCAACTGGGTGATCGTGACCGACCCTTCGTCTCCCCCGCCGGGAAAGTACAGCCACCCGCCCTGCCGGCTTTGACCGCGGGCCGTCAGGGCTACAGCGCGTTTGATCTTGAGGGCAAGCCGCTCGCGAAGATCCTTGTCGTTCTCCATGCCGTAGAGCGTCGCGAAAAACAACAACGCAAAGCCATGGCCAAACATCGGTCGACCGTTGTCCTGCGTCGGACCACTAATCGTTCCCTCCTTGCGTTGAAAACGCATGAGGTAGCGCAGAACTTTTTTGACTTGGTCGGCGTAAGGGCCACGACTGGAAGTACTCCCGCTGGCGACAAAAGCCATGCCCGCGAGGGCGCTCATTGCGATGGGGTAAGCGCCGCCATCCGCAGTCCCCGTGAACCCACCGTCGGACGACTGCACTCTTTTTAGATACTTCAGTCCGCGCTCGGCGGCGCGCACGTGATCCGGCGTGATGTGGGTCGGAAGAATCGGCAGGGCCTTTGATCGACCAGGTTTCGAGATCGGGACCGGGTCGTTCTTCGGATTCTCTTTCTGTGCCATCAAGGCGCTGCTAGAGGCGAAGCCAAGCGACAGCACGAGCGCTAACCCAAGACGCGTGAGCCGGGATCGCAGTTTTGTTCCCGGTCGATTAACGGATGGCATAGTGCGCTTTCACCTTCACTCGATGTTCGACCCTCAAACAGTTCGAGTCGCCGATGAGTTCACCTTGAGTGACGCTTAGAGACAAAAGCCGGCCGAGGGTGACGCCTGACCTGGCCGCGATTTGGACGGCCCGGCGCTTGGCCTCAGCGATGGCCGCCTGCAGCGCTTGAAATTGGAGTTCTCTGCCGTCGTTCACCCCGAAGACAACCGCATTGTTGACGCGCCTAGGGGTTCTGGCTCCATCAAACTGGATAGCCGCTCCGTTCATCACAAGGCCCCCGGCCGCGATGACATTTCCAAACCCATAGGAGGTCTTATCTCTAAACTTGAGCCCCGAATTGCGTCCGGCATCGACCATCTTGCCAATGGCGGAGCGGCGTTCGCTCGCGCTTAGATCCGCAAGCCCTTCGCGGCGCAAGACCACGATTTCCGCGATCTTGATGCGGGGTTCACTTTCTGGGGCTTCAGCACCCCCGCCGACCGCCAAGATCAGCACGTTGCCGTGAGCCATAGAGTCGCTGAAACTGAACTTAGCTCCCTTGGCCTTCACGCTAAGATTGAGGATTTCTGCGGCTTTGAGTTTGGCGAGAACACGCCTACGAAACTTGCCGTAGCCGCGGATAGCTTTACCGCTAAGGCTGCTATCGCGCTTGATCGCCCCTCGCACCTCAACCCAATCCGCAGGTGCTTGAGCCTGCCCTGCTCCAGCAACAATGATCTCTCGAACTTGCTGGCCACTGGCCAAGCCGCTCAGTCCCAAAAGGAGCGTTAGCAACATGAGGAGAGGCGGGTTCATTCGATCTAACATCGCGTCCTCTCGCTATTTCGCCGCAGCGATTGCAAAAACTACTCGGAGTTGAACCTTGTGAACGCCGCTCGCGTCAAGACTTAACGCCCCCGGAGCATCGCCCAGAGCTTGAATACTCGTAACCGGCCCCAACGTTACTCCGGCAAGACGAGCGAGTCGGTCCGCCCGTGCACGAGCATCGTCCAAAGCGATCTTAAAGGCTTGATCTTCGATTTCCGCGGCCGGAGGAAGACCGTAAGCAATGCCCGGGTTCGCCAACGATTTTTTGGTGGGTGGCGAGTTCCAAACCTGATTGGAACCGCCCCCAAGAAAGTCGAGCCCCGCCTCTTTGCTCTCATCCAAAATCTTGGCGATGAGGCTGCGTTGGGCCTTGTCGTCCATCTTGTCCAGGCCCACAACTCGGATGTCAATCATCTCAGTGATCACCACCTCGGGCTCGGGCTCGGCTGCGCCACCCCCGCCGAAGGGATTGTGCTGGCCGCCGCCTGCAGCGTCTTTGATGGCCACTTTGAGACCGGCACCGGAAACCGACAGGCCCTGAATCTCCAATCCACCGAGGGTCTTTAGGACTCGAGCCCGGGCATTTGCAAACTCTTGCAGCGCGTCTCCCGCCATTTCAGCTTTGACTTCGAGCTTGCCGCGAACCACCAGACGGACGGCCTTTGTCGGGACCGAAGCATGACCGTTCACGGAGATGCCCTGCCCGAAAAGCCGGGCCGAAGGCAGTGGCCCCTCTTCCAAAGCGAGGGTCAGAGCGAAGCCGACAACGAGGACTTTCGTCAGCAACAGTGGCAGCAGTTGAGATGCTTTCAGGTGCAAGAGCATGATTTCACTTCCCTAATTTTTCAGAATCCGACTTCACTTCTTCAGTCAGGCAGACGATGCCGGACGCGCAGGCCGCGATAATGCGGTTGCCAGCGACGAAGACAGATCCGCCCATCGTTTGCTTAACAACTCCGCGGCGACGCCGCTTGAGTCGGAGCTTACGCTTGATTTTTTTTAGTTTGGCCGCGTTCTTCGCGTTTTTGTCGCCGCCTACTTCGGCGTCCGCGGGCTTCTTGCTGTCCTTGGTCTCCGCCGGCTTGGAACCCGCCTTAAAGACGTTTCGCCAAGAGCTGGAGATGTCACCGCTTTGCTTGTCAACGAGACAGACGCTCTTGCGGTGAACGAGGACCAAGCTGCCGTCGGTTTGGACGACACGCCCTGGACCGCTCCCTCGACGAATCGCGGGATTTGACCACAATGGATCGCGCGTCCCCCGATCCAGAGCGCGGAGACCGTGGCCCATCAAGTAGAAACGATGCTCATCGATGGCGACCAGGCTCTCGTTGTAGCGGCAAGACCGCTCCCAAAGCCGATCACCGCTGCTGAGATCCAAAGCGACCAAGCGCTTCAAACCTCGGGCCCGAAAGTAGAGCACGTTGTCTTCAATGATCCCGCTGGCCGGCGACGTTGTGGCGTCATTTCGAGCCGACAAGGGGTAAAAGTGCGCCCACAATAAACGCCGGGTTACCCAGTTTAGCGCCAACACGGCGCCACCATCAGTCAAGATATAGATCTTGCTATCGATCACATAAAGAGTCGGGCTCATGCGGGCCAGAGATGGAGCGTTCTGCCCCATCCAAAACACGCGCTGTGACCCGATCTGCCCCGGACTCCCGAGTTCAATGGAAATCTCCAGCTCGCCGGTGGCGAGATCTAAGATCAGGAGTTCGAGTTTGGAGACGCCCTGAGGGCAAGCGGCGACGAAGATTCTGCCACCGCAAACCACAGGGCGCGACACCAAAGAGTGGTGCCGGATGCCATCGATTGTGCGCGTCGACCAGATCGTATCGCCGGTTGCCGCGTCGAGGCATTTCATGCGAATCTGCTTTTTGCCCTTACGAGCAAAAGTGAGTCCGGGAGGACTTGAATACAGGACATGGTCGCCAGCTGGCACAACGAAACAGCGGCCGTTCAAAACCCCCTGCTGATTTGATATCGAGCGGCCTTTGGACCAAATGGACTCTCCGGTCGCCGCGTCAAAGCACTTTAGAACGCCACCGTGATTGGCGAACAGTCGTTCGCGATGGAGGCAAACATCCGGCAAATCGACCGAAAGCACGGGAATCCAGCCTTGGCTGTTGTTCGTTCGCATGGGATCGAGCTTGACGGTCCACTGCCGATTCGGCTCGTCGCCAAACTCAAAATCACAATAATCCCGGGCCGGCTCGCCATTGCCCAAGCGAGACTCCGCGAGCTTTGTCGCGTAGGCACCGAGGGTCAACAATTCGCCATCAATCTCGAACTCGTCGTCGCCGCAGCGGTCTTCGGCGTACTCGGCAGCCTCGGTCAGTTCATCCTTGCCAGACGTCGCGGACAGAGCTTTCAGGTGCAAAGCAAAAACGACCGGCAAGTCGAGATCCGAGTCGAGATGGTATTCGAAGATGGCCTCGAGGTAGCCGCGAGCCTCATTCGGCTGGTTGGCGCGCATGGCCTCTTGAGCCAAAGCGAAGGCAACGTCGTCGCCATGCCGCGTCACGAAAAACGAAAAGTAGAGCCGCTCCAAGGCGAGCCGGCGTTGCTTGACATCGGCTTGCGCCAGGGCCTGGGCGAAGGCCTTGCCCGCGCGGGCGTCGTAGAACAAACGAAAGGCTCGCCTCCCGTCACCGGACATCTCGGCAAAGTCCCGCCACAAGCGCAGGCGCCAGGAAAATGCCGTACCGGCGAGGACCGGCAAGCAACCTTGGGGTGGGTCATCGAGCTGGGAGGCAATAGATCGAAAAGCCCGCGACCATTGCTTAGCGGCCATGAACTTTTTGAAGTCTTCGTAGGACTGAAGGTGCACCTCATCGACTTGCGGCAGCGAGTAGCCAGATTTCGAGACATCTTTGGAGCCGGCAAATTGGGCCGATGCGCGGCTGATCACCAAGCTGGTGACGCCGACGACGGTGATCCAAGACAGCAAGAAACGGGAGATACCCTTGGCCTTCATTGCGAGTTCATGCTCCCCATGCTTACAAGCCGATTCGGGCCGAACTTACTCCCGATGAGACAAGCTGCCAGCCCAAGTCGACGCGCCTGTCCTTTTCACAGTGGGAAAAGAACGAAAACTCGACCATAACCCCCCCGAATTTTGTTTTTTTTCACCACTCGAGGAAGTCAGCCGGGGAAGCTGGCCTTCTATTGTACCTATGAATGGTTGGGGATTTCGGAGCGTAGACCTCCTCGGAGCCCTTGTTGAAGCCGAGAATTGTAGCAATTGGACTTTTCAGAACGCCGCTTCGCCCCCACAATGACGCGGAGGTAACAATGCCAATGAATTGCTCACGCCCATCTAATCCGCGCCAACTAGCCCTTTCCCTTGGCCTAGCCCTGGGCCTATTCGGGTTGGCTGCCTGCGGCTCAAGTGCCGTAGACGAGAGCCAAGCCGGAAATGGCGCCCTGTCGTCAACACCGATATCGCGACCGACGGGCGTCAAGCCTGCGAGCGGCGACTCGTCCGGACCTCAGCCCTCCTACGAAGGACATGACCTCACACGCATCTCAGATGCCGACGCCGACGCAATGGCCGCTGACTTGAGCGAGAAGGCTCGCACCGTGACGCGCGAAGCCGACACCGAAACTTCACGATCAGGGCTCTACTGGGACAACAAAAAAGAGGGTAGCTATTTCTGCGCCGTGTGCGGCCTTCCTCTTTACGACTCGAAGACAAAGTTCGTTTCCGGCACCGGGTGGCCGAGTTTCTACGAAGCGGCGAACTCCAAACACATCGAGACCACCGTCGACTACAAAGGACGCGGCCCTCGCACTGAAGTTCACTGCAGTCGCTGTGCCTCTCACCTGGGCCACATCTTCAACGACGGCTACCAGACGCCAACCGGCATGCGCCATTGCATCAACTCAGTGTCCTTGAACTTCGTACCGGCCGGCAAACCTTGGCCGGCCAAGTCCCTTCCTGCGACCCCCGCCAGCAAAACCAAATGAACCCATCTCGCACCTTCGGAGCGAAGCCCATGCTTAGCCGTTTTGTTTGTTCATGGCTCTTCGCCAGCGCCTTTGCCGCCCTCGCCCTTTCTTCGGCACTGGCGCAAGAGATCGAGAAACTCGACTTCGACGATAAGTTTCGCCAGTTAGAAGAGATCTTACCGACGCCCAACGCGGCCCGTACCGCATCTGGAGCCCCCGCGGCGGGATACTGGCAGCAACGCGCGGATTACGTCATTGACGTCGAAATCGACGACAACCACCAAAGGCTCATGGGTCGCGAAACCATTACCTACAAAAACAACTCTCCCGACACCCTGCGCTACTTGTGGTTGCAAGTCGAAAACAACGCCTTGGCCCCCGATAGCGATGGGCGTCTGACGGCGACGTCTGGCGGACCTAGCTCTCAGATGTCGGTTCACCAGTTGCGACAGATGATCGCGCGCGAGAACTTCGACGGCAGCGTCAAGATTGGCAAGGTCACCGATGCCAAAGGTGCGGTGCTCAAGCACACCGTGGTGAAAACGATGATGCGCATCGACCTCCCTCAACCCTTGAAGCCGGGCGCCACAACGAAGTTCAGCCTCGACTGGAGCTACAACATCAACATCTCTAGCGTCGTGCGCTCGCGCACGGGCGCTGAGTTCTTTGAAGCCGATGGCAACTACATCTACGAGATGGCCCACTGGTTTCCACGCATGGCGGCCTACACTGATGTCAATGGCTGGCAGCACAAACAGTTTCTCGGCGCCGGTGAATTCACCCTGGAGTTTGGCACCTACGAAGTGCGCATCACCGTCCCGGGCGACCACATCGTCGCCGCCACCGGCGTCCTTCAAAACCAAGACGAGGTGTTGACGGCCGAGCAAAAGCAACGCTTCGCTACCGCCCGCAACGCCAAACAGCCGGTCTTGATCGTGACCCCGGCAGAAGCGCGCGAGAACGAGAAGATCCGCGCCAGCGACAAGAAAACCTGGTACTTCAAAGCCGAACGCGTGCGCGACTTCGCATTCGCCTCTTCGCGTAAATTCGCCTGGGACGCGATCGGCCACGACGTCATGGGCAAGAACGTCATGTGCATGTCGTTTTTCCCGAATGAGGGCGAACCGCTTTGGAGCCGCTATTCCACTAAGGCCATCGTGCACACGCTCGATGTCTACTCGCGGTTCACCTTCGGTTACCCCTACCCCACCAGCATCTCGGTGAACGGCCCGGTCGGCGGCATGGAATACCCCATGATTTGTTTCAACGGGCCGCGACCCGAAAAAGACGGCACCTACTCCAAACGCACCAAGTACGGCTTGATCTCGGTCATCATCCACGAAGTCGGTCACAACTACTTCCCGATGATCATCAATTCCGACGAACGCCAGTGGACTTGGATGGATGAAGGGCTCAACACTTTCGTCCAGTTCATCGCCGAGCAAGAATGGGAACCGGGATACCCCTCTCGCCGTGGCGAGCCCTTCAAGATCGTTGACTACATGAAGAGCAAAAACCAAGTTCCGATCATGACCAACTCGGATTCGCTTCTTAACTTCGGATCAAACGCTTACGCCAAACCCGCCACGGCTCTCAACATTCTCCGCGAGACGATCCTCGGCCGCGAACTTTTTGACTTCGCTTTCCGCGAGTACGCACGCCGCTGGATGTTCAAAAGACCTGAACCCGCGGATTTGTTCCGCACGATGGAAGATGCCTCGGGGATCGACTTGGATTGGTTTTGGCGCGGCTGGTTCTACAGCACTGATCATTGCGATATCGCCCTTCGTGGCGTCGCGGTGTTCGAGCCCGATGAGCTCAACCCCGAATCGTCGAAAGCTCTGTCCAAAGCCGAGCGCGCGGCGCGACCCGAAACGCTTTCGGAAAAGCGCAATCGCAACCAACCCAAGTTCAGCGACCGCGATGCCAAAGTCTTGGACTTCTACAACCGCTATGACCCCCTCGACGTCACCCCCGACGAGCGCCGTAATTTTGACAAGATGATGGCCAAGATGAAGCCTGAAGACTTGGCCTTGCTGAAGTCGCGTCGACTGTTTTATCGCATCGACCTCGAAAACATCGGCGGTCTCGTGATGCCGGTCATCCTTGAACTTGAGTATGTCGACGGCCAAAAAGAAGAGATCCGCATCCCCGCAGAGATCTGGCGCAAAAGCCCCCTGGCCGTATCGAAGCTCATCGCCACGACCAAAGAAGTGAAGGCCATCGTGCTTGACCCACATCTTGAGACGGCCGACACCGATCTAAGCAACAACCACTGGCCGCCGCGCGCGAAGAAGTCGCGCTTCAAGATCTTCAAGGAAGGCAAAGCCAGACGGGGCAGCAATCCGATGCGAAAAGCCGAGCAAGAGAACTCCCGATAGTGCTGAGACGGGGTCAAACTTCGATGAGTGCGCGGGGCCACCGGCTGTTCCCTCGCGTACTGGCCCCGCTGGGCCTCATCATCTTGAGCCTCTGCTGTCTCGCCGCCACGAGGCATCCGGTCCTCAGTTCCCACGGCGAGGCTGAATGGAACGAAAAGACATCATCGCTGGAATTAGCGCTCTGCCTCGACGCCATCGAACTCGAAGAACAAGTCGCCCGCCTTCAGGGGAAAAAGATCGACCTTGCGAAACCAAAGGGTCTCGACGCCGTCATTTTTGGCTGGCTCAATGAAGAGTTCGAAATCCTCAACCTGAAGCAAAAACCCTTCAAGCTAAGTTGGGTGGGATTCGAGATGGACGGTCCTGAAGTGTGGCTCTACTTCGAGTGCCCGCTTCCAAAAACTCAACAAGAGATCATCATCTCTCACCGCGTGTTCAACGAGGCCCAACCGGGACAGATGAACTTCTTCGACCTCAAAGTCGGCAAGGCCAAGGCGAAGCAGTTTCTTTTTTCATCGATGGACAACGAGAAGCGGATACGCATTCGATTGAAGAACGATTAGCTATCGCCAATCGTGATGGAAGAACAATTAGCTTTCGCCAATCGTACAAGGCTCTATACATGCGGGTGCCCGCGGCGCGATTCATGTTGTTTTTGAATAAGCCTGAGCGAAGAAAGAAAGCAAACGACGGCCGCGCCCTGGAATGATTTCAGGCGTAGAGAGGAAGGAAGGGTTTTTAAGTGTTTTAGAACACAACCGAGACCCAACCGCCGCTTGTCACTTCTTCTCGATAGTGCCGGAATTGAGGGCCGTGTCAAGTGCAAAACGGAGACCCCAGCGATTCCGCATCTGCTGGTTCTCGCCATCCCTTCAGGCAAGGCCAACGAGCCTCAAAGGTGGTTTAGAGGCGGGGCGTAGGTTTGATGCGGAGAATAGCGCCTTCGAATTGCGAGTCTTGT
>JAZGFI010000115.1:0-3450 GCA_036479435.1 Planctomycetota bacterium | reverse complement strand
TGGAGAACTCGCGATGAATTCGCCTTTCCTGATCTGATTACAGTAGAAGAGGGGTTCGTCTCCTGACGAGTCGCAAGTCCGATCATGGTTGAACGCAGGGTCGAATGCATTCATGTCAAAAACCTTGTCGCTTTTGCAGACGAGGCCTCGCGCGGCGGAGATAAGTGGAGCGTCGTCCCAATCTCTCGTACGCGAGCGCGTGCGTGGGCCTGCAATCCCGACGCAGTCCCGGATGACATCGTGTTAATCGTTGGTTTTGTGGATGAACGATGTGCAGGCTACCTTGGACTCCTCCCCGGGCGTGTGCTGGTTAATGGCCAAACCGAGAGAGTGTTTTGGCTTTCGACCTTCTATGTCGGACCCGACTCTCGCAAGACCGGACTGGCTGGGATGTTGTTGATGCGGGCCATCGGCCTCCGTTTAACTCTGGCTGCATGCGAGTCTTCGGAGGAGGCGCAAGCTGTCTATCGGGCGCTTCGATTCCAAGAATTGGGCCCGCTGCCGTATTCCGTGATCGACTTCACCAAGTGGAATGTTCTAGGGATACCGCTCCGGATGGTTCGGAAGGCGCTGAGAAAGCCGGGAAAACGAAATAGCTGGCTTGATTTTCCCATTGATGTCTTTTGTCGCGTGACCAAGTTGGTTTCGTTTCCATTTCTGCTTAAACAGCTAGGAAATGACGCGCGTCGGGAGTGGAGTGAAGTTTCTAGTCTTCCAGATTGGCCGGATCACCAATCAAGCCGCAGCGAGAAGTGTGTCTTCGTCCGTGATTCAAACACGATCCGTTGGATGCTCGAACACCATTGGGTGACCACGGAGAGGGCCAAAGACACGCCGGGCTACTACTTTTCGGATTTTAGGGACACGTTTGAGTATCGTATTTTCCGATCCGAGACCTCCAATTCGCACTCTGAGTGTGTCTTGTTGTGGTTGACGACTCGCGACCGCCTTCGAGACATACACATCCTCGACTGCGATCTTTCATCACCAGGAAGCGCTGCCGCTGTCGCGAGGCTGGCTCTAGAAGTCGCAAGGAATGAGCGGGCCGATCGGGTGTACCTGCCTGCGGAATTTGCTGAGCCCCTCCTTAACTCCCGACTGTTCAGAAGAACCTTGCGGATGATCACGAGGCCCTACTTCATTCGAGTAAGTTCGAAGGACAGTCGGGTCTCTGCGAGTCTTGAGGAAGTTGAACTCCATTACTGTGACGGCGACGTTCCTTTCGCCTAGCCTGGCAATCTGCGGAGCCAATAGGGCCGCAGGAAAACCTAGTCGAGTAGATTCCCCAAAGTAGAACTATATCCAGCCACTTCATCTATCAGATGGGTGTCCGGCCAGGACTTCACGGGCATGCAGAAATCCAAGACAATTTGAGAAAAATTTCAAGGTTTAGGTGTGAGGTGCCGAAAGCTCTCTATAGGAAGGTAACTACCTGTGTGGTCTCTGGCCTCTGGCCTCTGGCTCAAAGCACGGGACGCGCTGCGGCAACGGAAGAGGCTGGACTTATGGAGTTGCTTCGATGAAAACCGTCTTAGGCGTGGTCTACTTCGCCACTTTAATTTTCTGCGCTAGCCAAGTGGCGATGGCCCAGACTACCCTTGACACCTATCCGTTCTGCACGACGGGGTCCAATCTCGATTTTGAGATTGAGACGGAACCTTTGGTTCCCTACTACTTCGATATCTCGGTGTCAGGTTCGGCTGAAGGTGTCGAGATTCCTTGGACGCTACTTACCTTCCCGCTAAACCGCCCCTACCTAAGAATGGACATGCAGGGCGCGGGTTTTCAGAACATCATGCACAACTTCGACGGCCTGACTGATGCAGCAGGTCATGCCACGGCGACGTTGACGATTCCCGATGAGCCCTGGTTGATCGGAGCTCACCTTTACGGCGCCGTCATCGCCCTCGACTACAGTGCGACTGGAAGCGATGGCTTCTACCTCATCTCGAATCCCGTCCACAGTGTTGTAGTTGCTGATACCGACGATCTGGATTGGACAGACCTGACCCCCGCGCCAGGTGCCATCGTGGTCTATGTTAGTAGCTCGTCCGGAGCTGATTCAAACAGCGGGCTCTCATCCGCCTCGCCGGTTCAGACGCTTGCCCACGCTGGATCTTTGATGCGAGATGGTCTTCCAGATCAGCTCCTTCTCAAGCGCGGTGATGTGTGGACTTTCGAGAGTTTTAGCAGTTGGGTGAAGTCTGGCGAATCGCCACTGGCGCCGATGGTGTTCGGAGCTTATGGAACGGGGCCCCGCCCGCTCATTCAAAGCGGTTCGAGCACCGGGTGGTCCAAGAGGGACGATGCCGATGTGCAATATATTGCCATTGTCGGCTTACATTTCTTGGCTCACACCTACAGCGGTTCTGGCGGACCCAAGGGCATTCAGATTGCTGGACGTGGAGGGAACTTCCTCGTCGAGGACTGCAAGTTTGAAGGCTATTCTACGAACATCGTTGTCCAAGGCTCCTTGGATCGGATACATGACGTTGCGGTTCGATATTGCACCGTCGTTGACTCCTGGGCGGTCGGAAGGCATGCGCAAGGTCTGTTCGCCGGGGAAACCGATAACTTGCTGGTTGAGGGTAGCGTGTTCGACCACAACGGCTGGAATCCTAACATCGACGGAGCCAACCGAACGGTTTACAACCACAACCTATACATCTCGACGAGCAACACTGGTGTTGTTGTCCGAAACAATATCATTGCACGCGGCTCGAGTCACGGCCTCCAGGCACGCTCTGGCGGCCTTGTTGAGAACAATGTCCTCATTCAGAACGCATTGGGAATAGACTTTGGCATCAGTCACGGCGGTACGTCACCGTTGGATGGAGGCGTCACCGGGGTCGTGCGAGGAAATATTATTCTCGAAGGGGACGACATAGGATCAAGGCCGAGAGCCTACGGGATGCAGATCGGCAACATTGACAGCGCGGTCGTGCACAACAACATTATTTGCAATGACATTAGCGCAGAACCCTACGGTAAGGCGATCTTTCTAAACGGTGATCACGGGATCGGTATCAACCAGCTTGACATTCACCACAACACGGTCTACAATTGGCGCGGAAATATCGCGCTAACCGGCAGCACATTCCAGGCACTTAGCATTTCCAACAATATTATTCAGTCAGGTGACCCTCTTTCACAGATCGTCACTATTCAAAATCCGGCTACGGCTGGCACGACTTTTGCCGACGAGATCTACTTCAGCGTGCAAAGCCCAGATAGATGGTTCCGAGTGGACCGGGTCTACATGGATTTGCCTCAGTTTTCGTCAGAATTGTCGGAAGTAGGTAGTCTCGATATGCAAGCAATATTCCAAGATCCTGACCGTAGCCCGGCGACCTACAGTGCGTTGATCGGTGGCCTCGGGACGGTCGAGGACTTCCTGTCAAAAGCTCGGGCCCAGTCGCGATATCAGTATGACCCGGGCTATAGCGCCGA
>JAZGFI010000114.1:0-16140 GCA_036479435.1 Planctomycetota bacterium | reverse complement strand
CGGAAGCCTTCGGGCAAAGAGGCTCACGACGAGGGAACTCGGCGTGGGCCTCACTTACTTGAAGGCCAACAGCGGCCTCAAATAGCGCGATGCTGGGAGCCTCAAGATGCGTGGGTGCTTACACCTTGATTGACGACTGCAAAAACGGGGAACCCGCGATCGACGATGGCAATGGGGCCGTGCCGAAAGTCCGCCGATGAATACGGGGCGGCGACGACGTAGGTCATCTCCTTCATCTTGAGCGACCACTCATGTGCGGTTGAGAAATTGTAGCCACGGCCCAACACGACTCCTTGCCTCATGTAGCGATAACGTTGCGCTTGAGCGGGGATAGACTTGCTAACTTTTAGTGCATCTGCGACGGCAGGGGCTACGAGTTTGAGCTGCAGTTGGCGCTTGCGGTCTTGGGCCAGCGCAGTGGAGAGCATCGAGATCGCCATTAACTGGGCGGTGTAAGACTTGGTCGCGGCGACGGCGAGTTCTGGGCCAGCTTCAAGATCCAAGAAGAACTCGGCCTCCCGAGCAAGGGGCGAATCGGCGACGTTGCAAAACGCGAGCGTGACGGCCCCTTGGCGCCGCGCCTCGCGCAGAGCCTCGACGAGATCAACAGAACTTCCCGATTGTGAGATTGCCAAGACCAACGCGCGTGCCAACCGGGGCGGCGAGTCGTACTTTGTAAACAAACTCGGCGAGGCCATGGCCACCACGAGTTTGTTCTCGATTCCGAACAGATACTTGGCGTAGAGGCCCGCGTTGTCCGAGCTGCCTCGCGCAATAACGTAGACAAAGTCGAAATCGCGCTCTCGAAGCTGAGAGGCGATTGTCTCCACTTTAGCCCAGGAATTCTCCAGTAATGCGGCGAGGATCTGGGGCTGCTCGGCTATCTCGTCCTGAAGACTCATGATCGCTCGTTCTCGTAACTGCTTCGGTCGTAGACCAACTCACCATCGACGAAAGTCGCGACCACTTCACCGGCGTCATCCAAAAGCACCAGGTCCGCACGTTTGCCAGCGCTAATCTCCCCGCCGTCGTGACCGAGCAATGAGGCGGGTACCGAGGTGAAGGGCGCAATGGCTTCCGCGAGTGAAACGCGGCAAAATCTCTGCGCGTTGCGCAGGGCGGCATCGAGGGTGAGGACACTGCCAGCGAGAGTCCCATCTTCTTGGCGCGCGGATTCTTCGTCGACGAGGATGTTGAAACGGCCCATCGGGTAACGTCCCGGCGGCATGCCCATGGCCGACATGGCATCGGTCACGAAGCTCATGCGTTTTGCGCCTTTGCAATTCCAGACCATGCGTATGAGATCGGGGTGAACGTGGATGCCATCGGGAATCACACCGACTGTGATCTCATCGCGGTCCAAGGCAGCCAGAGCCAAGCCCGGATCGCGATGGTGGAGCGGCGGCATCGCGTTGAACAGGTGAGTTACGTAGCGCACGCCGAGGTCGAAGGCGCAGTGGGCTTGATCGTAGCTGGCGAGGCTGTGTCCAGCTGAAACCAAAACCCCGCGCTCGCACAAAGCCAGTATTAGATCCTCGGCCCCGGGAATCTCGGGAGCCAGCGTGACGAGCCTTACGCCAGCCTCGCGGCTCCATCCCTTTATCAACTCAATGTCGGGTGCGCTGCAAAGGGAAACATCGTGAGCGCCAATCTTTTGAGGCTCAAGAAATGGTCCTTCGAAATGCAGGCCCAGCGGCTTGGCGCCCCGGTCTCCCGCGGGAGGGCCGTGGTGGAGCACCTCAATGGCCCGGTCAGTCTGCGACGGCGCACTGCTAATCAAAGTCGGTAGAAAGCGTGTTACCCCGAAACGCGGCAGGCCTGCCCCCGCTTCCCAAAGCCGATCGGGCTCGTCGCTGATGTGGACGCCAAAGGCCCCGTTGAACTGAAGGTCAATGAGTCCCGGTATCAAGGTCAGCCCGCTGGCATCGAACTCTGACCTGCTTTTGGCTTCGAGGTCGCCGGGGATGGCCTGGGCATCGCCCACATAGGCAATGTGGGTGCCATCGATGACCACCGTGCAACGAGTCGTCAATCCCTGGGGAGTGAGAGTCTGTGCCGGGTTCAGGTACCGGGTCAATTGGGCAGGAGGCCGGTGAGGACCAACCAATCGTAGAATTGTCGTGCCATGATCTCGCCATCCGAGCTGGGGACCGAAAGAACTGCTTCCCGTGCCAACTTTATCAGACTGGACCTAGTGGGTCGTGAACAATGAAGCACCTTGCGTTAGATTTGGTCTCGCGGCGAGGTTTCGCCGGGAGGGCCTTGATCCCAGGATCGAAGTCGCGAGCTAGTTTGACTTGTTTCGATGAGGTAGAGCGACCATGGGTGCGCGTGAACCAGTTCTCGTGGCGAATGGCCAGGGCTTTTGGGGCGATAGTATTTTGGGGCCAGTACGCCTGGTGGAAGAGGGGCCTCTGCATTATCTGACCCTCGACTATTTGGCCGAAGTCACCATGAGCATCTTACAGAAGCTCAAAAACCGAAACCCCCAGATGGGCTACGCCACCGACTTTGTGCGGATGGTCGAGCGGGTCTTGCCGACCGCGCGGAAAAACGGCATTCGTATCATTGCCAACGCCGGCGGCGTGAATCCCAGCGCCTGTTTGGCGGCCGTCGCCGAAGTCGTTCGCAAACTCGGCCTTGAAGGTACCAAGATTGCGATCATCGAGGGCGACGACATCCTCGCCGACCTGCCGCGTCTCATCGCGGGTGGCGATGAGCTTTTGAACATGGACAGCGGCGAGAAACTTGCTCCGCATCTCGACGCCGTCATGAGCGCTAACGTCTACATTGGAGCACCCTCTATCGTCGAGGCCTTGGCTCAGGGCGCCGATATCGTGATTGCGGGGCGAGCCACCGACCCATCTTTGGTCGTGGCTCCCTTGATGCACGAGTTCGGCTGGGACTGGAACGACTACGACAAGATCGCCGCCGCCACGGTGGCCGGTCACATCGTCGAATGTGGCGCTCAGTGCACCGGTGGCAATTTCGTTCATTGGCGTGAAGTGCCGGATATGGCTCGAATCGGCTACCCCATTATCGAAGCCTACGAAGACGGCAGTTTCGTCGTCACCAAGCATCCCAACACCGGCGGTTTGGTCACGGTTGAAACCGTGAGTTCGCAGCTGCTTTATGAAATGGGTGATCCCAAGTCCTACATCACCCCGGATGGTTGCGCCGATTTTACTTCGATCCAACTCGAACAAGATGGCGCAGATCGCGTTCGCGTTAGCGGCATTAAGGGCACGCCTTCGACTCCGACCTACAAAGTATCCATCTCTTATCACCTCGGCTACAAAGCCATCGGACAACTCACGGTCGCCGGTCCCGATGCCGTTGAGAAAGCACGGCTTTGCGCCGATATTGTGTTCGACCGCGCCGCGATGGACGGGGCGATTTTTAGCGACGAAGAGCGGATGGTGGAGATCGTCGGAACCAACGTTTGCCACGCCGGGATCGCCGCGGCACCCGCTGATCCCGCCGAAGTCGTCCTCCGAATCGGTGCCAAGGGTAGCGACAAAAAAAAGATCGACCGCCTCGGTATGGAGATCGTCCCCCTAGTGACGAGTGGGCCTCCGGGCGTGACCGGCTTTGCCGGCGGGCGTCCTAAGGCCACCGATATCATTGGCTATTGGCCAGCCCTCCTCGACAAGAATCGCGTTGAGACCAAGGTTACGGTTGAGGAGGTGAACTAATGCCGCGCGTTCGACTTTCACAGCTGGCCTACGCAAGATCCGGTGACAAGGGTGACGGTAGTAACGTCGGTATCATCGCCTACACGCCGGAAGCCTATGCCTTTCTCGAAAAAGAGCTCACGGTTGAGCGGATGAAGGACCACTTCGGCGACATTTGCTTTGGAGATATCGTTCGCTACGAAGTTCCCAATCTGCTAGCTTTCAATTTCATCCTCCACGACTCCTTGGGTGGTGGCGGTTCGGAAAGCCTGAAAACCGATGCCCAGGGTAAGACGCACGGCCTCGGTGCTTTGTACCTTGAGTTGGACCTACCCGAGGGCTTTCCGCTGCCGGAGCGCGGCCGGTCGTGAGCCTTGTTCTCGATCGCCTTCGCGCCGAGGCCAAGGCCGATCCCGGGGCCGTGGTGTTCCCCGAGGCTTTTGATCCCCGGGTGAGAGAAGCCGCGCAGATTCTGATGGATGAAGGCTGGGCCCGTCCCGTCCTCATTCGGCGTCCTGGCGATGACTTTGAGATGCCCGGCGCTTTCATCATGCCACTCGATGACGAAGAGACTCTCGCCGCAAGCGCCGATTTCTACGCCGATTGGAAAAAAGCGAAGAACCTCAGTGTCGAAGAGGCACGGCAGGCTCTCGCCGATCCATTGTTGTTTGGGGCTTTGCTTCTCAAACGCAACATTGTGGATGCTTCCGTCGCGGGCAGCGCATCGACGACAAGCTCCGTCATTAAAGCGGCCATTCGAGGTGTGGGGTGCCCGCTCGGTACCAAGCTCGTCTCGAGTTTCTTCTTGATGGAGTTGCCGGACGGCACCGTGCTGACCTACGCCGATTGCGGAGTCAACCCCGACCCCGACCCTGAGCAGTTGGCAGAGATCGGCGTCGAAGCGGCGCGTAATCACGAACGCTTGACGGGGGAGGAAGCGCGCGTCGCGTTTTTGTCATTCTCGACGAAGGGGAGCGCCCGGCACCCCCGAGCTGACAAAGTCAAAACGGCGACCGAACTTGCAAAAATTGCAGCGCCAAAAATCGCCATCGACGGCGAGCTTCAGTTTGATGCCGCCTTCGTTCCCGAGGTCGCCAAGAACAAGGCGCCGAGCTCAGCGCTTGCGGGGCGTGCGAACGTGTTTGTGTTCCCGGATCTCGATTCTGGAAACATCGCCTACAAATTGACAGAGCGCCTCGCGAAAGCAAAGGCGCTCGGACCACTCTTGCAGGGACTCAGTCGACCCTTCATGGACCTGTCGCGGGGTTGTAGCGCCGCGGACATCGTCGATGTTGCGGTGATTGCGCAGGCCCTAGGTCGCTCCTAAGAGCGACCTGTTCTTAGAACGAGCTCACGGCCATGAGGGCCTCGAGTAGTCGTACTTGATCTTCAGTCAACCCGGTGAAAACAAAACCACTGTCGTGGTAACCGGGGAGTTCGGAGGCGCGGCTCCACACGCAAGTGGCCTTGAGCTGCACCGAGATCTCATTTTGAGACTCCGAAGGAAGCTCGATCGAGATCGTTTGCGCGCTGCCGACTTCGGCTTCGTGTTCCGTGACGAGCCGCAAGCCTCCAAGGCTAAGGTCCCAGACCTTGCCGAGGGTGTCGCCGTCGTCTTTGCGGATGCGGCCTTGGTAGAAAATCTGTTTCTGACGCGGCTCTTCACGCAGATTGCTGCTGCTTTCCATTTGTAGCTCTCTTCAGCCCGTGGCACTTTCCGGATTTCCGGTGGATTTCACGGAATCTTGGGTTGAAACCGCGAAGCTGAAGCTTCGTGGCCATGCAATTCCTCTCACTGTTCATCGACTCCAAGCTCGCTGAGCTTTAGCGAATGGGTGTCGCTCGCCAACCTTTGGCTTCGTTCGGAGTTAGAGACGGGGCCGAGTCGAATCAGGATGGACCTTTTGCACGATTGGCATGCGACTTGGTTATGATCTCGGTGTCATGGAAGAAGTCATTCGCGCCGTCAAAGTTGAGCCGATTCCGGACGGTAAACAAGTCCGGCACTATCTGGCTCTTTTTCTCGGGGTCTTGGTCATTAGTCTGGCCAACCTCTGTAGCCTCATTGCGCACCGACGCAATGTCGAGACTCTTCGCGACCGCGAGTTGAGCCAGTTAGCTCGAGTCGCTCAGGCACTGGCACGCCCGGCCTTGCCCTCTAAGAAACTCGACCTTGTCGACGGATCAACTTTGGTCCCCGATGAGCCCGAGTTGAGCAATGCGGAGGAGGCTGAGGTCTTGGCCGACGAGATCCGCGCCTTTCGCGAGCGTTGGGCTTTGGCGTCGGCGGGAGCATGCCCAGGAGCTTTTGTTGTACTGAGAGATTCTGAGGGCAAACGAATCTTCGACACCCGTCTTGCCGACCAAGCTCCCGACTTGATCTTTAGTTTGGCGGGGCAAGAGAACGCGACGCGTGCTCTTCGTGAGCTGAACTCTTGGAGCGGCGAATTGCTGGACGACAATGGTGCGGCGAATCTGGCTGCAATCGCATTTGATCCCCAGGGGCGCCGTATTGCCGTTGCCGTGAGCGTCGATGAGGTCGAGCGCTTGGTGGTACGGGAGCTGGCGCCAACTCGCCGGTGGTTGCTCGGCTTCGGTCTGTTGCTGTTGCCCCTCGCCCTTATCGCGATGGCCATCATCATGTCGCGCCCGGCAGAGGAAAGGTAGCCGTGGCCAAGATCAGTGTGTTCGACGAGGACTCGGCCCGCCGCGTGGCGCGGAAGATAGGAATGGACCCTCAGGTTTTACGTCAAGTGTATCTGGACTTCCTCAAGCACGGTCGAGGCGCTGCGTTTGCACTTGGTCAGCTGGCGGGTGACTTGCGAAAAAAGGTCAAGGCAGAAGTCGATTTCCATTGCCTGGAGTTTTGCGAGCGGCACGATTCGCAACGCGACGGCGCGAGCAAGCTGATCTTCAAGACTGCGGACGGCTTCGCGATTGAAACCGTGATTCTTCGAGTAGACAGCGGGCGGACCTCGCTTTGTGTTTCGTCTCAAGTAGGGTGTGCTGCGGGTTGCCTTTTTTGCGCGACCGGAGACATGGGGATCTCTCGCAATCTCAGTCGCGATGAAATTCTCGACCAGGTTGCTCAGGCCAACGAGATTTTGTGCCCCGAACACCGCAGCATTCGCAACGTCGTTTTCATGGGGATGGGTGAGCCCTTCCACAATGAGGACGCCGTCGCCGACGCGGTCGAACGTCTAACGGCGCCAAGAGGTTTTGGTTTCTCTGCGCAGAAAGTTCTCGTTTCGACGGTTGGAGAAGTCGAGGCGATGAAGCGCTTTGCTCGGCGATTTCCGGCGGTGAATTTGGCCTTGAGCCTCCACGCCGCCCGCGACGAAGTGCGCCGTCGACTTGTGCCCTTAGCGAAGAAGACAAGCGTCTCAGAGCTCAAAGACGTCGTCCGCGAGACCGGCATCATTCGCCAGCGTCCAACGATGATCGAGTATGTCATGTTGGCGGGTGAAAACGATCGAGACGAGGACTTCGAAGCCCTCGTCGCTTGGCTTCAAGGCTTAGATGTCCACGTCAATCTCATTCCCTTCAACGAGGGTGCGGCATCTCTTGATCTGCGCGCGACTCCTTTGGATCGCTGCCGAAAATTCTCGAAAAGGCTGAAGGATCGCGGTTTTCGAGTGACGTTGCGCTATTCCCTGGGGGCCGACATCGCGGCGGCCTGTGGTCAGCTCGTGAGGTCCAGAGCGGCGGGCCGAGGGGGCTCCCACAACCCCTTAGGTCGCGCGGTAGATCCCGCGCATCCGGCAGAATGAAAGCGCAAAGGGGAACCGTTGCTCCCAATAGAGGGGGAGCCTCGTGAGTTGCTGGAGAGATCGCCATGGACGCGCACAACATCGAGAACAAGTTCAACCCGCAGATGCTAAGGACCTTCGTTCGGCGCGTCATTCGCGACATCAACGCCCTTGAGGGCACTTGTTTTTTCGCAGTTCGAAGACCTTTTCGAACGGATGGCGGCACTGACGGCGAGGATGACGCGCCGCCAACAAGGCAATCGCCCGGTCGGTCCACACTTGGGATCTTGCCAGTCTCGACGAGGGCGGCGGCTGGGAGCGTCACTTTCAGCGCGTCGAGCAGTACATGCAGACCGACTCATTAACGGTCGACTAAAACGAGGCCGTGGACTTTGTGGCCTGCATGATGGATTGGCGTCGGATTAGGCATGTGCCGCTGGAGATGCCGACGCTCGAGGCGATCAGATTGATGCGAGAGCAACGCATTGCGTCTTTGCCCGTCGCTCGGGACGGTCAGTTGCTTGGAATTGTGACGGAATCTGATTTCCTGCGGATCGCTGGCGTCTTGCTGGAAGACGCCCGGAAGCCGAAGCCCACCCCGAAAACTCGGGGCAGTTAGCCCGATTCGCCCAGAGATGATGGCAGCTCGTGGAGGCCTTTGTCGTCGAGCGGCAGCGGATAGACCGTGTTGACCGCCGCAGTCGCGAGAGGACCGTAAAGATGCGGGAATTCTTCACCACCGTTCGAGGCCTCCCAGCGGAGCGAGTCGCCTAGTGCCGTCGCATTGATTTCCAACAGGCAAAGGTCGGTTTGAGCGGAATAGTGTCGAGCGAGCGTGGCCGCAACTTGGCTACCGCTTGAAAGGTGTATGAATCCGTCGCGTTGGTCGTGTTCGGAACCGGCAAAGCTCGAGTTGGAGACCACCTTCCTCCAGACGGCCGCCTCAAGGACGCGAAAGACTAGTTCAGACATGGTAGTGGCGGACCTTCCTGCGATTTAGGCACGTTTGACTGGTCTATTAATAGAAACGGAAGCCCTGGTACGCAACGATGACTTGCTGGCGGCGCGGTTTTCTTGGGGCGATTTACTGGGATTGAGAATAGAATAGAGGATTTGGCGTATGGCAGTGCATCTAAGCGACCCATGTCGCCAGCCCGGTTTTGCTGATGGAAAGGTGAGCGATGACACTTCAGGTCCACTGCGACGACTGTGGCTACGAATTCGGGGTGCCAGCTGATTCTAACGGCAAAAAAGTCCGCTGCCCCTCCTGCCACCAGGCGAATCGGATTTCTGTAAGCCAAGCCGGGGTGGCCAGCTTGGCCATTTTGGCCGGAACCGCCACCGAGTCTAAGCCGATCCAGGCCCTTGCCCGCGAGAACCTCGAAAAAGCCCCGGAGGGGGATGTACCAGTTCTCATTTTTGGGGTATTGGGCTTAGTTTTTTGCCAATTTCTCGGGATCTTCGGCCTGAGCACTTGGAATAGCTACAGCAAAAAATGCGCAGAAGTGGGCGCTGAGCCCTCAACTTTGGCCCAGGTCGGCCGAATCCTAAGCATTTGTTCCTTGGTGATCTTGGCGTTTTCGATCCTGGCCATCATCGTCGTCATACCTTTGTCGATGATGGGCTGAAGCGTCCTTGGGCGGACCCCGACCTCGGCCCATAATGGGGGCCCTGGCCTCGCCGAGGCGGGTACCTCTCTAGGACGACGCCAAAAGTGGACCATATCCGCAACTTCTGCATCATCGCCCACATCGACCACGGCAAGTCGACGCTTGCAGATCGCCTGATCCAAGCCTGTGACGGCGTGACGGACCGAAAATTCCGTGACCAACTTCTCGATTCGATGGATATCGAGCGGGAGCGTGGCATCACCATCAAAAGCAACACGGTGACTCTTTCCTACACAGCCAAGAACGGCAAGGTCTACGAGCTGAACCTGATCGACACGCCGGGCCACGTGGATTTTTCTCACGAAGTACGGCGTTCGTTGATGTCTTGCGAAGGGGCCTTGATCTTAGTGGATGCGGCCCAAGGCGTTGAAGCTCAAACTGTCGCCAACCGCTACCTCGCCCTTGAGTACGACCTCGAGCTGATCCCCGTCATCAACAAGATTGATCTTCCCGCTGCCGACATCGAACGCGCCCAAGAAGAAATCGAATCTGACTTGGGACTTGAGCCCTTTGATGCGGTTTTGTGCTCGGCCAAGAAGGGGATCGGCATTTCCGACGTTCTTGAGGCCGTCGTCGAGAAACTGCCCGCCCCAAAGGGCGACCCGGAGGCACCACTTCAGGCTTTCATTTTCGACGCTCAGTATGACGCCTATCGCGGGGTGATCTTGCTGGTCCGCGTCGTGCACGGCCACATCAGGGCCAAGCAGAGAATTCACTTCATGAACAGTGGCGTCGACTACGGCGTCGAAGAGGTCGGCCGCAAGAAACTCGAACACGAAGAATGCGACATCCTCGACGCCGGAGAAGTCGGCTACGTCATTGCCGGGATCAAAGCGATCCGCGACATCTCGATTGGAGACACGATCACCGACGCGGACTTTCCCACGACCGAGTGTTTACCCGGCTACACCGAGGCTAAGCCTGTCGTGTTCTCGTCGTTTTACCCGATGGCCCGCGATGACTACGAAGACTTGACCAAGGCGTTAGAGAAACTCTCCGTCAACGACGCCTCACTCACTTTCGAAAAAGACACCTCAGCCGCGCTCGGATTTGGATTTCGTTGCGGCTTTCTGGGCTTGCTCCACCTCGATGTGATTCAAGAGCGTCTGTTCCGCGAATTTGGGATGTCCTTGTTGCTGACGGCGCCCAGCGTCGTTTACAAGGTGACGATGGTCAACGGCGACGTTCTTTCGGTCGATAACCCGTCATACTTTCCGGATCCCGGCTCTATCGAAGAGGTCAGCGAGCCCTACATCATGGCTGCGATCATCATTCCCGAGGAGTTCTTGGGCGTCGTGATGGAGCTGTGCCGTGACCACCGCGCCGCCGAAACGAATTTTCAGTACTTATCGACGGGCCGCGTCGAGGTGCGATCCGAAATGCCCTTGGGCGAGGTCTTGTTCGAGTTCTATGACCGCCTAAAAAACATCACGCGTGGTTACGGTTCCTTCGATTACGAGATGCTCGACTACCGTCGCTCGGAGATCGTGAAAGTCGACATCCTCGTTAATCGTGAAACCGTCGATGCTCTAGCTCAGTTGGTCCACCGCGACAAAGCCCGTCCGCGGGCCCTGCGATACTGCGAGCGGCTGGCGGACGCGATTCCAAGGCAGAACTTCAAGATCCCGATTCAAGGCGCTATCGGCGGGACGATTATTGCGCGCACGACGATCAATGCCTTCCGCAAAGACGTGACCGCAAAGTGCTACGGCGGCGACATCACTCGCAAGCGAAAGCTCCTTGAGAAGCAAAAAGCCGGCAAGAAAAAGATGAAGACCATCGGCTCGGTCGATATCCCGCAGGAGGCCTTTCTCGCGGTGCTTAAAACCGACAAGGACCGCTCCTGAGGATGGCCGCGCGGGCTGGCCTGTATGTTCACATCCCGTTTTGCTCGGCGATTTGTCCCTACTGCGATTTCGCGGTGGTACGGGATAGTCCTTCAGGTCGCAGCCAGTACTTGTCTCTCATCGAGCGCGAAGTGTCGCTGCTCGCCGCATCCTGGGAAACCGAAATTGAAACCGTCTATTTTGGCGGCGGTACTCCCAGTGCTCTTAGTCCCGCGCAGTTTGCGACCTTGGCCACCATGTTGCGCGAGCGTCTTCCTATTGCCCCCGACGCCCGCTGGCATCTGGAGGCCAACCCCGAAGACATCGAGGAACAACGAATCGCAGCCTGGCGTGCCGAGGATGTGACGTTCTTGAGTCTCGGCATGCAGTCTTTTTCGGATTCCAAGCTGAAGTTTCTCGGGCGCCGTCATCGAGGCGAGGACGCGCAAAAGGCTCTGGCCTGTGCCCAGGCTGGAGGGTTTGAAACCGTCTCCGTCGATTTAATCTTCGGATTGCCCCAGAACCGTGGCGAAGATCTCGATCTTAGCCTTGAGGTCGTCGACCAGCACGAAGTCGATCATGTATCGCTTTACCAGCTCACTTTTCATGAGGGCACTCCTTTCGACCAGCGCCGCCAATCCGGGGGTCTGGTTGAGTTGGACAACGACAGGCAAGCTGATCTTTACCTGGAGCTTTTGGAGCAACTCGGTCGCTGCGGTCTGACTCCTTACGAGGTGTCCAACCTGGCGCGATCGCAGCAGCACCAATCTCGCCACAATCGCAAGTATTGGCGTCGCGATCCCTACCTCGGAGTGGGCCTGGGGGCTCACAGTTTCGATGGCCAACGTCGGTGGTGGAATGTGCGGGATTGGAAGGGCTATGTGGCTCGACTGGAGGACGGCCAGTTGCCCCAAGAAGAGATTGAGACCCTCACGTCGGAAGAGGCCCGCCAAGAAACCATCATGCTCGCATTGCGTACAACCGCGGGCTTAGACCTTGACCAGTTGAAGCGAGACTTCGGATTCGACCTGGCGGCTCAACGGCCCCGGGCCTACGAGCAGTGGCGGCAGAGTGGCCACCTCATCCAAGATGGAGTGATCTTGAGGCCCCAGCTCCATGGCCTTTTGGTCGCGGATGCGATCGCCCGCGACTTTTTTTGATATCTACGGGTTTCCGCCGATTGAAATGGGTCGTGATTGTAATGTTTTGCACCCTTTGGCCTTCTGAGTCGGATCCTGTTTTCCAGATGGCATGCCGTGTGATCTATGAGATGGTTTTGGTGTCTTAAAGGATTAAGCAAAAGACGCTTGCTTCATTTAATGTAATCGCCTGTATCAACTTCTATGTCTTCCCAAGGGATGCCAGCGCTGTGGGCAACACCCTTGAGGTCCGTTCGCTCGAAGGAATGGAAACGGATTGGCCTCATGTCGTTACCGCAATAATTCCGATACAAAAAGTATCGCCATGATGTGTGGGGCGTGACAATGTTCGTGGGGGGGCTTAAGTGCTTAATTTCAAATGGGGCCTGATGACGGCCCTTGCGGTTGCTCTCGTGCAACCCGCATTCTGTCAAAACACCGTATTCGTAGATGTAGATGCCCAGGGTGCCGCAGACGGCACCAGTTGGGCTGATGCTTTTCCGGATTTGCAAGTCGCACTCTTTGCCGAAGGAGCTGCCGACTATTGGGTCGCCGAAGGGGTTTACAAGCCCGGTGCGAGCCGTTTTTCAAGTTTCAACGTCCCCAGCGGCGCCAAAGTCTACGGCGGATTTTCGGGGAACGAAGCCTCTTTGGACGAGCGCGATGTTGACGCGCACATCACCAAATTTAGCGGTGACCTTTCTGGCAATGATGTCTTTTATCTGGGCAACATTAGCGAGAACTCGCTTCACGTCGTCCGCATGTTCAACACGGCAGCGGGAACGCTGCTGGATGGCGTCGTGGTCGAAGGCGGCTACGCTTTTGGTTCGAACCCGAATCGGGGAGCTGGCCTCGATGTTTTCGGTGGCCATGCCACGGTCAACAACTGCACCTTCCGATTCAACGTGGCGCGCGATGGCGCCGCGGTTTCGGTGACCTCTGGTGCCGACGTCACCTTCAACAATTGCTTCTTCGATCGCAACGAAACACGCTACGGCAAGGGCGCGGGCATCAACGTCTCGGGCTCCTCAACTGTCAGTGTCAATAAGTCCAAATTCGACACGAATCACTCCACCGGCGGCACCTACCAGGGGGCTGGCGCTGGCATAAATGCCGAAGTCGGTACGACGATCGTTGTCTGCCAAACGGTTTTTGTCGGCAACAAGACGGAATTCGGCTGTTGCGGCGGTCTTGAGCCTTGCGTCGGCGGCGCCATTTGTAGCCTCGGCACTGCGGATCTGCGCGAATGCCGTTTCCTCGGTAACAAGGCCCACAACGGTGGCGCGCTTTACCTCGACGGCGAAGCCGCCGTCGAAAACTGTGAGTTCAGTGCGAACAATGCCTTGGCGCAACTCGGATTCGGCGGTCTTGGTGGCGGTGTCGTCGTTAAGGGTGGGAGCAACACCAGCCTGCGATGCTGCACCTTCTACGCCAACCTCGCCACCGTCGAAACCGGTGGGCTCTACGTTGACGGTTCGGGCTCGATTCTGGTCGATACCTCGATCTTTTTCGCTAACGTCGACATCAACGGCTCAGGAGCCCAGTCGCAGATCTTTGGCACGGGTGCGAGCCACAGCTGCATCCAGAACATGCTGGTGCCCAACGCCGGCTACCCGGTCCCGCTCGCCGCTGATTTCCCGAACTCCTTTGCCGATGACCCCATGTTCGTTGACGCTAAGGGCCCTGACCTCTTCGCGGGCAACGAGAACGACGACCTCCGTTTGCTTCCGCAGTCGCCCTGCATCGATGTCGGTAACGACGCTTCCGCTGCGAGCGGGCTGGACAACTCCGGCGCTAACCGCTACATGGACGGCGACCTCAATGGTATCACCCGCCTGGATATGGGCTCGCACGAGTTCACGCACGCCGTTTTTGAACTGTCGATTGCACAGGTCGCAGGTGGTGTTCAGTACACCGGCAACGTCCATACGCAGCCGGGTATGACGCACTACGTCTTCGTCGGCAGGCAAGACTCAGAGCAGAGCTTCGCGCCTTACGGAAGCATCTGGTGGGATGTCAACCAATATTTTGGCGTCGCTCAAGTTGGCGTCGGTCCCGAGTCAATGAGTACGGTGGTCTTTGGCCATACGGCTGAGCCCATCGAGTTGACCTTCCAGGCCTTGGCCATCGGAAGCAACGGACTCGGAAACTTCTCGAACCCGGTCTTTACCGTACACGAGTAGTCAATCTGCAAACACCGCAGTGACGGAGGCGCGGAACCAGCCCAATGAGTGGCAGGTTACGCGCCTTCGTTCTTTGCTTTCAGGCTACTTGCCGAGAAGAAAGTGGCAGATGTCGCCTTCACGCATCGCGTAGTCGCGACCTTCGGTGCGCAGCTTCCCGGCGGAGCGGATAGCGGCTTCGCTCTTAAACGCGGCGAGGTCTTCGACCGAAAAGATCTCGGCTCGGATGAAGGCCTTTTCAAAGTCGGTGTGGATGACTCCAGCCGCTTGGGGAGCGAGCTCTCCTTTGTGGACGGTCCAGGCGCGGATCTCTTTTTCACCCGCGGTGTAAAAAGTCTGCAAGTCTAAAACATCGTAGACCGCGCGGACAAGTCGGTGTAGCCCGAGCTTCTCGATACCGAGTTCAGCCATGAAACTCCTGCGGTCTTCCTCATCCATCTGTCGCAGTTCGCACTCGATATCGCCGCAAATCGGAACCCAATTCGCTCCGCTGGCCTTGGCGCGCGCGGCTACGTTTTGCGCGTGTTCGCTTTGGCCGTCGAGGTCGTCGTCGGCAACGTTGGCGACGTAGAGCATTCGCTTGCTGGTCATCAAACACAGCGGTTTCAAGACGGCCTTTTCGTCCGGCTTCCAAGTCTCCAAGCGCAGCATCTTGCCTTCTTCGAGGAGGCTCTTCGCCCGCTCCAAAACCTCAACGGCGGCAAAAGCTTCTTTGTCGCCGGAGCGCGTTTTTTTCAGCGCACGTTCGAGGGTTTTTGTCACCGTCTCAAGGTCGGCCAGAGCCAGCTCGAGTTCGATGACTTCGATGTCGTCGATCGGATCGACGGCGCCGTCGCGGAGGACGGCCGAGCCTTCAAAGCAGCGAACGACCTGCATGATGGCGTCGCTCTCGCGGATATTGGCGAGAAACTGGTTACCCATGCCTTCACCCTGCGAGGCGCCCTTGATCAGGCCTGCGATGTCGGTAATCCGGCAGACGGCGGGCAAGACTCGATCGGTCTGGATGAAGCGATGAATAATGCCTAGGTTTTCGTCGGGCACTTCGACAACGGCGACGTTGGGCTCGATAGTGCAAAAAGGGTAATTTCCCTGTTCGGCCTTGGCGGCCGTAAGGGCATTGAAAATGGTACTTTTGCCGACGTTGGGTAGGCCGACGATGCCGCAAGAAACGCTCATAGGGGGTCTCGATCTCCGGTTGCGAGGCGCGACGATAACGCCCTGGCCGCCTTCCTTCACCCCGCGTCTTGCTATCATCTCGCCGGAACATTCAAGGAGAGGTTTCATGAGTCGAGTCTTGTTGATTTTGATGGTCACGCTGGGGGCTGGGGCTGCCGCTTGGGGCCAAGGTGTCACCAAGCTGCCGAAAGTCATTTATTTGACCGCCGTCGACGGCAAAAAAGTCGCGGTTAAGACCCAAGCGGCGGAGAAAGCGACCGTGTTGGCCTGGACCAACCTCGGCTGTCCCATGTGCAAAATCTATCGGCCTCGACTTGAGTCGATGGCCGCCGAATATGCGGCGAAGGGGATCAGATTCGTTCTCATCGACTCGTCGCAACAAGACCATGCTGCCGCCTTGAAGGTCGCGAACGAGGAACTCAGCGGAGACCTTCGAATCCTGCGTGATCTGGCTGCCAAGGTCGCCCGCAAGCTTAAGGTGACTCGTACCACCGAGATCCTCGTCGCGGGTCGAGACGGCAAGGTCGTCTACCGTGGCGCCTTGGACGATCAATACGGCTATCGCAAGCGCGAAGCTGGCGGGGTCGGCAGCTACCGTAAGTACGCGCCAGAGCAGAATTACCTTCGCGAAGCGCTCGACGCGATTCTAGCGGGTAAAAAGCCCGAGGTTTCTTCAACCGCAGCCTTGGGCTGCGCTCTGAATCTGAATTGGAAAGAGACGAA
>JAZGFI010000113.1:0-89688 GCA_036479435.1 Planctomycetota bacterium | reverse complement strand
ACGCCCATTACAAATTCGCTATCGTTACTCATGGCCGGTCTCCGTTTTTGTTTTGAGAAAAACACTGAGCCCCATTTTAGGTGAGCTCGACGACGGAGGCCGGCCCTCTCATCTCATCTGGCACCGTTTAGGCTCGCAGCATCGCGATGTCACTCTTCGTAGACGACGATGTTTCCCGCTAGGGCGCTCGCGGCCACGGTTAGCGGGGAGGCGAGGTACATTTGACCGGGACCGCTGCGGCCCGGAAAGTTGCGATTGATCGCGGAGATGGTGATCTGGTCACGGTTGTCGGAGACGCCGGGTCCCGCGTTGATGCAGGCACCGCAGGACGGTTCGATCAACTCGACGCCCGAGTTTTCAAACAACTCAACGTAACCTTGTTCTTCGCAATAAGCCTTCACTTCTTGCGAACCGAACTGGATGTAGAACTTGACGCCGACGGCGACCTTCTCACCGCGTTTGGCACCCTCGGCCAAGACCCGGGCGTACATGTCCATGTCTTCTTTTTTGCCCGCAGTGCAACTGCCGCCGTAGGCGATGTCGATCTTCACTCCTTCGGTCAAGTCTTCCACATTCAGGCCGTTGCCCGGGTCGCCCGGCAGCGCCACCATGGGTTTGACCTGGGTCGCATCGATCTCGATGATCTTTTCGTAAGCCGCGTCGTCGTCGGAAAACAGGCCATCAAGCATTGCTTGGACCTCGGCGCGCTCGCTGCCACGGGTGCGGACAATGTAGTCGACTGTTTTATCGTCGGGTTTGACGATTCCCGTAAAGGCCCCCACTTCCGCCGCCATGTTGGTCATGGTCGCACGCTCATCGACGTCGAGAGCCTCTACGACGGGGCCACAGTATTCGAGGATCTTGCCGATCGCCTTGCCCGTCGTGACGTATTCTTGACGCAAGATCTCAAGCATGAGGTCTTTCGCGGTTACGTTGTCGGGCTTTTCGCCAGTGATCTCGATTTTCACGGTGCCGGGCACACTGAGTTGGATGTCATTCGTTACCCAACTGTTGAAAATAGCGGTCGTTCCCGCCCCGAATGCAATACACCCCAGCGCGCCGCTGTGAGGAGTATGGCTATCACTGCCGATGATGATCATTCCAGGCTCGGCGTAGTCTTGACTCACCTTGCTGTGGCAGATCGCTTCACTGCCTTTCACGTCACCATCAATCTCGCCGTGAAGGCGGATACCTTGGCTCTCGGAAAACTTGCGCTGCTTCACTTCCAGTTGGTTCGCGACCTCTAGCAAGCCCATCTTTTTGCGCTCGTCCGTCATCGCCTGGTCGAGGAAGGTGAGGTGGTCGCGGAAAAAGAAGATGCTCTCGGGGCTGACGACTTTCTCGTCCTTGCCAACGAGACTCTCAAAGAAGTCCGCGGCCATCGGCGTGACGTACTCATGGCTGAAACGAATGTCGGTTCGAGCGAATCCCGTATCGCCCACCTTGACGTAGGGAACACCGACTTGGTTCTGAGTGAGATCGGTGACGAAATGTCGGGCGATGATCTTCTCGCCCAGAGTCATTGGGCGTTTCTCCGTCGTGATCGCGGCCACGGTGGCCTTGCCCTGCATCCGCGCGACGTTGTAATTAAACAAGCCACCGAATTCGACGATCTGTCGCGAGATGTCGTCAAGGCCTTTGGTGAAGGCGGACAGCGACAGATCTTCGCCGTTGCGGATCTTGTCAATCAGACTGAAGTCCGTGCTCGTCAAGATACCGAGATTGTGACAATTCTCGCGATAGATCCGCTCGATGTTCTCAGCGATGACGATCTTGATCCCGGCGAGCATCTCGGCGTAGGGGCTCTGTTCGCGACTCGACCCCTTGCCTCGACGTTGGCCCGAAACGGAAACCTCGAAGCCGCCCGCTTTGACCAAGCCCCGCACAATCGGAAATTCCTCCCCGGCTTGAAAACCGAGGTAGGGAAACTCTCCGAGCGTGTCATCGAAGTAGTAGCAGATGTAAGCTGGCGTGATCTCATCGGTCGAAATGTTGTTGCGCAGTGGCAGACCATGTGGCCAGGCGAGATCTTCGCCCGCAAGCTGGCTCCTGATGGCATCTGCATCATCGACGAGAAAAAGAATGCGCTTCTCAACGCGGATCATCTCAGGTCGACGGTTCACTTCACGCTGCAAGAGGCTTTCGATCATGTCACGAGACATCCATTTTCAGGGGCCGGGTTGGGCCCGGATGAATTCAAAGGGCCTGCCTTGTCGGGAAGATTCGGCAGGCCGTCTTAGTCGGGTCGATAGTTAGCACCAAGAGGAGTTAGCTACAAGGACCGCAGACCCCCGCACTGTCGTCAAAGCACGATCTGATAGAGACTTAGGCTACAGGTGTTAGCATTTCCTGCGACGCCCTGAAGCGGCGATTTCAGCCCCAGACACAATCGGGAGCCATCGACTCCATGGATACAACTGAGCTTCCCGTGGTCTACGTTAGCCTCCGGATCAACCGCCGCCTCGGTGTTTTGCCCCTCTTGGCGCAAAACACGGTCCAGGTACTAAAAGGCCTGGTTTTCGCTGCGGCCTGCGCCGCCCTGATCTGGTGGACCCTCAGCGGCCACAATGAAGCGACCATGCCGCTCCGCATTTCGGTCATCGGCGGACTGCTGTGGATGATATGGGATCGCGTCTTGTCGCGCACTCGCTACGGCTACACGCATATCTTCGTGACCACGAAGGGGGTCATGTTTGGGTCGTATGACCTCTACCTCGATTGGGACCACATCGAGTCCTATCAGATTTCAGACTCTAAGTTAAAAGTGGCGCCGCACCCCGAACATCGCCCCAAACGCTGGCCTGCGCCCAAGACGCTCGACATTCCGGTGACCAAGAAGAACCGGGAAATCCTAGGCGAGTTGTTTCGCGACAATGTAGAGCTCGCAGCTTAGAATTCAGTTTCCAAAGATGTCCTTCAAGAAACCGACGACACCACTGCGCTCTTCGCCGGAATAGTGACCCGCAAGATGGCGACGAACGCCGGCAATTTCGTCTGAGACGTCCGCGCATGATGAGATCCGGCTCTTGGGCTTCTTGGCGATCATGCGGGCGATCAATTTAGCAACCGGCGCTGAAACGTCCTTGTTGATGCGCGAGGGGTTGATCGGATCGACCTTGATCGTGTTGAGCAAGATCTCCGTCGTTCGCTTGCCTTTGAACGGCAGCTCGCCGGTAACCAGCTCATACAGCATGACGCCGAGTGAAAAGATGTCGGCGCGGTAGTCGATCGCAAGCCCCTTGACTTGTTCGGGTGCGCTATAGGCGGGCGTTCCGATGTAGGCACCCTTGACCGTCAACGCCACCGAGGCATTCAAGTCCTTGGCAATGCCGAAGTCGAGGATCTTCACCTGGGCCTCGTTGTTTATCATGACATTCTCGGGCTTGAGATCGCGGTGAATAACGCCGAGTTCATGCGCTGATGCCAAGCCACTGGCGACATCCGCAATGATCGCCAGCCCGCGGTCGATGTCAGGGCGCCCACGCTCTGCCATGTAGTCGTAGAGATTCAGGCCGGAAACATACTCGCTGGCGATGTAGAGCATGTTCTTGGCGCGCCCCATGCCATAGACCCGCACGATATTCGGATGCTTGATCTTGCTGAAACGTTGACCTTCTAATTTGAAGCGGCGAATGACCTCCGCGTCATCAACGCCGTCGACCAGGAACTTGATGGCAATCTCACGGCCCTTTTCCTCTTCCACTGCAAGAAAGACCACGCCGGTGCCGCCCTCGCCCAAGCGTCTCTTAATGAGGTAGCGGCTGTCGGGGCCGATGCGTTGGCCAATGAGTTCTTCGTCAAAGTGATGCGGCATGATGGGGACCAAGTCTGAGATTTGAGCAGATCGTACCGCAACTGTCCTTTTGGAGCTCCGCTTTCGCGCTGCTTTGCCCAAAAAAAACGGCTCGGATTACACCGAGCCATCTCATGAAATTCACTAGTCTCGGCTTATGCGCCGCAGGTCAGCCGTCATCGCCAATCGCATTCACTGGACACTGCTCCATCGCTTCTACCGCGGCCTGAGTCTCGTCCTCTGATTCCGGTTGCTTAAAGACAACATCGTGGTCGCCCTCATCGCTTTCTTTGAATGAGTCGGGGGCAAGGTCAACACAAAGCGAGCACAGGATGCACTCTTTGTCGACGTAAAATTTTCCCGGCGCGTTGTCGTCCCATTTATCTTGGGGATCGGCCATGCTCTTGGTCTCCTAAAACAAGGTCGCGCGCATGATAGGGGCAGCCTTGGCCGCTCGCAAGAAAAGCTCTTTGGGTTCTTGCGTCCCCGGTGACCTCAAGAATCGCGCAGAGCTGCCTCCAGGGCCGCTTCCAGGCTGCCTTGAATCAAGGGGTGCGGAGGCAGATCAAGCTTGGGAGCGGGATCTGGTTGCTTCGCCGGTTCTTCTTTGGCTCCCGTCTTTTGGCCCGAATCGCCGGCCGGGACGCGCGCCGTCACGACGCCGCCCAAAAGCTCAAAACGCGGAGGCTGGGATTTTCTCCAAGTCATCAGCAAGGCCCGAGCTTTTGAGCCAGGAACCGAAAACGACGGCACACGGGGCCGATCGGGCTGCGACAGATCTGCCGCATCGCGAGCTGGAGCCACCAAAATACGCCCCGCGAGCTGTGACTCGGAACTCTCCATCAAGAGTTCTCCACTGACGAGAAGGGCCTGTTGTGGCTGACGAGTGGCCCATAGTCTCCAAGCCGTCGGCAGCCGATTGCGGCCCAAAAACACCATCTTGCCGTTGCGCATGCCCCGGGAAAATCGTTCCGGGCCCGCCAGAGAGGAATTACCCACGCCCTGAAGGCGCCCGGTGTTCGGTACTGCGACGTAGATCGGAAGGCCGGTGGCCCGAAGAATTCGATCGAAAGTCATGCGCGTCTTCAAGAGGCTGGAGGTCGGAATGTCGACGACCATCACCACCAGGTCGCGGGGACGATGTACCAAGATCATTTCCTGCAGTGCCCGCTCGAAGGCCGCGCTGCGTTCAGAGGATTCGAGATTGGGTACCCGAACAAACAAGACACGGTCTTCGAGTTTGCCTTCGGAAGTCGAGGAAGGTTCTGAGCGGCGCGGAACGAGGGGGAAATCGAGACGCAAGGTCGCACGCGCGTCAGGACCAGTAATGTCGCGGTACCAGGGACGTTTGTCCAGCATCTCAAAACCACCGGGAATCTCTAGGTAAAACGAGCGGCCGCCGGTCCTTTGGACGTCGACCTGATAGCGCCCATCGCCTCCGGTCTTCCAGGTTTTCACTTGGTCGCTGAGCAATTGCTCGAAGAACACGCGTTCACCCGCGTCGAAAAAACCGTTGCGATTCGCATCGAGGAAAACGCGGCCGTCAATCCGGAGTCTTTCAAAGATCTTGGGAGGGTCGACCCGCCTCGGCTTCGGGTCTTTCGGGACGACGACCGGCAGGGGAACGAGCGGCTGGCGCCCACCCTGTTTTGGATCAGGTACGACTTTCGGTTGACGCTTTGCCGGTTTTTTGAGACGCGGCCGGCTCTTAGCCCAACGAAAGATGTTGGCAAAAAGGTCGCGGCGAACGGCGTCGGAAGCGTCGGCGTTGGCGCCCTCCGCCTTATCCAGAATAAGCTGCAGCAAGATGATTTCGCCCCGGCCATAGCGGGCCTGCAAGGCGGCGGCATCCCCGCGACGAACTCTGCGATCGCTACTGATGCCCACCTTCCATTTGGAGGTGTCCCAAGAGTCAAAACAATCGAGAGCAAAGCGCTTGCGATCCGCGACCCGCGTACTCTTGAGGCTCTTGATGCCGCGAGCGTCACCACGCCCGGCAAAGGAATCCCAAATCGGGTGCGAATTGCCTTCGACGTAGAGCATCTTGGGATCTAGTTTCCCCCGAGCGACCTCATAGCCCGGAGGCTCCAAGCGCAATCGCGAATCCGGTGAACTGGGGTCATCAGCCTTGCGATAGCGGCAAAAAGCGATCAAGACCCCACCGCGGCGCACCATATCGTAGACGCTCTTTGATTGCGCTCGCCAAAAGCGGTTCCAATTCCGATGGCGTTCGACGAAAGACGAAAGCACGACCACATCGCACTGCCGAGCGTCCAAGCTCGCCGTCTTGGCGGGATCAAATTGAATGGCCTCAATACCGCGAACGTCCTGAAGACAGCGGGCCATCCCCTTAGCTTGACTGCGCTCGTCAAGATAGTCCGAGAATCCGACGATCAAAGGCTCGCTTTGAGCCATTGCCTCCGTGGCGGAGCTTACCGCCAAACAGGCTAGGATCAGGACCCAGATCGCGCGAGGAATTAGTCGTATTTCTTCACGGCTCGTCATATCTCCATCATAACGGCGAGCGCCGCCGGTGGGTACCTTGCCGCATAAGACGGGAATTCGCACAATTCAGCGTCGGACTAGCCGGCAAATCTCAAGTTTCCAGTTGGGGCGCATGGCGTGACGAGCAGTACTCTTCTTCGCAACGGCAATTTGATCGGTCTTGAGCCGCTTAGAATCGAGCCCCTGGACTTATTGGTGCACGACGGGCGAGTCGTCGAGCGGGGCCGAGCCTTGTCAGCCCCTCCGGGGGCGCGCGTCATCGATTGCCGAGGGCGATTCATCCTCCCTGGCCTCGTAAACGCCCATTCTGAGCTGGACTATGCCCAAACCCTGGGCATGCCCCACTTTAAGGGCGAGCAGAATTATCGCGACCGACTCGATGGGGCCCTGCGGTCAGAAACCGTGGTGACGGCTGCTTTCAGTTACGCCCTGGACGCGATCCGCTGTGGCACGACGACGCTCTTGGATCTGCACCGATCCCCGGCGGAAATCTCTGGGTCCTTGGATCTGATTCGCGACGTCTTAGGTACTTGCGGCCTTCGCGCCATCTTGAGCTACGCCAGCGAGGGCCGGGACGACCCGGACCAAAAGCAGGAGGGCTTCCAAGAAAACCGCCGCTTTACCCGAGAAAACAAAAATGACCGCGTCGCCGGTCTCTTTGGTCTCGATGAAGTGGCGGCTTTTAGCGAAGAAGAACTGAACGATCTCGCCGAGGCCGTCCAAGACAGCTCGACAGGCCTTCACATCGTGGGCGGCAAAGTCCGGGGTGCCGACAGCGGCATTCGCGCGCTTCACGCGCGAGGTTTGCTTGGCCAACGCACCTTGATCGCTCACGGGGTTCACCTCGACGAAGAGGAAACTAGGCTGCTGCGCGAGGCCCGCGCTTGGCTCATCCACTGTCCCGTTGCCGATGCACGCATGGGACTTTGCTCCGCTCCCCATGAAAACTTCGGCGAGTTCGTAGCCCTCGGCACCGCCGGCTGGCCGAGCGACATGTTGGCAGAGGCACGGGCTGCCCACGATCAAGCGCTCAGTCGCGGGCAGAACATGAATGCAAAAGCCGCGATCCGCATGTTGGTCGGTGGGCAGCAACTCGCATCGGAGCTCTTAGGAGTCGAGCTTGGCTCAACGCGTCGCGACGCCGGAGCCGATTTTGTGATTTTGGACTATCACCCGCGCACCCCCATTCACTCGGACAACATCGCCGAACACCTCCTTTTCGGCATGGGGGCTCGCCACATCGATGCCGTCATGATTGACGGCACGCTTTGCTACCAGCGCGGCCGATTCCCCGAAATTGACACGCGCAAACTCGCGCCCCTCATTCGCCAAGGAGCCGAACAGCTTTGGGGCGCGATGGCGGGCAGCAACGAAACCGACGCGGCGGTCGAAGGGTGAAGATGTTGCGGACTGCCGTGGCGCTCGCCTGCTGGGTCGCCTTGGCTGTCGGCATGGTCTGGACGGGAAAGGCCGGCAAGCTCGCGTCGGACCCGCCACCTCCGCCGTTTGCGGCTACGGAACTCGCGATTGAAGACGGCATCTCGGCGGAGATAGAAATCGAAGCCGCGGCCGACGGTGAAGCCGACTTGCGTTTTGCCATCGAGGTCGGAGGCGAAGGCGATGCCTCCGAGCTATTGAGTTGGCTCCAAAAAAACGACGCCCCCGCTCTTTCGCTGGCGCTAAGGTGGCACAGCGCCAGCGACCCCAAAATCGAAGAGAGCCGCGTGCTAAAAAAACTGGAATACATCGCGAGCCGAGTCGAAGAATCACGGGCGCGCTGGATTCTTCACGAATCGAAACTCGAGGTCACTGCTGGTGAGAAATACAAGTTCCAAGCCAGCCTTACCGGAACCGATGCCTCAGTTTTGGCCGACCGCGCCCCGGTCTTTTTGCTCGGCAAGTCCGTCGAAGTACTCCCCGTGACGAAAAAAGGCCCCCTCACTCCGGGATTCGTACTGTTGTGCGGCGCCGCAGGGGTTTTCGTCCACTTGCTTATGATCTGGGGTCGGCTCATGGTTCCTCTGCGCGAGGCCATTGCCGCTGAAGGCGACCTCATCTAGAAATTACCCGCAAGAAAGCGACTCTTTGGTGGTCGAAGCCCTCATGACACCTTCTATCTTCTCCAAGGGCGCCATCTGGCTAGCAATCCTGAGCGCCATCTTAGCCTTGCCCCAATTCCCGACGAACCTTGTGGCGCAATCTAAGCCATCTAACCCCGGCGGCAAAAAGCCCGAGCAGAAACGGCTCGTCGAGCCAAAACTCGGCGTCCTCTACGAATCCAATTTCCGCTATCCAAAACTCGGCTTCACCAACCCCGACGGGAGTGATGCCTTGCACCAGCATTTTCGTTCCCCGCAGAAAGTGGACGGCCTTAGCGTCAAGTGGCACGAAGGCGAACTTGAGCAAATGATGGAGGCCGAGATCGACTGTGTCTTGCCGCGCTTTTGCGGCGGAAGCGGAAGCGACGAGGCGATGCGTATTCGCGCCCTGGTGAAAGCTCGGTCCCTAATCCTGGCGGCAGGCGGCCAGCCCCCTTTGATAGCCCTTTACTTCGACACTAGTGATCTCTTGGTGAACAAGGCCGGTCCTCAACCAGACCTGAACTCGGCCAAACTCAGCCGTGAATTTCAAAGCCGCATCCTAGCTTTTTACAAGCTAGTGCCGCCCGCACACCGCTTCACGATGGACGGTTTCTTGCCCCTGCTCCTCGGGCCGACTTGGGGATCGAGGCACGAAAGCAAGATTTTGCAGACCCTGAACGACGCCGTCTTCGCGGCGGAGAAAAAGCACTTGTTCATCATCGCGGAGCGGTCCTGGCGGGCCCGCGCGCCCGCAAACTGGTCCAACGAGGCCGCGCTCCTCGGACCCGGTAAAGACGCCGCGGTCAAGGTGATCGGCCCCGGCTACAACGACACCCGTCTCGCCGGCAAAGGGACGCCGATTAGAGACCGCGAGAAAACCCGTTGGTACCAGCACAGTTGGAACCAAGCGCTCTTGGCTTTGCCCGCCTTGGTCCTGATCGACTCCTGGAACGATTTTCGCCGTGGCACCGGCATCGCCGACTGCGCCGAATACCAAGACAATTACATCGAACTAACACGCCACATGGGCAAGAGGCTCCGCGCGCACCTGCTGCCCGACGTTTCAAAGCCGATCCGTCTCACTCACCCCGATCCTTTGGCGCGCCCAGACACCGGTTGGTGGAAATCAAAAGGGCAGTCCAATGCCGTCAATTTTTCGGCGGCACTTCACGCCGGCGTCTTGGGTGAGGGTTTGCGCTTGGCCCAAGAAGCCGACGGCCCCTTCAAGCGCCAGTCGATAGGCGAACGCCGTTTCGTCGCCAGCCCCGGTCCTGGCGACCGCTACCTCTACTTCGGAATCGCCGATGAATTCGCCAATCGCAGCGCCTTGGCCTTTAGCGTCGAAATCGAATTCGTCGATGGCGGTCGCGGCTCCGTACAGCTTCAATACGACTCCTGGGATCCTCGGGCCTCAGGCGATGGCGCCTACAAAAGCGCGCCGCTCTACCGCCGCCAGCAGGCCACAAAGATAAGGACGCTGCGTTGGATCCTGGACGACGCTCGTTTCTCCAACCGACAAAATGGTGGTGCCGACCTTCGCCTCCGCATCCGAGGCGACTTATTCGAGCTCGGCAAGATCACCCTCTCAAGACTCGACCGCCCGGCCCGCCGCGAAGACCGCCCGCAGCTCGACTTGCCTTAGAGCTCGGTCAAAAACAATTTCACATCCTCGCTGCCCAGCTTTGCGCCATCTTCGGTCCGTTCTCAATCGCAAGAATCCTCGAATACAGGAAGTATGCTGCGGTTCTCACTCAATCGCCCAGGTCGAATCTGACGCAAGTCTGGGTGCGAGCCCTGCGAAATTATTCTTGACCGAGCCCCTATCGCACTTTGGGTGGGCAAAGGGTGGTGAAAATGGTCTGACGCGAATGGACACCCTTTGCGAGTCAAAAAAAAACCGCCGCGCTTGGGGGCGCGGCGGGTCGTCAAGTTCTAAGTTAGCGGTTTTGCGTGCGCATCTGAGCGCGGGTCTTAAGTTCCCATCCCATGTCCTCGGCCATCGTCGCGTTCGGCTTGCCGTCCGCGTTGAGGATTCCGAGTTCAATGAGGACGGCTCGGGCCGGGTGTCCCTGCGGGAACATCGGCTCGTCGGACACCTTGGGAACAAAGTGCTTATTCGGCTGGATGGCGTCGAAAGCTTCGGAGCCACGGCGAACACCGTAGATCATCCAACTCACTTCGATTCCGCTCTGGCCGTTCAACAACTCTTGAATGTCAAAACCGTTGCGCGACATCGAGGACTTCGGAACGTACACCCCGTTGCAGTCGCCCATAACCGTGACCTGCACCGAAAGTCCTTCGGCGGCCGCGACGAGGGAGAAACTCTCAGGAGTGTTGATTCGGATCTTGCCGTTCACCAGCTTCGCCGTTCCCCGAGCGTAGACACCACTTTCGGGGCCTTCCAGGCAGATGTAGCGGATTTCGAGCGCCGGATCGTAGGGGTGCGGTTGGATGAAGCTCTTCAATCCCAAGGCAACAAAGTCAACCGTCGAGGTGATCGTGCCGCCCGAGAAGATGTCGCCATCTGCAGTAATGCTGCCGGCGACACCGTCGAGCGCGACCGCTGTTCCGACCGCGCCCACGGTCAGTGATCCAGCCGCACTACCATCCGCGTTGACGTTGGCGCCGATAGCGACGGTCGTTCCCGCGGCATCGAGCACCACAGTACCCGCGGTGATCGTCGTGGTACTCGTGACGGCGTTACCCGCGACGGTTCCCGTCGAGGTCACAGATCCGCCGGTCACCGCTCCCGTGGCCGCGACCGTGGCGCCGCTGACGGCACCCGTCGAGGTCACCGTGGCCCCAGTGACGGTTCCGGTGGACGTCACCGAGGCCCCCGTGACCGCGCCCGTCGAAGCGATGATCGCTCCGTTGACCGTACCTGAAGCATTGACGTTGACGCCGTTAAGATCGCCCGTCGCCGTGACATCGCCTCCGGCCGTGACGTCCGTCGTGGCATCGACGCTAGTCGTTGCCGTGACCGCAGCAGCTGATGCGATGTCGCCAGCCGACGAAGAGACAGTCGCACCACTGACCGCACCCGTTGCGGCGACGGTGGCGGACATGACCGCACCCGAAGCCACGACTGTCGTGGTATTCACCGCACCAGTCAAAGTGATGTTGGTGGCCGACATATCGCCGGTCGCGCTCACGTTACCCGTCGCGGTCAAGTTGCCATTCGAGCCATCCATCGTCACGGAATTGGCACCGTTCATTGCCGTGATCGTTGAAGATGCTGAGACCGTGTCGGAGGTCAGCCCCCCGGTCACGGCGGCACCGCCGTTGGCGTTCAGGGCACCTGTTAAGGTTGAGACCCCGGTGACATCGAGAGTCGTGTTGATGGTCAAGTCCGTCATGGTCACGGACCCAAAGATCGAAGGCGGGCCGCCACCACCGGTCGCCAAAAAGCAGGCTGCCGTCACCATTCCGTCTTCAGAATCGAGCATGATGACCGAAGTTTGAGTTGAGTCGAGTACCTCGAGGAAACCAGTTCCATCGGGGGCTGCTCCGCCCTTTTCGCCCGCTCGCACCAAAGCGTGCGCGCCATCCGGATCAACGCTTTGGTCCGCGATGGTGACGACCGTACCGTTGCCGACCATGAGGGCGGCCGCTGTTGCGGAATTCAGAGTCGCCAAGCCGGTTGCGCCGTCGAGGCGAGCCCCGATGCTAAGGCCCGCGGCGGTGGGGTCGTTTCCAGCGGTCACTGAACTCGCCGCGCCGTCGAGCGTCACGGTGGGTGTGCCCGCCGGACCCGCCGTCACCGAAGTGACGCCATTGAAGTTGCTAGAGATGATCGCGCCGGTGACCGTCAGGTTCGTCGCGTTGACATCGCCCGTGGCATTGAAGTTCGCAGCGCTCATGTCGCCAGTAGCCGTAGCGCTACCCGTCGCGGCGTCCAAGATCACGCTGTTCGCTCCACCGTCACTGGCGGTCACGGTGCCACCCGTGGCCACCACGCCACCGCTGATCGTGCCGGAAGCCGTCACGTTCGTAGCGCTCAGACCGTTGGTGATCACCGCGCTGTCGGCGTTGAGAGCGCCAGTGAGGTTGACGTTGGCACCACTAACGTCGCCGGTCGCGACCACGTTGCCACCCGCCGTGACGTTGCCGCCGGCGATAACGTCATTGGTCGCCGTCACGTTATTCGAAGCCATAACATTGTTGGCGGCCGTCACGTCCGTGCCCGCCGAAACGTTGCCAAGGGAGTTGACGGTGCCGCCAGTAACCGTCGCGGTACCGGTGACGACGCCGGCCATCACCATCGCCGCAGCGACGGTGCCGCTCGCGGTCACGTTGGCGGCCGTCACGGTGCCGGTGGCATTCACATCGCCGCCGACGAGATTGCCTCCCGCGGTCACGTCGCCCGTCGCATTGACCGTGGCGCCGTTGAGAGCAGCGCTGGCCGTGATATTTGTGCCGTTCACATCGCCCGTCGCGATGATATTTCCGCCGGCGGTTACATCGTTTCCGGCGTTGACATCGTTGCTTGCCGTCACATCGCCGCCTGCGTTGACGTTGGAACCGGCATTCACATTGCCACCGGCGATCAGGTTGTTGGTCGCCGAGACACTACCCGCGGCAGTGACATTGGCCCCGGAGGCGATGGAGCCCATCGCGGTGATCGTGCCGTTGGCGGCGATGTTGCCCCCATTGCCGAGCAAGGTGATGGTAGGCGGCGTGCCTGCGCCACCCGTCGGACTAAAAAGACTGATCGAGGGATCACCGCCGTCGATCCGAACGCGGACGATATCACTGGGAAGCACCATCCCCATCGTCGAAGACAACAAAGCTCCGTTGCCCGACCCTGAGGGAACCAAGGGCTCAAAGATTTCGAAGACGCCCGACGCATTTCCACCCGGGTCGCGGCAAAAGATGCGCGCCACGCGAGCACCATCGGGGTTTCCCGTGTTTTCGCAAGAGAGGGAAAAAGAAATGTCGGCGCGCAGGGGACCCGAAATGTTGCCAGACCGAACGAGGCCAGCGAGCGCCCGCGAAAACGTCAAGGGCACTACGGGCTGACCGGCCATCGCCGGCGGCGTGATAATCGGGGGAAGCAAGGGGTCGTTGGCTAATTCTTCTGACAAGATCGAAAGACTAGGCGACAAGATGACGTTAATGCGATTGAGCGCATCTTGTACATTTGTCACGCCGCGGAGCACCGGTGGAACGCCAACGTTGTCAAGTGGAGTGCCCGGCATGATCCCCAACATGCCCAGATCCAAGGGCACGAATGAAATCGTGGAGGAGGTGGAGGTCGGTGTACTCTGGAGACCTCCCCCGCCGCCGCCACAGGTGACGACGAGTCCGATGCCAGCCAGAAAGCCAGCGAACAAAAGGCCCAATTGGCCGTACTCGCGGAGCGTTTTGCGCACGATGTTTTCCCTCTTCTTAGACCTGGGCGTGAACCAGCCCCTATCCTGAGCTTTCGCGGTGACGCTCATCTCGACTAGAGAATCGTCAGCCCACACGAACAGATCCCATTTCCAAGTTCCTCTGCGACTATAGATCGGCCAGATAGGTGGTCAAGCCTTAAGATCTGTTTGGAGCATGGCTTCTGCGGCCCGGTAGTGGCTGTGGAGGGCCCACAAATGCCTTTACAGAGTACGGCTGGCATGGTAACCCTCTCCTAGGAACATGTGGTCGGACCCCCAAGTCCGATCTCGGAAGCTTCGATTGTGGTCAAACGCGCCTCGCGCGCCGGAAATGGGAGACAGATCCTTGAGAGGACGAAGCAGAATACTCTTGTTGGCAGTCGTCGCAGCCATGGCCTTAGGCCTTGGGCAAGCGGCCTCAGCTCAGCAAGACATGGACAGACTCCAGGAACTCATCCAACAGGTCGAATCCCTGGTTCAGGACAACGCGGCGCTGAATGCCCGCGTTGAGGAGTTAGAACAGGGCGGTGGCGAAGGCGGAGTCGCATCAGCCCTGGCTGAAATCCAAGAAGAGCTTGGACTTCGGGCTCCCTACGGCAACCTGTCCAACGACGTCTTGCTTCGGCCCGACGGCGCGGGATTTGTCGACCACATCGTCTACGGCGGCGAGTGGCGTACGCGTGCCGACTACCGACATAACACAGTCGATCTCCTCAACGATATCGACGACGATGGTTTCCGCTTGGATTTCCGCTTCAACCTGGGATTAGGTTTCGAATGGGGAGTTGGAGCGGGCGGTGAAGACGGCGGCAATAAGACCAAGATTCGCACCTGGTTCGAGATTCAGGCCTCCGGTCGCGCGGCGAACAACACTGCAGAGACAATCCCCTCTTTTGCAGGCGTTTCCATCGGAGACTTCTCAACTCGCGACAACGACCTCGATCAAGTCCGCCTTTATCAGGCCTACATCAGCCTGGAGGACATCTTTTCCGTGCCTTCTTTGGGTCTGAAGATCGGACGCCAGGAGATCACACTCGGCTCGAAACTCATCATGGGTACGAACGAGTTTTACACGGGTACGGTGCACGACGCGATCCGATTGGACTACAACGTCGAGGCGCTCGGAAACGCCCGCGCTACGGTGTTTTACGCCAAAGAAGCCGCTTCAGATGGTCAGTTCCCCCCGGGGATCGCCACCGGGGGCCTTTTGGCGTCGCAATTTCGAGCGAGTGGCGATGAAGATGAACTGGTTGGCGTCTATTTTGCCAACTCAGACCTTCTCGATCCCGTCACCGTCGACGTCTACTACTTTTACTTTAATGGTCGCTCCGCTGGCTCGGGTATCAGACCCGACAACGTGACCTCGGCGAGTGACCCCGGGATTGATGCTTTTGGCCGTTCCTCGATCCAAGGTCAAAACCACACTTTTGGCACTTGGATTCGCTCAGACCGGCTTATCGACAACTTTTTCTTCAGCCTCGAAGTGGCCTACCAAGTCGGAAAAGACGATCTCGAAAACGATCTCGATTCCCTGCTCATTGAGTTCTTGGTTGAGTACAACCTCCCCTTCTTGAACGAGTACGCCGCACGCGTTCACGCGGGCTACTACTTCTCAGAAGGCCCAGATTCGCAGTCTGCTTCGGGTTTTTCGCCGCTGTTTATCTCGCGGCATGACAACCAACCCGTGCATGACGGTCACGGCGCCTACGGTCGCTTCGGAAACATCGATCTTATTCCCGCGACCAACATCCATGTGTTCCACCTTGGCTTCAAGTTCAGCCCCGACCTCGATCAGAAGTGGACGCTCGGCTTGACCTACCTTTACGCGGTTCGCAACCATTCGCGTGAACGGTTTACGACCATCTCGGCGGGGAACATCTTCTTAGATGACCGTCAGCTTGGCCACGAAGTTGACCTCTACGCGGTCTACCAGGCCAGCGCCCAAATCGAGATGTTCTTCAACGCCACTGTTTTCATCCCGCACGCCGACTTCATCATTGAACGATCGAACCCGCCGGCCGGAGAAAACCCCTTCGCGAAGTTCAACACTTCGATTGCCATCGGTATCTTTGCGCAGATCCAGATTCGCTTCTAACTCTGCCGCAATCGCATCAAAGCAAAAAGGCCGACTCGGTATCACCGAGTCGGCCTTTTTTTTCGCCATTAGGCAGAAGCTTTCTTACCGAGGAACGATGGCCAAGCGGAGCCCGGACAGCCAAAGAGCTGGTTTCCCCTGGTTCAGCCTCGTCCCTGGATTGGGAGTGGTGCCAATATCGAGGGCCTTTTCAGCATTTCCGGCACGGGCGGAAAAGAAGTCTCCGCCAACCGCGGCGTAGCCTCGGCCGCTGCGGACAATCTCACTAGCGTTGCCGGATAGGAAGTTAAACTTGCCCTTTGCGTAAGGGTCTGCGCCCGTTGGCTTCAACTGACGGTAGTAGTCTGGGTTCTTGGCCGCGAGTCTTTTGGGTTTGTACTCACTCGGCACTCGGGAAGTACCCGATGCAAGGCCCCTGGCCTTTCCACCGAGTTGATATCGCCCCGCTGCTTTCCACTGTTCGTGGGTCGGAATCGCAAACTCAACGGCGACTCCACACTTGCTCGTCGCGTCACCCTTCAGTGCGGCATTGAGCTTGATGATGAGCTTCTTGGCCATCGCAAAAGACATGGGTGCGAGGGGAACGTTTCCGGCCAGTCGCCATTTGTGCCATTTGAAGTTACGACTGGCGATGTTGCGCGCATCGTCTTTCGCAGAAGGGAGGTAACGTTGGGCGAAGTCGACGCTGACCTCGCGATCGGCAATCCAAACGCCCCGCGAGCCGCTACGCACAAAGATGAAGTTGACGCCCCCCACGTTGACGTTCTTGCCTTGGAAGGGCCGGGGGCGATTGCCACCTCCCGCTTTGCCGCCGTTGAGAGGCTTCTTAACAGTATTCCCCGAGCTACCTGAATTCCCGGAGTTTCCGCCATTCGAGGGATTGCTCAAGTTAGCCGAAGCCGTGCTGTTCGCTAGGTTGATGCGATTGCGCAGCGAGTCGCTGAGTCCCAAATTGGGATCAGAAGCACCGAACTGTGATGCGAACGCGGCGCTTTCGGTAACGAGTCCCTGCATGGGACCAACGAGCGCCTCTAGGGCCGATTTGTTGTTCCCAGATTTACTCATCCACCGCGTCATCACGACGTTGCTTTTTCTGAGCAAACTCTCGCTAAGGGTGCGGGCTTCGGCGGCATCGTGAGTGGCAAAATCACGGACCGAGCTGCCAGCGGCTTTCAGAGAATTCGTCATCTCCGAAAGGGCCTTGGCCGTCATGGCATTGCGCCCCAAGACGTCAAACTGAGCGCCAAGCTGAGTTTCGAGTTGCCCACGCCGCGCGACGACGAGACCCCGCTTCATGGCCCTGACCGTAGCTTCAGGCAAGATCATGGCCGCAGCGTTGCCCGCAGCATCCTTGACTTCAACTCGTACGGACGTCGTCGAGCCCGCTTTGCCAAAGTCGTTCAATCTCAAGGCGTAAAAATTGCGATTGAGACGGCGGCGGGCTTGGAGTTCGCGATCACCGCAAAAGACGCGGGTGGCGAAACCGCCAGAAGGCGCTGGCGAGTCATCGGTCACGTCGACGCTGAATTCACCGCCGCTCGGCACCGGAGTGCGGATAATCGGTTTTTCCAAATCGAATTTGATGCGAGACTTGCTCTCGTAGGTCACGCTCATGGGCAGACGCGTTTCACTGCCTCGGACGATCAATTGCAGAGCGGCTTTTACGCGTACGATTTTCGCGGGAGAGTCTCCAACGAAACCGCCGTTCGCCGACTTTGGTGCCATCGTGATCGTGTAACGAGCCTGCCCGGAATCCGTGCGCGCCACCGGACCTCCGATCTCAATCAGGCCTTGTTTGACCAATTCCCGCTCGAGCTCCGGCACCTCAAGCACCAGTTCGATGCAGGTCCGAGCCGCGTTTTGGCTCCACTGCAAATTGAGGCCTTCGTCAGTCGCCGAAAGGCCTTTGCGGTAGTTTTCGCTCACGATCAGATTCGATTTACGCAGGAGTCGAACGTACTCGCGACGGCCCTCAGCCAAGAACTCTTGAGGTTTGCCGATGAGATTCTCGTAAAGCTGGCATAGATAAATCAAGGACAACCAGCGTTCGTCGTTGCGCAGAATGCGCACAACCGCCGTCGCCTCACCGCGAACTTGGCTTACGCGGTCCGTGGCATCGGGAAAATGAGCGACAAACTCATTCATTTCATCAAAAAATGACACGAGGACATCGGTCGCGGGCGCTGCGCCCTCTTCGGTCTTCCAGCCTCTCAAGCGGGCTTCGAGGCTACTCCAAGATTCGTCGATGTCACTTTTCAAAAACTTGGCGACTTGGGGTCGCCAGTACTCAAGCATCCTCGGGCCCGCCCCGATTTTTTGCGCGACAACCTTGTAGCCCTCATTGAGAAGCCGCGCCTCAGTCTTAGCGTCGGAGGAGCTACTCAAGCGCTTCGTGACCTGAGTCCTAAATGCGTCTGACTGCAAAGTTACGGAAAGCTGTTCCCGGACTACCGGCGCATACACCTGGAGAGGTAATCCAGCCTCGATGAGCCGGTCGAGTCCGCTGTTCCAATCACTGGGTAAGGCACCCAGGGTTCGTTGAATGGACTGCCGAAACTCGGGCAGATCTTCGATCTCAGCCAGGGCTAGGGCGCCAGCACTTAGAATCGAAGTCGCTTGGCTGCCCACCGCCGCGCTACGCCCTTGCGAGGATAGCTGCTCGTAGAGTTCAGCTGCCTCCATCCCTTCGGCACCGAGCACCGGCAAGATCTCAACGCGGACAAATTTCGCCAGAGCCGAGCTATTCGCTCTCGGTGCCCTCGCTAAAAATCGCTGACGAAGGCGATTGAAAAGCGAAGTGCGAATAGGAGCCGATTGTGTTTCTTCAAGATCGGCCGCTAAGAAAGTCTTGATCGCATCGACGCTCCCTTCGGGCAGAACGCTGTCGTCGCTCCGGTCCAAAAGGGCAACCAGGGCCCGGCCATTGTCGGCGCTCAGGGCTTGCTGTCTAGTTTTTACGAACTCCTCCCAGTCACGGGGCCGACGTTTGTCATTGATCTCATCGGATAAGGCTGCGGCCTGCGCGATCAGATGCTCTCCAGCGACTCGATCGAGGGCCTGACAACCGAGGGCGTCGGGCTCCTCGGTCTTCAAAAAGGTCAGCCCCGCCTTCGAGAAGTCCTCGAGTTTTTTGGGAGCGTCATCGTCTGGAGCGATGTTTCTCCATCCGGCGGCGACGGCGCGAGCGTCATCAAAGGCTCTCTTGGCGTCTTTGGGATCGGTCATGCGGCGAAAGATCTTGCCTGAAGCCACCGCTCGCAGTTCCCGACGCAGAAAACCAACGAAGCGCATTTCATTGCGAAGGTTTTCCGCCGACAACTCAGCGAGTTCGGCAAAATCCTCTTTGACCAGCAGGGCTTGCGCGCTCTCATACTCGGCACGCTGGGCCACCACGATCGGATCTTCGTCACCGCCCACCGGAGTTTGGACTGGATTCGGATTGACTTCGTCACGGCCTCCCTTCAGCGCGAAAGCCAGGACCACGACGAGGAGAGCGACCGCTGGCAGGCCGAAAGCCAGGAGCTTTTTGAGCGAGACCGCGGCGCCCGTGTTCGCTAGTTCAGCGGTTCCGGTACGGCCACGCGGACCAATTTCACCCTTCTCTTCCAAAAACGCCGCGACGCCGGTGTCAATGGGGGTTGCCTTGTGAGTCTTGCGTTGGGGTTTGAGTTTGCTGACACGAACAATTTCTTGCGCCAGTTCTTTCATCGACTGAAAGCGCTCGTCTTTGCGCTTTCGCATCGCGCGCTCGACGACAGCTACCAGAGCGTCGGCGTTTTTGTATTCACCTTTGACTTTGAGCGGTGGCGGATCGCTCTGTAAATGCTGCATGATCAAGATACCGTCGCGAAACGGCATATGGCCGGAAAGCAGCTCGTACATCACGCAGCCGAGAGAATAGATGTCGGCACGGCGATCGACACGCCCGGTCAGATCGCACTGCTCCGGCGATATATAGGGCGCGGTTCCCTTGGCGAGCGTAGTGTTCTTGGCTCCGGTATCGTCGCCTTCTTCATCTACATCAAAGCGCTTTGCGATGCCGAAGTCGGCGATCTTGATGCGCCCATCCAGCGTTCGCAGCATGTTCGCGGGCTTGACGTCCCGGTGCACAATGTTCGATTGATGTGCGTGATGAAGGCCCCGGCAAACATCGATGATGATCCGAAAAAACACGCCCTCTGGCATGCCGGTTTCTTCGTATTGATCGACGAGTTCTTCAACCGTACCGCCGGGCACGAGCTCCATGGCCAAGGCGGGCCTGGAATCAAAGAGCCCGAATTCTAAGACCTTCACGATGTTGTCGTGATTCAACGCTCGATCGGCTTCGTTGATGAGGGTTTCCTCATCCCAATCGCTGCTTCCCTCGCGCGTGATCTTGAGCGCAACCATCTCGTTTTCTACGAGGTGTTCGGCCTCAAAGACCTCGGAGTTACCGCCGGCTCCGATCTTGCGAATGATGCGGTATTTGTTGTCGAGGGACTTTTTGGGCTGGCGCGCCTTGTTCAACATGTTGAGCACGTCGAACAGGTCTTCTTTGAATTCGGAGGCGTTTTGGTAACGCATCCCCGGCTTTTTGGCTAGCGCTTTCTCCAACACATTCTGGAGGCGGTAGGAAATCGGTCCCCCATCTGCCGTCATCTCGATGGGAGCGGGGTCTTTGTCGCGGTGCTGCTTGAGAATGTCCTGCAGATAGATGCCGCGAAAGGGCGGCACCCCCGCGATCATTTCGTAGAGAACGATGGCAACGGCGTAAAGATCCGTGCGCTCGTCGACTTCCTTGGGACGAAGAAACTGCTCCTCGGCCATGTAGTGCGGTGAACCCGGGATTTCAGCAGCCTTTCCTCCCACCCTCTTGGTGACTTTCGCGTAACCCTCGCCGTCTTGGTAGGGCTTCGAGAGCCCGAAATCCAAAAGGCGGACGCCGAGCGGGTCGTCGTAGACGCAAATGTTGTGAGGCTTCAAGTCGCGATGCAGAAACTTGCGGCGGTGAATCGGCTCCAAGACCAGCAAGATCTCGATGGCGATCTGCACCGCATGAATCTGTGGAATCCCATTCGGGTTCTCGGCAATGATCTGATTCAGCGGCGGCGCGGCGACGTACTCCATGACGAGAAACATCTCGCCGGACGGCGTCGACCCCATGTCCTGAATTTGGACGATGCCACGAAAAGCCTTCAGATCCTGGAGAATCTTCATCTCGCGGCGAAAACGCTCCCGCGAAGAAGTGCTTTCGTCAGAAACATGTTGATGCAGAAACTTGACCGCGACCTTATCGTCGGTACCGACCACGGTCCCTAGACAGACCACGCCCATACCCCCGGCACCTAAAATCTCGCGGATCTGATAGCGACCTTCGTCACCGTCGTAGATCTGACCTAGATGCTCTTCACCACTCTTGGCGTCATCTGCCATGAATCGTCGTCCCTGTGCTTTGTTGCCACCGCTCTTAACTTGAGGCGGCGGGTGGCTCTTAGTGTTGGCGCAGCAAGGGTTTTCGCCAGCTAGGCGAACCCACTCCCACTCCGAAGGATAAACAAAGGGGCCCCCGAAAGCGACCCGCTAGCCCTAGCCACTAGGACTCGTCACTGTCTTGATATCGGCCAGAAAACCGCAAAGCTTGGCGTTTGACCGCCCTGAATAGAAACCCGACAAAAAAGCGCCCCGAGAATGCGGGTTGCATCCTCGAGGCGCATCGATATCGATTGCGGGAAGGCCAAATCTACATGAAGACGATGTTCACGAGGCAGGCGTGATTCGCCGTTGGCCCAAAAATGATGTTCTCACGGATCAAATACAAGTAATTGCCCCCGGCCGGAAACAGCTGTGGTCCATCGAAGTCGATGTAGGCCGCACTGTGTCCAATTCCGGCGGCTTGCCCCCCAAAGGTCGGGAACGGCAAGAGGCCGTCGTCGTCGTTGTAGGGCCCAGGGACGGCCAGGGTCGGGTAGAAGTTGCTAATGATCGGGTTATAAATGCCGTTTGCCGTGCCTGCAGCGGTGTTGGAATCAAAGAGGTCGAAATTCGATTCGTTGACGCCAAGCGCCTCGGCGTAGGCAACTGTGGAACCACCGGGGTCCGTGGCCTGAACGAATCCATTTCCCAAGTTCATCGTTGGGGCGAGAACGGGTGGGCGAAAAAGGACGGACTCGTTGTTTTGGTTCCCAATCATCGTGACGTTGCCAGTTGCCGCATTCACCACCGCCGTCGTGGTGGTGGCCCCTCGAATGCAGAGCAAGTCGGGGAGGACGCCAGTCACCGGGGAAAACTGCGAGTTATCCCAAACCATGCCCGATTGGGCGGTGAGGAGCTCCGTCACCACCACTTGGTGCAAGCCAATGGGCAACTGCCCGACGGTGGCAGCCGGAAGCGACACCAACAACTCGCCGTTGGTCGCCGTCGACAAAGAGGTCACAACGCGGTCGACGAAGGGGGCGCCAACCCGTGGCCGTAAAGTCACGTCGTAGAACCGCCCCTGCAAAAAGTTTGGTCCGACAATGCGAAAGGCTCCGCCCTGCGGCACGATGTTAATCCGAGTCGCCGTGGCGACCGGTGTCGAAGTCGAATCGACAAATCCTTGAACCACGGGGCTTCCGGACGTCACTCGTACATTCAGCAGATAGCCACCGCTGACAAAAGAACTCGGATCACTGTCGCTAACAATGATGTTGTAGGTGGACTGGAAACGGGCCTGCCAGCGCAAATGAGCGTTGTTGGCAGGGCCGCTGTCGTCGTCGAAGTGAAGGTTTTGCACGCCTGTTGCGGCGTCAAAAATGAGCGGGTCCAAGTTCGATGCAACCTGCAAGGCGACGTTGGGATCGAAACCCTCAGTGGCGAAGAGGTCCGCGGCATTTCCGCGACCATCGAGGAGCCGGGTCAGGGCACCATTGATGCTGTAGACCTCAATGTCGATGATGTCACCGGGGTTTAGGTTGATCGTCCAAAAATCGCTTGAGCCGGAACTGGCCAAGGTGGCAATTCCGGTGGCACGGCTCGCACTAATAATCGGAATCGCAGGATCGAGGGTCGTCGTCAACAAGCCAGGTGTGGTCACCGTCACCGTATCGGTCACGGCAAAGTAGTCGGTAATTTCGTCATCGCTCGCGATGCCCGGCACGCCGTTGGCGTCGATGATCATTTGGCCCGAAATCGCACCACTCGGCACGGGCGTCAGTCCACTGGATTGGGTCACCGTCGTCTGCATGGGCGCGAAGGTGATGGTATCGCCTCCGCTGGGATTGGCACCGGCCGCCGAGATGACGGTAAAGTTGCCGGCGGGGCCGAACGAAGGCAACGATGCCTGGATGGTCGGCTGGAATCCGACCGCAATCGGATTCGAAAAAGACAGAAAAAATGGCGCGGGGGCAGCGGGGTCCAGTACCAGCGCTTGCACGGTGATGCACATGCCGTTCAAGTTGGCGTCATTCCCGACGTTCAAAAAAAGCGAGTTTTCAAATCCTGGCCCGGCCGTCGTGGCGAAGGGATTGGGAATCCCGCCAAAGCCAATGCCGTCAATGATGTTGAATAGGTTCCCCGCGCCAAAGACGTCCAGCCAAACCAAACCGTCGATAGTCACTGGGTTGCCAATGGCCGTGCTGAGCACGCCAAGGCTCAAGGAAATCGCGAAGGGAGAGCCCGCGGGAACTCGGGCATCCTCGAAGGTGATCGTGAGAGCCTCACCCAGACCAACGTGCGCGGTGTTGTCAGAATTCGCCGCGTCGGAGGAATCGGTACGAGTGTTCACGTTCAAGATGGCGCGATTGTCTTGAGACGGAAGTCCGTTGCCATTCAGACCATCAAAAGCAAATGGCGTGGGATTGGGACAGACTTGGGCCTGTACCAAGGCTGGCAAAAACATTGCCAATGCCAAGATCAGGGTTCGGGCGCAAAGGCAGAAATTGTTCATGTCGTGTTCTCCATGACCTGAAGGAGCAAGGTTTGGAGTCTAACCGAAGCCACATGGAGTTAGCGGAACTTAGCGAAAACACCGCATGAATGACGACCCACCCGCGGTGCGCTGACTTCAGCCAAAGATCAAGATTCCGTAATAAGTGAGGAAGGCGACCAGCAATAAGACGCCATCCCAAGGCCCCAAACGGCGGCCGTAGAGCATCAAGGGCAAGACCAAGACAGTGAACCCGGCCAGCCAGCAAATGTCCTCATGAAGAACGCGACTCTCCACCGGCAAAGGCTTTAGGATACTCGAGAGACCCAGAACGAGTCCCAGGTTAAAGATGCAAGACCCGATGACGTTGCCGATCGCGACTTCGGTATTTTTGCGGAACGCCGCGACGGCCGAAACTGCGAGCTCCGGTGCGCTGGTTGAAAAGGCCACCACCGTCAATCCGATAACGTATTCGCTCCAGCCCCAAGATTGGGCGAGCGAACGCGCACCCTCAAGGCTCAAGTCTCCGCCGAAGAAAAGCAAAACCGGCCCAACGATGATGAAGGCCAGCATTCCGGCGACCCCCATCGACGGCATGTCAGCGTCCTCAAGCGTCTCTTCGACCTGAGTTTTGAAGCGACGGCTAGCGTAGAATTTCGCGCGCACGATCAAGAACGCAACGAAGGCCAAACTCGACATCAACAGCACCACGCCGTCGCTGCGATCCAAGACAATGGGCTCGCCCTGGGAGTAAAGCAGCCACCACAACAGCAGCACGGTGCCTAGCATGAAGGGGTATTCGAGGCGGACGGTCCGTCCCAAGATCGCGATCGGATAAATAATCGAGGTGAGGGCGAGCACGCAGCCAATGTTGAAGAGGTTTGAGCCCAACATGGCGCTCACCGCGACGGCGCCGCTGCCAGTTTGATTGTCCATGACCCCGATGACCAACTCGGGGAGAGAGGTGCCCAAAGCCACGATGGTAAGCCCCACCGTGGTGGGGGATATCTTGAGGCGTAAGGCCAAGCTGACGCATCCGCGGACAAAAGCGTCGGCGCCGATGAGCAAAAGGACAAGTCCGCCGCCGAATTGCAACCAAGCGGTCATCGAGTATTCCAGGCCCGGAGAAGGCAACGCAGGGCTGCGCGGGCCTTCAAATTTATTAGAGGTGGCGCCCGGAATCGAACCGGGATACACGGATTTGCAATCCGTTGCCTAACCATTCGGCCACACCACCACGAAAGCGCCGTATTATAGGTGGCAAAAGGACCTCATCAAGCGCCTCAATCTCGCTTAGTCTTGCCCTTCGCCCCTCCCTTATGCCCCGTTAGGATGGTCGATGGAACGCGAACAACTCGAAGTCGATGTCCTTTTCGTCGGTGCCGGCCCCGCCAACTTGGCCGCCGCCTACCAGCTCGCCAAAACGCTTGAGGAAAGCGGTCGAGAGGCAGAAATCGCCGTTATTGAGAAAAGCCAGAACGTCGGCGACCACATTCTCTCCGGCGCGATCATGGATCCGCGAGGCATCGCTGAGATTTTTGGCGCGGATTGGCAAAAAGAGTGCCCCGTCGACGCCGAGGTCAGCAACGAAAAAGTTTACTACCTCAGCAAAAACGGTTCCAAAAAGTTCCCCATCGTCCCGCCGCCCCTGAAGAACCACGGCAACGTCATCGTGAGCCTCTCCAAGGTCGTGATGTGGATGAAGGAAAAGGCCGAGGAATGCGGCGTCATGATCGTCGAGGCTTTCCCTGGCCACGAGATCCTCTTCGAAGACGATCGCGTCGTGGGCGTGCGCACGATGGACATGGGGCTCGACGCCGAGGGAAACCCGGGCGCATCGTTCATGCCCGGCACCGACATCAAGGCCAAAGTCACTGTCTTCGGCGAGGGATCACGAGGGTCACTGACAAAAATACTCGTCGATAAGCTTCAGCTGCAGGGTCGCAACCCACAAAGCTACGGGACCGGCATCAAAGAGATTTGGGATGTCTCCGAAGGGCTTATCAAGGCCGGAGAAATCTGGCACACCGCCGGCTGGCCTCTCGCTTCGAACCACTACGGTGGTTCTTGGATCTACGCCCTTTCCGACACCCGAGTCTCCATTGGCTTTGTCGCCGCACTGGATGGGGGCGACCCCAACTTTGACCCCTACGTCACCATGCAGCAGTGGAAGACGCATCCACTGGTGAAGGGACTTCTCGATGGGGGCAGCTTGGTAAAATCAGGCGCCAAGACCGTACCCGAGGGCGGTTATTGGTCACGACCCAAAAGCTACGGCGACGGCTTTCTGATTCTTGGGGACTCCGGGAGCCTTCTAAACATCGCTCGCTTGAAGGGCATTCACACGGCAATGAAGTCGGGGCAGCTTTGCGCGGAAACGCTCGCAGAATGTCTGGAAAAAAGTGATTTTGCGAACGCCGCGCTCAAAAGCTACGAAGATCGATTCCAATCGTCCTGGCTAGCCACTGAACTCAAAAAGACCCGCAACTATCGCAGCGCGTTCCGCTACGGGTTTTGGGTCGGCGGATTGCTTTCCAACTTGGCTTCCATGGTCGGCGGCCGTCTGCTTCGCGATCCGGCGCCGCTCCACGCCGACCACGAGTCGATGAAAAAACAATCGGAGTGGACTCAAGGACCCAACGAAGGCGCCATGACCGCCGCCGATGGGACTTTGACTTTCGACAAGTCCACCGGGGTGTTCAACGCGGGGGCGATTCACAACGAGCACCAGCCGAGCCACCTAAAAATTGCCGACACCAACCTGTGTGCAACGAAATGCGCCGAAGAGTACGGCAATCCCTGCGAGAAATTCTGCCCGGCTGAGGTCTACGAAATGGTCGAGGTGCCGGGCCAAGACAAAAAGCAAATGCAGATCAACTTCTCGAATTGCGTCCACTGCAAGACTTGCGACATCATGGACCCCTACCAAGTCATTACTTGGTCCGTGCCAAGTGACGCTGGCGGGCCGAAATACCAAGGGATGTAGACCGCAGCCGCCTCAATTGAAGCGGTTCGCAAAGTAGATTCGCGTCACGAATTTGCATTGCGGACCACTAGTTCGAAGCGGCCATCATCAAGCCTGCAACTCGCTCCACCGCTTCTGCGAGCGGACCTTTTAGGGTCGCGCCGGAGGCGTGACGATGCCCTCCCCCGCCCAATTGCGTGGCGACAGCGTGCGCTGAGTACGGCGGTGACGAACGTAGGGACAACTTGATTTCACCGTTTGCTAGCTCTTTGATCAGAGCGACGATTCCGACGCCCTTCAGGGTTCGCAGCTCGTCGATGAAGCCGTCGGTGTCCTTCATCCGCACACCTTCTGCTCGCACCATTTCCTGACTCAAGACGCCCCAGGCGACCTTGCCGTTGCATGCAGTCTGAACGCCGTTCCATAATCGGCCCATCAGCCGGCGCAGCTCGAGGGTCTCTTGGTAGTTGGTCTCGCGATTGACACGGTCGGGATCGGCACCGCAGTCGACTAATTCTCGCGCGATGTCAAAACTCCGGCGCGTGGTATTTGAGTAACGAAACCAGCCAGTATCAGCCGTCAGCGCCACAAAGAGTGCCTCGGCGGCAGCAGCGTCAATGGTCGCCCCGAGCGCCTTCAAGAGATCAAAGACGAGCTCGCCGGTTGCCGCGGCAGCGGTGTCGTAAAGATGCCAGGCCGAAAACGGCTCCGAGACCCGGTGATGATCGATGCAGATCACCGGTTTCTCAAAGGCCCTTGCCGCTGGCTCAAGATCCCGCAGCCTTGACCAAGAATTGTTGTCGACGACGATCATCGCGTCCGCAGCCTCGAGCTGGCGCGAAAAGGCCGCGGCGTCGAAAACTCCACAATGCCCTTCAGGGTCGAGAAACTGGTAACGATCCATGATCGTCTCGTTGTTGACGATCTCAACGGTCTTACCGAGGCTCTTCAGGCCGTAGTGCAAAGCCAACTCGCAGCCCGTGGAGTCGCCGTCGACCATCTCGTGGCCGGTTACCACGAACCTCTGCCCGGCGTTCAAGACCGTAAGGACCTCTTCAAACATGGTGCTGCGATTGCTTTGCCGGTCGTTGTCATTCATCGGAACTAGATCCTTAGGTGTTAGAAGGCGATAAACTATGCGACCCTCGCCACGAATTCCATCATCGAATAGCATTCCGACATGATTGACTCCCACGCCCATCTATACTTCGACCGCTTTGATGACGACCGCAATGCCGTTTTCGATCGCGCATGCGCCGAAGGCGTCGAGGCCTTTGTGGTCGTCGGCTGCGATTTGGCATCCAGCCGTGCCGCTATCAAACTCGCCAGCCTAAGGGCGGATGTCTACCCAACGGCAGGCTTTCATCCCACTGACATCGGCGATCTCCAAGAGCAAGACTGGGATGCTCTTGAGGCACTCCTGGCCGAGGGCGAGTGCGTCGCCGTAGGCGAGACGGGTCTTGATTACTACTGGGACCGGACGACTCCCAAAGATCAACGCGCAGCCTTGCTGAGGCAAATTGATCTTGCGCTGCGCCATGACCTTCCACTTGTTGTCCATTGTCGGGACGCATGGGATGCGCTCTTGGAAATCCTTGAGGCACATTCCGAAATCCCCGCGGGCGTCATGCATTGCTTCTCTGGAGACTTGGCGGCAATGGAGCGCAGCCTAGCCCTAGGATTCGACATCAGCTTTGCAGGGCCGCTGACCTACAAAAAGAACGAAGGTCTAAGAGAGTGTTGCCGCTTAGCGCCCGCGGACCGCATTCACGTCGAGACTGATTGCCCTTTTCTGCCACCCCAAGCTTGGCGCGGCAAAAGAAACGAACCGGCCTACTTGTCGGCCACCCTGCAGAAACTCGCCGAAGTTCGCGGCCTGAGCTTGGCCGAGGCCGACGCCGCAACCACCAGCAACACGCGAAGGCTCTTTGGCATTTAGACGCCACCAAAGAGCGTGATGAGAAAAGGGGCGCGATCCCCGAAGGAATCACGCCCCTTTGATCTACTTCAAACGAGGTTCAGCTTACTGAACGCCGTTCCAAACCACGCCGTCGGTGGTCGCAGTACCCGGGCTAAGCGGGACCATGATCGCAACATCAGTGGCAGCTTCGTCAACCGTACCGGCGAAAGCATCGCCAGCGGTCGGGAACAAGCCAGCGCCGTCGCCGGAGTAGAGGTCCGACGCGTTACCGGTCGCAAGGATTTCTCCCGACTGGTTCACGAAGAACGCACGACGACCGGTGTTGGCGAAGTCGATGGGCCAGGCGTAGCAGCACCAAGCCACTTCGCAGTTGTCGGCGTCGACAGCGAAGACCGTCGCGCCACCATCTTCGACCACACCATCACCAGCGTCATCCGGAAGGAAGATCTGGAAGATGTAGCCACCGCGAACGATACGGCCATCGCCGTTGACGTTACGGAAAGACGCGCCGAGCAGCGGCGGGTCAACGAGGTTGACAGACGCGGCGGCGCCAGCGTGCTGACCGAGGTTGTAGAGACCCGAGAGGTCTCCGAAGTACCCGTACTCGCCGGTACCATCGGTATCGGCGTCCATGAGACCCATCTGCTGAAGCTGGGCCTGCGCGGACACGAGGTTACGCAAGGTCGCAATCGCGTTGGACTCGTTAGCGGCAAGACGCGCGCTAAGCAAGTTCGGTACCGCGATAGCGGCGATGATCGCGATAATAGCGACGACGATCATCAATTCGATAAGGGTAAAACCCTGGTTCTTAAAGTTCTTCACCGTTGTGGACTCTCCTTTGGTTCGTATTTATACGTTCCACACTGCATTGATCCGATCGCGTTGCGGTGCAGAGCAAAAGCCCCGTCGTCGCCATTTGATCGGAGTGGCGCCTTCGCGACTCGATGCGGTGAGCCGATCTCTCGACTTCTTCGCCTCGAATCCCAAGGGACGCCTCCCGTCTTCAATTGAAGATTTCGCTGAACTCCCCGCTTTCCACACGCGACCGCCAGTATTCGTTTTGGCGAAGACGGTTTTGTGCGTGGGCATCAAGTTCGGCGTAACGGGAAAGCGCCGCGAGTGCGCCCTCCTCATCACCTGCCTCAAGGCAGGTGCGCGCCAACCTCGGCCACAAGGGCCAACAGGTTTGCGACTTTTCATCAACTCGTGACAACAAGTCACGAGCCTTTGAGGTTTGTCCATTCGATAGCTGCGCCTGGATCAACAGGCTCTTAGCTTCTTCGCTTTCGGGCACCATCGTTAGGTAGGATTCGAAGTGTCGAATCGCGACCGTCGTGTGGCCTTCATCGAAAGCAATCACGCCCAGGATTCGCTCAAGCTGGGGATTTTTGTCACCGGCTTCGCGGCTCGCCGCGACACGAGCCTTGGCGCTTTCGAAGCGCTGCAGCCTTCGCTCAAGGTCAATGCAACTCAGCTCCAATCGCCGGCGTTTCGTGGCGCCGTCAACTTCTCGTTTCAGTTTTTCGTAAATCCCAAGAGCAGCGTCGAGGTCACCAGTTCGTTCGGCCACAAGTCCCAAGATGAGACGGGCATCAACGCTATCCGGTTTCTCCTTGAGGACTTGAAAAGCGATCTCTTTCGCCTCTTCGTAAAGACCTGAGTGTGCGTACACCTCTGCTGATGCCAGCAAGACCTCAGGGTCGGGCTCTGCGACGTGAAAGAAACCGGCGTAGACCAAAGCTGCGACCAAAAGCGCGCCAACTGGATACAGAAGGCGGCGGCCGTTTTTGAATCTGCTTTTGGTGAGGACTTTGCGCATGGTTCTTTCTTTGACTAACCGCCCGTGTCGGCGGCACCGGACTTATCGGAACTCCCTGCCCAGACTTTTGAGCTAATGAAAATTCAGTGCTGGGTATGAATGGGTATTGAGAGAAAACCTTGGTGTGAACGCTCAGCAAATGCAGCATCAATGGCCTCCAAAGCCTGGAGTGGCGCATGCCTTGAGACTCGAGGTCTCAAGGCATGCAACATTCATTGAGCAGATTTCTCCTGGTCGCTTAGGCGCCTGGAGTGAGCGATTGCTGAAGTTTCATGATCGGCATGAAGACGGCGAGGACGATCCCGCCCACCATGATCCCCATCAATCCGATCATTAAGGGCTCGATCAAACTGGTTAGGGACTTCACATCAGTCTCTACTTGTTGGTCGTAGAAATCGGCGATCTTGGATAGCAAGGTTTCGAGAGCGCCAGATTTTTCGCCGATGCCGACCATCCGCGTCACCATCGGTGGAAAGATCCAATGTTGAGCGAGCGGCTCCGCGAGAGGTTCGCCGCGGCGCACTTCCTCTAGCGCTTCGAGGACCGCGCGCCGAACCAAGTAGTTGCCGGCGGTGTCGGCCACAATCTCCAGTGAGCCGAGAATCGGAACTCCACTTTTGATGAGCGTTGAAAAAGTTCGCGAGAACCTGGATAAGGCTACTTTTCGAAACAAGGGCCCAAAGACCGGCGATCGCATGAGGATCTGGTCACAAACTTTGGTTCCCGTCTCCGTCTTGCGCCACATATGAAGAGCAAAGAAACCGAAACCGAGACCTAGGGCAGTCATGATCGCGTGGTTCTTCATGAACAGACTGACTTTCAGGACGGCAACGGTGAAAGCCGGCAGCTCCACCCTCAAGCCGTCGAAAATCGCCTTGAACTTCGGCACGATCACGATCATCAAGAACGCGGTGATAGCCGTGACCAAAACCAGGGACACGACCGGATAGGTCATGGCCGCTTTGATCTCGCTTTTCAGCGCCGCCGCCGCCTCAAGGTACTCGGCGAGTCGCGTCAAGATGTCGTCTAGTTGGCCAGATTCCTCGCCGGCGCGGATCATGCTGACGTAGATCTCAGTGAAAACCCTGGGGTGCCTTCCCATCGAAACTGAGAGGTCAGAACCGCCGCGAATATCCTCGATGACGAGCATCAAACACTTCGCGAAACCCGGCGACTCAGCCTGTTCTCGCTGGATCTCTAAGCATTCCAATAGGGGAATACCAGCCGAGATCATCGTCGAGAGCTGACGAGTGAACAGTTCAAGCTCGCCCTTTTGAACACTAGGCCTGGCCCGCTTCGCGCGTTTTTCGATCTTGCTGCGCCCTTTGTTTTCTAGCGCTTTGATTTTGACGACGACGAGATGTTGACGTTCGAGCTTCTGGGCGGCTTCTTCTTGATTCCCGCCCGTGATCTTTCCCGAGACCAATTCACCTTTTTGGTTTTTGGCTTTGTATCTAAATGATGGCATCTAATTCCCCTCTATCGCAACGCCGGCTGTTTCGAAACCAAGCGCTTGAGATCCTCTTTGTCCGTCGAGCGCGTCAGCGCCTCGTCCAAGGAGATCTTCCTGGTTTGGTAGAGCTCATTCAGTGCCATGTTCATCGTTTGCATTCCCAGCGACCCCCCGGTCTGAATCTGAGAGTAAATTTGGTGGGCTTTGTTCTCACGAATCAGAGCTTTGACCGCAGAGTTCGCGATCATGATTTCGCAAGCAAGCGTCCGACCTCGACCGTCTGCCGTCGGAATGAGCTGTTGGCAAAAGACGGCTTGGAGAGTGAAGGAAAGCTGCGTGCGCACTTGTTGTTGTTGATTGGCAGGAAACACATCGACGATGCGGTTGATGGTCTGAACACAGTCAGAAGTGTGAAGCGTGGCAAAGGTCAGGTGCCCGGTCTCCGCCAAAGTCAACGCAGCCTCGATAGTCTCAAGGGTACGTAACTCGCCGATAAGAACGACATCCGGGTCCTGGCGGAGAACGCTCTTGAGCGCCCGCTCAAAAGCGAAAGTATCCGCACCGACCTCTCGCTGATTGAACAGTGACTTCTTGTTCACATGCAAGAACTCGATGGGGTCCTCGATCGTGACAATGTGTTGCCGGCGGTGCTGGTTGATTTCGTCAATCATCGAAGCCAACGACGTCGATTTGCCGCTGCCCGTCGCCCCCGTAACGAGTACGAGGCCCTTCGGGATCGAACAGATGTTCTTGCAAATTTCGACCGGAAGGCCCAGCTCCTTGAAGCCCTGAATCTCGTAGGGGATGACGCGAAAAACGCCGCTGACGGCGCCGCGCTGCTGGAAGACATTGGTCCTAAAGCGTCCCAATCCCGTGATGCCGAAACTGAGGTCGAGTTCCAGGTCCTTTTCGAAACGCGCGATCTGCTCGGCGTTCAGGATGCTGTAGACGAGCCTTTTCGTCTCTTCGGATTTCAGTGGTTCGTGCGCGGCATCAATGAGTTCACCGTCCAACCTGAACTTCGGTGGACTCCCGGCGGAAATATGGAGATCCGATCCCCCGCGTTCCACTAGTGATGTCAACAGATCTTCCAACACGATCATCGCTGTCTTCTCCGAGCTGTAACGGGACCGCAAGCGCTTCCCGCGAAAGCTCTATCGGCGCATATCGAGCAAAAAGTTGGCGATTGGGTGACATTTCATCGACAAAAAAAAGACCGCAGCGCCAAGAGGGCATGCTGCGGCCTCGCATAAGTGTCGGATTTTTAGACGCTGAGTTGCGAAAAGTCGATCTATTCTTCTTCTTCGTGCGGTTTATAGTCAGCGATGATTTGTTGTTGAACGTTGCCTGGCACGGCTTCGTAACCGCACTCCTCGTAACTAAAGGAGCCCTCGCCGGATGTTAGCGAAGTCAAAACTCTCGGGTACTCTCCCATTTCAGCCTTCGGCACATGAGCCTTGATGATCTGAAACTGACCCTTTGCGTCCATACCCTGGATCCGTCCGCGTCGAGTATTGAGATCACCCGACACATCTCCCATCGCTGCCCCTGGAATGACAATTTCAACGTCCAAAATGGGCTCCAACAAGATCGGTCGAGCGGCCTTGATCGCCTCGGCGAAGGCCCTCCCCCCCGCGATCTTGAAGGCTGCTTCGGACGAATCGACGTCGTGAAATTTGCCGTCATGAACGCTAACGTGGGCGTCAAGGATTGGATAACCCGCAATAACCCCCCCCGCCATCTTCTCGCGAATCCCCTTTTCGATCGCCGGCGCGAAGTTCGACGGGATCGAGCCACCCACGATATCCCAGTCCAGCTGTAGGCCCGACCCTGGTTCGCAGGGCATGATCTTCAGGAATACCTCTCCGAATTGACCGCGTCCCCCGCTTTGTTTTTTGTGGCGATAGTGTCCTTCGGCCGTGACCTGCACGGTTTCGCGGTAGGGAATCCGCGCCGGAGAAGTCGTAACTTCGATCCCGTAGCGGTCCTTTAGCCGCTGAAACGCCATCTCAAGCTGAAGATTGCTCATGGCGTGGGCGATCAGTTCATTGGTAATCGGGTCGCGATCGACCTCGAAGGTCGGGATTTCGTTGCTGAGTTTGGAAAACGCCTCGGAGATTTTGGTCTCATCGCCCCGGGTCGCGGGCCGGACCGCCAGCTGAGCCATGGGGCGTGGAAAGGGGATGGGCGCGAACGACATCGGATCTGTAGCCGATGAAATGGTGTCCCCGAGGTCGATGCTGTCGATTTTCGTCAGGGCCACGGTGTCGCCGACGACCGCAGACGCTGTCGCCTCGAGTTCTTTGCCCATGGGTTCCACGAGGTGGCCAACTTTCTCCTTTCGGCCTCCCCTCGAGTTGTGGATGATGTCACCGTGCTTGACAACACCGTTGTGAACCTTCAAAAAAGCGACCTTCCCGACGTGTTTGTCGATGACCACCTTGAAGACCTGGCCGTAAAACTCGTCGTTGCCAAGGTCTGACACTTGGACGCGCTCGCCCGCGGCCTTCAGATCAGGATAGAGCCCTCGGCGCCCCGCCGCGACATCGGCATCGGGCACGAACACTTTGATTGAATCCAGAACGTCACGCAGTCCAACGTCTTTTTCGACACTCGTGCTGATGATGGGCGTCACCATCCCGGTGCCGACCGCGCCGCAGAAACAACGCTTCAGATCTTCCGTTCCGATCTCTTCGCCCTCGATGTACTTCATCGTGACGTCATCGTCGAACTCAACGGCACCCTCAACGAAAGATTGATACCAGGCTTTCGCAAGGTCGCTCGTGCCGCCCTTGTTCCTCAAGAATTTCTCAGTCTCGCTAAAACCCGGCCCGAAGCTGTTCGGCAAGGCAATGGGGACACAACGCTTTCCGAACCAAGTCTGAACCTCCGCAACGGACTTCTCGAAGTCAAGGTCAGGCATATCACCCTTGGTCAAGACGATGATGCGCGCCTTGCGAAGTTTCTCCGCCACATCGAACACGCGGCGGGTGTTCACCTGAACGCCTTGGGATGCGTTGACGCAAATAATGACGCCGTCGCTCGCAGAAATAGCCCCCACCGCATCACCGATGAAATCCGGATACCCAGGAGTGTCGATGATGTTGAATCGAAGGCCATCCCACTCGCAGTGTGCCAAAGCGCTCTCGAGGCTGTGTTGCTTTTCGTGTTCCTGATCGTCGTGATCGAAAACGGAAGACTTGTCTTTGACATTGCCCTGTCGAGTAACGGCACCGGCCTTGAACAAGAGCGCATCGGCCAAAGATGTCTTTCCAGCATCACTGTGACCAACAATACAGACGTTTCGAATGCTGGAGGGGGCAGGTCTTCCCATGGTGCGTTCTCCCTGAGACTTTCGACTAGTACGCTAGGATTCGAATTAAGAGACTAAATTGACCTCGCATTTTTGACAAGACAAGAAGCCCGAAGAGACTGAGTCTCTTCGGGCTTCCTCGTCAACGAGATCCGCTTAGGCGGACCCTAGCACCGGAATGCGCAAGGCTTCCTTTGCGAATTAGGGCGCTCGATTCGTCAGCACGAGTTCGACGCGACGGTTTTTGGCAAGGGCCGAGGCGCTACGACCCGATTGCGCCGGGCGGTGTTCACCATATCCCACGACGCGCATACGCTTTTCAGAGATCTTCTCCGAGTTCTTCAGGTAGTCCTGTACAACGAGAGCGCGCGCCATCGACAGCGCCATGTTGGTACCCCACTGTGTGCGGCTTTTTCCGAGCGGCGTGGCATCGGTATGGCCCTCAACACTGACGAAAACGCCCCGATTCTCCCGTAGGATGTCGCCGACCTTGTCGAGAATCTTCCTACCACCTTTGCTGAGGTCAGAAGACGCAGTGCGAAACATTGTCGCACCCGCCAAGCGAACCCGCAGTTTTCCGTCACCGTTATCGACGACTTCGATGTCTTTGCCAACAAGCGACGAAAAGTTGATTTTGGGCGCCGTCAGGCCACCGCGATTCCGCAACGGTGTTACCACCGAAACGCTTCGTTCACCGCGACGCGAATTCGGGCGAAGCGTATTCGCCGCTGGCTTGGGCTGGCGCTTCAAGCGGTCAAGCTCGGCCAGCAGGCGGCGATTTTCGCTGCGCAGCCGCTGGCTTTCTGCCGTGGCCGAACGAGTCTCGCCTTTTTTGGCGTTCAACTCGCGCTCGAGCGCGGTCTCGACCGAACCCATGTCCACCAAGCGGCGCTTTAGAGTCTCGTTGTCTTCCCGCACCGATACCAACCTGGCATCATCTTGATACTCGTCTTGGTTCGTCGATGCGCAGCTCGTCAACAGAGCCGCGGCCAAACTCGCCAATACTGCCAAGGTCAAAAATCTTTGTGTCGCATGCGACATGGTCTACCTCCTGATGCGGCGGTCCCTCCCCAGAGACCCGTGCCTAATGAAAAAATTGCGGCGTCTTTGCGGCCGCGCACCGAACTAAGCCGGTGCGAGACGCATTTCGATCGCTTGGAGGATGTCTGGACCCCACAGCAGGCACAGAACCATCCCCGCGGCCAAAAATGGCCCAAATGGGACGTAGCGATCTTTTTTGATCACTAAGATTCCGATTCCGATGACGCTTCCGATGAAAGAAGCGAGCACGAGGGCCAAGATCAGCCACGCGCCGAGAAAGCCCCCCATCGCCGCGAAGAGTTTGACATCTCCAAGCCCCATCGCCGGCTTGCGAAAAGCCTTTGAAGCAAGCCAACCCAAGCCCCAGAGCAACCCACCGCCGCCGATAACGCCCGCCAGGGAGTTCACGAGAGCGTTGAGCCGAATGCCCATCCCTCCGGCCTCAAAGGGTCTCCACACTAAGTCCGGCATCACGGCCGGCACGGCGAGCACCAAGATTGGCGCCATGAGGATTCCCGGCAGCGTGATGACATCCGGCAGAATCCGAAAGTCAATGTCGATCACGGCCAAAGCCAAAAGCGCCGAACCCAGGAGCGCGTGGACGCCCCATAAAGCCCAGAACGTCTCATCAGCCAGGGCCAGACGCGCGCCGCCAAAGCGTTCGGCATCAGCCCAAGCAAAGAGAACAAAGAGGCCAGCTGTTAAGAGTTCGACCAGGGGATAGCGAAGGGAAATCCTCGCCCGGCATTTGAAACAACGCCCCCTCAGGCCGAGCCAGCTCAGCACTGGAATATTGTCAAACCATCGGATTTGTACCCCGCAGTGGGGACAGCGAGAACGAGTTTGACGCCAAATCGAGAGACACATGCGTGGCACTCGATAGATGACGACGTTCAAGAAGCTCCCGACGAGAAGCCCAAGAACGCCAGCAAAGGCGAAGAGGCCAATCTCCGGCGCGCTCATGCCGCGCATTCTCCGATGTCGTGGTGTGAAGCCCTGGTCCCCTTCTTTGCGCCAACAAGAGAACTTGTCGTTACAGCACAAAGAACGACCTCATACCCAAGTCGGATAAGAGGGGGGGTCAAAAAAGGCTTCGAAAATTCCCAACCTCGGGCAGCTTAGTCGCCCTCGAGCGCGCTGTAAAGAGCGAAGAAAAAGACCGCCCTGCTTTCCTTAAGGGAAGGCGGGACGGTCTCTAAAGTTTTCGCGATTAGCTCAGGCTCCAGTGTAAGACCGGAAGGTCCGGGAGCGCGAACGAGCCCTGATCAGTTGCCGAAGGAGTAGCCAATCAAGAAACCATTGACGTTCGGAACCGTGTTCAGTTGCAAGTTCGCTTCGAACTCGAAGCGCAAGCGAACAAAACGACGGTTCGTCAGCAGGTTCAAGACCGAATTATCTTGCACCCCGTCTGTTCCAATAAGCCTGAGGAAGGGTGTGAAGTCCGGTCCCTCAGAGCCCAAGGGCAAACTGAAATCGGCCGAGACCGTGTCCGCACCTTGCACCAAGACGGTAATGGAGGTCCCCGGAGGACGCTCACCAACGGCCGGTGACAGCGAAAGGCTTTGGAAGTTGATAAAGGGCGAAGCCGTTCCGAGGTCGTAGAAAAGCGTCTGTGACGACGAGTTCTTCTTCGCGACCGTCAAGCGGCCGTGATAAATCGTGGCATCGAGTTGGGCTTCCGCCACCACGGCCCCAGGCGAGCCGCGCAAGCGACGCGAGGGGTTCGGGGCGTTGTCGAAGGTTCCGACAACGAGGTTACTGGTCTGGGGCACCGGTGCCTGGATATCGATGTCGATCAGGAAACTCGGTTGCACCTGTCCGCCTCCGAGATTGACCTCAGTGCGGTTGGCATTGAAGTCGAAAGGCAAGGTCAACAAGGGGTAGGCGATAAACGTTCCCGAAAGCGGAGCCGCCAACACGTAAGGAGCGTTGGGAAACACGATAATGGGCGACTCATTCGGCAACAGGTTCGGACTCGGGCTCGGGTGATCCGTCGGCATGATGGCCCGGTTTTGCGGGTTATCGAAATCGAAGTTCAAAAGGTAGTTGTTCACCAGTCCCTGACTACCGTTTTGCCCCACCGGAGGCCCTTGAGCACCGGTGGCGCCCATCTGCATTTCAAAATTGTCGAAGACGAAGGCAAAGGCAGTCGAACTCAGCGCTCCCCACTCAAACAACTCGATCGTGTCGGCAAAGGTGTTCGGGATCTCGTTCGCCGACGCTCGCGTCACATACATCTGCTGAGAGTGGTTGCCGCCATTGATGTTGGCGATGGTGCCACACATCATGACGCCCGTTCCAGAAATGATGTTATTGGCGCAACCATTGATCACCTGGTCGTCGTCGAAGGGCGTCGAAAAGAAGCTGGTCAAGGTCGCCGGCATCATTGTCGTCCCGGTACCCAGAGGAGTCATGCTGATCTGGGTGCGCGGCGCCGAGCCACCTGCTGAGTTGCCAAGATCGCCCGCCAAGGGATCGGCGCTTCCGGTAATCGGAAGCCCCATCAGCTGCGAATTACTGTTGTCGTTCCAAAGCGCGGCGTTGTAGAAAGTGCCGGCTTCGGTGCCTTGTGGGTAATTCGCATCTTGTTGGTCGGTCGTCGCAAAGGTCTCACCCAAGGTCACGGCCGTCGGTTGCCCGGGGTTCGCGATCGTAGTGAAGGTTACGACCATGCTATTGGCCAGGGCGTTTTGAGTTCCCGTGGCGCCCGAAGGCAAGTCGAGGATGTTATCCACGATGCTGGCGTTCGTACCGACAGAGACCTCAATGTCGAAGGGGCCCGCACCAAAACTCGGAGTCGGGGTGAAAAAGAAAGTGGTATTGGTCAAGTCCGTTCCTTGGGCGACGGCGACAATAACGCCCTCGGGCTCGATTGTCGTCACCACGGACTTGTTGCGAATCAAGATGTTCGTCTGACGACTCAGTGACGCCAGTGAAATCGGCTCGGAGAAGGTCACGCGGATCGTGTCGTTGTCGGGGATGGCCCCCACGGTCGCCAGACCTTGGTCGATGGCGAGGGTCGAGATCTGCAGCACCGTCGGCGGAATGGCATCCGGAGCGAATCCCGGTCCCGTACGGAACAGTATCGAGGGCACCGGAGACGGCGAGAACGCCGGGGGCGCAACCATCGAAGGCGAACCAAAGGTCGCCACGGAGGTGCCATTGACCGTCAGTCCACTGTTCGCAGAAATGAAGATGTCGTACTGAATGTTCGGCATGAAACCACTGCTGAAGGGCACGCCAAAAACGTTCCCCACCGGCGAGCGCGGGTCGAAAACCAAAGTTTGAGGATCGTCACTTTGACGACCGACAACCCCGCCCGCGTAGACACTCCCGGTCGCATCTTCGAAAATGCGGAGCGCGGCGCGAGCCGCAGCCTGGTCGTTGAAGGCGAAGTAGCTGATGCCGTTTACTGGCTCTGTCGAAGACAGACCGATAAAGGGCTGCGGGTCCGTCGAACCGACGAGCGGCAAAAAGCCGCCAAAGATTGTCGAGTCGATCGATCCAGTGAACTGAATCAAGAGCACTTCGTCTCGTGAAATCGTCGGGATGCCACCGCCAGGAACGAAGGGGAATCCTTGAAATGAAGTTGACTGCACCACGGCTGGACCGCCGGCTCCGCCGCCACCACCGCCACCGCCACCGCCGCCGCCGCCGCCGCCGCCGCCGCCGCCGCAACCGGTGATGGCAAGTGCTGCTGCAAAAAACAAAACGACCATCATGTGATGGAAGACACGATTCTCGATCGCGGTCATAAACAAAACCCCTTCCGCTAACTTGCGCGTCGCAACCGAATCAATCGCAGGTTGCGTACTTTTCACGAACCGTCACTGGTTGTTCTTTTTCCACGGCCACACTCGGCCGCAACATCCGTTTTCCTATCGACCAGACCCGAGGCAAAAGATCGCTCGCAGACTTGGCCTTAAGCTGGACGCGGCGGCATCTTAGCGCCCCCATCTTGTGACAGGAAGGGGCGTCCAAACGAGCCTTCGAAATCTGTCCAGCCGCTTAAGGGCTAAGGGACAAGGCGAAGTGCCGGCCTGCGGGTCCATGAGGAAACAGCCAAAACCGTGCCAAAAACAATGGGAGTTCTTTTTTGGACTTAACATGCTGATGAGACTATGTTTATGAATGCCCGCCCGGAAACCCCGAATGAGGCCAGCCCATAACTGTGCCATTCCGAACGTCGAGAACTCTGGGCTAAGGTTGCCCGGGCAAAGGTTGGTCACAATAAGCACAGCGCAAGCGACCCTCGCTCCCGCACCACGCGGAACCGGTTTTTGGCCCCGAGGCGTCGTTGAGGATGCAACCCACGTTCGCGCACGACACCCCGGTCGGCAAAGGCAATAGCGTTCGCCGCGGACGAGGAGCGACCTCAAAAACCTCTTTCCCCAGCAAAAACGAGAGCAGCGCCATTCGGATCGGCACGCCCCACGCGGCCTGCTGAAAGTAGGCCCCGCGAGGGTCGCGGTCCACATCGGGGTGAATCTCATCCAGACGGGGCAATGGATGCAGAACGACGGCCTTCTCAAAGGCACCCGCGGACAAAAACGCGGTGTCGACATTCGGCAAACTGTAGTTGGAAGCTTCGCCGCCCGCGGCGCGCTCGCGCTGCAAGCGCGTCACGTAAATCGCGTCGAGTTCGAGGCGACGCAGGTCAAGCACCTCGCCCTCAAGGCCCCAGGATTCCGGCCGCTTTGAAAACAACAGGCCCTTGCCTTCGCCACCTTGAAAGATGGTCCGGGCCCCGCGAATGACAACGTCGCGATCAACCCCTTGGGTAAGGGCAGCGCAGTCCTCGCGAACGTAACTCGGCAGCTCCAGACCTTTCTCCGCGATAGCCAAGACATCGGCTCCAAACCGCACCAGGGCCAGGGCAAGAGAGTGAGTTGTACGTCCGTACTTAAGATCGCCATAGAGAACGACTTTTAGTTTAGCGAGGTCTCCTTTTAGTCGCTTCAAAGCGTAGAGGTCGCAAAGAGTTTGGGTCGGGTGTTCGTGCCCACCGTCTCCGGCATTGATCACCGGAGAATCAGAATGCTCGGCGGCAACGCGTGCCGCGCCCGCCAAGGGGTGACGAAGCACGATGATATCGGTGTAGGAACTCACCATCCGAACACTGTCCGCAAGCGATTCGCCCTTGGAAAAAGACGAGGCGTTCGCGTCCGTGATAGTGAGAACTCGGCCACCAAGTCGATTCATGGCGGCTTCGAACGATAGCCGCGTGCGCGTGCTCGGCTCCAAGAACAAGCTGCCGAGGATGTGGCCCGCAAGCTGACCGTGTGACTCACGAATCAAGCGTCGCATCTTGTCCGCGATGCAAAACAAAGACTCGATCTCGGCATTCGAAAGATCTTGAATCGATATGAAGTCGCGCTTTTCGCTCATGACATTTCTATTGTTGCCGCCGGGAGAGCCAATGCAAGGGTCTTCACGACCTCATTGGTCGTTGGGATCGCCTTGTACCAGCCGCGCCAAGGCAGCCAACGTTGCCGCCGGATCTTGTGGCCATTTTCGCCGGGCAAATTCGAGTTCTCTTAGCTGCCGTGAGGTAAAGGGCGTCGGAAACTCCCGCACCGCGGGGCCACGGAAGGCTGAGGCAAAAAGGATCCACTGCTCAAGCTTCGAAAAGCCCTCCCCGGTCTTGGCCGAAACAAGGACCGCGTCGGCCTGGTCTTTGCGTAACGCACGAATCTCCTTCGGTTCCAAGAGATCGATCTTGTTGAAGACCCGAAGCTGGCGACCGAAAACCTCCCTGTCCGCGTGCGGGCGGAGGCTCTCGCTTCGAAGGCGATCCTCGCGAAAAAAGTCGCGAGCATCAGCCAATTCCAACTTGATCTCCGCCTTTTTGGCCAACGTAACGGCGCGCGCGATTCCGGCCCGTTCCATGGCATCCTGAGTTTCTCGCAGGCCCGCGGTGTCGACGAGCCGAAAGGGGTAGCCTCGGATTGCGATCGGAGCTTCGACGAGATCACGGGTCATCCCGGGCTCTTCACCGGCAATGACTCGCTCTTGACCACAGAGTCGATTGACCAGAGTGCTCTTGCCGGCGTTGACCGGCCCGATGACCGCCAAGACCGGAGCCCGCGTCATCGCCAACCCAAACGGGGCACGGTCACAAAGGCTTTGCAGCCTCGTCGCCACTCCCTCGCGAACTTCATGGACTAAGGCCGATGGCTGGGACTCATTGGCTGAAACTAGTGAGCCGATATCACAAAGAAGACCCTCGCACTCGCGACGCAATCCTCCCGCCATCACCGCAGCGAAGAACAGGGTGCTTTGCTCAGCCCAACTGGCCTGCATGCCGACGTCTGCCTCAATCTCGATGGCGTTCGCGGCCGATGCCGAAGACAAACCCATTGCGGCATCATGAAGATCGGTCGCCCACTCAAAACCCGCATCCTGCAAGAGGAGCTTCACCCGCCTCCGGACCGCCTCGCTGCCGTGAAGACCTAAGTCGACGACCGCAGCAACGCCGACCTCGTGCTCCTGCACGAGAACCTCGTCGATGAGTTCGTCGCCAGCGACCAGGTCTCCGAAAAAAGGCTCGCGACCCCGCAGTCCTCGCCGGCGAAAATGGACCTTGAGGAAGGGCTCAACGCCCGGTCCCGAGATCTGAATGAGGTGTACGCCGCCGATGCCCGGCGCCGTCAGCGGCGAGGCTCGGTTGGCCGGGGTTGAACCTGATGCCTGGGTTTCAGTCCTGGCCATGCTGCCGCCATTCGAGCTCGGCCAGACCGATTTCGAGTAGTTTCGGTTCATGATGAAGTTGGGGAAATCTCGCCGCCCATTCTTGGGCCAGGATCCCGCCGTCGCCTCCGGTGATCATGAGTTTCGCTTCGGGGGCACAACGCCTTCCCTCATCAACCAAGCGCTCCGCGCCGCCGAGAAAACTCGCGAGCAAGCCCGCCTCCAAGCTGCCGCGTCGAGACTGACCGGGATACACAAGCGGCGGAACCGGAACCACGTCGACGAGCATCGCGCCCGCGCTCGCCAAAGACCTTGCCGCCAAACTGAGCCCAGGTGCGATCGCACCGCCGGCAAATCTCCCATCTTTGTCGACTAGGTCGACGGTCAAAGCCGTGCCAGCGTCGACGACGATGACGGGCCCCCCCACGAGCTTGTGGGACGCCCAAGCCGCGAGCAGACGGTCGGCACCTAGCTCAGACGCATCGGCGTAGGGGTGTTCGAGCGGTAAATTGTAGCTATCCCAAAACAGCAACTCAGCGGGTTGATCTTGGAACGCTTCACGGATGTGCTCGTTGAGCTTGGGATCAACACTCACCAGATGGAGGCGAGCCGGGAAAGACAGACTGGCAACGAGTTGCTGAACGAGTTGCTGATCAAGCTCGCCGTCGCCGGGGCAAGATCCGGTGGGGGCGCGTAGAAAAGTTCGATGCTTGCCCAAGCCAAGGCTTTGTGGTGACGGCTTCGAGCCCTTTGAGGCTAGGATCTCAACTAGCTTGACGCGGGAATTCCCAACGTCCACTCCGTAGACCGTGACCGCAGTAGGCTCCGCCACCTTGAGACCTCAGGCCTAAAGGCTATCGGTTCCCAAATCGTTTCCTGAGGTTGGCTTTGCCTCTAAGGGTACGGGGAACGCTGACGTTGATGTAACGCTGCCGGCCATTCCGAAGAATCGTGACGCGGTAGCTGCTCTTGTTCTTGTAGGTCTTTCGAACGTGACGCGCGATGGTCTCTTTCGAAGTGACGGCCTTGCCGTCGATCCGCGTGATGATGTCGCCATCTTGCAGGCCGTAACCTTTGAGTTGGCTCGGAATCTTCGAGACTTTCAGGGCATTTTTGCCCTTGTTGTCCTTGGCTTTCTCAAAAGTGACGCCGTCGAGGATGCGATCGCCGTCTTTGTTGAGCGTATCCCAACCATCTTTCGTGAGCGCCACCACATCTTGAACGCCGCGCGACTTCTTGAGCTCGAACAGTTTCACATTCGAAGCGATCGCGCCTTCTGGCTTGGAGCCGGACTTGCCCCCCTTGCCGCTATCTTTGCCGCCGACCACAAACTTGCCGTCGGTGCCTTGGATATTGAGGCCCTGGGGATCGTCGCGCCGCAAGATGTCGACGCGCACTTCTTCTTTGGCCCACAGACACACGATGCCGTCGCCATCGATCTTCAAGATCTTGGCTCCGCCATGCTCCTTCAAGGCCGCATCTTCATCGCTGAAATCGCCCTCGCCCGTCCCGATGATGTCGCCCTCTTGGTAAGGGAAGGTGTGAACATTGCCCGCGATGTTCTTGATCTTTACCGCGGCCTTGCCGAGATCGATGATCTCAAAGGGCCCCGAGTTGTCGCGGATCGGAGCCACGAGATAGGTCAGGGAGATGAGGGTGTCGAGGGCTGGAGCTTTGGCCGGCGGCTTAGGTTTGCCTTTGGTGGTATCGACAATCTCAGGGGCCACGTAGCCCATGTAGTAAAAGTCGGCCTTCTTGACGACCTTCAGCCGAGCCCCCGTCTTACCGGGGCCGCCATCCTGGTCGCCTAAGCTCTCGATCGCGTCGAGTCCTTCGTTGACCTCAACGAGCGTAGCTCTGCGGGACTTGGCGATGGCCTTGCGACTAGCACTCTTCGCGAAGAGGACGACCAATAAGATAAGGCTCGCAGCGACCATAAAGTTGCCGAGCCAAAGCAGCGTACGCTGGGTTGTGATCTTCATCTTGTCGCTCTCCTTCGGGCCTCAGGGCTGGCTTGGGACCAGGACCCGATCGGTCCGTCTTTCGTAGCGGCCGACTTTCGTCTCAGCCGAAGTCTACGACCCCTTCGAGGACATCCTATCCCCTCAGGCCCGGAAAAACAGCTTTTCGGGCCCGAACAGCAGTGAGACGACGAACCAGCGTTCGTCTTTCAAATTGTTAGGCGACTTCCGCTGACGCCGGTTTGAACGCCTCGAAGGCTCAATTTGAGGTCGTCCGGCTTGTCGGAGGCATTGAGGGCATCCTCGAGGCTCACCAGACCATCGTTGTAGAGTTTGACGAGACTCATGTTGAAGGTTTGGGTGCCATAGTAGTCCTGACCGTCGGTCAAGGCGCGCTCGAGTTCCAGGGTCTTACCCTCAAAAATCAGCTCTTTGACCCGAGGGGTAGCCAACAAAAGCTCGACGGCCGGCACCATCCCTGAGTCTTTTTGGTTGGGAAGAAGCCGCTGAGAGGCCACACCAACCAAGACCGACGCCAGCTGCAAACGGATCAAGTCGTGTTGGTGCGGCTCAAAGAAAGTATGGATGCGTTCGACAGTTTGAATGGCGTTGACCGTGTGCAAGGTCGTCAGCACCAGGTGCCCGGTTTCCGCGGCGGAGATCGCGGCGGACATCGTTTCCGAATCGCGAATTTCTCCCACCATGATGACGTCGGGCGCCTCGCGCATCGCGGCGCGCAAGCCAGAGGCAAAAGTACGAGTATCCGTCCCGACTTCGCGTTGATTGATGATCGAAAGGTTGTCGGTGAACGCGAACTCGACGGGGTCTTCGAGCGTAATAATGTGCTTGTTGCGCGTGTTGTTGATGGCATTGACGATGGCCGCCAACGACGTCGACTTACCCGATCCGGTGACGCCCGTGACAAAAACGATGCCACGGTCGATAGATGCGAGATGGTTGAATTGATCTGCGGGCAAGTGCAAGGACGCAAAGCTCGGGATGTTGGCTTGAATCTGACGCAAGACCATCCCCACCTCACCCCCTTGGCGAAAGAGGTTGACGCGAAAGCGACCGTTTAGCCCGGAGTGATAAGCACAGTCGATCTCGCCGATTTCCTCATACTTTTCCATGAGGTTGCTGCCGACGATTTTTTGGGCAACCGTGTAGGCCTCGCCGCCCTCGATCGTGTCCTCGTCAAGGAACAGTACCTTGCCTGAAACTTTCATCGCAGGTTGGCTGCCGGTGCGCAAAATGACATCCGAAGCGTTCGCCGCCACGGCCATCTTCAAGATCTTTTCGAAATCGAGCACGATATGGTTCTCCCGGCGCTTATCGACCGTGAGAGCTCGTCAACTTGACTGGTTCGCCTATTCTGACTCGGGCTTGATCATGACCCAGATGTCTTCGAGAAGTCGTTCGACGTTGAAACCTGTGGCCGATGACACCGCGTAGGCTTCGACGCCCATTTCGGCGGCGAGTTCAGCGGCTCGAGCCACGGGATCAGCAACAAGGTCGGCCTTGCTGAAGACCGTAAGGCGCGGCTTTTTTGCCAAGGCGGGCGAGTAACGCTCAAGTTCCGCAACGATCGTGCGAAAGGCCTCAACGGGATCGGACTCGTCCATGGGCGCCATGTCGACGAGGTGAACCAACGCCCGCGTACGCTCGACATGTTTCAAAAAGCGGTGCCCGAGTCCCTGGCCGACGGCCGCGCCCTCGATAAGACCGGGGATGTCCATCATCACGAATCGCCGGAAGCCCGACATCTCGACGATGCCAGGGTGAGGATCGAGGGTCGTGAACGGGTAATCTGCAACCTTGGGGTGGGCGGCCGACACCTTGGAGATAAAGGTCGACTTGCCGGCGTTGGGGAGACCCACCAAACCGACGTCCGCGATGAGCTTGAGCTCCAAACGCAAGGTGCGGCTCTCACCGGACGAGCCAGGATTCGCCTGCCGCGGTGTCTGGTTGGAGGACGACTTGAAGTGCTCGTTGCCAAACCCGCCGCGGCCACCTTTGGCGACACAGACGCGATCGCCCTCATTCTTCAGGTCGCGGAGCATCGTCTCGTCATTCTTGTCAAAAACGAGAGTACCGATAGGAACTTTGATGACGCTATCTTCACCCCGGCGACCGTGGCAATCTCGACCCTGACCGTGAACGCCGTTTTCGGCGCGAACATGGGGATTGCGCACTTGCGAGATGAGGGTGGATTCCTGGCCGTCTGCGACGAGATAGACGCTGCCACCATGGCCACCGTTGCCACCATCAGGGCCGCCGGCGGGTACGTACTTTTCGCGTCGAAACGAAATAGCACCATTGCCGCCCTTGCCAGCGCTTACATAAATAACGGCGTGATCTTTGAACATGAATGGAACGGGGAATCCGGGGCGTCACCGAAAAACACGGGACGACACTCCGGCCCAATCGCTCTCCAAATCTCGCCGGCTTAGGCCGGAGAGTCTTGCGAATTAGTTGGCGGCGATGACGCTGACGCGGCGCCGCGTTTCGAACTTCACTGTTCCCTCAATCAGGGCGAAAATCGTGAAGTCGCGGCCGAGACCGACGTTCTTACCGGGGTGAAATTTCGTTCCGCATTGGCGGATGATGATGTGGCCAGGACTTACTTTTTCGCCGCCGTACTTTTTGACGCCGCGATACTGAGGATTACTGTCGCGGTTGTTGCGCGACGCACCCTGTCCCTTTTTATGTGCCATGCCTTAGGCTCTCCCTGTTTCAATCAAAGGCCCGAGGTCTCGCAGTCGCGAGGAACTGGGGCGTTCTTGTGTCTTGTTTTGCTTCTGAATCGACGCCTTACGCATCGTTTCTGAATCGACGCCTTAAGCGTCGATGGAGTCAATTCTGATTTGGGTGTACTTTTGGCGGTGTCCCGCCTTGGTGCGCGAATCCTTGCGGCGTCTAAAGTGACGGACGACCAGCTTTTTGCCTCGCGTTTCCGCCAAGACTGTCGCACTGACGCTCGCCCCACTCACGTAGGGCTGGCCGATTTGCGGGTTGTCACCGCCGATGAAGGAAACTTGGCTAAAAGTCAGGGATTCACCGACCGGGGTGTCCTTCAACTGAACTTCGCAGACCTGGCCGGGCTCCACCCGATACTGGTGGCCGCCGTCGTGGACAATCGCGTACATGACCCTAACTCCTCGCTGATCGAGGCCTAAGCCTCTTGCTTGTTGAGGCTTAAGCCTCTTTTGTGTGTCGTATTGAGGCCAGCTGAACCATCAGGTCAGCCCAGAGCCCCATCATGGGAGGCGCATAATAGCGCGAAGGCCCTCGCCTTCAAGGTAACGACGCGCCACGAACCCTAGCCCTATCGGGGTTTAGGCCGAAGGGGGCGCGCCTAGGAGTCGAGCCGTTTCAGCTCGTACTCCTCCACCCCGAAACTGGCATCTCCGTTGATCGATATCGGGCGCTTGTAGGTACGCTCGATGATCTCGAGCCGATCTCTTTTGTTGCGCTTCATGAAGTCAGCGACCCGATTGTTGGCCCGCACCACGATTCGCTTCGCTTTGTTGTTGGCGAAGACGTTGGCGACTTCGCGCATGATCTTCAGCCCGACGCTGTCGACGTTGCGAATGATGCCACCGCCCCGGCAGTGAGGGCAAATCGACGCGTTGTTGCGATGAAGGCTCTGCCCTACCCGCTGCCGCGTCATCTCGACCATTCCAAAGTGAGAGATACGGGCGATCTTCAGCCGGACCTTGTCGCGCTCAAAGGCACGCTTAAACGACCTCTCAAGCTCGCGTTTGTGATTGTCGTCTTGCATATCGATGAAGTCGTTAATGATGACGCCGCCAAGGTCCCGTAGGCGCAGTTGCCGAGCAATCTCCTCGGCGGCCTCAAGGTTTGTCCGAAAAGCCGTTTCTTCAAGGTCATCTTCGCCGCGGTTCTTGCCCGAGTTGACGTCGATCGCCACGAGAGCTTCCGTCGGGTCGATCACAATCGACCCCCCGCTCTTCAGGTTGACTTTGCGGTGAAAGAGACGCTCGATTTCGTCTTCAAGTTTGAACTTGTGAAACAAGGGCTGCTTGCCCTCGTAGAGTTTGATGCGATCAACACAGGTCGGCATGACGGCGCGCACAAAGTCCTGAGCTTTTTTGCAGGTGAGATCGTGGTCGACCAACACCTCTTTGACGCGCGGCGAAAAAGTGTCGCGAATCGTGCGAATAACGGCGTCTGATTCCTGGTAAATCGGCGCCGGCGCTCGCTCACTACGAACGCGCTTCACGATGGTGTTCCACAACTTCAACAGGTATTCGAGGTCGCGAATGATGTCGCCGATGTCTTGCCCGACGCCCGCGGTGCGGATGATGTAGCCCATTCCGGGCGGCGGGTCGATCTTGGCGAGGACCTTTTTGAGCCGAGACCGTTCTTCACGGTCTTCGATTTTCTTGGAAACACCCGAGCGACTCAAACTCGGCATCAACACCAAGTAGCGACCTGGTATCGACAAGTAGGTCGTGAGCGTCGGGCCCTTTTTGCCAATGCCGTCTTTGGTGATCTGCACCAAGACTTCTTGACCCTTGGCCAGGTACTCTTGAATGTTCAGATGCTCGCGTCGGTTGACGGGAGTATCCGGAACCGTCCGGTTGTTCTGACGATAAATGGGAAGAACATCTGACACATGGAGAAAGCCATTGCGATCTCCGCCGAAGTCGACGAAGGCCGCTCCGATCGAGGGCTCGACGTTAGTGACGACGCCCTTGTAGATGTTTCCGAGATAAGATTCATTCGCCGCCCGGTCGATGAAGAATTCCTGGAGTACGCCGTCTTCGGTGAGGGCGATCCGGATCTCTTCTGGATCCTGAGCGTTGATGAAGATTCGTTGCTCCATCGTGGCACGTTCGCGCCGCGACCGCAGGTCGCCATGGCGCGCCTTGATTGTTTGTTTGTCTCAGTCCGATTCGCTTTTGTTGCGGACCGGCGCGGGCCGTCTCGCCCCGAGGGAGAATTGGCTGCTGCCAACTCGCCGCCCCAACGAGCGAAAGCGGTTTGTCTGGTGGGGTTAAGCTCACGGCGCCTAAACGCCAGCAAGGCCTCCCCTGGCAAGTTCTTACGAAAATTCGCCGCCGAGCGCCAGATATAGAGGCTGGATCTTCGCGGGAGAGGCCGGGCGGCGGCTCAATAGCAAGAATCTACGCTTTCAGGGGCTCTATGGGGAGGGCTTGGCGACGACGCCCCGGCCCGAGTCGTAACGGGCAGCCTGCAAAGCAAAGAGACGACATCAGTTTCTTCAACACGATCCACCAACACGCCGCCCTCAATCCGAGCGATGAAGATCGCATCATCTTGATCGTCGACACTCTCGGCAGCCACTACGACTCATCGTTGCGATCCAAGCCGGACCCCCCAGCGCTCGCCTGACACTTGCACCAAAAAACAGCGCGCTTGAGTACCGTATTGATACTCAAGCGCGCAGAGTTCACAATTCCAGGGTTTGGAATTAGTTGGTGTCCATCGCCGGCTCGATGCCTTCGTTTTCGCCGAAGATCCGTTCCACTTCACTCTCGATCAACTTGCGGCGACGCAGGTCTTCCTCGCGGATGAGCTGTTCGACGGCCGTCGAATCGCGAATGATACGCGGCGTGATGAAGATGATCAGGCTCTCGCGGGTCCGGGTGCGTTCTTCATGACGGAAAAAGAAGTTGAGGATCGGGATGTCACCCAAAATGGGGAGCTTGTTGACCCGACTCGTTTCGCTTTCGGTGATGAGGCCACCGATGACGGCGGTTTCACCGCTTTCGAGCATCATGGTGGTGACCAGGGTGCTACTCGCCACCTGCGGCAAGGCGATGCGAACTTCATTCGCAGTACCTTCGCCACTGACGAACTCGTCGAAGCCGACGGGCACATTGGGGTTGGTGCTGGTACCGACAAGTTGTTCCGCTTCGGGAATGACGGTCATCATGATCTTGTTCGTACCCGGCACAACGTGCGGCACGAGGAAGAGCTGAAAACCAGTCTGCACCGGAGAGTTCGCTGCTTCTTTGATGCTGAAAGTCAAGCCGCCGGCCTGACCCTGTTCAGCTTCGGTCTGCGCGAAACGAATCGTGCGGCCGACAAAGATCGTCGCTTCCTGGTTGTCCAAGGCAATCAACTTCGGCGCCTGGAAGATGCGGGAATGCGCATCTTGCTCCAGGAGCTTCAAAGTAAAGCTGGCCTGGGTAAAGTCGAGCCGGCCGAAAGTCGTCGTCGCGGCGAGGTCGCCATCGTTGAACCCCGGAATACCGTTGCTGCCACCTTGCGCACCATTGGCGCTCGGCAACACGCCGAAGCCTTCGCTGCCGACGCTAAAGGGCAAACGCGAGGCGATAGCCGAGCCGGTCAGGCCGGCGGCGAAACCGTCACTACCGATGTCGACACCGTAGGAGAGAGCGTCAGTATTCGTCGTCGTCACAAATTTGACGTCGACGAAAACCTGGGCCGGCTCCTGGTCGATCTCGCTGATGAGGCGACCGATCTGATCAATCACGGGGGCGACGTCTTTGACAATCACCACGTTGTGCTCGGAGACGTATTCTAGTGAGCCGTTCTCGCTAAGGGTAGAACGAAGAGCCTTTAGCAGTGAAAAGCTCTGCTCGGGGTCTTGGTTCGGAGCCGTGGGCTTGCCAACGGCGTATTCGGTGTCGATCTTGGGACGATAGACCGCGGGCGGTCTCACGTACTTAAGCTGGAACATGCGGCTTTCGAGCTGTTCCCTCAGCTTCGAGGGGTGAACGATCTGAAGCACGCCCCAATCCTCTTCGACGACGACGTAGCCCAAAGACTTCGCCGCGGTGTCGAGAGCGACGCGCCAAGGCACATCGTTCAAAGTGAGATTGACGTTGCCGGTGACATCGCCCGAGGCCACAATCGAGGCCCCGGACAGCTTTCCAATCGCCTCGATAACCGCAGTGATGGGAGCGCTTTCGAACTTCCAGCTGATGCGAACGGGTTGTTCGAGAATGAAGAGATTGGCCGCCCGCTTGACGACGACGCACTGAGCGTCCTCGCCAACGATGCGAATCGCCTCTTCGAATGCGATCTTGTCGAACTCCACCGTCACTTGCGTCGAGATGTCGACATCCTTCGCGAGGATGATGTTCACCCGGGCGCGCTTTTTGATGTAGTCGATCACTTCCGACAGGGGGTGGTTCTTGACGTTTAAGGTGATGCGCGTGTCGGTAAATTCTTGCCGAGGACTACCGCCCAACGAAACGCCTTCGCGCTGCTGAGCTGAGATCGACGGGGCCGCGAGCCACGCGACCAAAATCACGACGAGCAGACGCCCGATGAAGTCCAGGTTCGTGACCCGGAACTGACTTGCGAACATGGCTTGAAGCCTCCTGTTTCCCTCTTCTTTCAAAACGCCGACACGGCGGCTTCGTCAAAATTCGACGAGAACCGCCGCATTCGGCGAATCGACCAGGAAGCTCAGCCTCGTATCAGTCGAGAGTTCGGGTGATCCTCTCCCCTCGATAGAGGAATCGAATGCCCGACGACCGAACTTCCTTCACAGTCAAACCTTCGGCATATTCATCACCGGGACTGTAGGCACGGCCGTTGATAATCACGATGGACTTCGATTCGTCACCACCGGGGACGACCAGGCCGTTGAACACCATTTCGATCTGGTCGAAGTCGATTCGGATTTGAGCTCGCTCAATCAGCGCCAAGACCTCTTCGAATGCCTCGTTGAGTTCGTCGGGCATACCTTCGACTCGAGACTTCATGAGTGTCTGGCCCAAAGCGATCGTATCGGTGAACTGCTCCTTGTCGAAGCTGTCTTGCATCCGAGTATACTGGGACTTTACTTCGTCGAGAGGCATCAACTCCAAGTCGGCACCGAGTCGCTCTTTGAGCAATTCGGACAAAGGATCGCCGACTTCTCGTCGGTAGCGTTGGCGGGCTTCGGGCGAGCTAAAGAACTTGTCAATGTCCAAAGCGGTGACGCGATCTCGGAGTTCTCCAAGGCGCGCATCCAGTCGACGCGACAGCTCGTACTTGACGACGAGATCTTCCTCTTTCGTTTCCGATTTGAGCTGTTCCCGGATCGCGTTGAATTCGGTTACGAGCTCGTCGAGGACTTCCTCTTGCTCGGCAATCTCGGCACCTTCGCCACTACCCGTCTGTTCTTCGATCAGATGGCGCGGATTCGAGAAGGGGTCTCTGCGATTCGGGCGCTCCTCATAGGCGTAAGCATCCAACTCCAGGCCCTTCGCGAGTCCGAGCGATTCCGATATGCCCAACATGCGCTCGTCGGCATTGACGATCTTGACCGGTTGTTTCATCGCATTCGTCGGTTTGTAAACGTAGGTCTCGAGCGTCAGTCCGACGCCATGTCGCGCGGGAATGAGCGTGCCGTCCGCGAGTTCGACGGGGTTTGCACCCTTGATGTTGAACTCCTTCACCGTGACGAAACGGTCGTAGGATTCGAACAAGTGCATGAACTCGAGAAGCTGGCCGATGGTCGCCGTCACGTTCATCTTGTAGCCGATGCGGATGAAGGCATCCTTCGACTTCTTCTTGTTGCGGTTGCGGGCGCTCTTGTCGTCAAGAGTGCTAATCTCGACCTTGGCCGCAGCTTCGAACTCGGTGATTCGATCAACGAAGTTGTTGATGTCTTTGTCGAGCGGGAGAATCTTGGTGTACTCCTTGACTCGAACGCGCTCGGACAAGACTCGGTCTTCGACGGTCTTGATCTTGGCGATCGTCGCGTCAGCACTCAAAATCTCACTCTTGAGCTTCCCGATTCTTGATTGTTCTTCCTCGATTGCGCCGTGGTCCGTCCAAACGACGCCCGCACAACCCAGGACCATGACAAAGGACACACCGGCAATGAGCCAGGCCTTCTTCTTGCGATTTAGATTCAGCTTGATCACGTCTAATCTCCCCTTCGCCGCGCTTACTTGCGCTTGCGACGGGCCTCCTTCTTCGCCTCGAGTCGCTTTTTCGCTCTTGTTTTCATGATTTCCGCAGGGTCTGTCATGTCCGCGCTAAGCGCGAAACTCCAGCCCTTAGTGGGGACCTTGTCATCGGTGAATTCCGTTACGGAACCCTTCGGATCGTTGATCCCCATAAACTGTTCGCGGTACATCTCACTATCTTTGATGGCACGGTGAAAGCGGTTGAAGTCCTGAAGCGGTGCGTTGTTCGCCAACACATATCCGCTAAAGCTGAGTTCACCGGCGGGCTGAGGGCCCTTCTTCTTCCTGCCGCGCTTCCTCTTCGCCGGCTTGGTCTTCAGCTGCTCGACCCAAACCATGTAGCCCCCGTGCTGTCCGGCATCGCCTTCCGCAATCAAGTTGCAAAGCTCATCGAGCTTTTTGGTCATGAGGATGCGACTGGAGGCGATCTTGGAGATGGTCTCGGCCTGTTTTTTGTACTCGGCTTCCTCTTTCAAGAGGCTAGCGTTGTAGTTCAGGCGCGGTTGTTTCTGACGCATCTGACCTTGTAGCTGGACCCGTTCGGCCTCCACCTCAGCTCGCCAAGAAAACTTGACATAGCCCGCGACGGCACCAGCTGAGAGCACACAGATGAGCCCCGCCAGTATCGGCAGAAGAATAATGAAAGGCGTCCGTTCGGCCTTTCGGTATTCACTCGGAAGTAGGTTGATCTTCATCATGGCCTTATTGTCCCATGCGAGCCGCGAGTCCCACGGCAACGACAAACTGAGTTCCGGCGCTGACCAGCAGCTCTTGGTCGATGTCATCATCGACCTGAATTCCGGTGAAGGGATTGAACACTTCGACCGGCTTCTCACAGATCTTCGACAACGACTCGCAAAAGAAGCTCATTCGCGACGCACCGCCGGAAACGAACACGCGTTCGATGCTCGCGTTATTTTGGCCCTCGAAGTAGTCGAATGAGAGTTGAAGCTCATTGCCGAGGTCGTCCAGCGTCGGGAAGACCGCGTTCTGGACCTCCTCGAACTTGTCGCCAGGGCAGCGTTTGAGCGCTTCGGCGTGAGGTTCATCGAGGCCAAGCTGACGGGCAATCGATGCCGTCATATCCGCACCACCAAGGTAGATCTCGCGGGTGAAGACCGGGCAGCTTGAGACCATGATGTTGACGGTGGTCTTGGTCGCGCCAACATCCACAAAGGCCATGGCTCCCAGTGACGATCCGTCGATATCGCCGGCCTGCTCGACGAAGAGCTTGTAGGCGTTGCCAATCGCGAACGCATCGACGTCGATCACTTCGGGTGTGTAGCCGGCTTTCTGAACGATCGCAATCTGCTGGTTCAGAAGTGACTTCTCGGCGGCGACCAACACCACGTTGGATTCCGAGGGAGAATCGCCGTCGATCCCCTCGAGGCGCTGGCAATCTAGCACGCACTCGTCCAGGCTAACGGGGACAAACTTCTCCGCCTCAAAACGGATGGCGTTTCGCAACTCGCCGTCATCCATCGCCACCATGTTGAGGTAACGAATGATGACCGTCTTCCCCGAGATGTTCGTGGAGACCTTTTTTGACCTGAATCCGGCCTCTTTCATCAACTGCGAAACAGCGGAGATTTTGGCCTCCATTTCACCGGAGGGAAAGTCAATCTGGGCGTATCCAGTGACCCGATAACTTTGGCCGGACTTGGTCAGCTCGATGGCTTTCACAGCGCTGTTGCCGATGTCGAGACCGACAACACTCTTCCCTTGAAACATGAATCTCTCCCCTGCCGGCTCGGACCGGCCCATACAGAATCCGTACACGGCGATACACGACAATCGTCAGGGACTGTCGACCGGCTTTAACCTGGATGAACCCACTGGGACTATCTTCAGCGTTAAAGGGCGGGGACGAAGTCGAATGACCGCATGAAAATGCGGAACCGCCGGAGTGACGACAGAAGGCGGGCAGACAAAAGAGAGTGAAGCGCGCTACTTGCGACGATTGGGTAAAAACCCAGGCCGGATCCCAAGCTGGGTACAGAGGCTCGAGGTCAGATCAAAAAAAAATCAGACGCCGCGCTCAATGAGCCTCAGTACTTCGTCGGCATCACTCGCGCGTTGCGCCTGCTTCGCCAGTCGAATGCAGTGCGAAAGGTAGAGTGAACGCAGTTTCTTTTTGACGATGGGAATCTGTGGCGCAGAAACACTGAAGCGATTGATACCCATACCCAAGAGCAAGGGCACACAAAGGGGGTCCCCGGCCATCTCGCCGCAAACTCCGACCGAGAGATTCCGATTCGCGGCAGCTTTGGCGATAAGGCGAATCAACCTCAAGACTGCAGGATGGTGCGAAGCGTAGAGCGAAGCAACTCGGTGGTTCGTGCGGTCGACGCCCAAGGTGTATTGCGTCAAGTCGTTGGTTCCAATGCTGAAGAAGTCGACTTCTTTCGCAAAATCCTCTGCACACAAGGCAGCCGATGGCAGCTCGATCATGACGCCCACCGGCATATCACGACGGTATTCGACGCCGCGTTCGTCGAGTTCTTCTTTGGCTTTTTCGAGTTCCTTTTTGGCGCGGCGAAACTCTCCAACATCCATGATCATCGGAAACATCAGTTTGACGTCTCCGTGGAGCGCCGCTCGCAGGACGGCCCGAAGCTGAGTTCGAAAGAACTCCGGCTGTCTAAGCGAGATGCGAATCGCGCGCTCTCCCATAAACGGGTTCGGCTCGCGGTCTTGCTGGCTGTGGCCGTGAAACTTGTCGCCACCGAAATCAATCGAGCGAATCGTGAAAGGCTTCCCCTCCATGCCAATGGCAGCCTCTCGATAGACCTCGAATTGCTGTTCCTCGCTAAGGCTGGCCGACTTGCCCAAAAACAAGAACTCCGTTCGAAACAACCCGACGCCGTCGCCGCCGAATTCAAGAACACGGGGCACATCAGCTTTGGTCTCGATGTTGCCGAGCAAACGGCAGTGCTCACCATCGAGGGTGACGGCCTTGAGGTTTCGCGTTTGAGTTGACGTAATAGAACGACGTCGCATCCGGCGCCGGAGGCTTCGATACTTCTCAATCTCTTTGGCGTCGGGGTCGACGATCACGATACCCTCGAAGCCGTCGATAATGATCGTTGAACCCAAAGTCGCCGCCGTCGAAACACCGGGGACGCCAACGACGGCCGGAATGCCGAGAGCTCGCGCCAAGATCGCCGTGTGGGAAGCCCAGCTCCCCCTTTCGGTCGCAAAAGCCAGGACCTTCTCTCGGTCCAAGGACGCGGCCTGCGTGGGAGTCATGTCATCGGCAATGATGATGGATTGTCTATCCAGCTTCGGGATTTGACCGAGTCCCCCGCCAACGAGGTGATTCAACAGGCGGTGCTCTAAGTCGATCATGTCTGAGACTTTGCTAGAGAATATCGGGTTGTCGATCGCTTGCAGACGTTCTGCCATTTCCGCGATGGTGCAACTGACAGCGTATGCCGCCGTGAACTGCTCGTTCTTAATCTTGTCTTCGATAGCGCCCGTCAAAAACACGTCGTTCAAAAAATGAAGTGAGGTTTCGATGATCTGACGAACATCGACCAAGCTCTCATCGTGGGCCTCAAGAAGTTGGCGAATGTCGCCCTCGGTGCGCGCAACGGCCCGGCGAAACTTGCGGATCTCAGTGTTGATCTTGCTCGGTTGAACCCGTGCCTCTTTCACCTTGACCTCGTGAGAAGTCATGATGGTCGCACGTCCAATCACGATGCCGTCCGAGACTTTTTGTCCGTGTAGGATTTGCATGCGAGCTATGGGCTCCGGGGCCGAGGGTCCTGTCTTGCCGAGTCTTCCACTACGGCCCTGCTCCCTAGGATCCGAATTCTCCGAATCCACCGGAAATGAGCTGGGCCAAGGCCAGGACCGCATCGTCGGCGTCGCAGCCTTCTGCGGAGATTTCGAGTTCGGTGCCCTTGGCCGCGGCCAGCGTCATCACCTCAAGGAGAAATTTCCCATCGGCCTCAGTTCCGGCGCTAAGGTTTCGAATCAGTATGGCCGACTCGAATTCCTGCGCGACCTTGATCAATGCCGACGAAGGGCGCGCGTGCAGACCCTGCTCGTTGCAGATCATGACGATCTTAACCGCGGTCTTAGCGCTCAAAGAGTGGCCTCGCGCCCGGTTTCCTCGTCCACCAGCCTCGCCCGGATAGCTCGAGCAAGCTTGGCGGGATCATGCCGAACCTTGCGACCCGACGCAACCAAGGGGCGCCGTATGAGTTGCGGGCCCTTCCTGGTCGCCGACATTCTCGGCAACACGACTTTTGCCAAGTCACCGTAACCGGTGTCCTTGGTGGCCAAGTCAATGTCATCATCGTGGATCATGACTTCGTCGAGCTGGAGAGGTTGCTCAAGTCTATCGAAGGCTCGCAGATGACTCTCGAGATCAAAATCATCCGTTTCACCGGGTTGGGTGAGGAGGTTTGCCACAAACAAGACCTTGGCGTCAGCCCGGTTGATCGCGGCAACGAGACCTGGGACTAAGAGGTTGGGCATGATGCTCGTATAAAGAGAGCCGGGGCCCAAGCAAATGAGATCGGCCGCAGCAATCGCTTCGCAGATCTCTGCCGACACTTTAGGAGGACGAGGAACGAGGCTCAAAGACTGGATGGGCTTGCTGGAGCGCGAAATAGCCTGCTCACCGGTACTCTTGCTGCCATCGGGGTGATCCGCCACGAGAACGACTTTGACATCTGTGGCGGGAATAACGGCGCCATCGACACTCAGCAAAGTACGGGCGCGCTCGAGCGCTTGCCGAAAATCGCCCGACAACTCGGCCAATACCGCAATGAACAAGTTGCCGAAACTATGTCCCTTTAATGATCCCTTTTTGAATCGATACTCGAAGAGATCAGCAATAAGAGGATCTGCCTTTGAGAGCGCAACGAGGCAACGGCGAATGTCGCCTGGAGGTGGAATGTTGAAGTCCTTGCGGATTCGGCCCGAACTACCTCCATCGTCTGCCACCGTGATGATGGCGGTCAAGTCGAGATCGTAGGCCATCAAGCCTTGAAGCAGGCCATGGAGGCCAGCGCCACCGCCAATGGCTATCACTTTCTTGTTGGCGGTCGGATTGCTCATGTGCGTAGCGTAGTTAATCAGCGCCAAATCGGCAATTCGACCACGGATTGCCGCGGAGCGCAAAACGACGGCGAGGACCCATCCCTGCCGTCGCTCTGATCCAACTCATCGTTGGCCACAAGGAGGTGAAGCTCAGTGAACGCGCGACTTGGTACGCCTGCGATCTTGAAACCTCCTGATTTGAGTTTCAAGTTTCGACTCCGCCTGGTTGACGGCTTCAAGCCAATCATCGGATTCGGCGTGCCCCACTAGCCGTGGTCCCCCGTCAACCGAAACGCAGATCTCGACGCTGTGTTGATGGCCACCGTCATCGAGGATGACCGTGGCTTTGTGCAGGTGGTCCATCCACCTCGAAAGACGTTCGAGTTTCTCCTCAATATGCGCTTTGAGATGGGGCAAAGTTGACTTGGTGTGAAGACGGCTAATGACAAGGTCCACGAGCACTCCTAACTCCGAAGCCCCTGGGATTCGCGATGGGCGGTGATCAAAGGGGACGCCGGCAACCGGGTTGACAATGTGTCGGCCCACACTGGCGTCGAAGGACAACAACCATTGGCCGTTCAAACTTCGACGTCGGCATGTGGCTAACGCTCGACCTCATAGAATACCCTGTGAAGCGCCAACCCGCATGCAGGAACTGTCGGACCCGTTAAATTTCGATCACCACTTTCGAAAATCTCGGCAATACCAGAAGCCTCGATTTTTCCGAGGCCGACGTAAACCAGCGTCCCCACTAGGATTCTCACCATGTTGTAGAGAAAGCCATCGGCGCGAGCCTCAACAAGGATGTCGTCATCAATTTTTGTGACGGACAGCTTCATGAGATCCCGAACGCAAGTATCGTAGCGCCCAGGTTCTTTGCAAAAAGCAGCGAAGTCACGACGACCTTCGATGAGCGTCGCAGCCTCCTGCATTTTTGGAATATCCAGAGGGGGAAACACTTGCCAGTAAAGATGACGGTCAAGCGGGCGAGCAATTCTCGAATTCAGGATGCGATAGCGGTAGCTTTTACTTTTCGCCGAAAATCGCGCATGAAAAAATAAGCTCACTTCTTCAAGCGTCTTGATGACGACATCATCTGGCAACACTGCATTGAGTGCGCGATGGAGGTCGGCGCTGCCGATTCTGTTCTGTAGGGTAAAACTCGCGACCTGGCCGAGTGCATGAACCCCCGCGTCGGTGCGGCCGGAACCATTGACGGTCGTCCGTTCACGGGTGATATTCTGAATGGCATCCTCTATCAGAGTCTGAATTCCCGGCCCGTTCTTTTGGCGTTCCCATCCGACATACGCGCGGCCGTCGTACTCGAGAACGATCTTGAGGTTGCGCGGCGCTTTTTGTCGAAGAACCTCGGCTGCGGGCTTCATCATGCGTTCAGATCAAATTTTCCTGGATCAGCATCTGCTTTGGGGAGGATTGCTTTAGAAAGGTCGCAAGCCTTGAATCGTTTCGTGTTGACTTCGGTGCCTTTGAAGTCAGCTCCTTCGAATTCGCAGCGATCAAACGAGGCCTCGTGTACCAGGGCAGCGTAGAACCTGCTTTTGCGAAAATCACAGCCACAAAAAAGAGTCTCCTTCAGGTCTGTGCCGCCAAAATTGACTTCGATCATGGCGCAATCGCTAAAATCACCGTGCGCCATGAAGGCATCTTGGAAGTCAACTTTTTGGCAAGACGTCTCTGCCGCGACGACGAAGTTGAGATCAGCATTACGAAAGCTTGCTCCCTCAAGCTGAGCGCCACTGAAGTCAGACCGCTGCAGGCTCGCTCCCTCAAAAGTCGCTCCCTCCAAGTTAGCGTTCATCGCATGCAGCCCCTCGAGGAGTGCGTAGCGAAAGACGGCCCCATTCGCCTGGGCCTCGGCCAACTCGGCCGCAGGTAGCACTGCCAACTCAAGATTGGCTCCAGCTAGTTTCGCACCTTTCAGGTCCAGCGATTCACCTTCCGTTCGACTGAGATCGCAATGCCTAAGATCAGCCAGCAAAAGGCGGGTTTCTTGCAAGCGCGCACCACTAAGCCGGGCTCTTCTGAGATCGGCGCGTTGCAAGTCGAAACTGCTGAAGTCGATTCCGCTCAGATCGGCGCCAGCAAGGTACGCACCAGCCAGATTGCGATCGCCAGCCGCAGCCAGGAGCTCTCGTCGGGCGCCGTCCCAATCTTGAATCTCATGGGCCGGACACCCCAGAAAGTCGAGCGGACGCGTGGGGTCAATCGCCCCGTCGTGGTCTTGGTTCATCCCGCAGGATAACAAGCGGGCCGGTCGAGCTTAGTCCGTGGCGGTGAGGGCTTTCAGCCTGGACTTGAGGCCTGAATCTTGGGTCATTTCTAAAAAGACCGAGACGATACCGGCGTGCTCGGGTCCAAGATTGCGGGAGAGGTACTGTTCCAAGGCCTGAGCATCCCCGCGGCCACCGATAAGAGCCTCCAAAGCGGGGGTGATAGCCCCGGAGTCTCTGGAGAACGCCAGGGCTCTCAAAGCTGGATCACTCACACTGACCGGTTCGTTTTCGACGATGCCGATCGAAAGTAAGTGGGCGGCACCCCCGGGAATGGCCGCCATCGAATTGAAGGCGCGGGCCACTAAGGAACGCTGCTTGGGGTCTTCGTGGCGCGACCTCGCAAAGTTCTCAAGGGCATTGAGACTGTGCCGGCTCGGAAACTGTCGCAACTGAGTGACGACGGTGCGCAAGATGAAATCTTCCGTCTCGGTCTCCATGAGTTCGACGAGCCAAGGCCTGGAAAGCTCGCCAGGGAAACCGGACGTCGCCTTGATGAGTCCGTATTTGGGACGATTCGATTCGAGTTCTGAGTAGATGCCTTGAATGGCACTAAGACCCGCTTCCCCTCCGTGACGTTTGAGCCCCTCTACCACTTTGATGGGATGCAAGTCGTAAAGAGGTGCAATGGCGGCGGCACCCTGATCCGAACCCGATTGCCCGATGAGGACGATCAGGAGGCCGCGATAGCCTCGCGGTTCGTCACCACGAGTAAATTCCTTTTTGAGAAACTCCCAGTCTTCGGACGCCACTCGCTCTAGGGCACCGCTCTGGATGGTTTGGGCTTTTCGGATTGCCGCGGGACCTACTTTCTTGGCACTCTCAAGCAGGGTTCGAATTTCGTTCAATTCGCGCTCAAAAAGCTTGCGACGATCACGGCCTTCTTTAAGCGTTCCCCCGTGGTGCAAGGCCACCGGTACCCGGTCGGTCTTCCGGTCGGAAAACGCGTGCTCCACCGCGTTGTCCTCGTCTATGGGCTTCCGCAAGCTGAGCTCGGTAGAAACCAAGATCCCGGCGAGGAAAATCAAAGCGCCCCCGACGCCGGCCAGCAAAAAGAGCATTTTGTAGTGTCGCATGTATCGCGGCCGTCTCGCTTGGGTTGCTCCCCTCCTATCGACCAGAGGAGGCTCACAGCTTCAGCGACTTGCCACGACAACATCTTTTCTCGAAGGCGAAGGGCTCAGGCGCCCTCTTCAGCGCTTTGTTCCGGCTCTGTATTCCCCTGAAGATGGCGCTCACGGTCGAGGGAACGGGGATCGGAAGCCGGGAAGACCTGGCCGCCTTCATCATCCGGAGCCGCCGCTTCGCTGACCTCGACAATGACCTCACTGCCAGGTGCTTCGAGCCCGCCTTGGGACTGGGGCTCGTCAGAGCTTCCACTTCCATTCGCATGCCCATTGCGGCCCGAATCCGTGAAACCTGGGTTTTCTCCCGGCCCGGGCGAAGTCGACTTCCCTGCCGAATTCGCGGCTCCCCCGTCTTGGTCCGGACGCGGGCTTGAGGGCTTCGCAGGCGGCCTTTTTCGGCGCGAATTCTCTCCAGCGATATTTCCGTGGTCATCGACATCCTCGAATCGCACGGCCACTGGACGTGAAACGCCACGCTCGCCCATCGTAACCCCAAACAACACATCGGCGCGGGCCATCGTACGGCGACTGTGAGTAATGAGAATGAACTGGGTACGTTCGTAAAACTCATCGAGCAACTGCCCGAATCGTTCGGTGTTGTCTTCGTCGAGGGCGGCGTCGACTTCATCCATGAGACAACAAGGACATGGATGCGAGCGAATGATCGAAAACAGCAAAGAGACCGCGGTCAACGTCCGCTCGCCCCCCGACAACAATTCGATGCTGCGCATCTCTTTGCCGGGCGGGCGGGCGGTGATTTCAATTCCCGATTCCAGGATGTTATCCGGATCGGTAAGAACGATGTCCGCCTTTCCACCACCAAAGAGCTTCCGGAACGTGAGTTGGAATTCACGGCGAACGTTGTCAAAGGTCTCACGAAAGAGCCGGGTTGACTCTTCCTCAATGTTGCCCAGCACTCGCCCAAGCTGTTGCTTGGAATGAACGAGGTCATTTCTTTGGGCGACCAAGAACTCCAGGCGCTCTTGGACTTCGTCGAGGTCATCAATCGCCGCAAGGTTGACATTACCCAGCCGGCGCAGCCGATCCTTGAGTTCGTTGAGTTCTGCTTCGACGGCGGCCCAATCAACCTCAGGCTCAGTTTCAGCTTCAGTTTCACGTCCGTCGAGTTCATCGCCGCTTTCGCCAGGAGAGCCGCCTTCGGCGGCGGCGGCGTCAGCCGCTTCTGCTTCCTGGCGACTCTCGAGCTCAGCCAAATCAACTTCAAGCTCGGCGCGAACATGAGAGACCAGATTTTCCTGATTGACGCGGATCTCGTTGGCCTGTACATCGGCGGCATGAAAAGCCTCGGCGGCCTCTTCAAAAGCGCGTTCGACGTCGCGGATCTCTTTGCCCACGATCTCGTGTCGCGAGCGGACTTCGGCGACGTCATTTTCTTTGGCCTTCGTGCGCTCAACGATGGCCTCGCCTTCAGTCTGGAGTTCGCTGGACTTGGCCTTTTCCTCTTGGGCTAGTTTTGCCGAGCGATCCCGATCCGCTGCAAAAGCCGTCAGTTCATCCCGATACCTAGTTATTCCTCGGCTGGCGCGGGAGTGCCTCTCCGTCAAGTGACTGAGCGAGCTATTGAGCCCTTGCAAGCGCTGCTCGTCCGAAGCCAGTTCAACGCGGTGAATCTCGAGTTGGCCGGCCGATGAGTCCAAGCTCTCACGCGAGCTGTCGCGGTCCTGCAAGGTCGCCGCGCGGGATTCTTCAGCCCCTTTGAGCCGAGCCTCTAACTCGGCCAGTCCGACCATCGCCAGCTCGCGCGCCTGCGCCAAAGTCGCCAACTTGCTCTCGCTGTTTTGACGTTGCGATGTGAGTCGCGCGCGCTCCGCCTCCAATCGTTCCCGACTGGCCTCGAGCCCCTTCCACTCGTGATTTAGAGCGTGAACACGCCCTTCTTCCTCACGCGCTTCTTGTCGCAGCGATTTGAGGGCGCCGTCGGCCCGCTCACGCGCGTCTTCCAGGTCGGCCAAGGAGGATTTGATGCGGGCGACCTCTCGCTGCGAGCGAACGGCGGCCTCCTCCAGCTCTTCGAGTTCGGATCGAACGGCCAACAAGCCCTGAGCGTTGCTTGCCCCTCCCCAGCGAAACAGGCGCCCTTCGCGAACAAGGTCCCCACGTCGCGTGGCGATCAGCTTCGCTGACTTGGCACCGCGCGACAGTTCGTTCTCTAGTTCGTCAAACTCGCAAACCATCACGCCGCCGATCAGCGCCTTGAGCAGGCCTTCGAGGCGTTTGGTATCGGCAGCCGAAAGCCCCTCACGAATGGACACTCCGGCTGGAAGCGAAACTTGCGCGTCGTTCGCGCCCTCGAAACACTCCAAGGGCAAGAATGCGGCGCGGCCCTTGCCGTTTTTTTGCAACACGCGCGCGCCATCCATCGCCTCGGCCACGGTTTCGACCACGAGGGCCTGAGCGGCGTCGCCAAGCGCGGCCTCGATAGCATTGGCCTGACTGCGTTCCACCGCGATGAGATCGAGCAAGAGCCCCTTGCACCCAGGCAAAAAATCAGACTTCGCCTTCCGGGCCGCGAGCAGCTTTCTTACGCCTTCTTCCAGACCTTCGTGGCGCAAGATGTGGCCTTGCAGAACTTCGCGACGGCTCTCAACCCGCGAGCGCTCAGCGACGGCCAATCGCTGGGCTTCCTCCGCTTCGCGCATGGTGTCGCGCTGTGATTCAACTTCGCTTTCCGATTGCGCCAGTTTCTCGCGTTTACCTCTAAGGCTATCGTGAGATGCTTCTGAGCTCTTCTTGGCGGAAAGGATGTCGGCTTGTAGCCGCTCGACTTCTCGTTCGAGTTCTTCCAAACGCTCATCGGCGCGAGCCGTCTCATCACGCCACCGCGTCTCGTCGGCCTCGCGGCGGGCGGTCTCACGTTCGACCTCGGTGCGGCGACGCACCAATGCATCAAACTGTTCGCCCGCGGCTCGAATCTGGGATTCGCTCGCGTGGGCCGACTTGCGCAGCTCACCGACCTCCTGGGCCATCTCGGCGACGCGCTCTCGCTTTTGTTTGACGGCAACGTCGAGCGATGCCTGATCGGCACTCTGCTGCTCGCTTTCTCCCGCGCTTAGCTCAAGGTCTTTTTCGAGTTCATGAATCTCATGTTCCCGACCTTCAGCGCGCGTCACGAGATCCTCGAGATGGCGGCGGTGAAATTCCGCCATCTCTCGTGCGCCCTTTTCGCGGGCACGAATGTCGGCGGCAGTTTCGCGCTCGAGACTCAAGGCCTCATTGACTTCGGCTAGTTGCTCGTTGATCTCATCGTAGGCGCCGCGCTTTTCGTCCCGCGCCGTTCCGAGCTCGTCGCGACGACCGCGCCGCTCGTCGAGCAGCTTTTCGATTTCGATCTGTGCCCGTCGATTCTCGCGGAAGCGGTGAACCGCGACCTTGGCCTGCAACTCGCGGGCGCGCTGACTCGCCTCGCGGTAACGCTCGGCCTTGCCCGCCTGAATTTTGAGAGATCGCTCGCGACGTTCGAGCTCGTCGATGATGTCCGCCAAGCGCAAAAGGTTGGCGTCGACCTTTTCCAGTTTGAGTTCCGCCTCGTGCCGGCGGGCACGAAACCTCGAAATGCCAGCGGCTTCCTCGAAAACTTTGCGACGGTCGACGGGGTTGCTCGCCAACACGCTGTCGATCTTGCCCTGCTCCATGAAGGAGTAACCGCCGGGCCCCAGCCCCGTTCCCATCAACAATTCTCGAACGTCGCGCAAACGACAGCTCTTATGGTTAATGAGATAGTCGCTTTCACCCGAGCGGTAAAGGCGGCGAGTGATCGCGACTTCGGACTCGTCCAAGTCCAATGTGCGGTCTTCGTTGTCAAAAGTCAGGGTCGCTTCAGCCATGTTCATGGCGGGACGGCGTTCCGAACCATTGAAAATCACGTCCGTCATTTCACGACCGCGCAGCGACTTGATGCTCTGTTCGCCCAAGACCCACTTCACCGCGTCGACCACATTGCTCTTGCCGCAACCGTTAGGCCCAACGATAGCCGTGACGCCGCTCGTGAACTCAATTACTGTCTTTTCGGCGAAGGATTTAAAGCCGTGTACTTCGAGGGAATTAAGCTTCATGCGTTCGCATCCCGAACTCGCGTTTCGAGGCCGCCATCATGAGGGCGCCCTGCCAGCAAGACTTGTGTGTGAGTCGCCGCCACCGGGCCCCATGCCCATCGGACATGGCCCCCAAACGGCCGAACCCGGTTATAGGCGAAAACAGCGACAGGAGCAGTACCGGCAGCATCACTGGTTCCCCTCGGGAATCCGCTTTCGCCAACGCTCGCCAATCTCCGTAACTTTCGCCCTGGACGCCCTTTCGCGTGCTTCCGCGTCCAGGCGGCCCCAGGAGGGCTTCTCGTTCCAGGCCAGAACAATATGTCGAAAGTGTCGATGTTCGACGCCGCCCGCAGCCCCTTTTCCCTCAACCCGTGCCAAATGGAGGCCGCGCGAGGTCCAGATGGCGGAGGTCAGGTTGCCCATCGCGGTTTCGAAAACCGCCGCTCCCAGCCAAGGATCGAGGTCGCGGCGCCGACGGTTCTTCAACAGCGCGCCGCGAGCCTCAAAAGGCTCTGAAGAGAACTGCTTGGCGAGAGCAACGAAGTCAGCGCCAGAGGCAAGACGAGCCTGGATGGCACGCATCTTAGCACCCAGGGCCGCGGCGGAGGATCGATGACCGGCAAACATCGCGGCGACCGGGAGCACGGCCGCGCGCACCGCTTGGGTTTCGAGCCAAGCGCCGCCCATTTCAAAAGGAGCGTGCCGCGCGCGGTAGAATTCCACGACCGACCTCAAACTGGAGGCACTCACGGGCACCCCGTCGACCCGAAAAACGGCGCTGGCAGCCGTGCCCAAAGGCTCCAAGGTCGTGGTTCCCGAAAACGACAGAGATCGAAGAGGCACCTTGAGCCGCACCGTCTCTTCCGCAACGACAGTCAGCGATTTCCGAATCTCGCCGAATAAGGGATGATGCAGGATGAGTTCGAGTTTGCCTGCAGGAACGCCATTGAGAGTAAAGCGCCCCTGGAGGTCGGTGATCACGGTCGGTTTCAGATCACGCGGATGAATCGCGGCGGTCATGAAGGGAAAGCGCCGACTTCGTAGCGACAAGCCCGAGCCCGTCAGCGGTCCGAGATCGATGTCGGTCTCCGCCGGCAACGAGATAGTCTTCATGACCTTTTGCCCCGCGATCAGTTGAATCTCATAGGGCCAAGCGTCGGCGTTGTGAAGCCCTAAATTCCAGTCCCGCGGCAACACGATTTGACGGCTCGAAAAGCGCAAACCCCTAATCGCAATTGTCATGCGCTTGGGCGGGGCCGGCGGAAGACGCAAGCCGGGCAAGATCACGAGGCCCGCAGCGACGCCTCGTGTCTTGGCGTCAATGACAAGATCCTCTTCGTAGATGGTGTTTTCGACGAGAAAACGCTCAAGTTTGAGGTCATGTCCACGCTGTTCTGGTGGCCACAAGACTTCGCGCCGCGGCCAAGGGGCTCCCTCCCAAACGAGGCGGCCTTCGACCCGACCCGTTTTGACAGGGGTTTTTCCCGAAGGGCGTGTCGCCTGGGCCAAACCGGTCGCCGCAACACATGACAACAAGACGACGGCCAGCATCGAATGAAAGCAGTTTCTGGTACCCGAGCGGCAACCTTGGACCACAACCGTGGCACCTGCTAAAGGCATTCGATGCGCATGACATTTATATTGCGATGGAGTTTCTTCGGTCCCGGCCGTGCGGCTTGAAACCATGTCAGGGGCGCCCCGCACTGCCTTCGAAGAGCGATCCTTGGAACTCTTCAGAATCGGGACGTTCTTCCAACTCAAGGTACCGCAGCGCCGTGCCTTCAAAGAGCCTCCGAAGCCACCCTGAATTTGCAATGGCGTCGTCCCCGCGGGCGGGCAGCGGGAGACCGGCTCCCATGCGCGCCAAAGCCGACGACTGGAAAAACACCTGGTTCTCGGGGCTCGAAAGGGGCGACAGCAGCGGGAGGGAGGCGGCGCCGACGTCTTCTCTCACCAAGACGGAGGCCAACTCCATATGGCCCAGCCTCAAGGCATGGGACTGGGCCGCGGTCGCGAGACGCCGCTTCGCATCTCGGTCCACGACCCCACCAATAGAGATGTCCAGTTGAATGTTCTCGCGCTCTTCGCCGGCGTGATAGTCCGCACAACTCAGGATGCGCGCCAAAGCCTGTGGCGCTTCCTCGGGCTTGATCAATCCTTGAGCCTGAAGCATGGCAACCGCGTGGGGAAGTCCCCACAACTCTAGGCGCGCCCCCTGTTCAGCCCCTTCGATGCGGAGGCCCTTCCCGCCCGGCAGGTGCGCTAAGAGACCCCTAAGAGTCTCCGGTGCCGACCGGCGCAAGAACCAGTACTTCTCAAAAAGAGCGTCCACCGCGAGCCCGACGGCGCCGCCGAGAGCGCTGGTAACATCATCAAAAGTCTCGGAAACTTGGAGCGCCAAAGCGACGGGCAGATTGATCGCCACCGAACCGACTTCGAGACGCACCGCCTCTCGAGCCCGCAAACCGCCCCCTTGACCGACCTCGTCTTCGTGACGCAACAGTCTCAAAGACACGCCGCGATGCTTGCGAGCCGCCGTTAGCAGCTGATCGAGCACCGGGGACTCGGGCCAGACGTAGGGCGGCGTGGCGGACAACAGAAAGCTCAAGCCCAGCCGACCGGCGAGCTTTGGGCGATTCTCGAGCTCTGAAAGCAAAGTTTCGGACAACAGACGGACGACACGGGCCGCCTCCAAGTTGGAACCCGCACCGGGGGCTGAGAGGTGATCGCCGGTGAGGTGCAGCTCCAGGTTGAGCGGCGGCAAGATGGGCCGGCCAAAAACATCGACCTTGAGCAGGTGCTCAAGGAGCCGCCGCGCAAAAGCCTGGACGCCGCGGCGCGTTACCGTAGCGGGGGCAAACCTGGCATAAGCTTCTGCAAACCGAGAGAGCGTGATCCGCCGCCCTACGAGGGGGCGCACGGACTGCAGCAAGGTGACCAGCTCCAGCAAGAAGTCGCTGCTGCGCCCGCTCGCCGGAAACAAGGGACCCGTGGCATCGAGGACGATCTCATCGACCCGCTGGGGGTGCCCAAGACCGTTGAGATGAAGGCGGCCATCCGCGTGAGCGCGAGCAACGGGGCGGCTGTAGATTTCGTCAAGGGCGTAGGCGGCCAAGACGCGAGTGCCCGCAGCCTCCTCTGGATCCCGCCTTTCCACCTGAGCGGGAAACAACCATCCGTCGATCACGCTACCCGAAACACCGAAGAGACGATGGCGCTTAAGGAGCGTTTCTTGCCCCCGAACCGCCAACTCCGAATCGACAAACTCGCGGACCAAAGTCGCCGGCGCCCGCCCGAGGCCGCTTCGCATCAACTTCGATTCGACTTCAATCGCGATTTCACGCGCTTCCGTCTCGGCGAGCCCGAGTTCTCTTTCGAGTGAACTCATGAGCCGCGACGAATCGAAAGGTCGCGCCAGTTGGTCATCGCTATCGATGATCTCAACGGGGTCGACGTTGGCGACTCTGGGCGGCTCATCACCCGAGCCGGGGCCCTCGGAAAAGGCCCACTCAGGCCCGACGCTGGCCGGCGACGGCAGTTCGGCCCCCCGTTGCGTAAGGCGCAGATAAGCCTGCGAAATGCGTCGGTGGCCGGTCTCGACAAGCACGCGGCTAATCATGTCTCGAATGTCGTCAAGCGCTGGAGGGTTCTCGTCGTCGTAGTGCTTTTCTAAAAAGAGCGTGACGACGCCAGCCAGTTCACTCGCCAAAATGTCGTCTTCGAGACCACACAAGCACACTGCTTCCCGAATGGACTCAGCCACTCGAGACTGGCGAAAGGGGACAAGCTCGCCCCCGCGGTTTCGTACTTTCCTAAGCCTCGCCATCACTCGTTTTCTCGAGCATCTCCTTCAGCTCGCTCATGAACTCGTTCACGTCTTTGAATTCGCGATAAACCGACGCGAACCGCACGTAGGCCACTTGGTCCAAACTACGGAGCGCATCCATCACCATGTTGCCGATGAATTTGGAGGCGACTTCCTTGTCGAACATCTCGTTGATGCGCGTCTCGATGTCATCAACGACACCTTCGAGCTGCTCGGTCGATACCGGGCGCTTCTCGCAAGCTTTCAGCATTCCCGACATGATGCGATCGCGCACAAAAGGCACGCGCACGCCGTCTTTTTTGATAACCCGAAAGAGGATGTCTTCGACCTTCTCGTAGGTTGTGTACCGCCGCCCACATCCGAGGCACTCACGCCGCCTGCGGATGACCGAACCGTCACCCGCCGTGCGGCTGTCGATGACCTTGTCTTTTGAGGCCTTGCAAAATGGACATTTCATGGCGTACGGCAGATCCGTTGCGGGCAGCCCCAGGCTTCATCAACCGACGCCTCTGTTTGGCGCGACGATCTTGCATCGCCATCGGCGATTTCGAACCGCTAAGGCGATCCTGAATCGCTTAGCGAGGGCTCGCGGCTATTGACAAACATGGCGGAAGATAAGCACCGGCCGGCCCCCCCGCCCGGAACCCGGAGCTTACCACAGCATCCAGACGACAACCCAGCCCCACAGAACACCTCGAATCCTACTTTCCGATGCAAAAACCGAACCCAAATGACCACAAAGTTGTTGGGAGTAGAGTTTAGTGGAAGAGATTGAATCGGAGCACTACCACAGCACGCCAAGATGTGTGGATGTCGCAACCTTGGCTGTTGTCAATTAGCCGGGCGACTTCGATCGCCGAGCGAGTACTTTTTCTTCTCAATGCACGGTACGAGCTGACCCCTCGAGCACTGAGTTCGCGACACGAAGGGAAGAGCGTCATCATCACAATGGTTTTCGCGTGCCGGGCAAGTAAATTGGCGCTTCCCGTTAGCAGGAAGCCTTGACTAAGTGGTGTTGCACGGTCGCCCTCCTTTTCCTGATGAGCGATCGAAATATGGGCCTAAGTTCCCAAAATTCGAGGCTCGTGGGCACCATGATGGGAATCGGTGGTCTTTAGAGCGAACGGTGTGGTGTTCCCCGGCTGCTACCCTCTTTGGTAGACGGTGCCTTTTCGTGGGCAAAAGAAAGCCCCCTCGAGTGAGGCGGGCTGCAAAGTCTAACTCTTTGGCTTCATTGCTCTTGATCAGAAGTGGAGTCGCTCACTTCGACGTTGACCGCATCAAGTTTTGTGAAGTCAAGAACCGGCAACAATGCAGCGTCCATCTTTGACCGCCGCCCCAAGTCCGCGATCAGCTCCCGGCCGAATCCGTATAGAATTGCAGGGGCGTGAAAACTCGCGAAGACCTTGAGCGTGGGCTCGCTTTCTTGCATTTCGCTCACTTGAACCTCAGAGATCTGAAATGGCGACTCATGCGGACTTTTGGTCTCGTTTGTCATGCCGCAGTTACGAGATCGAAAACTCTACTCGTCCTAAATCTTCGCGTGCGCGTTGGAGGCACAAAATTCGAAAAGCTCGATCCTGAATCAGCGTGAGCAACAAATGTTGGACTCGACACCGCCACGGACTCTAAGTCCCAGCTCAATTGCACAGCAGTTCGAATTGAGTGCATTGTGATGAACACTTCCGAAGGCTGCTTCTCTACGCTTTGCGAAGCAGAACAATTTGGTCCTCTGGCTCAATCAAATCACGCAGTTCCCGTCGCACCATCTGACTATTTCTCAAGACGGAATCGCCGAAAATCTCACCGTGGACGACGATCACCTTGTGATTGGGATCATCTGGATCCACTGTGACGCCCACCGTGAAATCACGCCCATTCGGGATAGATTTGGCGAGCGCGGCTTTGACATCGGAAATTAGTTTTTCCCTATTCACTTCGTCTCTCCAAATTTCTTGTTCAACATGTCGTAGATGCTGTTGGCCAACGCAAGGTGTTCTTCAATTTCGTCCCACTCGACATCAAAATTGGAATAGTCTGCCTTCACGCGCAAGTCTTTGATGGACGCAAAGTCGTCGCGGTCGGAGCGAGAAATCACCCTGCAACCAGCCAGCACTTTCGGCACTCTTGCTTGACGATAAAAAGGGCTGTCTCCCATTTGTCCGTTTGTGTCGGCGATCTCGGTGCGAGCTTTTTCAAACCCCAATTGCCGGTAGCACGCAAATACTGCTTGCTGGAAGACGGCGTAGTAAAGTCGATTCGCGCACGCGAACTCGGTCCCTTCGGCTTGTTTGACGCACAGTTGTGTGGCGAACGCTAAATTCGCCGTCGCCCTTTTTCGTGCTCGAAATTCGTCCAGAGCTTGAGATCCTTCGAACTGCTTTAACGTCATTAGCAAGATGCGTCACGAGTTACTTTCCGATGCAAAAATCGCTCATGATTCGGTCTAAGACCTGGTCGTCGTAGTCCTCGCCGCTAAGCTCCCGAAAATAGGCCAAGGCCTCGTGAAGATCGGCCGCCAGCAGTTCTTCGCCCAGCCCCCGAGATAAGCCTTCTCTCGCGCGCTCAATGGCCTCTTTTGACTTGGCCAAAAGGCGAGCTTGACGCTCGCTCAGAGCCAAGAGCGAGCTTCTAACTGAATCTTGAAAAGGAGTGGCCGACTGGCGAAGAGCCGCAGTGAATTCGACGAGGCCACCCGCCCCACTTCCAGCCTTGCCCAAGTCGACCCAGTGTCCATTTGGCCGCGAACGGTCGACGAGCGGCACCAGATCGCTACGAGTCCATACCCGAAGCACGGCCGTCCGAAATTTCGGCTCTGCGGGTTGCCGCGAGAGTGCGGGCGATTCCTTTGGTGATTGGCTGGCAAGGCGACCGTCTCGTACTTCGACCACGAGGTCAGCCCGCTCGCGTTCGCGTTCGCGGAGCAGGTGGGCTTTTTGGTCAACCGCCCCGCCAACGAAATCGACCCCCGCACTGTCGATTATTAAAAAACGCCGCCCCTCAAGATCGAGCTCTCCCTCCAAATAGTCCCTCGTCGTGCCTTTTTGCTCGGAAACAATGGCCTGGGAGCGCCCCAAGAGCGCGTTGAAAAGGGAGCTCTTGCCGGCATTTGCTGGCCCGGACAACAAGACCCGGAGGCGATCCGCGCGCTGGCGCCGGGATTGCCCCTGCGCGATCAAGTCGTCGATGCCCTCCACGACCCCCGCCAAGTTGGCGTCCAGATCCTTCGCGACGACGATCTCAATATCTTGATCGGAGAAGTCGAGAGACAGCTCCAAAGTCGCCAAGACGGCGACCAGCTGAGCGCTTAGTTCGGCGTTGCGGCGACAGACAACACCGTCTAAGACGGTCAAGGCGGCCCGCCGTTCGGCTTCGGATTGTGCGTGAATGAGCGCCGCGACGGCCTCCGCTTGCGTCAAATCGATGCGGCCGTTGAGAAAGGCCCGCCGGGTGAATTCGCCGGGCTCAGCGGGACGGGCTCCCTCGCGGATGCAAAGGTCAACCACCATCCTCAGCAAGGCGGGCGCGCCGCTGAGATGGATTTCTACGACGTCCTCTGCCGTAAAGGACTTCGGTCCCCGCATGACCAAGACGAAGGCCCTGACGTGAACTCCCGTTCGGCCCAGCCAAAGTCGACCTCGGCTAACGCCGCGCTCAATATGTACTGGTGTTGGCTGCTGACCATCAGCCAAAAATAAGTGATCGACAATATCCGCCGCTCGATCGCCGGAGAGGCGAATCACCCCCCGGGCCGCTGCGCCCGGGGGTGAAGAAACGGCGACGATTGTGTCGCCGAGCCCGCGCGCGAGTTGAGTACTGTCGTTCACGGTCTCAAGTCGTAACTCCGGACTCCTTATCGTCCTTGTCCGCCTTTTCTAGCGGGAAGAACTTCTTGATAACGCGCTGCTCAAAGATCCCGAACAGGCTGCTCGACAACCAATAGACGGAGAGTCCAGCGGCATAGCCATACATCATCACGCCGAATACCAAAGGCATCAGCATCATGATTTTTTGTTGCTGCTGCATTTGCGGGTCCGGCGACCGTGGCATGCCCAACTGATGGAAGAACATGGCCGCGATCATCAACAGGGGAAAGACGTTGAGTCCGTCGATCTGAACGCCGGGCCCAATACAGCAAGGCAAGCCGATCGGATCGAAACTCATGACGCTATCGGGGGCGGCCAGGTCTTTGCACCACAAAAAGCTCGCATGGCGCAAGTCGTAGTCGAAGCGGAGCGCCGAAAACAGCCCGAAGAACACCGGAATTTGGAGAAACATCGGCAGGCATCCGCCGAGCGGCACCAGTTGGACCTTCTCCTTTTTGAAGAGTTCCATCTGCTTGGCCGCAAAGGCCTGACGATCGTCCGCGTGCTTTTCCTTGAGTTTATCGAGCTTGGGTTTCAGTTTCGCCATCTTCGCCGCGTGCGTCTGCATGGCGACTTGTGACTTACGCGTGATCGGGAACAAGAGCGTTCGGATCAGCAAGGTCAAGATGATGATGGAGACGCCCATGTTGCCAATCATGCCGTTGAACAAGCTGAGCATCGAAACGACAAACTTGGAGATCACTTCAATGATCCAGCCCAAGGGCCCCGCCTGACCGATGCAGCAAAAGCCCTGAGAGGTCAACTCAAAGTCCGCAACTTCAAGGTAGTCACGGCGGAGCTTATCGTCGCTTTCGTAGCTCGATTTGATGCGCCGGTGGTCTTTCGCCCCCAAGTACCAATCAAAATTGACGGTGCTTTTCGGATTCGAGGCGTCCGTCCTTAGGTCCAACCCCAACTCGGACCAAGTGTTCTCGAATGCGGGAACGGCGCCACCCTCTGAAACGCCTTCGACCGCAAAGATGTGGGCAATCTGCAATTCACCATCGAGGCGACGCAGGTAGGCCCCGAAGTAAACTCCCATGTCGCAGACGTAATAGGCGCGGTCCACGGTCTTGCCCGCATCGCCGAACTCTTCCAGGATGTCGGCAGCCGAAAAACTCGCGATTTCAACTTCATCGCCGTCGCGGGTGCCGGCGACGCTGTGCGCCCGTGACGAACTTACGCCTCGAATGCGATCGGGAAAGACACCGCCACTGGAACTCAAAAACAGAGTCTTGGAAACGGCTCCTCGGCCCGCGAGATGGACCATGTCAATGCGGACCGCGATCCGATTGGGGTCACCGGTCAGCGAGATCGTTTTCTCAAGGCGATACTGAACCGCTTCGAAGCGCTCACGTCCTTGATCATCGTAGACCACGACTGACTCGGCCACGGGCAAACTGAAAACGATGGATGTGCCGTCCGCGGAGGGTCCCGCGGTATCCCAAACCACGCGATCGAGCCAACCCTCCATACGCGATTCGTCACGAAGCAAGAGCGCGCCGCGCTCGGCGCGGGTATCGCTGCGAATGATCTTGAGCCGGCCCTCCCAACCCTCGGGGTCGGAGTCAACTTCTTGCAGGTGATCGAGGAGCCAAGCGGTCTTGACCGCGGCACCCTTTTGATCGAACTCAAGACGGAGTTCTTCGTCGGCGAGAACGAGGGCGGGGGCGTTTTGGTCTCTTAAGACCGCATCGCCCAAGCGTTGCGGACCTTTGAAACCATCCGGCGTCGTAGGGACCACCGAACCTGAGACCGGCTTGCCATTCGAGTTCAGAACGGACTCCGGCTTGCCATTGGCGCTCGCGCCCGGCTCAGATAGTCCATCGACCGACGACGGCGTGCCCGATTTCTCGTTCTTTTCTGGTGCGGGAGCCTTCGGTTGGAGGCTCTCCCAGATGAGGATGATCGCCAGCGAAAGCACGCCGGCCACGATGATTCGCTTTTCCAAGTCGGCCCCTTCCGATATCAGGTCGAACGGAGGGCGTGGTATCGAGCGAAGGTGCCTTTGCGAGCTAACGAGCCGCAGAGGCTATTTTGCTGTCACCGACCCGAGGGTCTTGGCGTCAGCGTCCTACCTTCAGACGAGCCGCGAGAGCATCTCCGAGTTCGTCGATATTGAGGATCTTCTTGATCGTCTTGCGGTAGTCATATTCGACTCTCCGAAAGATAATGCGATCCTCATCGACGAGCACATAGCAAGCACGGTTATCACCGTCTCTCGGCTGCCCCACCGAACCGACATTGATAACAACCTTCTCTGAGGGAACAACGTACTCGTAGTCCAGCTCTGCTGGGCGTTTAAAGACGCCTCCTTCCGTCCAAACCCCCGGAATATGGGTGTGGCCGAAAAAACAACGATTGCGGTCCATGAGGGAGAAAATCTCCGCCATTTTGTCGAGGTTGTCGATGTCCTCGGGCATCACGTAGTCCTTGGTCTCATTGCGAAGGGAGCCATGGACAAAGAGCGCGTCGTCCCGGCGCTCGACTTTCGGCAGAGAGTCGATGAGAGACCAAAAGGAGTAGTTGTCGTCTTTGTCACAACTGGGGTCATTGAGCTGATCCCGAGTCCAATCGAGTGCGGCGCGAGCTCGGGGATTGAAATCCTCGGCGTAGAACAGCAGCCCCTCTTCGTGATTCCCCATGAGGGTGAACTCACAGTCGGCAACCCGCTTCAGGACCTCCCGCGGATTCGGGCCGTATCCAATAGCATCTCCGAGACACCTGATCTGCTGCACAGGAAACGCCTGCATATCTTCCATGACGGCGTCCAAAGCTTCGATGTTGCTGTGGAGATCGGAGATGAGAGCGTACAAAGATGACCCCTTTCATTGGGATGGCGTCCGAAGCAAAGCGTCCTGCGCGTCAATGTCAGGGAGTCTCGGGCTTGCGCGCCGATTCCACGACCAAGTGAGGGATGCCGTCTTCCACCGGAAACGACAAGCCACATTCTTTGGCTTCGTTGCGGCAGGTCAACCACCAAGCGTCGCCAGATTCTTTGAGATTCAATTCCGAGCGACACGCCGGGCAACGCAGCATGGCCAAAAACTCGTCAGGAATGGCCTTTTCGTCCGTCATCAACTTCCTCCGGCAAAACTCTTCTCAGCTCAGAGTCTATGCGACGATTTCGAGCGCGACAATCGGCTTAGACCACACCTTCGCGCTCTAGCATGCGGCGCTTGAGTTCTAGACCACCTTCTGCCGTGAATCCGCAGAGCCCACCCTGGGCTCCCAAGACGCGATGTCAGGGTACCACGGGCGGAAAGGGGTTTCGGGACATCGCCGTACCGACGGCCCGCGCCGCTCCGTCGCGCCCGGCTCTAGCCGCCAATTGGCCGTAACTCAGGGTTTTGCCCGCTCGGACCCTTCTCAAGGCGCGGTAGGTCTTGGCTTGGAATTCCGTGACCCCGGCCATATCCAAGTCGACATCAAAGGAGACGTCTTGACCGCGAAAGAACCTCTTGAGGTCCGCGGCAAAAGCGGGCCAGAGGCTCTTTTTCTCGGCCGCATCGGGAAATTCATCCTGGATGCGGTGGCGAAGGTCCGACTCTTTGGGCCCAGGCAGATAAGAGCGCGACAGCCCCTTATCACCCACAACGAAGGCGGCGGGTCCGTCCTTGGTGGCTACGAGGCGAAATTGAAAAGGCTTAGACATGTGCTCTCCTCCAATAACTGCGGGGTCTAGGTTCGCGTGAGCACAAACATCTCGGTGGATCGGCCACTGCAGCAAAACTCATCGGCAAGCCACCAGAGTCTTGAAGAACCCCTTTTCCGCCAAAGAAACGTAACGACCGTCTCCGACGATGACGTGATCGACAAGTCGAATCCCGATGATCTCGCCCGCGGCGAACAAACGGTCGGTGATGGCGACATCCTCGGGGCTTGGTTCGGGATCGCCGCTGGGATGGTTGTGTACCACGACCACCGATGCCGCGCGGGCGTTGATCGCCGACTTGAACACCTCACGGGGGTGGACAAGGCTTCCGGTCAAAGTACCACAAGAAACACGATCGCGGCGACGGAGGCCGTTCTTCGCGTCGAGAGATAAAACCTCAAGGACTTCGACCTCGAGTGATTGCAGCTCTTCGCGCACGCACTCAAAGACCGCTTGGGCGCTGCTGAGGCGCGGTCTTTTTTTTGCGGGGTCACGCCGGACTCGGAGGCCAAGCTCGAAGCTCGCGGCCAAGACGGCGGCCCTTTTTGGCGTCATCCCCGGGATCGCGGAAAATTCCTCGAAATCGGCTGCGGCCAAAGACCGCAAAGAATCGTAACGCGAACACAGTTCTCCCAGGCAGTCATGGCGGCTTTGGGCTCCCGTTTCCAGGCCCAAGATGACCCCAATAAGTTCCTGTGAGTCCAGGGCGCTGGCCCCGGATCGCCCGAGACGATCCCTTGATGTCTCGCGAAACAGCGATCGCCAGCCAGCATCCTCGCCGCCAACACCACCCTTATCCACGGCATTCGGCTCCGAGGAGCCCATTGACAGTGCTTCATCTGATCTACTCACACATTAAAAGACGAACTTGACCCGCATGAGTAGCGATGAAAACCTATGTTTGCTATTCCATTCCCACTGCAACGCAAAAGGACAAGCGATGACCGAAGACAAGAATCACCGAAAGCCCGAGCAAGAACCAGCCATCAAGGTTTCGATGATGCCGCGCGATACGAACGTGCATAACACCATCTTCGGTGGCGTCCTTTTGTCCTACATTGACCTCGCAGGCTCGGTGCACAGCCGCACGCAAGCAGGTTGTGACCGCGTCGTCACGATTGCCATGAAAGAGGTCATCTTCAAAGAGCCGGTCTACGTCGGAGACGTCGTGAGCTTTATCTGTCAAACCCAGCGCGTTGGCCGTACTTCCGTTACCGTCAAGGTGGAGGTGTGGGCCGAACGTTTTGCAAACCGTCGGAAGTCAGTCTGGGTCACCGAGGCCGTAGTGACTTATGTCAACGTCGACAGTGGACGCAGACCTTTGCCGATTGAAGACAACAACGATTAAGGAGGTGCAGCATGCGCCGTTATTTGAGTTCTTTGATCCTGATGTTGGCAGTCCTAACGCCGGTTCTGGCGGCGCAGCAAGGCACCGTATCCGCCGACAAGGCGCCCTCGACTAAACGTTCGACTCAAAAGACCTTTAGGCCCGAAGGGCACCGCGTCGCTGACGTCTACCCTTTGCTGTTGATCCTAAAGCCAACCGCAAAAAAGGACGCCTTCGATGCGCTCGACTTCTCCACCTTCGGCCAAGCCCTCGCGGCCAAAGGCCAGGTGGCGGTGACGATCCCCGTCGACGGCCCCGAGATGTCGACGCCAAAAACGCGGCTCGCATTCCTAAAGTCACTTCGACTCAAGCACCGCATCCATGCATCGAGAATTCACATTTTCGCGACGGGAAAAGCCGCTATTTGCGCTCTTCGTTTGACGACCGAGGCTCCCCACGAAATCGGACAGCTCACGTTTTGGCGGGCTGAGTTTGGCGATGCCGCACCCAGTGTGGAATCGCGCTGGCGCCGCGGAAAGATCACGGTGATCGGCACCCGTGACGACAAAATTCAGACGGCGCTGAAGGCTCTCAACGCTCTAAATCCCCTCAAGATCCGCATCGACCTCCTCGCTTCAAAGGTGAATGCGAGCGATGCAAAGGCAAACGTCGCGGCAGCCTTTGCCAACTCCATTTCGAGTATTCAGAGAAGTCCGCGTAGCGACATCGATGATGTCCTCGATGACTTCCACGATGCAGCGGCCAAAGGCGATACCGAGCGATACTTCGCTCACTTTGCCGCCGAAGCCGTTTTCTTGGGCACCGATGCTGGTGAGCGCTGGACCAAAGAGGCCTTCCTGAGTTTTTGCAAACCCCACTTCAAAGGCACGAGTGCTTGGATCTACGTGCCGCTCGAACGAAACGTCGCGACCGCGCAGGCCGGCAAACTCGTCACTTTCGATGAGATCCTGGGGCACCGTAAACTCGGTATTTGCCGCGGTAGCGGCACTCTTATCAAGCGCGAGGGGAAGTGGCTGCTCTTGCAGTACAACCTGTCGTTTCCGGTACCGAATGAGATTATCGGGGGTGTCGCCCGGCAAATCATCGCGGGCACCGGGCCAGCCCCGGCCGTCAACACCAAGACCACGACCGTTATCTTGCTGCGCCACGCCGAGAAGATCATCGAAAAGGGAGAGCGCAATCCCGACCTCAGCGAGCTGGGCAAAAAACGCGCCGCCAACCTCACCGCCCTACTCGCGACCGCTGAGATCAACGCGGTCTTGGCTTCACAGTTCAAGCGCACTCAGCAAACCGTGCAACCTTGCGCCCAGTCCCATCGGCTCGAAGTCCAGGTGGTCAAGGCACAACGCCCGGACCTGACTGTCAAGAAGATCCAAGACGAGTACGAGGGAGGATGTGTCGTCGTCGCCGGCCACTCCAACACGGTCCCAGCGATTGCCAAAGCGCTCGGAGTCAAGGAGAAGATCGTGCTGAGCGAGCAGGACTACGGTGACGTCTTCATCATCCGCGTCGATGCTGCAGGCACGACGATGTTGCGGCTAATGCTCGCCCCTTAGCCAAATGGGTCACGGATTTTCTTCACAAGCCCCTAAATCACTTCGGCGAGAAGCAAGGTGACGTCGTCGTGGTCAAAGCGGCCTGCGGTGTGCTCATCCAGGGCGCGAACGATCTCTTTTTTGATTTCTGGCAGTTTGGAGCCCGTATTGGCGTTCAGGACTTTCTCTAGTTTTTTGGCCCCGAATTGCTCACCGCTCGGTGACGGGCCTTCTAAGATTCCGTCGCTGTAAAGACAGACCCGGTCTCCGGCCTTCATCGGCACCGAGATCTGATGAAAAACTGGATTTTTTAGCACCGCAAAGGGAAGGTCCGCAGGGCCGTCGGCTTCGATATTCATGCTGAGGGCCTTCCAGCTGGCATCGCCAGCCGACCACAGGTAAATCGCCGGATGTCCGGCGGAAGCGTAGGACAGCTCGTGAGTTGTGCGGTAGTAGCCGACGATAACGGCGGTGGCCATGGCACTCATGCCCTTGGCGTAAGCCCGGCCGTTGAGTTCAGACAAGATTGCGGCTCCGTCAGGATCGTTCATTCGCTCACAAAGAACATCGTAGAGCCAGCTCGAAACATCTGAGACGGTCTCTCCGTGTCCGACGACGTCGGCTACGACCATGCGGGTTAGCAAGTCACCCTCGCAAACACTGACGTAATGAGCGTCACCTCCCCGGCCACCCTGGGCCGAGCGAGCAAACAAACTCGCACGAATACCCGCCGCCTCAAGATCGGCATCGCGATTGTCGATTCCGCCCCAAACGGCGCCACAGCTGAGTTTATGCACCCTCGACTCCTTACTGGGACCCTAGATCTCGCCCCTGGCACCCTAACTTCAATGCTTCAGTTGGATTGTTTCCCGCTCTATAACCGCGACTCAAGTCCCCGGCCATACATTTCCGATGTTTGCTGAGAGAAACGAACTAGGAACCGAAAAATGGCCATTCCCGGCGAGAAGCAAGGATTCGAACGGCGGAAGATGGGACTACGTGTCCTCCGTCAGATGGATTCCTTGGTCAGCATGCTGGAGAACGCCGACCGCAACTTCTCAAACTTCGTTAGCGAAATCCCCGCCATCAAGAACGTCGCCTTGGACCTACTAAGGCTTCGCGAAACGGTGCTTCAATTCAAAGAAATTGAGCAGGAACTTCAAAAGAAATCCCATTCTCGCACCGGTCGCAACCGCGTCACCGGGGTCATTGCCATTCAAGATGCCTTCCAAGATGCGCTGCGGGGATACCGCGATGAGGGCGACGAAGCCAAAGAACCAAACCTTGGGCTCGAAGAGCCCCTTGAAGAGCCAGTCGAAGAGCCGGCCGAAAAGCCGATGCCCTTGGAGCGAGAGGTTGAGTTCCCGAAAGGCATGTTTCGGATTCCAGACCTGCTCCAACTGATCGCAGCCCACGAAAAGACCGGTGTCGTTCAGGTCGTGGCCGAAAATGAGACCATTCAAATCCACTTCGCAGACGGCCAACTCATGAGCGCTCAAAGCGTTGATGGTCCCGAAGACAATCGCCTCGGCAGTATCTTGGTTCGCCATGGCGTCTTGACTCGCGGTCAACTCCAACGAATCCTGAGTGATTCGAGCGGTAAAAACCGAAAACTCGGACGGATCTTGCGCGAGGATGGGATCGCCGACGATCAAGCCATCGTCGCGGCGCTCCAACATCAACTAAAGCAACTATTTCAGCGCGCCCTCGTCGCCCACAACGCCGACGTCAATTTTCGAGAAGGCGAGTACACCGCACCCGAAGGCCCCGGGCTGGACGTAGTGAGCTTCTTGCTTTCGAGCATCGCCGCCAGCGAAGGTCCCACGAGCTAAGGGCTCAGTCAAGAATAACTTCACATTCTCGCCGCTCAGCTTCACGCCATCTTCGGTCCGTGCTCAATCGCGAGAATCTTCGAATACAGGAAGTATGCGGCGGTTCTCGCTCAATCACCCGAACCGAATTTGACGCAAATCTGAGTGCGAACTCTGCGAACTTGTTCTTGACCGAGCCCTAAGACGCGGCGTCAGTATGGCTCTGTCCTTCAAGGGCGAGCCTACGGTAAGCCGCGTCAACTCGATCGACATAAGGTTCCAAACCCGCTTCACGCCGAGCCAAGATAGGCCCCGCGGTTTGAATCGCGGACAACAAGGCATCGTCCTTCAACAATTCACGGGCCGCTTCTGCAAATTGCATCGGCCAGTCGGCATCGCGCATGAGAGCACCGCCGATAGTCTTGATCCCCTCTGCCCAGGGGCTCCGGAAATCACAGACAACTGGCAATCCGGCCGCGAAACACGAAGCCGTCGTGCGAACGTCCGTTTCTTGAATCCCTGGGATCCAAGCGAGCTGAAGTGCGGCCAGACAATCGGGGGTCGGCTCCGAAAAACCTGAGAACTCCTGTTTCTTCGTCAATCCCAGGTCAGCGACCCATGGCGCCAAATTCCAATCTGAGGGGCCGCCTTGCAAGACCACTCGCAAGGAATCCGAACTTGCCGCCAGGACGCGAAAAGCTCCCAGCATCCGCCGGAGTCGGTCGCTGGACCTCGGTTCGAGGAACAGGCCGATACGAAAAGACGCATTGGCAGCCGGTGAAGATGGATCGGAGCCGCCTGCCGTTTCCGATTCATCATTCAAGTCGAGCAGCCCCGGCCCCACTCGGAGCTCTCGGTGAACTCGACGGCTCGATCGTTCTTTCTCCGGTGCCGCCAACAAGGTCAATCGCCGACTTGCTCGGCTTGCAAGGCTGCGCTCTAAGATTCCTCCCCAGCCTCGAGTCGGCCCTTCAACTCGAGCTTCCTCGATCACCAGCTTTTTGCGAAGAGAACAGCTCAACAAGGCCGCGAGACGGGCCCGAGGACCGGCCAAATGCAAGATCGTTGCGCTGTCGCGGAGTGGCTTTGGAATCCGCCGGACAAGATCCCAGGCCCCAAAGGCACCCTCGCGGTCCGATTCTAGCGACTCGATGAGTTCGACTTTGTAACCGCGCTCTTGCAGGCCTTCGCGTAGGCCCAGCAAGCGCTTGCGAGCCAATTCGCCGATCACCGGGTCGACCAATATCAAACAAACTTCGAAGTCGGCCACTAATCTCGCCACAAGGTCACGGTGAGCAGACTCAAGGCCGTAAACACCTCCAGTCGCCCCACCAACATCAACCACGCCAAGAGCAGCTTGCCGCCGTCGGGGACATTGGCGTAATTGCCAGTGGGTCCGATCTCGCCCAGGCCCGGCCCAACGTTCCCAAGTGCCGACAGCGACGCGGTAAAGGCCTCCGTCAATTGCATCCCCATCAGGGACAGCACAAAGGCCCCGCCGAAGAACATCAACATGAAGATCATGACCATCGCCGTGACCGAACGCAGGGTCTCGGGTGACAGCACGCCGTCGCCCATTCTTACCGTCTCCACCCCCTTGGGGCGGATGTGTTGGTGGACAGCACGCAAGCTGTACTTGAAAACAACGAGTATTCGGTAGAGCTTCAAGCCCCCTGATGTCGAGCCCGCGCAGGCGCCAGAAAACATCAAGAACAACAGCAGCATCTTGGATGTCGCCGGCCAAAGATCGAAATTTTCGGAGGCAAAACCGGTCGAGGTCCCGAGAGTAGCGACTTGAAATGTCGCGGCCTCAAGAGCGGCCGGGAACTCTGAAAAAGCGCCTCGCCACAGCAAGTCGCTCGTGACGATCGCGGTCACCACAAAGATGACAACCACGTACAGACGCAGCTCTGGATTTTTGTGAACTCGCCTCAAGGCACCTCGCGCGGCCATGAAATACAACATGAAGTTCACGCCAGCCAAGAGCATGAAAACTGTCGTGACGATCCGAATCGCCGACGATTCGAAATACGCCAAACTCTCGGTATGAGTCGAAAACCCGCCCGTCGACGTCGTGGTCAAAGAATGACAAACCGAGTCAAACCAGGTCATTCCCGCCACTTTCAAGGACAGGGCCGCAAGCACGGTCAAGGACAGGTAGATCAACCACAAGATCGCAGCCGTGTCGCGAATCTTGCCGAAAAAGCTCTTCTCCCCTACACCTGGAACTTCCATGTGAAACAAGAGCCGAGATGGGCCCATTGCCGGCAGGACGGCCACGAACAAAACCACGATTCCGATGCCGCCGAGCCATTGCGTGAGGCAACGCCAAAACAGGATCGAATGCGGTACGAGGTCTCCGTTGGGCTTGTACTCAACTCGCTCCATGACCGAAGCACCGGTCGTGGTGAAGCCCGACATCGTTTCGAAATAGGCGGAAATGAACCCAGGAATGGTATCGGTGAGGATATAGGGGAGGCATCCAACGGCCGCGCAAAACACCCAGGCCAGCCCCACCACGGCCAGGGCATCGCGGTAACGTGCTTCTTGTTGCAAGCCCCTGCGCCCGGCCAAGAACGCCAGACCGCCGACCACGACACCCACCGTCGTGGCGATCCCAAAAGCCGTCAGCGCTGCGGTTTCGCCGTAGCCCCAAGCCATGACTAAGGGCACCAGCATCGTCAGGGACACCAAGACGACCAGTGTTCCGACCGTGCGTAAAACGCGGAAGTAATTCATTGTCGGCGACTCAGGCCAGCGCCTCGACACTCTTACGAGCTTGCGTCAAAGCGAAGACGATCACGAGATCTCCCTCTTCGAGGGCATCTTCGCCCCGCGGCACAAATGCTGTTTCTTTGCGCACGACCGCACCGACGATGGCACCTCGCGGAAAGTCCACTTCTTTGAGCGGGATCCCAATGAGCGGAGACTCCGGCGTCAAATCGAGTTCGATGATTTCCGCCCGACCTTTTTCGATCGGCGTGATGCGTCGGGTACCGCCGGTGGAAACGTAGCGCAAGATTCGCTGCGCGATGAGGTGACGCGGCGAGATCAAACCGTCGATATTCAGCTTAGTGTGCAGGTCGCGGTAGTCGTTGCGCTTCACCAAGGCAATGGCTTGTTGAGCTCCGGCGATCTTGGCCAGTTGGCAACTCAACAGATTGCGTTCGTCGTCCGACGTCATGCTCAAAAAAAGATCGACCTTGTGGACGCTCTCTTCTTGGAGATCGCGCATGTTGGTGCCGTCCGCGTGCTCGATGTGCGTGTGCTTCAAAGTCTGCGACAGCTTCTCGGCGCGCTCTAAGCGACTGTCGAGGAGCGTCACCTTGATCTTGAGCCGCTCGAGAGTCTTGGCCGCCGCCACGCCAGCCCGCCCCCCACCGACAATCATGACGCGTTTCGGAAGCTTGATCCGCTTGCCGAAGATCTTGTCGAGGCGCTCGATCGTCTCGGTCGTGCCCACGAGCATCAGCTCGTCGCCTTCATGGACTTCGTCGTCGCCGCTCGGAATGATGATGGAGGTTCCGCGCAACACGGCGACCACCAAACTCTGCCGGGGCATCTTGATGTCGCGAATTTTCTTGCCGACCGCGTCCATGCGTTCCGTCAGCCGAAATCTCTCGATCTGAATCCGGCCATCGGCCACGCCTTCGACGGCAATAAGGTCTTGCCCCCGGATGAACCTCGAGATGGCTGCCGCCGTCATTTCCTCAGGGCTGATGGTGAGGTCAAAACCAAGGGTGCGGCGATAGAAAGTTCGCCGTCTTGCGATGTGAGAAAGCCCACGAATGCGCACGGCGGTCTGCTGGGCGCCAAGTTTCTTCGCGACCAAAGAGGCGAGGATGTTCAACTCCTCATTTTGCGTCACCGCACAAAAAAGTTCGCACTCGGAGACCTGTGCTTGCTCAAGAACATCGACATTGCCGCCATGTCCTTCGATGACCTCAATGTCGAGCTCGTCTCGAGCTTGGGTCACCGCCTCATGATCAGAATCGATCAGACTGACCTCGTGCCCGTCCCCAATCAGGGCTCGGCCCAATTGCATCCCGACTTCGCCCGCCCCCAGAACCGTTACCCGCATCTTATCGGCCGATACTCGGCTTCTCTCCTCAAATTGAGATCATCGAGACTCTTTCGACCTCGGTGTCATCTGATAGCTTACTGAGCACCTAGGACTCCGACAACACGAGCCTGACATCGACATGAGCAAGCACGAACAATCCGCCGAGGTTTCCCGCTGGCTCCGCTGGCCGGGCGCCCTCATGGTGATCGGGGTCGCGGTGCTGTTGGGGCAAGGCTGGATGATGAGTCTTGAGTTTCAGCTCGACGACTTTGAACAGCTCTACGACGCCGCGGAGTGGGGACGCTCGTCGGTGCTGATGGGGAGCGATCAGTCGGAAAAGAAGAATATCCGGGCACGGCCTTCTTTTGTCCAGTTTTTTCGCCCCGTCCTCCACGCTTCTTTCTTGGCGGACATGGCCTTGTTCGGCCCCAATCCGGCCGCGATCCATGCCGCCTCTGTGTTCTGGCATTTCGTCGCATGCTTTTTGCTTTTCTTGGTGGCTTGCCGAATATTGCCCGGGCCCGACAACCGTCGGACGGCTCTGTTCGCAGCGGTCATCTTCGCCTTGCACCCCGGAAAATGGAGTGCCATCTCGTGGATTGCCGCGCGCGGCGACTTGTTGATGGTCGTGTTCCTCCTCGCCGGCATCTTGGCATGGCATCGATTCCGCCTCGAGCGGCGGCTGCGGGACTATGGGTTAACCCTGCTCATGCTCCTTTTGGCGCTCGGTAGTAAAGAAGGCGGGCTCGTCGGCCCGATTCTCCTCGGCATATTGGACTTGGCATACCTGCGAAAGCGCGGTCAGGCCCGCAACTTCTCGCGTGCCCTCTTAGAGCTTTCACCGCTGCTCGTCATCACGCCGATTTACCTTTTGTATCGCCACTGGCGATTCGGTTCGATGGCGAACCTTTATGCTGGCCAGCCCCGGGTCATGACCTGGCCGATCGCCGAGCGCATGGCCTCCGATTTTTTCCCAGTTTCGCAAAAACTCCTAACGGGCTGGTTTTATCAGACGTCCACCGGAGTCCTCGAGTGGTTGGGGGCCATCTTGGGAATTCTATTCGTGCTGGCGTTAGGGCTTTGGGCGACACGCCGGCCGTGGCGACGGTCTTTCATGCTGACGCTATTGGCCGTTTTGTACGGCGTCGCCATCTTGCCGCCGCTCCGCTTTTACCGCGAAGCGAACGGCTTCGACGCCTCGCGCTTGTTTTACTTGCCAAACTTGCTCATTTGCGTGGCCTTAGCTCTCGCCGCTCAGGGTTTTTACGCTCGGCTTCGGATTCTGCGCCGCGCCACCCTGGTGTTCGTCTTGTTCTTGGTCTTGGTGTCGTCGTTTTCGGCCTGGCAACACTATCTCAACCAGCGCGGCGCGGCGGAGATCTTGCGGCGCACACAGCAAGACCTTGAAACCTTCGCTTTGAGCTCGCCCCACAACGACACTGCCTTCGCGGTGTTGGATCTGCCCATCCGCTATGGCAGCGCGCCCTGTTACGGCACTTTTTTGACCTACGCATTCGGTGCTCCGTTCCAAGAGCCCACCATCCTCGCCAAGAGCGTCATCAACGAGCAGATTTTCCTCGGCAATGAGCACCTGATGAACTCACCCTGGCCGGTGCGCATCCTGCGTTGGACCGCCGATGACGACGACCTGGCGAACGGTCGCTTGGTTCCGGCGACGCCCGTCCTTCCGGCGCCAAACGGTTGGCGCCCTCGGATCGACCTGAGCGCCGACCAAAACGAAGTGAAGTTTGATCGTCAGCTCAGCCCCCGCGACGTTCGATGCATCGCCTTCGAGTTCGACCCGGCCCCGGCGGAGCCCTTTAGCATCAGCTTAGTGTTCGAAGACGAGTATGGGTCAGCTGCATTCCGTGCGACTTTGGATTGGAGCCCCAAGGAATACGGCAGCTCAACGCGCGCCTATGTTCCCTTAGAGCGTGAGCCGCGCTGGCTGTACCAAGGTGGACTGCGCTCCTTTCGAATCGAGCGATCTAGCGGCGACGTCAACCTCAAGGCCATCGATTTCGGGGCGCGCTTGCCGGTGATCGAGATCGTCTCGCCGCGCGGCCAAGTGTATGCCATCACTGGCGCCGAACCGGCGTATGTCATTCGCGATCGTCATGACTTCCCCTGGTTCAGAGTGTGTCTTTTTCTTCACGGCAGTGTCCGGACCTGGACTTTGCGCCGATCGGAGCTCGAGGTGCAGGGAAAAGACCTTGTCTTTCGCGCTTCGCAACCCGGGTTCATCCGCAAACCGCCATCACGACGCGAAGACCCCATCTATTGGGATGACCTCAACAGAGGAGATGGCAACGACCTGCTGGGGAGACTGGGAATCTCAGAGATTAGCTTGGATTGGTGGGTAGAAGGACTCAGGGGGCAAGTCGATCCCGAACGTCACGCTCACGTTCAAGGCCGTAGCGACGTCGGAAACTTGACGATCCGCAGATAGGGCGTCAATTCAAAGGTTCGCTTTCCAGTCGGCGTAGAAGACGTCGAGTTTTTGCCGGAAGGTACGTTCAAAAGCGGCATCAAACTTCGCACCTTTCGCCATCAATCGAAGACAACGAACAATGTCGATCACCGAAAAGCGCTTCACGAGCCGGTCGGTCATCGACAATGATTGCCGGTACGCAATCCGAACCGCGCGTGCGTCGCCCATGGAGGAAAAGCTCTTTTGTAGCGAAGACAGCGGCAGCAGCTTCTTAGCTTTCGCCGCCTCGCGCAACATTGACCGCTGCTTGTCCGCAGCACGGCCCTCACTCATTTGAGCGAGCCCTTCGTTGATCCACGCGGGGCAGCGTCGGGAGATCCTCCGCAGCAAAAAGTGGGTGTACTCGTGGCGAAGCGTCTCACGAAGCGCTTTTTGGGTTCGCTTGAAGTTCTTGACCGGCACTCGGACTTTGCCGTCGAACAGTCCCCCGACCCAACCGTGGGAGCCGGTGACCACCGAGAACTCACGGTCGCCGTAGAGCACCACGGTGAGAGCGTTCGTGGGATAGGTGTCGAAGCGCTGGCCCAACTCGACGTACATCGTCTCCAGCCAATCCAGTACGGACTGAACGATGTGGCGATCGCTGTCCGGGCGGTACTTGCACACAAAATGCGAGCTTACCCGGCTCTGCATCTTGGACTCGACCTTCAACTCGCGCTTGGCCTTCGTCAGCCAGCCGGCGATGCTTGCCTTCAACGCGGGATCGATCTTCGCCGCGCGCTCCCAGCTTACGATGGCACTTTCCAACTGTTCGCG
>JAZGFI010000112.1:0-7711 GCA_036479435.1 Planctomycetota bacterium | reverse complement strand
CTACAGCGCCTCACCGGCCTTGACTACAAGGCCAAGCCAGGCAAGTGGCAGCGTTGGTGGAAGTCGAAGGGCGAGGCCTTTGTTGGCCCCAACGATGTGGCGGCCACCGGCCCTCGGAAGATCGACCCGCGCTACGCCGACGGATTCGTGGAACGCCCCTACGATACCTTCAAAAACGTCTTGGTCGTGGTATTGACCGCCCCCCGCGATGAGCTGGAAAAAACGCTCGATAAGCTGAAGATTAAGCACACCCTCACACGCGGCGGTGAAGTCTCCAAGTGCGGCTTGCACCCTCGAGCAGTTTTCTTTGCCAATTGCCCCGGCAATATAGACGCCGATGATGCCGAGCGCTTGGATTGGTTTGTGCGAGCGGGGGGCTCGTTGTTCACGACTTGCATTGCCGTGTTCAACATCGTCGAACGTGTTTTTCCGGGCATGATGACGGGTTCGAAGGGGCAGGGCGAAGCCGGTGCCCTAGATGCTGAGCCGGTCTACGAAACCCGAGAATTTGTCACCGGGGTCTTTCATGAGCAGGCCCGACCGCGCTATCAGATGGCCGCTAACCAAGTCATCGTGCCCCTGCGTCGCGAGCGCGTACGCGTGGTGTTGGATTCTGTCACCGCTACCCAGCGCTGGGGCGCTGGTGACATGGCGGCATTTTTTCGCGTGGGTCACGGCTTGGTCATGGACAGCGCCAATCACTTCGCTCTACAAGGCATGGGACGGGAACGTCTGAAAACCGAAGATGACCGCCGCGCCTACGCGCTCGAACGCTTGGGTCTGAGCTTTCGCGAAGTGCGCAAACTCGACAAGAAAAAGGTCTTTCGCAGCCACACTAAAGCCGCCAAGGCCTGTCCCGACTACACCGTGATGCGTCTCGCCGCACGATTTGTCTTCGCACGACAAAGGCTCGGTTTCTAGTTGTCTTTGCGTTTGGCTTGGAGCTCTAAGGTGAGTTTTTTCGCGAGGGCTCCGGCCTTGTGGCCGTCGTGGCCGCGGTAGCAGATGCGCATGTCTTCGTCGAGGACTACTAAGGTCGGCCAGCCCTTTAGATTCCAGGTCGAAGAGATGCTGGCTTTGGCGCCCTTGGGCTCGTTTTGGAACGAGCGCCAAGTGAGATTCTTCTTTTTGACGATCGCCCGGATTTTGTCGAGGTCGCCGTCAGAGTTGACACCAATAAGGGCAAAGGGAGCATCTTTTAGATCTTTCACGAGCGACCGCCCGTGATCGTAAAGCGCACGGCAAGGTCCTCACCAATCACCCCAGAAATCCAAGAGGATGATCTTGCCGCGGTAGTCGGAGAGTTTGAAGGCGACACCATCGAGGTCGACCCCGCTGATATCCGGCGCTTTTTTGCCTTTGACGACGACTTCGCGACCGCGAATCGTGTTCTCAACGTGGGCTTTGACCGACCTGAACTTGGTCAACTTGGCGGCGCGCAGTGCCTCTTTTTTGGCGTAGGCGTAGGCCTCGGAATCGATCTTGGCGCGGCGAAAGTCGTTGTCGATGCGAGCGAGAATGGCCGCAGCCTTAACGCTGCCATCAGAGTTCTCGGACTCGATCAACTTCAAGGTCGATAGGACCGTGTGCTTGCCGATGAGCTTTTCACTCCAGGGGATGAGCTTGGGGATCTTGTGCAAGGCCGGACTCTTGAGGTGGACCGTGGTTAGAGTCTCCAAGGTCGAATTGATGAGTTGCTTGTCACGCACCGAAGGGGCGAACTGAAGGATCCAGGCGTAAAAGGGGATCGCGCCGTCTTGGCCTAGGAACTGCTTGGCGGCCGTGCCAAAGGCAGCCAGGTGTTTTTTGGTCAGGGAGTCTGGGGGCGTCATCCGAATCGCGGGCATCGGGCCGTCTGATTCTTGGGCCTTCTTGATGGCCTCATTTTGATCGACGCGCCACTGCTTGAGGCCGTCCTTCCAGGCCTGCTGCAAAGTTTGCAGGGTCTTGGCGGCGGCTTCCTTCGTGCCGGTCTCTTGGCCCCAAGTCGGTGAGGCCGACAGGCCGCCTGCGAGGAGCGCCATGGTCGTGGCCAAGCAAATTCGTGTGAGTTGTGTCATCGAATGTCTCTCGTCACTGTCCTTGGCCCAGGTATCTTCCCAGATTGCCATGAGTGTAGCTCAGCTGGGGATAGAAGGCCCAAAGTGCGGTCACGATCGCCCCAGCACCCTCGGTGTTCGGGAGTCATCGTCAGTTTCGGCGCCGAATTAACGAAAAAAAGCGGCGGCCGCCTCAAAGAGGTGACCGCCGCTTTCAAGTCAGGACTTGTTGCTGACTATTCCGAGCAGACTTCGAAGGCGTTGGACGACACGAAGAACCCGTTCGGGGCCGAACTTCCCAGGCCGAGGGCCTGGATCGTGCAGCAAAAGCCCTCAACCCCGGCTGGAATCGGGATCGGGATGCAGCTGCCTTGGGCCACCATGCCGGGAACTTCGAACAGCAAGAACACCGGAGCGCGATCCGGGTTCAGCCACAAGCCCGGGAAGGCCATTGGCGGCGTGATGGGCTGCCCGGTGGGCACGCACATGATCGCCACGACGTAGGGCAAGTCGCTGTAGACGCCACTCGGTGAGGTCACCTCGATTTCCAAGACGTCACCAGGTGACACATCTTGGACCGCGGGGCACTCAGCCTTCGGCGCGCCGTTCAGTCCCGCCTCGAAGAGGAAGTCACTGGTTGGCACGTTGCCCGGGAGGGCATGCGTCGTGAAGGCCACGGCGTCGATGTCGGCGCCGGAAGCGGGCGTGGTGTCCGGGGCGAGGTTGTCATCGCAGATGACGAGCTCGTCGAACAACAACTGACCCTTCTCGTAGCCAGGCAAGCAGGCATCGATATCGAAGGCGAGGTCGCCGGGGCAGGCGTCGGTGTAGACCAAGTAGCAACCGTTGCCACTCGTGTCGGCAAAGCCCGCAGAGATCAAGGCCTGAGTCGTGAAAGCATCTGCCGGGCAGAGCTCGATGAAGTAACCCTCGTCTTCGTCGTTTTCGAAGACGTAGACATCGGCTTCCGCCGTGCCCGAGTTACTAAACCATGCTCCGAGCATTCCGATGCGAAGCTTGCCACCTTCACCGAGCGTCAAGGCGACGCCATCGGTCAAGCCCACGACGTTCGCGATGTTGTTGGAGGCGGGGAGGGTACTTGTGCCGGGGATGAAGTCGCGCACGATGCGCGCGTAATCCGCGACCAGGATGTCGGCGGGATCGACGTCGTTCGAAATCGGCGACAAAAGGCCGAATCCGATGGAGTCGATATCCGCGAAGCCGTTCGGACCGCCCGCGATGTCGGAGACCTTAACCTGCGAGAACAACAGATCTCCGGCTGCGAAGCCAGGAATCAACTCGTCAAGGTCGATGGTCGCCGCACCGAAGAGGGTTACGACTTCGTAGTAGCCGTTGCCATCCGCATCGTCGAAGCCCGCGCCAATAAGCGCTGCTTCGGTCATCGGATCGGCCGGACGCACTCCCACGGTGTAGTCATCAACATCGCCGATCTCGCACACTGAAAGGTCAGCGCTTCCGTCGCCGGAGTTTGCGAAGTTGTTGCAGGCGGCACGTACCGAGATGCAACCACCGTCGGTGATCGTCACGACTTGGCCATCCTGCGAACCAAGGGCGTCCTGAGGATTGGTGGGAAGCGAGATGCTGCCCTGCGTGAAGTTGCAAATCGTATCCGGGTACATGAAGTCATTGGGATTCGGAAGCTCGACCAAGCCGGCGTCCAAAGTGCCGTTGATTTCGCCGCTGTCCACCGTGATCAGGTTCGAGTCCCCGGTAGCCGGGTTCACGTCGCTGTCCAGGGTGTCGTCGACACCGTTGTTGTTGTTGATGGTGAAGCGGAAGCCGGAAGGTGCCACAACGTTAATGCCGTAGCTTCCGGGTTGCACACAGAACTCATAAGAGCCGTCAGCTTCGGTGAACACAAAGTCCCCAGTCGGCTGACCGTTTTCATCCAACAGCTGCACGAAGACGCCACCGACTCCGATATCACCGGCATCTTGAACCCCGTTGGTGTTCAAGTCTTCGAAGACGAAGTCGCCGATTTTCGCGGGCTCGATGAGTCCGGCATCAACGGTGTTGACAATGTCGCCACTCGCCACGGTGACCGGGGCGGTGTCGCCAGTGGCGGGGTCGGCATCGCTATCGCTGCCTTCGCCACCAACATTCGGCGTCGTGAAGTTAAGACCGGTCGGCGCGCTGAAGGACACCATGTAGGTACCCGGCAACACGCAGAACTGGTAGGCGCCACCGCCAGAGGTCTGCTGGGTTTCAACGACCGCACCGCTGTCAGTGTTGATCAACTGAACGCTGATGTTGTCGATTCCCGGCTCGTCGCTGTCTTGAACTCCATTGCCGTTGAGGTCTTCGAAGACGAAGTCACCAATCTTGGCGGGAGTCAACAAACCGGCATCAACGTCGTTGTTGATGTCACCGCTTTGGACCGTGATGCTGCCCGTGGCTCCGGTGTTGGGGTCGGCATCGCTGTCGCTGCCTTCACCACCAACGTTGGCCAAGGTGAACTGGAAGCCGTTCGGCGCCGCAAAGACGACGCTGTAGGTTCCCGGCTCGACGCAGAACTGGTAGCCACCGCTGGCATCAGTCATGACGCTTGAGATCGACAAACCGTTGAAGCTCAACAAGACGACATTGACGCCGGGAACTCCCGGTTCGCCGCTGTCTTGCTGGCCATTGCCGTTCAGGTCTTCGAAGACGAAGTTGCCGATCTTCGCAATCGCGAGGATACCGGCGTCGACGTCGAAGTTCATGTCGCCAGAGACGACCACGATGGGGCCGGTCATTCCGGTGGCAGGGTTGGCGTCGCTATCGACGGCATCGCCAGCAGAGTTAGCGCTGGTGAACTGGAAGCCAGTCGGCAGGCCGAAGGCCACGACATAAGCACCCGGCTCAACGCAGAACTGATAAAGACCATTGGCGGTCACGGCCGTCTGCCCGGTGGGGCTGAGGTCGTCGGCGTTGAGAAGCGCAACAGGTACGCCGGAAACTCCCGGTTCGCCACTGTCTTGCTGCCCGTTGCCGTTAAGGTCTTCGAAGACGAAGTCCCCGATTTTGGCCAAGGCAATCAAGCCGGCGTCGACGTTGTCGATGAAGTCACCGCTGGCGACCGTGATCACTCCCGTTTGACCGTTGCCGGCGTTCGCATCGCTGTCGCTGCCGTCGTTGCCGACGTTCGCGCCCGTGAATAGAAGACCAGTCGGGGCCGTGAAGGCGACAATGTAGTCGCCCGGCGTGACGCAGAACTGGTAGGCGCCATCTCCATCCGAGGTCGTGGTCATGCCGGTGGGATCACCGTTGGCGTCCAGCAGCGTGATCAGGACACCCGCAATGCCGTCTTCACCACTGTCTTGCTGGCCGTTGCCGTTGCTGTCTTCGAAGACGAAGTCGCCGATTTTCGCAATCGCGATGATACCGGCATCGAAGTCAAAGTTGACGTCGCCGCTCTCGAGAGTCACCTGGGCGGTGGTTCCGTTGGCAGGGTTGGCATCGCTGTCGTTGTTGTCGGTGGTTGCGTTCGCAATCGTGAACTCAAAACCGGTCGGCAACTGGAACATCAGCGAGTAGGTGCCGGGAACAACGCAGATCTGGTAGGCACCCATGCCATCGGTCAAAGCCGTGTTGGAGGTCGGTTGTCCGTTCGAATCCAACAGCACCACGGTCACGCCGCCGACACCGGGTTCACCGGAGTCTTGGATGCCGTTGCCATTCAAATCTTCGAACACGAAGTTTCCAAGCTTGGCCGCAACCAAACCACCGGCGTCGACATCGTGGTTGATGTCGCCACTGGCGATCGTGATGACGCCGGACTGGCCGTTGGCGGGGTTCGCATCGCTATCGAGCGCTCCGTTGCCCACGCCAGCTGCAGTGAAGTCCACGCCGTCGGGCAAGTCAAAGCTGACGATGTACTGGCCGGGCTCAACGCAGAACTCGTAGGCACCGTCAGGACCGGTCGTCACCGACTGGCCGGCGGGCTGTCCACTGGCGTCGAGGAGGGTCACGACGGCGCCGTTGATGCCGCCTTCGCCCGGCGTCTGCACGCCATCACCATTGCTGTCTTCGAAGACGAAGTTGCCAATTTTGCCCAGCGCGAGGATGCCGGCATCGATGGTGTCGATTTCGTCGCCACTCATGACGGTGATCTGGGCCGTTTCGCCGGTGTTGGGATCAGCATCGCTGTCCAAGCCATCCGGGCCCACGTTCTGAGCGGTGAACTGGAAGCCAGTCGGTGCGCTAAACGCAACGCTGTAGGTTCCAGGCACCACGTTGAACTCGTACTTGCCGTCGGCATCGGTGGTGTCGTTGCCGACCGCTTGGCCAGCGTCGTCCAACAAGACCACTGAGACTCCAGCGACACCAGGTTCGCCAGCGTCTTGGGTACCGTTGCCATTCAAGTCTTCGAAGACGCAATCGCCAATCGTCGCGAGTTCGACAACTCCGGCGTCGAGGGTGAGGTCGTCCACACCCGCGGCGACGGTGAAGGAATCCGTTTGGCCGTTGGCCGGATTCGCGTCGCTGTCGGTTGCGTCGTTGCCGCTGTTTTGGGTGCTGAAGACCAGGTCGCCTCCCGGAGCGAATTCGATGATGTAGTCACCGGGGTTCACTTCGAAGGAGTAGGACCCGTCGCTGGCGGTCGTCGTCGTCATGAGGACGTCGCCAGAGGTGGCGTCGAGGAGGTTGACGGTGACGCCGCCGATGCCTTGTTCGCCGGAATCTTGTTGGCCGTTACCGTTGCTGTCTTCAAACACGAAGTCGCCGATGGTGGCGGTTTCGGGCTGAGGTTCGCTGCAGATGAACTTGGCTTCGAAGGTGGTGAATTCGGCGCCGTCTCCGGACGAGCCGTCATCGAGGAACATCACTTGTGAAAAGCTGAGCTCGCCTTCGCTGAACCCGGGAAGGAAAGCATCGAAGTCGATGTTCTCGTTGCCGCAGAAGATCGGCGCGCCGGGGAATTCGTAGAAGTCGCCAAAGGGATTCGCGCCGGCGGAGATCAAAGCGTTTTCGGTAAACGAGTCGGCGGGGATCAAGCACAAAAAGTAACAGTCGTTGTTGCTGAACTCGGTGATGCAAAGATCAACTTGGCTGTCGCCCGAGGTACTAAAGGGCTGGCCGAAGCCGACGACGACGCGTCCCCCCCTACCGACGTTGAGCCCGTCGGAGGTGTCGTCGTTGAGGACGTTGTTGGGGTTGTTCCACTCTGGGTCACTGGTGTTGGCGTTGGGGCCGATGACCGTGTCGAAGATTTCGGTCGCGAACGACGAAACGCAGTCCGTGGAGGGCGGCGTCGTCGTGGTGGGAATGCCTTTGGCACGAATGTTGTCGATGTAGTCGCAAGTGAACCAGGGCGAGCCGTCGCTCCACAAGTAGATGCGGAAAGTCACGGCTTGGTTCGCAGCTTGCAAGAAACTGTGGCCCGACAGGGAAACGCTAACTTGGGTCCAAGAGCCCAGGGGGAGGTTGTCACTGCCGTTGAGTTGGGTCGTGAAGTTGTCGCCTCCAGATCCCGAATCTTCGTCGGCGTAGATCGCGAAGTTTGTGGTGATGTTCGTCGAGAAGGCGAGCACGTCAAACTTCAGGTGCGTGAAGTCGATGCCGGTGCCCGAATCAGGCGTCACGGTGAACTCGAGGTAGTAGGGGCTGTTGTTGCCCGCGTTCTGAGGTCCGACTGATTCGTTCCAGTCAGCGGCCTGGTTGGAGCCGCC
>JAZGFI010000111.1:0-17310 GCA_036479435.1 Planctomycetota bacterium | reverse complement strand
CTGCAAGGTGAAAAACGTGATCAATGGAACCCGACCGATTTCAACGTACTGCAGACGCGGTACGCCTCGACGGCAATCCTTCTCGTCACGACCCCAAAGTCAAAATGCGCGCTTGTTCGAGGACTAGTGCCCGCCGCCGAAGGTCCCGGTCTTGACCGAGTAGTTGACTGCGACTTCGTAGTCCGGATCGTCGTCGGCGTCGACGATGAGTTGACCGGCTCGTTTGAGGAGTCGGTGGCAATCGTGGGTTAGGTGGCGAAGCTGAAGGATTTTTCCCAGGGCCTCGTACTTTGAGGCGAGGGTCTCGATGGCTTGGAGGGCCGATTGGTCGACGACACGGCTGTTGGCGAAGTCGACAATGACGAGGTCGGGGTCGTTGTTGGGATCAAAGACTTCCGCGAAGCCCTCGGTGGAACCGAAGAATAGCGGTCCCTCGATGTGGTAGATCCTTGAGCCGTCGGGCATCGTTTTGGCGACGGCGTGGATGTGCCGCGCGTTGCTCCAAGCAAACACCAGGGCCGACACGATAACCCCGACGATGACGGCAAGGGCGAGGTCACTCATGACCGTCACCGCGGTAACGAGAATCATGACCAAGGCATCGGCTAGGGGGATGCGCTTCAAGATCGTGAGGCTCTGCCAGGCGAAGGTACCCACCACGACCATGAACATGACGCCAACTAAGGCGGCGAGCGGGATCTGCTCGATCAGTTGCGAACCGACCATGATGAAGGCCAACAAAAACAGCGCCGCCGCGATGCCGGAAAGCCGCGTGCGCCCGCCGGACTTGATGTTGATCATTGACTGCCCGATCATCGCGCAGCCGCCCATGCCGCCGAACATTCCCGTCACGGTGTTCGCGAGACCTTGAGCGACGCACTCTTTGGAGGCGCCGCCCCGTTTCTCGGTGATCTCGCCCACGAGGTTGAGCGTCAGCAAGCTTTCGATCAGCCCGATGGCAGCCAAGACCAGGGAGTAGGGGAAGATGATCTTCAAGGTCTCGAAAGACATTGAAACCCCAGGAATGTGAAATGCCGGGAGGCCGCCCTTGATGGAGGCCAGGTCACCGACGCGGGGCACGTCGATGCCGAAGACGATGACGACGGCCGCGACAATGCCAATGCCCGCCAAGGGGGCTGGGATTGCCTTAGTGATCTTGGGCATGAACCAGATGATGCCCATGGTCATGGCCACGAGGCCGAGCATCGTCGACAAGGGGCCGCCCGTCATCCAAACCCTGTCACCACCAGATCCGGTGACCTGAAACTGGGTGAGCTGAGCCATGAAGATGACGATGGCGAGCCCATTTACAAAACCCAGCATGACGGGGTGGGGCACCAAGCGGATGAACTTTCCGAGGCGTAGGACTCCGGCGAGTATTTGCATGATGCCCATCAGCACCACGGCGGCAAACAAGTACTCGACGCCGTGCTCCGAGACCAAGGACACCATGACGACGGCCAAGGCGCCGGTGGCTCCGGAAATCATGCCGGGTCGACCGCCCAAGACCGCGGTGATGAGGCCGACCATGAAGGCGGCATACAGGCCCACCAAAGGGTGTACGCCAGCAACGAAGGAAAAGGCCACGGCCTCAGGGATCAGAGCCAAGGCGACCGTCAGCCCCGCTAGCAGTTCGGTTTTGGCGGTTCCCAGCGTGAAGAGCGAGCGCGGCGGCCCCTCAGGGCTGTTTGACGAGAAGCGCTCAGCAAAAGCTGCCAGCGTTGACTTGACCACGGGCGATATGTCCATCCACCGAAATTTGGGCCGACTTTCATAAGATATCTCGTCACTTACGCAATGTGAATTCGGTCTCTGAGGGATAGCAGATTGGTTTTTCGGCTTTCTGGCAAGGAAAGCCTGGAGCTAGTTTGGCAGAATCCGACCGGGCGCCGTTGAAGGGTCAAGACTAAGGTGAGAAACGAACATGGCCATTCCCATCGGAATAGAAGGCGCGATCTTGAACAGCAAGCATCGTGGACACCGGGTCGTGGTTGAAGGCGACGAGAGATCCGGGGGATATCACGTTGTTCACTGGTGGGAAGGGTCCCGAGGCTTGGGCGCCCTCGGTGCCTTCGACAATTGGGTGGAAACAAAGGGCGACCTTGAACTCTATTTCGAGGAAGCCGGTTGGCAGATGTCTTGGGAATCGACCAACTAACAGTTCGTTTCAGCGGTCGGTCTACTGCGCTGTTTTCTGAGCCAAAACCTAGGAGCTAAGAACTCGGTTTCGTCACCCCACAAGCCTTGTTGAACTCGGCGACCTTTTCGGGCATGCCATCAATGTCGATGTGTCGGATCTTGCCAATGAGACCATCATCTCCAAGCGTGATGACCTGTTGGCAGCGGAAGTCCAGGCGGTGGCCTTGGTGTTCCATGAGATCCCTGAAGCTGATCTTGGCAACTTTGGCACCGAGTGTTTCGACCGCGCTCTCGTAGCGGACAGATTCGAAGGTGGCTTCGACCCACTCTCCGATGACGCGATAGGAAGAAATGATGTCTTCCGCGCCTTTGCTCACTGTTCCTCTGAACTCGTACTCGCATTGCGAGGTCAAGCACATAATGCAGGCGGACCAATCGCCGCGGTCGAGAGCAGATGCCAACGTTAGCGCCGCTTCGGTGGCTGTCGCGAAACCTGGGTTCTTTTCCTGCACGGATCTGCTCTTTTCCTGTCGCTTTGCTCGCCGGGGGGCAGTGCGATGCTACCCGAAAACAGTGGTCGGCAATGCAGCGTTTTGGCGAACGGGATCACAGCGTGTTCGACTGGAGGGTGACGGAGGGAGAACTGCGATAGGATGGAGATGCAGAACACTCGTTGAACCAAAGGAGTGAGTACGTGGACAAAGTCGAAGCGCGAGAACTTTTGGCTAAGGAACTGGGGGCTTGGCGTGTTGGCGCCAGTACGCCGAACTTGTCTGCCTCATTGACGGTGAGCCGGCCACCGGTGAACGGATCGGCGAAAGTGGCGCCCGCTATGATCTCGAAATCGAAGTCGTCTGGGACCGCAAGCCTGGTGCTGGAGACCTTCGGGTGCTCGGCATGATTGACGATGGCGGTATTCGCGCCTTGCTGCCCTTGTCGGTTGATTTCATCATGGCTCCAGATGGTAGTTTTGTTGGTGAGGACTCCGCTTAGCGATTGGGCGGTCTCAAAGTCGCGAGTTCGAGTTTGAGTTCGATTTTGCTTGGGAGTCATGCGGTGATTGAGCTGTCGAAGTCGAAGTCGATGACCTTGACCGAGTTTGACAACGGCTATTGGTATGCCGACCAGCTCAAGAAGTTCGCGAAAGACCTGAGGATTCCGTCGGCGAGCAAGCTGCGCAAGGATGAGCTGGAGACGGCCATCCGGCGGTTTTTGTCGAGCGGGAAAATTGAGAACCCGGCGAAGAGGAATTTGACTCCTTCCGGGCGAAAGAACCTAGAGCGCGGTCTGAGCCTGCGGCTTATGGTGAAGATCTACACGAACGACAAGGTGACGAAGGATTTCCTCGAGGCAGAGTCGCTAAAGATTGCGCCCGGTCTAAAGAGGAAATCGGGGGCGCGCTATCGCCTCAACCGGTGGCGCGAAGAACAGATCCGCCTTGGCGTTGAGATCACCTACAGAGATTTAGTGCAAGAGTATGTTCGTTTGAACGCCGTGAAAGGGCCGTTCGAGCAAGTGCCCCACGGAAGATACATCAACTTTGTGAGCGATTACGATGCCGCCCATAAGAACGTCCCGAGGGAAGAAGTGCTGGAGGCTTGGGAGTCACTCAAGAAACTGGACGTCCCCAAGACTTACGCCGCTTGGGCCAAGTGGCAGAAAGAGGCTCGCTAAAGTTGTGCCGCGACAGCCGCTGTCTCCGAGGTATTCGACACAGAGGGCGGGGAATCTAATGAGCACCAAGAGTGCTGTTGCCAACCAAGGCTCTCGGAGCTGGATCGCCGGAATGCCTTGGATCTCGGCGTGAACGGATTCAGTCGCCGAGGATCCGCTCGACGATTGACGCGCCAAGTTGAGAGTCTGGCCATCGATTCACAGCCGCTTGGAGACCGCGCTTCACTTTGCGAGTTACCGCGGGACCGGACTTACAAAATGCTGCGGCCGTTTGCTCAAGGTCCTCGGGGCGATCTTCCGCCAGAGATTCGAGAAAAAGTGCCGCTTGGTGAAGGTCCTTGCCGCTCTTGGTTTGCTGAATGACGGATCGCGTTTGGCTGACGAGTAGCTTGTGTAGCGCAAATCGCGCCGGTGAAGGAACGACGACGAGAGTTGCCGCCGTGCTTTCTATTGCCGCGGCAGGCTGCGCCTCGCGCATCGATAGCGACAGGTATTTAATCGGTGCTGCAGCAGCATTGAATCGTCGTATCTGGATCGGCGCCGAATCACTTTCGCTTCCAGGGGTGATCAGGTCGACTCGTAGTTGCTTGCCGCGTACACGAAACGATGTCGAAGCGTGGCGCGGATCAAGTTGAGGCACCGGAATGAAGCCCATCCGCAAACTGTCCAGAGCTTTCGGCACGTCTGCTTCGAGAGACGGTATGGCGATTTGGACCTGACCGGCGATATCGACATCTTGCGTTCGCCAGGCCGCGTCCGGCCATTCCAAGCCGAGCAAGTTGCCAAGAACTTGGAAGGCATAGGGCCCCATCAACATTCCGCCCGCCGCAAAAACACCAGCATCGGCGAGGGCGCGGATCACCCTGGCGGGCCCATGGGGAATCATGGCTATTCCCGCCGCTCGCAACAGACCCGCGAGTCGTTTGACTTGAGCCCGGTCTGCTTCGCCCAGGATTCGCTGTTCTTTGTAGTTTCGAATGATCTTGTCGAGTGCGGCGTCCTTTTTGCCAATGGAGAGTTGGCGTTTGGCGCCGCCTAAGTCGGAGTACTGAAAATAGACGTACTCCCGGCCTTTGACAGCCTTCGTCGTGAAGGAACCGGAAAGGTGTGACCAAGTTCGGTCACTCTCCAGCGCCAGCAGGAGCGCGAGCGCCTCCGCATGCAGGGTTTGGGTATCTTCAGGGTGGCGGGTTATCATCGTTATACGCAGTGTACATGTATTCTGCGTATAACCCGGTCAGTGTAAGTCGTTCAGCCATCGATAGATCAGCAGGGAAAGGTCGGCGTCGAGGCATTTTTTGCTTGGCCCGCACGGGGCCAAAGGGACTGGCTTATCACTTTTGGTTCAAAAAACTCACGGCCGCACCCGCCAGCATTATGGCGATGCAGTCGTACACGATTTGCTTACAGGTCAGCGAAAGCTCGAAGGGCATGACGGCGTGGTAAATCAGATAAAGAGGTGCGACCGAAGCCAGAGCCCATAGCAACCCAAAGCGCAGGCCTTGGCCCAACCAGGGTTTGTCCTCGCGACCTTTTCGGTAGATGAGCGTGAACCCCACAGCAATCAAGGCGTGGGCCAAGAGCATGAAGCCGAACTTCGCTTCTTGACCTTCGGGTGAACGCATCAGTCCTGAAGAATCATAGTCGCCTTGCAGCAACCAGCCGTGGACTACGAAGCCAAGTAGCATGGACAACACGAATATGGCGATGGACGAGACGATGATTTGCTTCATTTGGGCTCTCGGCTTGGATCAGATCCTTAGGCGTCTGATCGATTGGAAGGACGGTTGTCGCCTCGACCATAGCCCTCGCATTAGGGGCCTGTCAATCAGAGTTGCCGCGCCGTGCTTGAAAACATGATCAGCGTGATTCTCTCATTGATCTGCAGCATCACTCAGGGCCCGGGGAATCTGATCTTGGCGGTCTCCGCCTTCATCGCCATGCTGATCATTGCCAGGCTCCCAGAGGCGCTGAAGAAATGAGGTCGCCATGATTGGCTGGATACTCCTGACTATCGGAGGATTGTTCTGTAGCTTCAACGCGTACTTGAGCTGGCTGCGTTACCCCCTATTCCGGTTGCTCGGCGGCGCTCGGGATGACTACCGTTGGTCCTCGGGTATCCCGGTGCTCGGATCGTTGCTGGTGGTTTTGGATTGGGTAGGGTGGTTGCGCCACGAATACTCCGTGGCGCTGGATGTGCTGGCGATAGTTTTGCTTGCCATCGACAGCGGGGGGATTCACTGGTTCCTGCTTGTGATGGTGCTCGATCGGTTTTGGGGGCAGAATCGGAGCAACTCTTAGTCGCCGGATAGATGGAGGTTCGTTATTGATGAAACATCGGAGCGCCGAACAACTACAGGCCGCGGTGACAAAGATTCTGGAGTCACCTTTCGACGGGGGGCATGTGGAGTTGATAGTGCGCCGCCCGGAAGTCGGCGAGAGAGAGCTGTTGACAAGCGCGGAACTCAGTATCGAGCTTGGCCTCGTCGGCGACAACTGGCATTCACGAGGAAGCTTCAAGACCGCCGATGGCCTGGCCCACCCGGGGATGCAGCTGACTTTGATGAGCTCTCGCGTGATCTCAGCTTTGGCTGGACCGAAAGAGCGTTGGCCGCTCGCGGGCGATCAACTGTTTGTGGACCTGAATCTCAGCGCGGAGAATCTGTCGCCGGGCACTCGGCTCAAAGTCGGTACGGCGGTGGTCGAAGTGAGCGCGGTCCCCCACACGGGCTGCAAGAAATTCGTTGCCCGCTTCGGCTCCGCCGCCGCAAAGTTCGTCGGTTCTGAGATGGGGCGAAGGCTCAATTTTCGCGGCATCAACGCCGTCGTCGTCGAGCCCGGCGAAGTGAAAGTGGCGGAGAGACTCTGGAAAATTCCTGGCCTCACCACACCCTGACTTTCGCCGGAGATGGCGATCTGCGGCGGCCACGCCATTTGCGCTGGGGCGTCATGTTTGCGGCGGAGCAGGTGTCCTACACTCTCGCCATGTTCGGTACAAATTTCCCAACCGAACTTGCTTACCCGCCAACACGGCGGTGAGCCCGCCGCTTGGGTGATGAGGACTGACGGGTTATAGACGGCAGCTGGCGAAGAACGGAAACACGATGTCGCAAGAACAACTGGTTGAGTGGATAAACGACAATCTCGAAGGCGTCGTTCCGAAGGCGGTTTGGGGCGAGACGTCGTTTTTTTACAACCCTGGGCAAGCGATGGCTCACGGCGTCTATTTTTGCACCATTAAAGAACAGGACGGGGTGAACGACCAGTCTTCGGACTTGGACCGACCGGGGATCTACCGAGTTGCGATAGGGCTGCGCCCCAACAGCTACGCGGGGCTTTTCGGCGAGAAGCCGAAACGCCCCGCCAAGGGACACATCGTCGACACCGGGCATGATTTTGCCTTAGTCGACGAGCTAATGCCGCATCCCGTCTACGCCTGGATGAACTGGGTTCAAATCCTGAACCCGTCCGTCGAAAAGTTCGCTGAGATTAAAAGCCTGGTCGCCGAAGCGCACCGTTTGGCGACTAAGAAGTTCGCTAAGCGAACGAAAGAGTGAAGGCCACAATGTTTAGTGCCAGCCGTGGAACCAAGATGATGGAACCGACGAAGTGACCATTGCAGAGTGGTCAGAAAAGATCGATGGCGCGGCTACGAGCATCGCCTCGAGAGTTCGCAAGACGCCGATCGAGCGATCCGCTTGGCTCTCTGACTTTTGCGGCGCCGACGTCTTTTTGAAGTTGGAGAACTTCCAGGTCGCCGGCTCTTTCAAGATCCGCGGCGCGACTCACAAGTTGCTCAGCCTTAGCCAGGATCAAAGAGCACGCGGGATTGTCACGGCATCATCGGGGAATCACGGGGCGGCGGTCGCCCACGCCGCGGCCCTGATGGGCGTGCCGGTGCGGGTGTACGTCCCCGAAGTGGCGACGGCCGCCAAGCGAAAAAAGATTGAGTCCCTCGGTGCCGAGTTACGGGTCGTGGGTTCGGACTGTGTTGAGGCCGAGGCCGCCGCGCGAGCCTTCGGCCAAGAACGAAACTGCGAGTACCTTTCGCCCTACAACGACGCCTCAGTGGTGGCGGGGCAGGGTACCGTCGGTCGTGAGATCATTGTGTCCGATGAGTTCCAAGCCGGGTCGGGAAAGGCCAGCGTCTATGCCGCCCTTGGCGGTGGCGGTCTTATCGGTGGCATCGGGGCCTACTTCAAGTACGCCTCACCGGAGTCGACGGTTATTGCGGTATCGCCCGATCAATCACCCGCGGTTCACGTTTGTTTGGAGACCGGATCTTGGCAGGACGTCCCTTGCTACGACACCCTCTCGGACGCTACGGCGGGTGGTGTGGAGGAGAACTCCGTGACGCTGCCGCTGTGCCGGGAAGTTGTCGATCAGTCGATTCTCGTCACTGAAGACGAGATTCGGGATGCCATGCGCGGCTTTTTTGAGGCGCACCCGATGATGATCGAAGGCGCCGCGGGTGCCGCGATCGCCGGGTTATTGAAGAACGCCGCGCGAGATGATGCCGCGCGGCGCTTCGTCGTTCTGTGCGGGGCGAATCTGGCCCCGGAAGTCTTGCGAACTCTACTAGGCTAATCAGCGTTTGAGCGTCGACCTCCATCGCCGGGTCTTAGGCCTCAAGCTTCTCCGCGAGATAGCGCTCTTTACCGATTTCTTTGATGATGTGCAGCTGAGCTTCGGCCCAGTCCACCGCCTGCTCGGTGTCGACGAGGAGGCTTTCCATCATCTCGCGCGTGCCGTTGTCGCCGCAATCCGCCGAGAGTTTGATCAAGGCGTTCAAGACATTGGCGGAAACCACCTCGGTGTCGAGCATTAACTTGATCTGCTCGGGCACATCTTCGCCGACCAGCACCGTGTTGTAGCGCTGCATGTTGGGGACGCCATCAAGGTACAAGATGCGATCGATGATCTTGTCAGCGTGTTTCATCTCGTCCACCGACTCCTCGCGGAAGTAGGCCGCGAGTTTCAAAAAGCCCCAGTTCTCGCACATTTTGTAGTGCACGTAGTACTGGTTGATGGCGGTGAGCTCCGAAGTGAGGAGTTCGTTGAGAGCGTCGATGACTTTGGCGTCGCCTTGCATGCTTGGATCTTTCGCTGGGGGTTGATCGGTCTGGACCAGAATAGGCACAGCCCGGCGCGATCGAAAGCGATAGGCATCGCCGCGAAGTGAATTCTCGCCAGTGGGATGAATGAGAATCAGGCTCAAGAAGCCAGCGCGTTCTCTGATTGCCTAGAAGTGGCGCTGGACCAGGTGGGTCGCGCGGCGCTCGGCCGCAATGGGGTGACCGCCTCGGCCTTTTTCGTGCCGGCTTCGGAGCATGCTGTGAATGGTCTTCAGGCAGCCGCCACAACCATTGCCAGCGTCGCAACGCGTTGTGATGTCAGCACAGGACTTTGCGCCTTCCGTCAGGGCGCGATTGATGTCGCGATCGGTCTTGTTGTTGCAGTGGCAAACGAGCATGGGGTGAATCTTAGGATTTGAATTCCGAAAGGCCGGGTCCGTTGAGATCAGTTCTCAGGAAGCCAAGGTATCCTATTGCGAAGCGCCTGAGAATCAATCTCATTTCATGCATCGACCATTCCCGGCGAACGCCTTTACCGCAGATGATGATGTTTCGGGCCGATTGCGGCTTTTGATCGGACTCCTACCTTTTTGGCCTGGCTTGATAAACATTAAGAAGATCTGCCGAAAGTCCTTTCGACGTAACGGGATAACGCGGCGCGGACGGGCTCGCTCTTCCAGGCATCGACGATCTCATTGCGCTCGGCCTCTGTCGAATCAAAGCTGTTGCGAGTGGGTCCGCGGGTCATTTTCTTGCTGAGCTGAAAACTGATCGCCGGGATCTCAGCCAGTTCTCGGGCCTCTTCATGGGCCGTTTCTAAAAGGTCATCGGGGCTTACGACCAGGTCGATGAGACCGATCTCAAGCGCGGCTTCAGGACGGACGGTGATGCCCTTGTAGATCACCTGGCTTAAAGAGCGCGAGGGCAGAGCGAAGCGCATGATTTCGAAGGCCACTTTTGGAAAGGGGACGCCGACCAAGAGCTCGGGCACGCCGATCCGGCCCTTACCCGCGGCCATGATCCTTCGATCTGCACAGGCAGCGAGGATGCAGCCCCCGGCGATGGCGTGGCCGTTGATCGCGGCGACCATTGGTTTTGGATAGGCAAAGAGCTGACTAAAAACCCGATCCAGGGCCGGGACGAAGAGATCGATGTAGTCGGATCCGCCGTCCAAGAGGCGAAAAAGATCGACGCCGGCAGAAAAGATCGATCCGGTGCCGGTCAGGATGACGGCCCGCGAAGATCGCTGCAATTCGTCGCTCAGGGCGGCTTCAAGACCCAGAAGCAGCTCAAGATCAAAGGCACTCGCCTTGCCGTGCGCCAAACGCAGAGTCGCTATTCCATCTCGTTCTTCGCGTTCGAACATGAATTCGTCTCCGTTGTTGCCTCGTTACGGCGATTCTAACCTCAAGATGCCGGCCGTGATTGGGCCGCACCCTGGTAAACTGACTCTCCGGCGCTTTTGACCTGCGAGCGCCCCATCAATGTGAGTCAGCACCATGCACGATGACGCCGAAGCTCTGATAAAGCGCGCTCAAACCGGAGACCGCGAGGCTCTCTCGGCCGTCTTCGAACTCTATCGCGGCCGTATTCAGGGACTCGTTCGCAAAAAGCTTGGCGACCCTTTGCGTGTCAATCTCGACTCATCGGACGTTGTCCAAAGCGTCTGCCTCGAAGCCATGAAGGGCATCGAGAAGATTGAGTACACCAACGAAGATGGTTTTGTGCACTGGCTGGCCCGCATCACGGAGAACACGATCCGCGACAAGCATCGCTACTTCGGCGCTCAAAAACGCGCCGGGGCTCACAGCTTAGACCTGGAGTTGGATTCGCGGGCCGCCGCCGGTCCCGCCGAGACACCTAGTGGCATCGTCGGGCATTCCGAACAGATGAACCTCGTGATGCAAGCGCTCAAAAAGCTTCCCGAAGATTATCGCCGCGTCATCACCCTGGTCCGCTTTGAAAAAAAGACCCATGCCGAAGCCGCGGAGGCGATGTCACGGACCGAAAAAGCCACGCGAATGCTATTGGCTCGAGCGCGTCTTCGCCTGGTGGAAGAGCTGAAGGACGTCCTCGAAACCGATGCCTGAAGGTGAAAGTAGCGCAGGCCAAAGGGCGGCGCAGCGACTTGAGGCCTACTACCTGGCGAGTAGCGATTCCAAACCCGTCGAAGATCTGATCCAACGAGATGACGCGGATTGCGACGAACTCCTTGAGCTCTTGGCGCTCCACGAGTTAGTCGAAGGAGGCCTCGACCAGATCGCCAAGCGTGGTGGCGCGGAGATCCTTGAGAAGATTGAAAGCGGGCAGAGGATCGGGCCCTACCGACTTCTGCGGCAGATCGGTTCCGGGGGCATGGGCGTGCTCTACCTCGCCCAAGATGAGGTCCTCGGGCGCCTGGTCGCGGTGAAGTTGCTTTCGAGGCGCGGCGAGGAAGTCGAGGGTCGCTTTCTTCGCGAAGCCGAGATCCTGGCTTCGCTTTCGCATCCCAACATCGTCGAAGTCTACGCACGCGGCGACGCCGATGGCGTTCCCTATATAGCGATGCGTTACGTTTCGGGCCAAGACCCCCTGACAGCTCTAAGGGAGGAGTCTTCGGCGTCTTTTGCGAACGAAGGTTCCAAAATCAGACGTCTAGAGTTACGAGTGGCGCGCACCGTGGCCTGGACCATCGACATCGCCCGTGCTCTACACCACGCGCATGAGCGAGGGATTATTCATCGCGATGTGAAGCCCAGCAACATCCTCATCGATGAAGACCATCCTTACGTGTTGGACTTCGGCCTCGCGAAAGAAGAAGGCCACCTCGGTCTGACCCAATCCGGCGCCTTGGTCGGCACCATCGCCTACATGTCGCCGGAGCAAGTACGGGGTGATGCCGAAGCGATGGACCGGCGGACAGACATCTATTCACTAGGCGTTTCTCTCTATCAGCTTCTGAGCGATCGCTTGCCCTTTGAGGGCCGAAGCACGCAGGCTGTCGCGCGCCAAGTCTTGCAGCGAGACCCACCCAGCCTTCGCCGTTTTGAAATCAACGCTGATCTCGATGCCATCGTCTCCAAGGCAATCGAAAAAGAAAGCGAGCAGCGCTACGCCACCGCTCGTGAACTTGCAGAAGACTTGGAACGCTACGCTTCCGGGCGACCGGTGCTCGCCCGCCGCCTTGGCCGTGTCCGCAGAAGTTGGCGCTACCTTGTGCGTCGCAAAGTCGCGAGCCTTGCGGCCTTGATCTTGATGATCGGTTTGGCCTACGCCTTGCTCGCGGGCCTCAACGCCGCCGCCGATCGCGAGGCCGTCGCGCAATCGCGCCTTGCCGAGGCCAGGGTCGCGGCGCGAAGAGGTGACTACAAAGCCGCTGTCTATCGACTCGAAACCCTGCTCGACGAGCGCCCGGATTTCAAAGAGGCACGGCAAGCGCTTATCGCCTACCGCCCTTTTGATGCTCACGAAGACTTGATGCGCCAGTCGATTATCCGCCGGGGTGGAGAAGACGACACCAGTGTCGTGACCACCGGGCGGCGCGCTGCGGACCTCATCCGCATCGCGAGTCAAGCGCCGGCCGAGACCGGACTGGCGGACCGGGTCCGAGCGATGAAAATCATGGCCTTGCGCCGCGAACACCGTTTCGAAGAGGCCCTTGCGCTGGTTGACGAATGGAGTCGCGAAGCTCAAGGGGTTAGGCAACGCAGCTTAGCTCTGCGCGCCTACCTAAGGGCAAAACGTGATCGAAGCGCCTTGTTGCCCCTAGAAATTGAGACGATCGCCAACACTCCATCACGCGATATTGAGGACCACTTTGTGGTGGCACTGAGCGCGGGCCAGATTAGCGGCGGTCACGCCTTGGGCCTCAGGGCCGCGGACGCTTACCTCGATCAACGACCCGATGATTACTGGGGGCATTTTCTGCGTGCGGGCCTGCTGAGCAAGATGGGGCGGCTGCGTGAGGCTCGCGAAGTCTATACGGGCATGATCGCGGCGATGACCGAGCGGAATCCGCGCCGCGAAGGGGGCCGCGTCGACGAGAAGCTTGGGGCGGCCTACTACCAACGGGGGTTGATGAATGCGCACCTCCAGCGTTTTGGAGCCGCCCTCCTCGACCTTGAGCGCGCCGAAGGTGCGGTGCGAAGCTGGGAGCTGGCCTACTCTAAAGCTCATGCACTGCGCGGACTATCGAGGTATGAAGAAGCGTTGGAGGCCTATCGGCAAAGCCTAAGCGCGATCGCCGCGGACATTCAGATATTGGAGAAAGAAGAAGGGGTCGCTCGCGAAACGATGAGCGCGGACGCGGATTCCATTCACTCTTTGCTGGAGAGCTTGAAAGACAAAGAAGTTGGCGTGAAAAGAGGGCTTGGTCTGGGCCTCGTGGAGCGCGGTAAGTACCAAGAAGCTCAGGCCGTGTACCGCAGCATCGCGCAGCGCAAAGGACGATTGGAAGCCGCTGAAACCGCCCTCGCCGCCTTGGAGATTGCGCGCGGTGAGGCCGCCGCCGTCAAGGGCGAATCGGCTGAAGCCCTCGGGCGTTTCCAAAGGACGCAGATTGACTTAGCTGATCTCGCGGACGAGTATCCCGAAAATCTCGAGATTGGCTTACTGCGCGCGAAGGTGTCTTTTGCCATCGGCGAGATAACCCTCCGCAAGCTGGTTCGACAAGCGGGTGGTCTATCGGGGCAGATGCCTGATCTCAATTCCGAACAGGCAGCAGACCCTGTAGCCGAGGCCTTTCGGCAGATCGAGATCCTTCTGCAATCCAACCCCGATCGCGTTGACGCCCGCTACTTGCGTGCGGAACTCACGGTGCGCTATCTGCTCTCTTTAGATCGCTTGCTTTTCGACCGTCGGCCGCGAAATGACGATCTGTCGCAGCGTGTTTGGGACGAATTCATAGAGGACCGTCGGCGGCTCGTGAAACAGGCGGCCGATGACCTTGGCTACGTTCGGGAGATTGGTCGCGGGGAAGTCGCGCAGTTTCAGTCCTTGGACACGCTCGACTTGTTGCGCGGCCTGGTGCGTTACTGGAACACCGAATTAGCGACAGCTGTCGCAATTTTGAGCCCGCTCGCAAACTCGCCAGCTCGGATCGGTCTGGGCCTTCGCCGCGAAGCCTTGCTCTACTTGGGGCGTTCTTTCGAAGATCTAGAGCGCCACCGAGAAGCCCGAGAGAGCTACGAGCGGGCGTTGAAGTTGTCCCCGAAGAACGGCTGGGCCCTAGTCCTGGCCTCGCGTGCCGCCGCACGAGAAGGGGAGGTCGATCGCGTCGCGCAGTTCTTGGCGGCCCTGGAAGCCCTTCACGAAAACAGCTCGTTCGCCAAGAAAGAACTCAACTCCGACGCCTACCGGGGGCTCCGAAACGACCGGCGCCTCGCCTCGTTTCGCTGATACACGCACGACCGGCGCCTCGCCGTTCTCGCTGACTAAGGCGTCGCGACGCGAATCCGAACGACCGCCATGTACTGAAAAGTCGATCCCGGCATCGTGGTACTGAAAGTGATATCGACGTCGCCCTCGACATCTTCGAAGGTTGTTTTCAACACGACGCCATCGCTCCCAATGGGCTCAAGGATCGGCAGTGTTTGGACCGCGATGGCGGCGTCGCTACTCGGAGGAGCAATGACCGGCATGACCTCTTCGACGGCGATCTCAATGGGGATGGTCGTGCCGCGACCGGCGAAGTTCCGAGTCGGGTGGTAGGGGTAAATCTCAAATTCGATGTCAAAAATCTGCAAAGCTCCCGGGGGAATCAGCCCAAAGAGTTCGCCGAGCTGGTCCGCGGTGCCGGTTACGGTAAAGCCCCAAACCGTCTCGCCGTCTTCGACAACCGAGGTGATGACCGGAATCTGGCCGGGGACTAGCAATGGTTGCCGCACTCCGTGGGTTTTGACGAAGATGGCTTCGTTTTCGAAGGCCACGACTCCGGTGGGAGACGACATCGCCAGTATCCCGGTTTTCGTGCCGGGTGGAACATCAACGCTAAAGGTCGAGCCGCTGTGGATTCTAATGTTCTGCGTGATCGTTGTGCCCGTCGCGTCTACGAAGTCGACGGTTAGCGAGGGAACGATGTTGGTGCCGCTAAAAAATATGTCGGCGCGATCGGGGCCGTAGTTGCCAAGGTGCGAGTCAATCTTGATCGGGGGGCCAACCATCGCTCGCAGCCCGATGGCATTCGACAAGTTAAGGGCGGGTGCCCCCGGGGTCGAAGCGTTGGCCTCTAACACCGAAGTTTGCAGCACCATGATGAGCCCTGTCATGGTGCCGCCGGTCGGCGAGTTTGGCGGCAGGCGCGCGAGATTCTTCATGGGCTTCACCATCAAGGTCGGCGCCGGGCCGATCAAAAAGACCGCTTGGATGTTTCCCGGGCCAGATCCGACGAAGCCATGGCTGAGCCAGGCAGTCATATTGAAGGGGTCGCCGCCTATAGGCCGGAACAAGTGGGCCGGTTCCAAATGCATGAACTGGTGTGAATGTGGTTTGGGTTCAAGTCCCGGATCGAGAAGTCGTGGCGCGTAAAAAAGTGGACCGAAATCGTAGAAAGCCTCGGGCGGGGAGTCGCTGTAGATGGCCCGAATGCGATAGCCAAAACTGGTGGGCTTGGTGGTCGGGATGATGGCGCCCAAAATGCCCCAATGGATGTCGATAACCTCCGCCGCGAAGTTCTCTTGATTGGGAATGAACAGTCCGATTTCCTCGGTGGCAATGAGCATCCCGCCGTTCATCGTCGGATCTTCGACCGCGATCGCCGAACTTTGGTGAAAGTGGTCGGCAAGCTCTCCTCGTACGAAGGCGGGCGGGCCTTGGGTTGAGGGCAGCGCCAGGGCTACAGCAAAAGCCGTCGCGAATATCCAGGCGAAAGTCGTGGCCAAGGTGATGGCAACAAAGCTGCGAATTCTAATAGACATACCTGTCTCCGGACGGTCTCTAAGCTTAGGCTGAGTTGCGAAGAGGAGTTCAATCTACCACGGCGTCTGGATAGATAAACTGGGCTGATGATCCAGTCTGCGAGATGATGGGGCCCAAGGTCAAGAAGAACCGAAACTGAAGGCGCAAAAATGCCGCGGCCAGCTCTTTGGCTGACCGCGGCTCTTAGCTGCAATACGCGTTGAGAAGGCCTATCCCCGCGGGTGACGGCTGTCGTAGCACTTACGCCCGGGGCGGCATTCCTGGGGCTCAACGTCGTCATCGTCGGGGCCATGCACATCCATGGTGATCATGCACCAAAAGTGGGCGGTGCAGGATGCCGCTTGGTCCTCAAAGGGGTTGCGGCGGTATTCCGTGTTCAAAGTCATGGTCTTGGTCTTGAACTCGGGACAGAGGTCTTTGGGGAGCGGTTCGTAGTTGGAGTCAGTTTTTTCCATGGATCAGGCCTCCTTGGCTTGGCGCATGGCTCGTGAGAGCACCGCCTTCAACATGATCGTTTTGTAAGCATTGTCACGCAGCGGCGTCGCGTTCTTCACCGCGGCCTCCGCGACATCTTTAATTCGCGACTCGGTGAGTCGCTTGCCCTCGATCATTTTCTCGAGGTCTCGGCGGCGTAGTGGTGTTGGCGCGATCGCTGACAACACGATGCGGCTGGATTTGACTTTGTCGCCATCCAGTTCTATCGCCACGGTCGCTCCCGTCAATGCCCAGTCGTAGGACTGTTTTTGACGAGCTTCGACGTAGGCGGAGTTCTTGCGCGCGGAGTTTTTCGGCAGGATGATGGCCGTGACGACCTCGTCCGCCTTCAGGATGTTCTCGGCCATGACTTGTTTTTCGGGGCCGGTGAAAAACTCTTCGGCCTTGACCGTGCGAGTGCCCTTCGGACCGGCGATGTCAATCTCAGCCTCGTAAGCAATGAACACCGGCGCGAGATTGGAGACATGCGGCGCGTTACACAAGTCGTTATTGAAAATCGCGTGGTTTTCGTGGGCACCTTCTTTGGCCGGGCAGGTCTTGCCGCCATTTTTCAGGCAGCTGTAAGACTCGTGACGGAAGTACACGCAGCGCGGGCGCTGACAAAGATTGCCGGCGATCGTTGCTGCATTGCGAACTTGCGGCGTGGCCGATCGCAAAATCGTCGCCCTGATCGCGGGGTAGTCCTTCGAGACGCCTTCCAGTTCCGCGAGTTCGGTCATGGTGATCAGTGCGCCGATCTCAAGACCGCGGTCGGTCTTTTCCATCCAGCGCATCTTTTCCACGCCTTTGACGTTGACGACTAAATCCGGAGCGGCCGCGCCGTCCTTCATCATCGCGATCAAGTCGGTTCCACCGGCCATGATCTTGGTGCTGTCGAAGCTGCCCTTTAGAACCGAGTGCGCTCCTGCGAGCGTCTTCGGCTGGGCCATCTTGAAGGCCTTCATTTCTTCTCCTTTTGGGCCAAGGCCTCAAGAACTTTTCTCGGGGTGATCGGGATCGAAGTGACGCGCACGCCGATCGCGTCGTAGACGGC
>JAZGFI010000110.1:0-4542 GCA_036479435.1 Planctomycetota bacterium | reverse complement strand
GCGCTGGGGGCCTGCCGAAACCGGCAAACGCAGGCTGCGCCCAAGCGATGGCTTCGCCATCACTCGGGGCCCCGCAGCTGAGAAGAGAGGCCGAAGTGGAAAGTACAGAAGAGAAGTTACACCACCTTTGCCAGCGTCATTTGCTGAGTTCGGCAGCACTGTAGTAATGGCCTCGACAGAGAGCGCCCATTGGACCGTGCGGTCGCGTCTCAGCCTAGAGGAGAATTTCATGCATCGATCCCCTTTGGCCCTCGTGCTGATCTTGGCCGTCGCTTCCGCGGCCCTAGCCCAAACCCATCCCGGGAAATCGCTAGGCGTCACGCCTTACACGCCGCCAGTCGTGCAGCCCGGTGTCAGTCCGGGGCCCATGTCGTGCCCGACTTTTGATACGAGTACCTTGTGCATCCCGCTCGACGGCACTTTCTCGGTCGTGGTCATGGACGGCACAGGTGGGGCGGGTGCAGCCAATCCCTTGGACCCCTGCCAATTCAACGACGATGACATCTCCACTGCCATCCCCCTGCAGTTCGGGTTCGAGTTGTTTGGCACCACCTACACCGAGATCTATGTCAACAACAACGGCAACTGCACCTTTGGCAACGGACTCGCGACTTTCACCCCCTTCGCTTTTCCGAGTTCGCCAACGCCCATCCTTGCGCCGTTTTTTGGTGATGTCGATACGAGCGGTGGCATCAACGCCGGACTCGTCTGGTTTCGATCTGAAGCCAATCGCTTTGTCGTCACTTGGGACAACGTCGCTTACTTCAATGAAAACACCGACAAGCTCAACACTTTCCAACTGATCATCAGCGATGGCACGGACTCGCTCGTTGGCATCGGCAACAACGTCTGTTTTTGCTTCGGCGACATGAATTGGACGACCGGTGATGCTTCGGGCGGAACGAGTGGATTTGGCGGTACGGCAGCTACCGTCGGCGTCAACGCCGGTGACGGCACCAACTCCTTTAACATCGGTCGCTTTGATCACGCGGGTATCGACTATGACGGCCCGGGCGGCAACATCGACGGCGTTGACTTTTTGGATGGGCAGGTCTTTTGTTTTGATGTCGGAGTCACGAGCCCGAACAACGTCCCGCCGATCGCTCAAAACGTACCTGCGGGCAACAAGCTTGACGTGTTGATCGGCACCCCGCAGACCTTCACCATCACCTTTATTCCGCCTGAAGTCGGCCAGGGGATCACTTCGATCACTGCCACTGACTTTGGGGCCGGCATCCTCGTTTGTGATCCGCCGGTGGGTATTGGAAATGACGTCGCCAGCATCACTTGCACCGTGACCTGCTCGAACGCCTTCGTAGGCCTATCAACACCGATCCAAATTGTCGCCACCGACGGCGATTTGATGAATCCGCTAAGCACCACGGTCAACATCGACGTTTGCTGTGCCGAGTGTTTCATGCTGATCGGGACGATCACCGCAAGCCAACAAATCGGCTGGAACGACACTTTACTCGTCAATCCCTTCCTTTTCCTTCCGATGACTCTCGAGCAACTGCCTTCGACCGTGATTCCCGACATCGCCGCCCTGATGGGCGTCACCTTCTACAGCCAGGCCGCGCTCTACAACCCCGAGATTTTCCCCAGTGACTACTTGAAGTTGTCGCCTCGCTTGGCGACGACCATTGGCGTCGGGTCCGTGATTGAGTTCCCAGGTCTTTCCTCGGGTCTCACGATCACGCCCGGTAATGACGGCGTGCCGTACATGCCCGGCGATCGCTTCACGCCCGAGTTTTCGATCATCGGTTTCTAACTGAGGCAACCTTGGACTTTCGTGAGAGCCTCGAGCCGCTAGGCGGTTCGGGGCTCTCACTCACTTGTGCCATCACCGGCGAGATCCTTCCCGTGGTCGGTGCTCGGCCAATCAGCTAAGATGGGGTTGAGACTCGAAGATACAGGCAATCGAAGGCTGAGAGGGGACCCATCGGGTGCGGGTGCAGTTGACGACAGATCAAGCGCCGAAGACCAACGCGCCATCTTATTGTCTTCATTGCTTTTCTCATCGACTTAAGACCAATCAGGGGTCTTGGTGTTGCGAAGACTGCGGTCGCTACTCGCGCGCTGTTGATCTTGCACGCCGCTGGAATCTGAACCCAGCTCCCCGATCCCTGGAAGTAAGCATCAAGATTGCCGCCGGGGTTGTTGCGATTCTTGGCGTCTTTGTTGTCCACTATCCGCCGATCGCATTGCTTGCTCTGTTGACTTGGATCTCGGCATCGAAGTTGAGCCGCCATGGTGCTCCGTTTCCTCTACGCATGATTTGGTATGGCTTGTTTGCCATCGGGATGCTGGCAGGTTTCGGTCTCATGTTCGCACCCTCTGAATTCTCTGAGTTCTTGGATGTCTACACGAGGCCGCATCGAAAGGGCATTTTTGCGGCGACCTATGCTGCTCTTGGTTTGCTGATGACCTTTGCGATCTCGCGGCAGTTCCGGCGCTGGAAGGACAGGTGCCAGTCTGGCGCTTTCGTGGCCTCAATGGCTGAGGATAAAGGAGAGAGGGCGCTCGACGGAAGCACCAGTGTCAACTCCACGGTGGCGGTCAAACCATCGCTGATTGCCAGTCTTCCCAGCCGCATTCGGTGGCGACCAAGGCGTTTTCACCGCTACTGCTTGTCCTGCTTCTCGGGCGATCTTGAAGAACGGCGAGGCCTCGACTACTGCCGCGGGTGCCAAGAGTCCACTCTTCATTCCGATCGGCGCCAATATTGGAATCGGCAGCCTAAGATCATGAGATTTGAGGCAATTCTCAAGCTCGTCTCTGTGATATTGGTGTTGGCGGAACTTAGTTTTGCGCTTTTCTATACAGACTACCGATGGGGGCGCCCGCTGCATTTTGCGTACCTCGGATCCTTGGGTATTTTGGCCGTTCTTTGGATGACCATCGCGAAGTTGACTAAGCACGGTTACGGTGAGTTTCAAGATAGTTGCCGCTTGAGCGTTTCACTTCATGCCGCCTCGATCGATGCAGGCTCTGGATTCAGGGCGACGCTCTCGATAGGTGACCAGTCTCGCGTTTTTCCAGACCATCGTTCAGGGTTCTTCAGCTTCGCTGCTGCGTAAACTTCATCGCGTTTCCTCAGCAGTTCCTTGTCGGCGCCTTTGTGTCGCTGCTCCGGCGTCACGAATTTGATTCCGCTGTGCCGATGCTCGGTGTTGTACCAGTCGACGAATTCGTTCACCCATTGCAATGCTGCCTCAGGCGATTGGAATGGTTTTCTGGGGTAGGCCGGGCAGTACTTAAGGGTTCTAAAGAGGGCTTCAGAGTAAGGGTTGTCGTCGCTGACTCGGGGCCGGCTAAAAGAGGCGGTGACACCAAGGTCTTGGAGTGCTGCCAGCATCGTTGCGGCTTTCATCGGGCTACCATTGTCGGAGTGCAAGACGAGTTCATCACGTTCGACGCCCTCGCGAGCGCAAGCCTCTCTGATTAGCGCCTCGGCGTAGCTGCCATCTTCCGTTTGATGGACTGCGAAGCCCACGATCTTTCGGCTCCAAACATCGACGATCAAGTAGAGGTAGTAAAAAGCGCCGCGCACCGGCGATTTCAAGTACGTGATATCCCAGCTCCAAACACAGTTTGGGCCCCAAGCGATCTGCTCATCAGGCCGGTGTCTTTTCTGTGGCTTCCTTGACCGCTCACGGTGTTGGATCTGTTTTTCCTCGTGGAGGATTCGGTAAAAAGTAGACTCAGAGCCGACATAGCGGCCTTTGTCGGCAAGAAGCGGCACGATCTGCCTGGGGCTTAGATTCCGATACTGTGGCATTGCTGCGATCTTGAGGATCTTGTTGCGCTCCTTTTTGCTGAGCTTGCATTTCGGGGTTCGTTTCGGGCCAGCACGACCGTCGGCCCCGACTCCCTTCGTTTTCCAGCGTTGCACGGTTCGAGCATCAAGCCCAATGGCCTCGCAAGCGATCCGCTGACGAGCGCCAGCTACCACTGCCTCGTCGATCAATCCGAGGATCATGTTTCGTTCCTCGTATCCGTGTCGCCTTCCTCGTCCCCCCAGATCTCCGCGACTCTTTTTTTTAGCACGATGATCGCCGCTGCTTCGGCGAGGGCCTTCTCTTTGCGACGAAGCTCTTTTTCCAGTGCCTTGATGCGCTTGGCCTCTGGCGTGCTCTTTTTGGCACGGCGGCTAGCTGGAGTCAAAGCGGCGATGGCGCCAGCCTTAATCGTCTGCTCCCACTCACGAAGGTTTGGCTCTCGAATGCCCTCTCGGCGGAGAAAGCCCCCGAGATCGTCTTCGCTAAGTTTAGATGCCTCTTCCACAAGACGAAATTTGACTGCGGGGCTTAGATCTCGGCGACTTGATACGCTCTTCTTCTGGTCGTGGCTCATAGCTGAAACTCTACGCGCTGCTGCAAACCAACGCGACAAAGTGCCTTGAGAAACACCAACCTCCTGCGACAACGCGCTTCCACTGATGCCTTCGGGGCCAGCCATGCGCTGAATCATCCGCTCTCGAAATCCTTGGTTGTAAGACGGCAAAACTCGTTCTCCGCCGCCCCCTATCCAGATTCGCAA
>JAZGFI010000109.1:0-2882 GCA_036479435.1 Planctomycetota bacterium | reverse complement strand
GGAGCAACCCGCCAAGGGATAGCCGGGACTCGGAAGCCTTCGGGCAAAGAGGCTCACGACGAGGGAACTCGGCGTGGGCCTCACTTACTTGAAGTCCAAGAGAGGCCTCAAATAGCGCGATGCTGGGGACCTCAAGATGCGTGGGTGCTTACACCAAAGCGCCGTCTCACGCACTTCAAGACCTCGACCCGAGGACGACTTAGAATCTCGGGATTGGGAGTGGGAATCCCCTTTGAACTGCACTTGCTCGGTCCCTTTGGCGAATTCATCGCCAGCGGCGGGGAGCTTAAGACCGAAATGGTCAGAAGCTTGACCGTCGAATTGCACACACCTTCGCGGCCCGAGCGGCACCTCGATTTTCTCGTTGTAGATCTCAAAAACCACCCCGTCGCGAACGCCCAGGTGAGCGTTCTTGCGGTTGGCGCCGGATTGGGCAAACAGTTCGTCAAGGTGCGAACGAATGCCGAAGGGCAGGCCCGTTTCGCCTGGCCTCCGGCCGGAAAACTTCAACTCAGCACCAACGCCCGTGGTTTCACGAGGTTCTACAGTCGTCGCGAACTTGCCGACGACACGCCGATGCCGATCCGTCTGCAGATCGCGCCGAAGAATGGCCGCTTAGTGGTCCATCTCCTTGATGCCCACCGACGTCCCGCTCAAGGACGGGTCCTCTGGCGTCAGGACGCGGACCCAAAGGCCGAAATCCTCGGTCAATATGGCGGGACCTCCTTCCTTTCGCCGGGTCGCTACCAAATACGCGGGCTGCAAATGGCGCCCGTGCATCTCGACATCTATGTCGGTGGCCAACGCTTCCAACGCGAAGTGCCAGCTGGCGACAAGGAGTTCACGCTTCAACTCCCGCCAACTGGGCAGCTCGTCGTTAGCTGGTCCTCCAGCCAAACCCCGTCGAACGCCGTATTTCGGGTCGCAACTTTAGGCGGGCTTCGTCCCGTGTCTCACAGCTTGCGCGGCTCAAAGGACAGCGGACGCGCGACGCTAAGAAACTTGATGCCCGGAAAGGTCAAGATTGCCCTTCAATGCTGGGTACCGGCGAAGCACGGCTACGTCGACGTCAGTGAAATTCTTGAGCTGGTGATCAAGTCCGGCCAGACCAAGGAGATCAAGCTGGCTGCCAAGACACGCGAGGGCAAGTAGGGCCCGCTTCGCCTTGCTTGAGAACTCGTGACCGCGGCGGTCGCAATGCCGCTCTCGCCTACAAGCGTTGGGGGGGGGACACAGGGCAACGGCTCAGCCTCGCGAGCCCAAGAGCTTGAAACTCAAACTCTCACCGCTGCCCTTTTGCCTGCGTTCTACTGGATGGAAGCCGTGTACTTGCCGTCTTCGCCAAGAGCCGAAATGGCCTTTTCGACGTCGAAATCGCCGTCGGGCAACACGTAGGCCAGACCCTTGTCGTAGTCAATGGCGACCTCTTTGACGTTCGGCTGATCGAGGAGCGCGTCACGCACGCTCAAAGTGCACCCCACGCCTCATGTCATCCCAGAGACCTTGAGCACAACGGCTCTCTTGTTGTCGCGGATTTCTTCCAACGCGGAATCATTCGCGCGCACGCCCATGAAGCCCACAACCGTCATGGAGCCAACAACTCCCACGACAACGACCAAACCAATGATGAGCCACTTCTTCATGATCAAAACTCCTAGGTGTACGGTGATCGCCCATCCTACGTCCTCTAGCGCCGATTCCAAAAAATGAGGTTGGTACTCCGAGAGGCCATCCAGCTTTTAGATGGTGCCGATCAAGGCAATGGTTGGCGATTGGCTCTGAATGGCGGATACGCTCCCTGTTCGATGCATTCTGTTGTTTTTGGGCGGGTCGGTCTGAGCGTCTGAGAAAACGATGTTCGCGCCTAGTTCTTCTTTTTCGGTGGTGCTTCGTTTAAGCCCAAGCCTAGGCAAGACTCGAGCCGTACTCCTTCCCGAAAACTCGAAAGCTGTCCCCAATCACGGGTTACACGCCAGAGATTTCGACGTTAATCCACGCCCGACCTCCGGTCAACGGTCGTGACCCAACAAGATGCGCCCATGTTTAAGCTCCTCTCTCAAGCCTTTGCGCTTCTCGAAGCCGTCGCCGCCGACCGAGCGCGACTCGCGGTCGAAAACGTGGCACTACGCCAACAGCTTAACGTCCTCCGACGCAGCGTCTCTCGCGCCAACTTAGATGACAGCGACCGCACGTTCTGGATCCTACTCTGCAGCCTCTTTGAAAACTGGAGCGACTACCTCGTCATCGTGAAACCCGAGACCGTGCTGAACTGGCACCGCAAGGGCTTCGCATACTATTGGAAACGAAAGTCCCGAGCGCCCTCGGGCGGAAGACCACCTATCACCGACGAGATCATCGAGCTGATCAAGCGCATCTCCACCGACAACACGACCTGGGGATCTCCGCGAATCCGAAACGAACTTCGAAAGCTCGGACACGACGTCGCCAAGTCCACGGTCGAGCGATACATGGTCAAAAAACAATCGAACGACGGTTCGCGCCAAAACTGGAGGACCTTCATCAGCAACCACATGGACGTCAGCGCGGCTTGCGACTTCTTCACCGTGCCCACGTTGACCTTCAAAGTGCTCTCTACGTCTTCGTCGTACTCTCGCACGATCGACGGCGCATCGTTCATTTCAACATCACCAAGAATCCGACCGCGGAGTGGACCGCCCAACAGATCGGCGACGTCTTCAAGAAGAAGATCAAAGCGCTCGGCATCGAAGAAGTGATCAGCTCGCGAAAGTCGCCTTGGCAAAATGCCTTTTGCGAACGAGTCATCGGGACGCTTCGCAGAGAATGCACTGACCATGTCATTGCCCTTTCCGAAAATCATCTTCGCCGAATTCTCAAAGAGTTCATCAACAACTATTACCATC
>JAZGFI010000108.1:0-18736 GCA_036479435.1 Planctomycetota bacterium | reverse complement strand
ATCAAGCATCGTTCCCCCATGGGGGAAGCCGCCTACGGCGGCGAAGGAAGAGCCCTGCAAAGAGCTTCGCTCTTCACCGGGGCCCACCGACCTTAGATCAGGGACAACTATTCTGACACCGGGGGGTGTCGCCGGGTTTTTGCCATCGCTCCGGATGATGATGTCCTCTTTGATCTCGTCCGACGATCCGGCTCGCACCCTTTGGTTGATGCCGCCGGTGCTTCGTGACCCACGGCTCAAAAAGAGCAGAGCAAAGCAGGTGTTCTCCCAAACCTCGCGGTAGTCAGTAGCCCAGGGCCTGCCCTGCTCTGGCGGCTGACGATGATCCGTGAGCCTTCCCCATACCAGTCTTTTCCGGCGTAGATGTCGACCTCGTGGAAAGAACCCACGCGCTCCAGACCATAGAGGTAGTAGTAGGTCCAGCGTTTCTCGTCTTCTACTTTCTTGCCGTACTTTCGGTTCTGCTCGAGGTACCAGTTCTTGCGAAACCAGCCCTCAGCTCTGCTGAGCGCACCGCGAATTTGGTTTCTGAGTCCTCGAAGGCCCTTGATGCGTTTGAGCTTCTCGCGGCAGATGATCAAAGTCGCCGTACCCGCCACGCACATACTCGAAGAAGGCGTACTTCCCGGCCGATAGCGAAAAGACCCGTAACGCCCCTGCAAAGCGAGGACATACTGGGCGAGCGTTCTCCACGCCAAGACGGGCACTTCACAGCCACACTTTTGCGCGGCCTGTAGCCCGAGAGCTGCGTACTGCGAGTTGGAAAGGTCGGTTTGTTTCAGGTTCTGGCCGTTGTGGGCACCGGGATATCCCCATCCCTTCTCGGTTAGATGAGCCACCAAGAATTTGCCAAGGCGATTGATCTCTGCTTGGGGCCGATCGGCCTCGGGCAAGGAGGCGTAAAGCATCAGCGCAAGACCGACTTCGTAAGTGCGATCTTTCAGATGGGATCGAACAAAGGCGAGCGCTTTCTGCACCGCGGGATGGCGAGACGGCACGCCACACTTCAGCAGAGTGTAGGCACCGAGCGCCGTGCTGCCAGCCACTTCGGGTCGATGCTTCCGGCTATTCCAAGTGCCGTCCGGTGACTGATACTCGATGAGCCACGCAACGCCCTTTTCGATCGACGCCGGGACGTTGACGGGACCGGCGTCCTTCTTCTTTTTTTCCTGCGCCACCAGTGGCGCAGCCAACGCGCAAAACAACAGCGCGAAAATGGCCGCGAAGAACAAACCGCGAAAAAGGGATGCGCTCATCTAGGGTCCCAGGTCAGGAGTTGTCGTGTCGAATTGGGCGGGTGTCGGAGATCACCAGAATAGGGATTGTGCGCACTTCAGCAAGAGAAACCGTGATTACGCTTTGGTGATCTCAGCGTAAACGCTCTCATCGTGGTGTGATTCGAGATCGAGAGCGGCAATGCTTGGCCTTAGCCCTTGGCGAAAAGACGCCCGCTGAGCCCGCGACGGATCGAAACCCGCTCGCTCGAAAGTGTAGACGAGTTCATCAAAGTCATAGATGTAGGTGTGGCCGTAGCCGTAAAAGATCTGGTTCACCATCCAGGCTTTTCTGGTCGGCACCTCGCCGGGGACCACTCCTTTGAGACTCGCCCGGTGTTCTTTGAAGAACTTCTGTTCGGGATCAAGGTAGCCAGCGCAGTAGATCTGAAGGTCGGGCGTCGACACGCGAAGTAAGCCATCCGGGCGCAAGACGCGGTGCATTTCTTTAAGCCAAGCCAGCGCCGCATCGGGATGAATGTGTTCGATGAAATGCTCGCTAGTAACGACTTCGAAGGTGTTGTCGGGCACAGGAAAAGGCGTCGTGCAATCGTGCTCGAAGTAAAGCGCGCCGTCGATCTCGCACAGCGCCCCGCGGTGAGTTGTCGAACCGTCAGGGCCCCGCAAACGAGCGAGGTCGGTGTTCAAAAAGTTCTTCTGAAGGAACTCGCGGCTCCCCACCTGAATCCCGATGATGCCGAGTTCGGCGAGGCCCTCGGGAGTCTGTTTCTCTAAAGGAAGCTCGCGCACTGGCGAACTGATGTCAACGATTTCTGGTTCCATGTCCGTCCTTTCACTGACCAGTCCGAATCAATCTAGACGACGTCAAAGTCGCCCAGCGTGTAGTACCACTCGCGACCGAGAGCATTGGGCGTCACGATATCCGAATCGTAGCTTCGGCTCACCATGCGGTAGTGCGTCGGCGCCAGCTCGTATCCACGGTCTTCAAAAAACCGTGATTCTTCGGCAGCAAAGTTCAGAAAACACTGGACGCGCGTCATACTGGTGTTGGCCATCGTTTCTTCGATGACTTTAAGGAGAGCCTCCGCCGCGAAGGGGCGCGCGGGATCGACGAACCAATCCGCGATAATGCCGTCCGGTCGGTTGAGGTATCCGATGACGCCAACTGCAAAGCCTAAAAGCAAGCCGTCATGCGCATCCCGCACTTCAAGAATGTGGTAGTCAGAACCGACGGCCTCAGCATAGCGCCAGTTCATGAGTTGGGCATCGCGGTGGGCGATCGTTCGGTGCCCTTTCCGCAATCGCTGCCACAACCCGTCCAGATCGGGGGAGAAACGCGAGACGGCTTCGATCCGAAAGCTCTCGCCGCGGACTTTCAGGCTCTCGGGAATGGTCGGCACTTGGGGTTTCGCAATGATCGTCTTCGAATGAAAGTAAACCTTCCCCATAGGGTGGTACTGGTTCATGCGGCGGCCGATGCGAAAGGCCGGCGGGTTCGGCAATCCCACCATGATGAGCAAACCGTCGCGGTGGCCGCAACGATCGACGAGGCCGTCCGTCGTCGTGGCAAACAGACCGCGGTGTTTTAGTCCCACGCGGTAGTCGGGGTGAACCATGGAATCGACGACTTGCCCGAAAACGAAATCACGATCGGCGATCTGGACTCGCGTGGGCACGACGGCGAATTGACTGACGACGCGCCCGGCCTCGTTGCGCCCGACCTCGTAAAACGAACCGACGGGATTCTTGACGAACTGCCAATCCCACTCGGCGGCGGATTTCTCGCGATCGAATGTCGCTGCGAAAAGTTCGAGGATACTGGAGCGATCGCGATCGGGTTCCATCGGGCCGATCTCAATCGGGCCTAGCGGACTTTGATAGATCGCATCTACACTCATGCTTAGCCCTTCTTCACCGACCAGGCCCGCAGCGTTTTGAAGTTGGCGCGATCGATCGCTCGGATGTAGTAGCGCCCCGGGCCGAGCAGATCCCACATCGGTTGCGACACCGTGAAGGCGCCCTCTTCGTCCGGGAATAAACCGACGGCGAGCGTGAAGATCGGATTGCCCGCAAACTCGGCAAAAAACGGCGGGATCTTCGCGCCCACCTCGAACTCGAACAACGGTGGCTCGGCAGTGGCCGGAACTTCGACGCAGTCAAAGGGCTCAAGGTGGCGGTCTTGCTCGCGATTGTCGAGCGACTCCGCGAGACTTTTTTCGTAGCTGGCGAGGCCCTCGTCACCGAAGTGCTTTTTGTAGTAAAGCTGTTCCGACAAACGTTGCCGATGATGCGCGCCGCGAGCGTGCGTATCCGCCGACTGCGACCAAAAGTGCAGGATCCGCGCGTCAAATAGGTGCACCATGCGCTCACCGCGCTCCGTCAAGCGGATGAACATGTCGGTGTCTTCGTAGTACAGCGGAAAAGCTGGATCGAATGGGAATTCGTCGGCGTAAAGCTCGCGGCGAAACAACAGCGCACAACCGGACAGCATCTCCATCGGCAAGGGTGCGGTAGCCGTCCAATACTCGTAGGAAAGTCTGGTGCGTTCAGCCAAATTGCGCTTGAACACTTCGACGTCGGTTTGGGCTCGTGTCTGCTGCTGAAAAAGCTCGGGCGTCGGCAATTGGTTCGGCGGCATCAAGACTGAAGCCGAGGGCTCCATGTAGGCGAGAGGCGACACCATCGCCGTCTCGAGAGTCTGCTCCAAGTGCCCCACCATCGACTGAAGACAGCCCGGCAACATGACGACATCGGGATTCAAGACCAGGTGGTAGCGCCCGCGGCCGAGGTGAAAACCTTGGTTGTTGGCCTGGCCGTAACCGACGTTCAGGGAATTCAAGACCACCGAGAGGTCGGTGGATCGAAGCTGCTCAAGCTCGGCGGCATCCTCGGCCTTCGAAGCATTGTCGATCAAGATGATCTCAAGTTTTCCCGGACGGCCCTCGACCCTAAACTCCTGCGAGCGGATGCTCGCCACCAGCGTCGGTAGAAAACGCGTGGTGTTGAAGTTGACAATGACGATCGACAAGTCGACCGGGGGCCGGGCGTCGCCGCTCACGATGATGTTCCGGGGTCCGCGGACGCGGCGTCAACGACGCGGTAGGAATAATCCGAAAGGTAGATACCTTTTTCGAAGTGCCGGCTACGCACCTTGAAGCGGCGCGCGTGCAGCATTTGATCGACGATGTGGGTTCCCGAGCCGTCGGCGAGATAAAGGTTGAAGTAGTACTCACCGCCCAAGATGCGAAGATCGGACAGTCTCAACTCGACAATGTCTTCGCCGCCAGAGGCTCGTACGGCCTGTTCGGGGCGGGTTGAAACCACGAGCAAGCCATCGTTTCGAAGGACCGCGATCATCGGGTAAAGCTCAGCGCCAGCTTCGGGGTGCTGGACGCGAAGTCGCACCACGAGGTCGTCATTGGTACCGATCTCGATGGGCTCTTGCTCTGTAAAAACCCCGCCGCCATTGGGCTTCATGACGTCGAAGCCCTTGATCTTTGCGAGCCCCATCTTCAGTTCTGCCGCCTCGTCGACGGAGGCCATCGCGGGTCTTTGGTGTTCGAGCAGTTTCGTTTCGTACTCGTCGGTGACGGCGTTGGCATCGCCGTCCATGACCATTTCGCCGTCGTGAATCCAGATGACACGGTCGCAGATCTCGCGCACGTGAAAGACGCTGTGACTGACGAAGAGGATTGTCTTATTTTGGTTGCGGAAAGTCGTGAACTGGTCCATGCACTTTTTTTGAAAGTGCGCGTCGCCGACGGCGAGGACTTCATCCAAGATCAAGACATCCGGGTCAACCAGCATGGATGCCGCGAACCCGAGGCGCATCGCCATTCCCGAAGAATAGGTGCGAACCGGGCGACTGAGCGCTGACCCCAGCTCAGTGAAGGCGGCGATTTCTTCGTACTGCTGATCGACCTGAGTTTTGGAAATACCCTGGATCGCCGCGTTCATGTAGATGTTTTGCTTGCCCGAAAACTCCGGGTGAAAACCAGCGCCTAGTTCCAGCAGCGACGACACCGATCCATCCAGCTGATAGTTTCCCGTGGTCTGGGTCGACGTGCCGGTGAGGATCTTTAAGAGCGTGGACTTGCCCGCGCCGTTGATCCCCACAATGCCCAGCGCTTGGCCGGGGTAAAGGTCGAAGTTAATGCCGCGAAGCGCCCACTTTTCTTCGTGGTAGGATTTTCGCGTGGGGCTCAACCACTCCTTCATGCGGTGGCGCGCATCGGGATAGATTTTGTAGCACTTGCCGAGGTCTTTGACGCTGACGCTTGGTTTAGCCATGGTCCGCCCTACAACTCGTCCGCAAAGCGGTGCTTATTGGCCATGAAAACGTGGTACCCGATAAAGTAGAGCGAAATGGCGATTGCCGCAAAAATACCGAGTTCTCGGAACACGTCGGTCATCCCGACTTCGATCCAGATATTCTCTTGGCCACTGCGGTCGATGGTCAGGCGAATTTCCTCGGGAAAAACCAAGGTCCAACGATAGAGGTCCATGAGGTAGGTGAGGGGGTTCCAATCAAAAACCCAGAGCCAAGTCGCGGGCTCCCCTTCCGAATTCACCAGCATCTCGCGCAAGTACACGATGGGCGAAAGGAAAAACCACAGGTTGATGAAAATGGGTACCAGCTGACCGACATCGCGCACAAAAACGTTGGCGGTCGCGAGCAAAAAGCCCAGGCCCAACATGAACATCAAATGGAGCACGACCACCACGGGGAACAGCCAAAACAGCGGCGACCTGAAGAGAGTCAAGCCCCAGGTGAAGGCCAAAAACACAGTGAACAAGATCACCATGTTGATGACGTAGGACCCGATCAGGGCAACCGGCAGAATCTCCGACGGGAACCGGACTTTCTTCACCATGCTGCCGCTTTCGAGGATGACCCCGGCCGAACGCACCAAAAACTCCGCGGTGGCGAGCCAAGGAATGAGTCCGCAGCACAATACGATGACCTGGAAGCTACCGACGGCGGCGGAATCGGCTTCCAAACCCAAACGTTGGGCCATTTGTTCGCGCCAAGCCGGCGGGACTTTGATGTCCAAAAGGACGTTGAAGACGAGGTAGTAGACCCCGAGCATCATCAAGGGCTGAATAAAAGGCCAGGGCCAGCCGAGAACACTCCCGACATAGCGCTGCTGAAGGTCACGTCTCGTAAAGGAGACGACCATCTCGCGAAAGCGCAGACATTGTGCAATCAGGCCCACATGTGCCCCTTGTCCCGCAGGGTCGACCCTGCAACCTAAGTCATTGTTCACAAACGTGTTATGACATTCGGCGCCCCGCCTTCAAGTTTGGCGCAAACGCTTCCCCTTGTTACGCTCCGCAAGCTCCATCGACAAGATGGGTAGCTGCGGTTGAACTGAGCCTGGTCTGGCTCCGCGTGAGGCTGAGCTGCGTGGCCCGGTTTGATGCCAGGCCAAGAGTTCCCAAGCGCCGTTTTCATAATTGCTGGTTTAAGACAGACTTTAGCCAGGGGTCGCCTCCTTGGTCGATCAAAACTCCGTCGATTTCTTGAGGTTGGCATAGACACGATGACCAAGGCAGTAGATCCCGTATTGATTCTCGGCGGCGGCCTCGCTGGCGTTAGCGCCGCGTACTGCCTGTCCAAAGCGGGGCGAAAAGTCTTCCTTTTCGACCAGGAAGAAACCGTTGGCGGCCTCGCGAAGAGCCGGATTTACAAGTGTGAACACGGCGAATTCAGCTACGACATCGGGCCTCACCGCTTCCATAGCATGGACGACCGCGTCCACGATGTGACGCTTGAGGTCTTGGGCGAGAACAAAGTCGAGCGCGACCGAGTGTCGCGAATTCTGCTCTACAATCAGTTCTTCGATTACCCGCTCAAACTCCAAAAAGCCCTCTGGCAGCTGCCCAAGCCGGTGATGATCCGGGCGATGTTTGACTACTACCTTCAGATCGTCAAAAACGTCTTTGCGCGTCCCGACCAAAACCACTTCGAAGGTTGGGTGGTCTCGCGCTTTGGACGCAAGCTTTATGAGATCTTTTTTGGGGTCTACACCGAAAAAACCTGGGGCATCCCCTGCGACAAGATTTCGGCCGATTGGGCGAGCCAACGCATCAGCCAGGCTTCGCTTTGGGATGCGGTAAAAAAGTCGATCTTTAAGCCCAAGGGTGAAGTCCGGAGCTTGGTTTCCAGCTTCCACTACCCAAAACACGGCGGCATCGGCGAGATCGCCATTAGTTTCGCTCGCGAAGCCGAAAAACTCGGCGCCGAGGTCCACTGCGGTGCCACCGTCCAGTCGATCCTGGTCAAGGGCGGTGAAGCGCGCGGAATCAAAGTGAAGTTTGAGGATGGCCGCGAAGAGACCTATCACTCCGACACGATCTTGAACACGATTCCGGTCACCCGCCTCTTACCCTTGCTCGACCCCGCGCCGCCAGCCGAAGTCATGGAAGCCTCCAATAGCCTCGAACACCGCAGCATGGTTTTCGTGTACTTGATTTTGGATCGAGAACAGGTTTCCCCGGACCACTGGGTCTACATTCCCGAAGACACGCTTACGGTTCACCGAATCTCGGAGTTCAAGAACTTCAGCGAAGAGTGTGCACCGGCAGACAAAACCCTGGTGTGCGCAGAGATCACCTGCGATCTGGGCGACGAGATGTGGAAAAAGAACGATGACGAGCTGCGCGCCATCGCCATCCACGACCTCGAATACATGGGGCTCATCAAAGAGTCCGAAGTGCTGGAAACCTTCACGCACCGCGAAGTCTATGCCTACCCGCTCTACACCTTGACCTATCGCGAACCGCTGGAAATAAGCTTGGCGCACATCGACAAGATCGAAGGGCTCGACACCACCGGTCGCCAGGGGCTTTTCAAGTACAACAACATGGACCACTCCATTTCGATGGGCCTCACCGCCGCCGACAACATTCTCGGCCGGGGCGAAAGCCATCGCGGCGTCGCAACTGGCGACAAGTACTTCGGTTGACATGGCAGAACTTCTGACGACAGAGCAGCTCTTTGGCGAAGAGAGTCTCCCTTTGGAGTCAGTGTCCTGTTACATGTGCGAGCGTGATGACGGCAAGCTGATCTTCAGTGATCCGCCGTTTTCCATCATTCGCTGCGGCTGCGGCTTTGTGTATGTCACCCCGCGCGTGCCCGATGAAAAACTCCACCTGATCTATCAGACCGAGTACTTCAAAAGCCACTCCGCCAGCGAGTTCGGCTACACCGACTACACCAAAGACAAAGAGGGCTACCTCGCGACCTTTCGCCGCAAGGCCAAACTGGTGGCGAAACACACTCCCAAGGGTAAAATCCTCGAAATTGGCTCTGCGGCGGGCTTTTTCTTGCACGCCATGAAAGAGCGCAACTACGACGTCCACGGCGTCGAAGTGTCCGAATACGTCACCAAGTTTGCCCGCGAAGAGTTCGGCATCGACTCTATTTTCAATGGCAAGCTGGAAGACGCTCCCATCGAAGCCAAAAGCTGCGACGCGGTTGCAATGTGGGACGTCATCGAGCATTTGGCCGATCCCATACGTGAGCTTGAGCGCATTCGAGGGTTCTTGAAGCCTGGCGGACGCCTGTTCATCCAAACCCAAGACGTCTCGGCCTTTTTCGCCCGACTCCTGGGATCAAAATGGCAGCATTTCAAACAGCTCGAGCACGTCTACCACTTTTCGCCGGTCACCCTGAAGCAGGCTTTAGAGCGCGCGGGATTCGAAATAGTCCTGATCACCCACAGCGGAGCGGGCAAATACATATCGGTTGATTTCTTTGTCGACCGCATGCAGCGCTACAGTAAGATCGTGCACCATCTGCTGCGCCCTGCGCGCTTGTTTGGTCGGCGGTTTTTCTACCTGAATCCACGTGACGAAATCATCGTCGTCGCCAAGCTCAAAAACTGACCGCCCGACCTTAGGCTCGGGCCCAAAACAACCAAGGGACGCAGGACACATCGATGGAAGCGGCCGCTTACGTAACTTTCGCGCGCAACGAACGAGACCATTTTTGGTTCGTCGGCCGCCGGGCCATTTTCTTCGATCAAATTCGCCGTGCCATGCCCCCAAAGTCACCGGACGCGGTCGTCTTGGATCTGGGTTGCGGCGTCGGCGGCATGCTTGGCCCCCTTTCTGAATACGGCGAAGTCGTCGGCATGGATCTCGACCACGGCTCGCTTGAGTTCTGCAAGGAACGCGGCTTTGAGCGAGTCTTTAGGGGTTTCGGCGACAAGCTTCCCCTGAAAGACAATAGCGTCGACCTCATTGGCGCCTTTGACGTCCTCGAACATATCCCGGAAGAACGAGAAACCATCGAAGAGTGCTTCCGTATCCTGAAGCCGGGTGGACGCTTTTTTTTATCGGGCCCCGCCTACCAGTTTCTCTACACCCATCAGGACAAGATGGTGCATCACCAGCGACGCTACACCGTCGGCGACTTGAAACGAAAATTCCGCCGCGAGGGCTTTGAGATTGAAAAAGGGAGCTACATCAACTTCTTCCTCTTTCCTCTCATTTTCACCCTTGTGATGTTGAAGAAGGTCCAGGAGAAAATAAATCCGCCACGGGACGAGGAGACTCGATTCAACACCGACGTCAAAATGCCTGCCTGGCTGAACCGGCTTTTTGCCACCGTCTTTTCGGCTGAGCGCTTTATCTTGCGACACTTGAGCGCGCCGACGGGCCACTCCCTTATCTTGATGGCCCGCAAGCCATTGGAAAGCGACCAAGGAACCAGCACCCGAAAATGAAGAAAGCCAGGAAAGACCTCGCGGCACTCTTCGTCATCGTGTTGCTCGGGGCATTGTGCGCATTGCCTTTCATCTCCGGCGAAAAGGTCCTTTATTCGAAACACCCGTCATCCATTGACCCCTGGGGTCTGGACGCACCAGATTGGGTTCGCGAAGAACCCAAAAACGACATCGTCAGCGACAAGCATGCGATCATCCATCCCGATCAAGTGCACACGCGACGCGAACTCGACGCGGGCCATGTCCCGTTGTGGAACCCTCACAACTTCGCGGGATTGCCACACCAAGCCAATCCGCTGACTGCAGTCTTTTACCCCTTCAATCTGATGATGCTGCGCGTCAACCTCCTCAAAAGCTACGGGATTTTGGCCGCACTCCACATCTTTCTAGCCGCGCTCTTTGCTTACTTTTACTTGCGCAGTATCCGCGTGCTCCCCGCTGCCGCCCTGTTTGGCGGATTTGCCTTCGCCCTTGGCGGGTGGATGACCGTGCATCATCAGCACAACTATTTCGTCCATGCCTATGTATGGTTGCCTTTGGCTTTGGGCGCGATCGAACACTTTCTCAAGTCGCGCGGCCGTTGGGCACTGATCTTGTTGTCGGTCTCTGTCGCGTGCATGTTCTTCGCGGGATTCCCTCAAGCAGCCTTCAACAATGCCTTGGTGATTGCCATCTACACGACGGTGGCCCTCGCTCACTGCGCGATGAGGCAAGGAGTCGAACGTGCTCTGGGCCGAGCTGGCCTGCTCATCGGATTCGGTGTCATCGGCATCTTGTTGGCGATGGTTCAACTGGCTCCGATGTTCGACTTGGCCGCCGTATCCGGTCATCAAGACCGCACCCTATCGGATCTTAAGGCCGATGCCCTGCAACCCATTGCCTTGGTGGCCCTCGTCATTCCCGACTTCTTCGGCAATCCGGCCGACTTCCACCGACCCAACATTTTTGAATCATGGTTGTTGAGTAATCCCGGGGAATTCATCGCCACCCGCAATAACTACTCGGAACGTAGTTTCTTTGGCGGCCTGTTGACGCTTTTGCTCTTTCTGATCGCCCCTTTTGTGCGGCGCGATCGCATCACGTTGACTCTTTGGATCACCGCCGCGGCGGCACTTTTGGTGGCCCTTGGCACACCGTTGCTAGATCTACTCGTCAGACTCCCAGGATTCAACGTCGGCAGCCCGATGCGCTTCACGCAGATCGTGGCCTTCGCGATGCCCATGCTTGCGGCCATCGTCCTCGACCGCATGTTGCGAAGGGCGCACAATGAGTTTCCACGCGCTTTCCGATTGGCGGTTATCGCCTTCGTCATTTTCTTAGCACCGGTAATCCTGGCCTTGACGGCGATGTGGGTAGCACCGACTTGGTGCTTACCGATGATGACGGATCTCTTCTTGGATTTGGGAGCCGCCGAGGCCTTTGGGGTTCAAAACAACAGCCGCGCCGACCTCGAAGCGTTTACCCAAGTGCCCTTAGAGCAACTCCGCTTAAACCTCACGGTCTTCTTCCTGACCATGCTCGGCGTCGTAGCGACCACCTTGGCGTTCCTCCACAAACGGTGTGGGCCGCGCTGGGTATTCGCCATCGCTATCGTGTTCGTGAGTCTTGAGTTGGCGTGGTACGGGGTTCGGTTTAATCGGCCGGTCAGATCCGAAGGATTTTTCACCACGCCCGCGCCGGGCATCGACTACCTTCGAGAAAACCTCGGCAACTCGAGGTTCATCCGCTTGGAGCCCGCGGCCACGGCGGTTTATTTCAGTCCCAACATCGCGCAGATTTACCCGCTCAACGACACCCAGGGGTTCCGCGCGTTGGCTCCCCAGAGCTACTTAGACTTCATGCGTACGGTGGAAGCGAATCCCTACGAAGTGGGACTGCCGAACTTGGGGAATCCCGACTCACTGTTGCGCCCTCAATTAGACCTGCTGCGCGTCAAGTTTGCGATCGCTCGCCGGGAGATACCGGGGGTCACCTGGCCCAAAGTCTACCCGCCCGCCGATCACCAGGGCATCGTTGATATGGTGATTTACGAGAACCCAGATCCGCCATTTCCGCCGGCATACTTGGTGCATGAAGTCGAAGTCGCGCCGCGTGACCGGATGCTCGAGACTTTCCGCAACTTCGCAGTACTGCAAGCCGAAGACGAAAACCCCTTTGCAAAGCGCGTCTACTTGAATGAACTTCGCCGGGGCATGCAAAGCCGATACGACCAGCCCAAAGGTCTCGAAACTACCACGGTCAGGTCTTCCCGGGCCGGGCAAATGGTGTTGGAAGTCAACGCGGAAAGTGGCGGCGTCATGGTCGTCAGCCAGCAGTACATGAGAGGTTGGAAGGCCTGGACGCTGAACAAAAAGGGCCGGCGCAAAGAGACCATTCCCATTCTGCGCGCGAACAACTTCGCCATGGCGGTGCCGGTAGAGGCAGGGATTACCCGTATTGAGCTTCGCTACGACCCGGACTCTTTGCGCTGGGGTGGACTCGTGTCCGGTCTTAGCCTGGCCTTCCTATTCCTGGTTCCGCTCCTCGGCATTTTCGCTCCCCGCGATGAGACTCTGGTCCCCGTGCAGTTCGACGGAAGCCCGGACTATCACCCGAACTCCCCGGAGGAGCGCTGATGTTTCGCGATCATCGCGTTTCCGTCGTTGTGCCCGCCTACAACGAAGAAGGGACGATCGCCGAGGTCGTACGGGATTTCGCCGCCAATGACTTCGTGGACCAAGTCGTTGTCGTCGACAATAACTGCCGCGATATGACGGCCGAGCTGGCGCGTGAAGCGGGCGCTTTGGTCGTTACCGAATCTGCGGCGGGATATGGCCATGCCTTGAGGGCTGGCATCGTTGCGGCGGATGGGGATTTGATCATTCTCACTGAAGCCGATGGCTCATTCATCGCTGACGATTTAGAAAAGCTTCTCGTCTACACCGGCGAAGGTGGCATGATCCTCGGAACCCGAACGACGAGACAAATGGTCGAGCAGGGTGCCAACATGGGTTTCGTGCTGCGTTGGGGCAATGTCCTCGCCGCAAAGATATTGGAACTGCTGTGGTACATCCCGCACGAACCTCGGCTTACCGATGTCGGGTGTACCTATCGCGCCATTTGGCGAGACACCTACCAGCGAATTGCGCCCTTTTTGCAAGAGGCCGGGCCGGGTTTCTCACCAGAAATGATCTGCGAATGCTACCGCCACGGAGTACGCGTCATCGAAGTTCCGGTTAGCTACCACGCTCGCACCGCCGGAGAATCCGCTCATAGCGGAGGCGTTTGGAGCGTCGCAAAGACGGCGAGCAAGATGTTCCGCTGCATCTTTCGCAAACGTCTGGCCAGCTGGTTCCAAGCGATTCCGGCCCCAAAGCCAGTGCCTGCCAAGAAGAACCCAATCTCATCATGAAGACCAGCATGCACCGCAGCGTCGGCGTCGACGAGACTCCCCTGACCGCACGCTCGGCCTTGGGACCCGAGCGTTGGATTGCGGTAGTCTTTTTGGCGATCGTCCTCGGAGCGGTAAGTTTTTGGTCGTCGCTCGTCGTGCCCTGGCCCCGCGGCGCGGATGAGATCGATCACTTTCACTACGCCCACCACATCATGAGCCAAAAGGCCCTGCCCGATCCCAATGTCGATCCGGTGCTTGAGGCCCATCATCCGCCCTTAGCCTACGCTCTCGAGGCGGTATGGCTAAAGCTGCTCTTGAAGGTCGACGACCGTCTAGGTGACGACTTCTTTGAAAGCAGAGACTGGTCTCAGATCTTGGGCCGCAAGACGACTTTCAATCCCGGTCAACGCCCTGTAGAGAACGGCAACGACTTTGAGGTGATGGCGGGAAGCTGGGACACCGCGGTTGGCAAACGCACCGAATCCGTCAACGATATGCTGCGCGATTCATCCCAGGTTCGATCATGGGTCAACCACGCTCTGCGCTTGCCGAGCGTCTTGCTCGGCATCTGGACGATGTTCTTTTTGCTTGCTGCCATCCGCTATCTGCTGCCGACGAATCCTGGGCTCGCCGTCCTGACTTGGGCGGCCATCGTCCTGTTGCCGCTTTACGCCTTGCATTTTTCGACCTTGAGCAACGACCCCCTCGTCACTTGGTTGTCGGCTCTTACGGGCTGGCTGGTGCTGCGTGCACGATTCCACGGCAAGCTCGACAACTGGAAGAGCCTCGCGCTGATCTCCGTCGTCCTCGGCTTCGGATTTTTGACCAAACTCAACACCCTGGGTATGGCCGCTTTTGCCTTCTTTGTGACCTTGCTGGCGCGAAGTATCACGGACGAGACAACCTGGAAACGGCGCTTCGCCAGCGCGTCCATCCTCGTGATCGGGCCCGTCGTCATCGCGGCTTGGTGGCACTTGCGACAGGTGTATTTGCAAGGCAGCCCCATCTCAAGCGCGAATCACGCCAACTTCCGGCCAGATCTGTTGAGGCTTGAGTCCTACCATCCGGTCATCAGTTTCGATTTCGCGTCCGACATGATCAACACCTTGCTCGGGCGCTTTGGAAACGATGGCTTGGAATCGCACAGCCTGTACTACGTTTTGGCGAGCTCGTTCATCGTGTTTGCCATCTTTGGCGTCGTGTTCCTGAGGCGACGTCACGAGTCGGCACCATTTGGAACTGGTGCCCGAAATCGCCCGCCCTTGGCCGCGGCGGCTCTCGGCGTTGGCTTGCTGATCCTGAACCTCGCGCTTTTGGACACGAAGTACTACGCCCGCAGCGGTCGCTACCTGCTGCCGGTTTTGATTCCGATGATCGCGCTCGGGCTCATTGGACTCAATCGCCTCTTTGGAGCGCGCCTAAAAATCGTTGTCGCTGCGGCCGCGGTCTTGAACGCGGCGGGGCTGGCGTTTTTGGTCGGGGGAGTCGTCATGACGACCTATACGATTTCACAGTCCAAATTCGAACGTGGCAGGGTCGTGGCGTACTTCGACTGCGGCCACCCGATGTTCGACCAAAAAGGAGTCGGAGGCCTGGCGACGCCTCGAATTCAACGGCATCGTCAACTCACTCCACCACGCCACACGGTCTTGTTCGGTCTCAACCAAGACCCCGAACCGATGCTCTCTTACAAGGTGGAGATTCCGAACCCAGAGCGGCCGCTTCAAATTCGAGTGCGCTACCCCTCCATTCGCGCTCTCGCGGGCCACGATGTTCCTGACCCTTATCTCATCTGCATGTTCATCAACGGCCAAATGGTGTCAGGCCCTATCAGCCCCTGGGGTGAATTCGGCGACCGGCGAATCGCCGTCCCCGCGGCGCTTAGCGCCACCGGGAAGTTACAGATATCCTGGAAGAACCACGCTCGCAACAACCCGGCCTTTGCTATCGCCGAGATCTGGGTCGAAGAGGCTTTTGTGCAGTTTCGCGAGGCTCCGGCCACCGACGGCCGCATCGTGCGGGGCGCCCTCATCAACATCGATGACCAGCAAGATCAAGTCGTCACCGTCTTGGCCATCGTCGGCGACGTAGTCGTGGGCAACAGCGGCGCTCTTAGTGTGCCCGCAGATACCACCATTGCCTTGAACCTCTCATTGAAGCGAGCGCTGAGCAGTTCGGAACGTGCCGACCTCAAGTTGCGGCTCATCGACCACGCAGCGCTGCTGGTGTCCGACACCAAACTTCTGCACTGGGGACCGAAGGAATTCCCCCAGGCCGGGCGCATGGAAGTGCCCGATGTCGCCGTCTTGCGGCACCGCTCGCAGGCAGCGGAGAAGATTCTCGTATCAACGCAGTGGCCGGGCTTGCCCGCGAGTCGCTACCGATTGGAGATTAGTCACCTGGTTGGCCAAGAGCCCTTTAGTCGCGACGGCCTTGAGCTGGTGATCCGCGGCGGCCGGCATCGGGGCGATGCCAAGATTGTGGACGCCGACCACGGCTCAGGGCTTCGAAAAACCGTCTTCGAAATCGAGCGGACAGCGGGGGATCTCAGTCAAGTACTCGCCGTCGAGATCATCGCAAAGTCCAAGGCCGACGCGGGCAGTGAAGCCAAGATGGTCGAACTAGACCGCATTCGACTGTGGTTTCAGCCTTCTCGACACGCTCCAGGGAGCGAGTGGAAACCCGCCGAAAGCCCCTAAAAAAGCGCTCATAATCGTCGTAATGAACTGTTGTTAAAGCGTTTGCCTGTTTTTGCCCAGCCTCAAACAAGGTCCAAAGCTGTCGATTGCGCTTTCCACGAATCGACTGAGATCATAAGATGCACCTCGTTGATGACGGGGGCAGACTTGGCCCCCAGCTTCAAGCCGGTATGACTGTCCTGCCGCCGTTTTGCCCGCCTACGGAAAGATCGCCCATGTCTAAGCGTTCCCTCATCACTCTCGCAGCCATCGCTCTAGCCCTGCTGCCCGGGTGGGACCTTGTCTCAGCTCAGTCTCCAATGGCCCGTGACGGCTACGTCTTAACCGAGGCGACGACTATCTTGGACGACTTTCCAACGGGGCTCACCGTTGACGACGCGGGTGAGGTCTACTGCATCACCTACACCGGCAAGGTCTATCGCTTCAGTGGTCCCTACACTGCAGGGCCTGTGACCCCCGTTCTTTTTTACGACGGCACCCTCGATTTCACGACTCCCTGCACCGGCATTACCTTCTACGAAGGAAAATTCTACGTCGCGCATCGCGCGACAGTCTCGACCTTGATTGACACCGACTTGGACGGCACGGGTGACGTCGTGGTCGATATCATCACCGGTTTGCCCTGGGCCAACGATCATCAAAACAACCAAATCGTGTTTGACGATAACGGCAACATGTTTTTCGGGGTTGGAACACAGACCGATCACACTGTCGACACCAACCCGATGTCGGCCACCATCATGACCGCCGACCAAAATGGCAACAACTTAGCGGTCCACGCCACCGGCGTACGCAACGCTTTTGGCCTCGCCTTCAAAAGCAACTTCGGGTTGGTGGCTGGTGACAACGGCCCCAACGCCCTTTTGACCAATCCCAACGCGCCGGATGAGCTCAACTACATCGAAGCGGGTTTAGACTACGGCTACCCGGACTACTACGGATTCCCCGCTGCGAGCACCGGCACCGAAGACCCCATTTTCGAAATCCCTGCCCACGCTGCCCCTACGGGCATGACTTTTGACATAGATAGTCAATGGAGTGGCTTCAGCAACGACCTTTACTGTTGCCTGTTCGCAGGAGGAGCTGGTTCCGTCGCCCGGTTCAACCTCACACAAAGCCAAGTTGACCAGAGCTACGGAGCTTCTATTCACCTGATCGCAAACGGCTTTTTGAACGCCATCGACTGCAAGTTCGCGCCGACCGGCGACTTGCTCATCGCCGATTTCACCACGAAGACCATCTACGCAGTGCGCCCCCTCGATACTTCGCGCGTTCGACTTCGTGGTGAGCCACGCCTGGGAGCGCTCATTCAGATCACCCTGTGTGATCCCGAGGAGAGCGGCGATGCCTACTTGGCCGCACTTTCGACACTCGACACGCCCGGAGTCACTCTCGGTACTCAGACCCTCCACCTGAACACGAGCACTTTCGCGTTTGGCTACACGACGATGCCAAACAACGGAGTCCTCAACTTTCCAGGCGGATTCTTGAATGCCGGCGGCAAAGTGAACGGCAGCCTCTTCATCCCCAATGACCCCGCCCTCATCGGCCTCGATTTTTGGATCGGCTTTGTGTCCGCCTCTCTTCCGGGCCTCATCCTCGGTTCCGTTTCGGAAACTCTGCCCTTCAAGGTTCTCGGCGCTTAACAGGCACAATGACCTTGCCCCGTTTTTGTTGACACCAAATTATGCGGCATCCTCTTCAAACTTTGCTGGTGATACAAACCCCAACGAAGAGTGCCTCCGGTTTCGATTGTAAAAAACCTCGATATATTCATAGACGGCGCTGCGCAGGTCGGCGCGAGTTTTCCAAATCCCCGTGTGAACGAGTTCCTGCTTCAGAGTTCCGAAGAAGCTCTCCGAACAGGCGTTGTCCCAGCAGTTTCCCTTCCGACTCATGCTGCACACAATTTTCTTGAGCTTGAGGTGATCGCGAAAATCGCCACTGGTGTACTGGCAGCCTCGATCGGAATGGAAGAGCAGGCCACTAGGGTTTCCTCTTTGCGCGATGGCCATGTCCAGCGAACGCAATACAAGCGCGGTGTCTTGAGTTTCGTCCATGGACCAGCCAACAACTCGCCTTGAAAACAAGTCGATGACGACGCACAGAAAAAGCCAGCCTTCACTAGTCCAGAGGTAAGTGATGTCGGAAACCCACGCTGAGTTTGGCGTCTCCCGTGCGAAGTCACGGTCAAGCTCGTTGGGAGCTGGCGCGAGCTCATTCGGATCAGCTTTGATCACACGGAACTTTCGCTTTACACGTCCGCTGACCCTGTTTTCTAACATCAAACGAGCTATGCGCTTTCTCGACACATGCTCTCCAAGGCCTATCAGGTCGGCTTGAATTCGTGGACATCCGTAGGTCCCGCGGCTTGTGGCCGAGGACTTTACGATGAGCTCAGAGAGTTCCTCGTCCTTCTTGGCGTGTGCTGACTTGCCACGCTCACGCCAAGCGTAGAATGCTTGACGCGAAATCTCGAGGACATCACTCATTCGCGTTACTGAGAACTCCGACCTTAGTTTTTCCATCACTTCGAACTGTCCGAGGCCTTCGCGAAGTAGGCACTCGTTTTTTTTAGAAATGATCTCTCTTCACGCAGTCGTTTGTTCTCTCGGCGAAGCCGAAGAAGCTCTTCGCGCTCACTTTCTGCCAAGGCCCCTCCGGGGCCTTGGGTCTTGGCCTTCTCCACCCACAGCC
>JAZGFI010000107.1:0-2180 GCA_036479435.1 Planctomycetota bacterium | reverse complement strand
CCTCGTGCTCGTCGCAGCATTCGGCCGGCAACCATTCGGATCTGTGGCGGAAGTAATGCTCGCGGTGTTCGGAAGTGATGAGATCGTCGATGGTCTCTCCGGCTAGCGCAATGTACGCCGAATCTGTGTCCATTTCGCAGTACTGGAACAACGGTCGTTCGACGTACCTGTCGATAAAGTCGTAATAGAACTGTAGCATGCGGAGCTTGGCGTACTGGTAGACGAAGAAACCGATGTGGAGGGGAAGGGCGTACTTCACGACTTGCTTGTTCAACTCTATTTCGTAGGCGTTGTCGGTGACGACGTCCAGTTGTCGGAACCGCTTGTTGTTGATGAACGCCGACGTGCCAACCTTCGTGCAGTACTTAACATCCCGGTGGCGATCGATGTTGGTGACCGTCTTCCCGTACCCCGAATTGCCGAACAGTTTCATCGTGTCGGCAATGATGGCCTTGTCGGGGTCTTCATCTCCAGCGCGTCGAGCTGCGGAAACCGACTCGCCAAAGTGTCGAAAGCACGGGCTCGGTTCGTACTCGATGATTTGGTACACGTGATCCACAATAAGTCCATGCATGAGATACCACTGCAACAGGGTCGTGGAAAGCAATATCTTGTCGCCACGATAACTACCCACGAGCATGCGACGCGGCGTCGTCATGATGTCGTGCTCTTCGGCGTAATCTCGCATGAACGGACCGATGTCGTTGCGAGTTACCATCGTGTTCTTGAATATAGGCTGCATCTCGGCAAAATGATCTTGCAGTTCTCCCGGGACGCAGACGTCACACTCGACCATACCAAAGAGAGTACCGTCTAGTACGGCGGTGATGATCTGATGCTGTGTCATTCCTCGCGTGGAGCGGCGTGGAAATTCATCGTCAAGGAATCGCTTGATGTCCGATTCGATCCGTTTCCCTTTCCACTCACACTCCCACATTTCGACAACGTCGACAAAGCGTCGAAGGTAGGCCGTGTGCGTTTTCGTGTTGGCCAGAAGTTCAGCCATTGTCTTGCCATTCACCGAGTTCGTTTTCTCTGGGTCGTCGTAGCACTTCGGGCAGCCGTGAAAGAAACAGCCGTGAAATTGGTATGCAGTTCGCGTATTTGCGCACCACCCGTCGACCGGAAGTTTGCCTATTCGCTTCTCACGACCGTTGACCTGGTGGCGGATGCTGTATCCCGTTCGGACGGATTCCCAAGTTAGCCACTGGAGGGCCATCTGTCCATATGGCTGGGCTTGTTGAGGACGGAATCCGTTCTCCTCGCGACGTCGCACGTACCATCCGGTGGGCATGTCCTGCATCAGTGCCCACAGGTATAGCGCGTTAGCATCGTACCCCACGATCGATCGACACGTCTCTTCGCCTCGTATCTTGGTGACATTCTTCTCATGGTATCGGTGAAATATGATGGCTGGACCACCGACGATGTTGTCTTTAACGAGCTGGTGCAGATCGCTGTTCGTCTTGTTGAACACGGTGAAGTAGGTCTTCGACGGAAGATTGTTGAAGAGATAGAGCAATGTCAGTCCAGGAACGCTTATGCCATCTTTGAACATATCGATGTTCTGTTGTTGGTAGAAGGCGAACTGTTTGTGGATAGCTTGGAGGAACGGTTCGACGTCGCGGTTGTTATACCAGACGAGAAAATCATGCATCGTTTTCATTCCATTATCACGCCACACTGCGTGACAGCGAGCATAGTCCTCGTCGGATATACCTTCGTTCTTGAGTCGACTGAAGAAGGCCGACTGCGGAGGCAGAGCGCGATCCTCCAATTTCCCGATACCGTCCATATACTCATACGGAAAGTGTCCCTTCTGCAGTTCACACCCGTACGCTGTTAGATACTTGTCGTAGCTAAAACCGGGCGCTAAATAGTTCACGATGTCGAGAAATTTTAATTTCTTCGTCGAGAAACACATGAATGTGTTCTGTCGTTTAATGACGAATGGGGTTTCGTCATCATCATCATCTTCTTCGTCAATATCTTCGTCTTTGTCTTGTTTGGAGGGTTTCAGCACGTAAGCTACGAAGAATTGTTTAATGACGTTCAGATCATACTTCCCCGAGTTGAAGCCGATGACTGGTAACTGATGTAACCAACCGAGCAGTTGTCCAATCAACGTTTTGTACGGATTGGTCTTGGTATTCCCCATGTCTACCTCCTCGTCGTCCTCC
>JAZGFI010000106.1:0-6687 GCA_036479435.1 Planctomycetota bacterium | reverse complement strand
CTCGACATCATTGTGGCGCGGCTACCACGACTAGAAATTCACGACATCCGCGTGCGTAGCCTCGCGATGATTGCGCGCCGAAAAATCGAATTTGAATTCGAGAACATCCCGCTGCCTTAGATCTAGTGGGTCGCAAATTTGCTTCTGACCTACTAAGCGCGGGCAACGCGCTCGTCATCAAGCGGAAGTCGATCCCGGTAGGTCTTTTCGATCGGATGCCACCAAGACACCGTCGACTCACCCAAACGCCAAGTCAAGTAGACAATCCTCGAATCGCGTTCGCCGTAAAACTTGGCGATGCCGCGAGAGGCGTCTTCTAGGTGGCCGCCGAGATCATTGAGTTCTTGTTCGCAAGCCGCGGACTTCTCTCTAAGGACGGCGATTTTCTCTCGGTGCTCAGCGAGGGCATCTTCGGATGGATCTTGGCCGCTGCATTCCGCTTCAAGCTCCAACTCGGCAATCTGCCGCTCGTGTCGTGACAACAAAGTGGAGCAAGCTCTAAGGTTCATCACGATGCGCCGCACGAGCGGAAGCATGCGCGTTACCTCTTCGGCACTGAAGATTTTACCCTTCATGATCTCATCGATTCCAGCTAGGTCCGCGGGGCGCTCGCGGTTCATTTTCTCGTTCCGGGGTTGGGCAAAATAGGAGCCCGAACACCTGGGTTTTCCCTCTTAGAGAGGGGGCCACACGACAAAAGTGTAGTCACCTGGGCCCGGAGATCAAATAGGCTTTGCCCAGCGCGCGGCGAAGGCATCAGAATCGCCATGAATCGATGGTGCCAAAGGTCCTCAGACCAGGATTGGTGGGCCACACTCCAAGGCGGATTGACGGCTGGGATCAATGAGCTGCTGAAGAAGAGCTACACAGGCGAGGTGGTGGGCCATGGCCGACAAATGCTCGAAGATGAATTCCTCACGATCTTCGGCCGCCGGAGTATTGCCGTTGGAAAACGCTGAGCCGTCTTTGAGTTGACCCAAGATACTCGTATGGCAACTCTTGAGCATGAGGAGGGTTTCTGTGTAATCGGGGCGAAGTGAGCCTTCGTCAACGCGGACCGACTCAAAACTCGCCTCCAATCGGCGGCGCAGGCGACGCGCCGAGATGGCAATCTGCAGGACGTGCTCCACCGCAGAGCCGATTCCGAGGTCGGGAGCCCAGTCTCTTTCATCTGCGCTAAGGTCCTCCAAAGTCGCGTCAAGTCGAGTCAGGGCCGCCTCAAGACGCTCTCCCCACTTCATGTGATCCGATGATTGCTGGTCAGCTTGGTCCATACCGTGCTTCTTTTCTCTCTCAGATGCTTGCTGTTTCCCCTTCCGATTTCGGCCAGTGGCCCTGAATTCCTAAGCGTCCGACCTTTATGCAACGTTAATGTCGGCGCCTCCGAATATTTACGCGACCGCCAATCGAAGCCCGCTGCGGCAAACAAGGAAAACAGCGCCGCTCCCCTCGCGAGGGGGTGTTGTTCTTGAGGCGGATCTGGAAGGGCCCGCTGATTCCTAAGATTAGGAGCTAATCCTGCTTTTTGATGCTCGCGGCCAAGTAGTCGCGGTTCATTCGCGCAATGTGGCTGACCGAGATGCCCTTGGGGCATGCGGCCGAACACTCAAACTCGTTGGTGCAGGCGCCGAACCCCTCTGCGTCCATCTGTCCGACCATACCCAAGACTCGCCCATCGCGTTCGGGCTGCCCTTGAGGCAACAAGGCGAATTGCGAAACCTTGGCACCCACAAACAACATCGCACTGGCGTTTTTGCACGCGGCGACGCAAGCACCGCAGCCAATACAGGCTGCGGCATCGAAGGCCTCTCCGGCGCGCTCTTGGCCAATCGGCAAACAGTTGCCATCGGGAGCCGATCCGGTGTGGACTGAGATGTACCCACCGGCGGCCTGAATGCGGTCGAAAGCGCTTCGGTCGACCGCGAGGTCTTGGATCACCGGGAATGCCTTCGCACGCCAGGGTTCGATGTAGAGCGTTTGGCCGTCGCGAAAAGAGCGCATGTGCAGCTGACACACGGTGGTTTCGCGATCGGGGCCGTGGGCATGGCCGTTGATCACAAAGCCGCAGGCTCCGCAGATTCCCTCACGGCAATCGTGTTCAAAAGTGATCGGACGCGCGCCCTTTTTGATGAGGCCCGTATTCACCATGTCGAGCATCTCAAGAAATGAGATGTCCGGCGAGATGTCGCGAGCTTCGTAGGTTTCGAGGCGACCCGGGCTGTCGGCATTTTCTTGGCGCCAGACCTTCAGGGTCAGGTTGAGCGTTTTCGCCTCCATTACTTGTAGCTCCTTTGCGAGAGTTCAACGGCCTTGAACTCGAGAGTTTCTTTATGGAGTTTTTCGGGCTTGCCGACATCTTGGAATTCCCAAGCCGCGACATACTTGAACTTATCGTCCTTGCGGAGAGCCTCGCCTTCCGCCGTTTGGCTTTCTTCGCGGAAATGACCCCCGCAGGATTCTGAGCGGTGCAAGGCGTCCGCCGCCATCATCTCGGCGAACTCCAAGTAGTCGGCGACACGCCCGGCCTTTTCGAGTTCCGGGTTCATGTAGTTCGCATCGCCAAGGATGCGGACCTCGTTCCAAAAGCGCTCGCGGATCTTGGGAATCTCCTGCAAAAGTTTGCCAAGGCCCTCGTCCGTGCGGGACATCCCGCAGTGATCCCACATCTGGAGTCCGAGTTCGCGGTGGAAGCTATCAACGGTTCGATCGCCCTTAACGGCGAGCAAGCGATCCAAACGTCCGCGCACCGCCGCCTCGGCTTCGCCAAAGGCCTCGTGACCGAGATCCAGTTTCGAGAGTTTGCGGCCCGCAAGGTGAGTCGCGATGGTGTAAGGCACGACGAAGTATCCATCCGCGAGCCCCTGCATCAGAGCACTGGCACCCAATCGGTTGGCGCCGTGGTCGGAGAAATTCGCTTCCCCCAACACAAAGAGTCCGGGCACGGTGCTTTCCAGGTTGTAGTCAACCCACAAGCCACCCATCGTGTAGTGAACCGCCGGGTAGATGCGCATCGGCACCTTGTAAGGGTTTTCAGCGGTGATCTTTTCGTACATCTGGAAGAGGTTGCCGTAGCGCGCACGAATGGCATCCTCGCCGTCGCGTTCGATCGCGTCGCGGAAATCCAAATACACCGCCAATTGTGACGGCCCTACCCCGCGGCCTTCGTCGCAAACCTGTTTGGCGTTACGCGACGCGACGTCGCGAGGCACCATGTTCCCGAAACTCGGGTACTTTCGTTCAAGGTAGTAGTCGCGGTCGGCTTCCGGAACATCCGCCGGACTGCGCTTGTCGTCACCGCTTTTGGGGACCCACACGCGCCCGTCGTTGCGAAGGCTCTCACTCATCAAAGTGAGCTTGGACTGGTCATCGCCGTGGACCGGAATACAAGTCGGATGAATCTGCGTAAAGCAGGGATTGGCCATGAACGCGCCCCGTTTGTGGGCGCGCCAAGCGGCCGTCACATTCGATGCTTTCGCGTTGGTCGACAAGAAAAAGACATTGCCGTAGCCGCCGGTGCAAAGCAAGACCGCGTCGCCGCCGAATCGTTCGATTTCGCCGGTCTGAAGATTGCGCGCAATGACACCACGCGCGACCCCGTCGACCTTGACGAGATCCAGCATCTCGCGCCGCGCTTTGAGTTCGACTTTGCCCTCGTGGACCTGACGCATGAGCGCCGAGTAGGCGCCGAGCAGCAACTGCTGTCCGGTTTGACCACGAGCATAGAAGGTCCGCGCCACCTGTGCGCCGCCGAAAGTTCGATTGGAAAGCACGCCACCGTACTCGCGGGCAAAAGGCACGCCCTGAGCAACACATTGGTCGATGATGCTTCCGCTGACCTCAGCCAAGCGATAAGTGTTGGATTCCCGAGCGCGAAAGTCGCCGCCCTTGATCGTGTCGTAGAACAGCCGAAAAACGCTGTCGTTGTCGTTTTTGTAATTCTTGGCCGCGTTGATTCCGCCCTGCGCTGCAATGCTATGGGCCCGCCGGGGCGAATCCTGGATGCACATCACGGTGCAGTGATAGCCCATCTCGGCCAAAGAGGCCGCCGCCGAAGCTCCCGCGAGTCCAGTACCGACGATCAGGATGCGAAACTTACGGCGATTGTTGGGCGCAATGAGCTTCATGGACGCCTTGTGCCGCGCCCATGCCGTTTCGAGGTCACCGCCCGGTTCGTTGGAAAGCAAGATCGAACTTTTTTCCGTAGCGGGTTTCTTGCTGGCTTTTTTGCTCATGACAAATCTCCCTTCCACACCAACATCCCGACGATCGGAAATGCGGCGAAGCCCAAAGCGAACAGGATTGCCAGGGCATAGCCGGCGATCTTCGCCACGCGATTCAATCGAGTGTGAAAGATGCCAAAGGACTGAAACAGGCTGCGAAAGCCGTGACTGAGGTGAACACCGATGGCAATGGCGCCCATTAAGTAGATAGCGGCGTACAGTGGATTGGTCAATACCGACTTGACCTCGACCAAAAGGTCGTCGGACTCAGGAGCCCCGAGCCCTTTAGAGAAGCGAAAGTTGATGAGGTGAACAATGGTGAAGCCAAGGACCGCCAAGCCGGTGATGACCATCGACCTTGAGCCCGCGCTGCTCTCGCCTAGCTGACCTGGTTTTTGGTACCCGATCGGACGGGCCAAGCGATTTTGCCGTGTCAGCCGAAGTGCCATGTAGATGTGCAGGCCAAACAGCAGCACCAGACCGAGCTCCGCGACCCACAACAGCGGGCCAAGATCGTGGATCTTGTTGGCGTAAGCGAGAAAAGCCTCGCCCTCGCGGTCGGCAAAAAGGGTGAGGTTTCCGAGAAGGTGTGCAGCGAGAAAACCCACCAGAAGCATTCCGGTGCTCGCCATCACGACTTTTCGGCCTAGCGAAGAGTCGAGGAATCGTCCCATGCCCTGCGTCACTCTTATCGAGTTCGAAACTTTTCTGAGGCTGTCATGCACACGGGGACCCGAAGACCGACAACAGTAACTTGCGTCACCGCGCCGCTTTCCGGCCCCTAGCCTCTTCGGGGATACGTTAACGCTGAGGGGCCCCGAAATCGAGCGCAAGGGCCTCGGTTTCCGGTCGAAAATGGTCGATGATGACGCAGAAGGTGAGCCAGGATAGGGCTCGACTCAAATGGGCCCCAGTTGCCGCAGGGTTCAAGAGTACTTCCAGGTCTCAGTTGCGGCACTTGGTCTGTTAGGCTTGGCGCATGGCCGACACGCAAGATCTCGACAAGTACCGTGCTTTGACCCGCGAAAACGAGGCGGCCCTGCTGCAGCGTGAAAGCGAGGCGGCGGCAAGCGTCGACGCCCTGCCGATGAAAATCACTTTCGAATTCACCGGCGACTGCAACCTTCATTGTTTTTTTTGCGACTGCGAATTCGGGCGCAACGTCTTCCGCAACCAGGGCGTGCATGGCTTTGCCATGGACGAGGAGAAGTTTCGCTGGATGGCAGAACTGGCCTTCCCCAAGGCGACCATCATCAACCCCACGGTTGTCGGTGAGCCCTTCACCTTTAAGTACTTCGATGCGATGCTCGATTACGGGAAGCAGTACGACGTCAAGTTCGAAATCGTGACGAACGGGATGTTGCTGAAGAATCCCCGCACGACACGCCTCCTCCCTCTTCTTGATCGCCTCATCATGAGTTTTGACGGCGGAACGAGGAAGGTCTTTGAACACTGCCGCACGGGTTCGAAGTTCGACACCGTCATCAAAAACTTACGCGAGTTTCGCGATGTTCGGCGCGATCTTGGGCTGCAACGCCAAGCGAAATTCCACTTTGGCGTGACCTTGATGAAAGAAAACATCAAGGACTTTCCGCGCATCATCGAATGGGCTCACGAACTTGAAGTCGATGAAGTCGGCGCCGGGCACCTGTTGGTCTTTACCAAGGAGCTGCGTGGCTCCTCGCTTTTCGAAGATAAAGCCCTGGCGAATTACTGGATCGAGCGCGCCAAAGAACGCGCGAAAGAACTAGGGGTCATCCTTCACGCGCCAGCTCTTTTTGACCTCGATTCCGCCGAGCCCATCCCGGAAGCTGCGAAACTCAACGTTGAAGACACTCCGGGCTCCCTCGTGCCGACCATGGCGCATTTGGGTGGTCATTCGACAGACATTCCCGACCGCAAACTCCTGCACCTAGCGCACGAGTCACCGCCGCCGAGTTGGGCTAAGGGCCGGTTTTGGTGCAAGTTCGCCTGGCGGGAAGTGTTCATCAACCACTTCGGTGACGTCGCACCCTGTTGCCACCAAAGCCGCCCCATCGTCGGCAACATCTACCAAGACGACTGGGACGACATTTGGAACGGCGTCGAGTACCAATTACTACGCGAAGGCCTCTACAACAAGACGCCGCGCACCTATTGCGCCAGCTGTTCGCTACTAGCGGAACAAGGCCTCGTCGACTACGACGAAAAGGGCTACATCTTCGAAGACCGCTACCCCGACCAAGATCGCGCTAACGAGCGCAAGAAAACCTAAACAGGCTATTCAGCGTACAGTTCTTTACTCCGTCTTCGCCCTATCTGTGCACGATTCGCGAACTCGGTCCTCGTGACAAGTGAGGGTGGTACTGGAAAGTGACGGCGTGGTGCCTTCCATGAGAGGGCCCCGCTAGTCAAGGGATGTCCGTCGCTTTTTCTTCTTTCTTGCTCTTCGGGTGTTTTCTTTCCGCGCTAGCGATGTTGATCAAAA
>JAZGFI010000105.1:0-9678 GCA_036479435.1 Planctomycetota bacterium | reverse complement strand
GGAGATGTGGGAGATGGAGATGTAGGAGATGGAGATGTGGGAGATGGGGATGTAGGAGATGGGGATGTAGGAGATGGGGATGTAGGAGATGGGGATGTAGGAGATGGGGATGTAGGGGATGGGGATGTAGGGGATGGAGATGTGGGAGATGGAGATGTGGGAGATGGAGATGTGGGAGATGGAGATGTGGGAGACGGAGATGTGGGAGATGGAGATGTGGGAGACGGAGATGTGGGAGACGGAGATGGCGGAGATGGGGACGATGATTGCGGGGAAGCGGGCGAAAATGAGGTCGAATTTTCCTATATCTGGATCTCCAATACGCTGAGTGGCACCGTGTCCAAGATCGATACCGAGACCGCGACCGAGCTGGCTCGGTACGCGACCGGTAGCGATGCGGCAGAGAAAAGTCCGTCGCGTACAACGGTGAACGCGGTGGGTGACGTTGCTGTGGTAGACCGGCGCGGGCGTGTGATCAAGATCGCTGCCAGGGAGGAAGATTGCGTTGATCGGGACGGATCGGGTGAAATCGACACATCGTCCGGGGCCGACGATGTGCTCGCGTGGGGGGAAGACGAATGCGTCCTTTGGACGCACGATATCAATTGGACCGGTGGTGGCACGGGGGGGCCGCGCGCGACGGCTTGGGACCAGGGGCAGTATAGCGAGGATCACTGTGACCCCGCGAATCACCGCGTGTGGTTCGGCTGGCGCGACGAGGTTTCGGGTCGTGCCAAAGTGAGGGCACTGCGCGGAGATACGGGTGTGCAAGATGATGGCGATGAGGTCGAGATCCTGGATTTCGACGCGAACTGGGGCCACGGACCCTACGGTGGTGCAACCGATGTGAAGGGGGACTTTTGGGTGTTGGGGACCGGAGGCACGCTTTATCGTGTGAAGGGCGATGACTTCGAGGTGGAGGCGTGGATTGTTCCCGCATCTGCTGGCGGGGACATGGATCCTGTCTTGTACGGTATTTCGATCTCTGCCCAAGGCGACGTCTGGCTTGCGGGATTTAGCGATGGAGCCGTGTGGAAGTTCGATATCGAGGAGGAGGTCTTCGATGGATCCTTTGCTACCGGGGGTAGCCGCTTGCGCGGCCTGGCTCTCGACGAAGACGGAAGTGCTTGGGCTGCCGCGAATCAGTCCTGTGGTCTGGTGCATTTCGATACCGTTGACGAGACTATTGTCGATGGCAGCATCGACCTGCCCGGTTGTTCCACGCCGGTGGGTGTGAGCATCGACCACGAAGGATTCGTGTGGGTCGTCGACCAGACTGCGAACAAGGCCTTCAAGGTTGATCCCGACGGCTACGCGGTGGTGGCGGAAGTCGGCGGTCTGGATGGTCCGTACACCTATTCTGATATGACTGGTATCGGACTTCGGATTGTGCTCCCGCAATAGGAATGAGGGGCTGCTAGTTCTTGCCGAGTACGACGACGCCGTAGTGCTCGATAGCGATGGCGACTTCGTCACCTGGTTTTCCATCCAGGTTGCCAGCCCCCACCTGGATGCGAACATCTCCGCTCCGCACGCGCAAGATGGCCTGGCCGTCGCTGTTGTAAGCGGTCAGGCCGTTGCTGCTGGGAACGAGTACGTCGAGGTTCCCGTCGCCATCCACGTCGGCGTCGAGGATCGGGGGGGGATCCGAAGCACCCCTGAATAGGTACAGCGACTCCCCGGCTGGGTTGATGATGCGGCCCGCGAAGATCCGATTCTTGGGAGGACGGGGGTGTACCGTGCCTCTGACGTTTCCCTGGCGATCCATATCCAGCAGCCGAGATTTCACGTGCGCAAACAGTTCGCCGTTTGGGTCGATCCACACCCATTCGAGATCGTCGAGGCGGGCCGATTCCCACAGCAAGTCGGAGGTCGCCTGTAGTACGGCAACTCGATCGCCCGCGACGGTGACGATTGCGGAAAAACCATCGTCATCGAGATCGTGGGCTCCTAAGTAGCATGAGCTGGGTCGGAGAGCGCGCACGGGTGTGAAGTGCGCGCATTGCTGGTTGGTGTCGTGCGATTGCGCGCGTGTCTGAAAAACTCGAGACCCGATCAGGCCAAGAACGCCCCGCGACGCGCCTTTACGGCAAAGTTTGCAAGAGGGTGTGGGGCTGTTCTCGGGGTGGCCCACAGAAAGAACCAAAGCAGCGGCGACACGCTGGGCGGGGCTTCTCGCGACATGTTCCCGTCTCGACCTTGTCTGTGCGTACAGCGTGGGTTTTGCAGCCATGCGCGTTATCCGACACCGTTCATGCTAGTTAAGAGCCTCGATGTGACCACTCGATTGCCCTGCCGCTCAGCGCTGCGGTGCTGACACTCGTCCAATCGCAGCTGCTACGCCACGACGTCTCATCGACACGCCAAACACGAACACGACTTGGAGCCACGTTCCGGACCCCGGCACGCCTCCTGCGGTACACGCACATCCACCAGACGAATTCACAACCTGGGGTACATCCACACTTGCGGTGTCCGCGTCATCCCCGGTGTCCGCATCATCTCCAGCGCTCCCATCATCGCCAGTGCTTCCATCATCTCCAGCGCTCCCATCATCTCCAGTGCTTCCATCATCTCCAGCGCTCCCATCATCTCCAGTGCTCCCATCATCTCCAGTGCTCCCATCATCTCCAGTGCTCCCATCACTGCACTCCCACACTGCGTTCTCACAATTCACGATCATAAGCCATTCGGTGAGGAACGTGCCGGCCGTCATACTCCAGTCGTCCACGCCCCAGTCGTCTCCCAGGCACTCGCACCGCACCGACCCATCGTTGTAGAAGGTACATGTCCCCCGCGGACCGATGCATTCCACTGAGTCTGGACCAAGTTGACCCTGTGGGCAACCTACCCCGACAACGACCTCAGCACACAGCTCAAGGAGATATTCCTCCGTCGGGAGCGCCTCCAGATCTTTTTGCAGCCCGTCTCCGTGTGTGCTTCCGTCGACGCAGAAGCACGCATAGCCGATAGAATACGTTTCGTCGTCCTGGTTCTTCCCAGAACTAATCGTGCAGCCGCCATACATCTCTTCATGGCAAAGCACCTCCAAAAACTTCGAGTCATCTCCCTCACCATCGCATCGCTGCGGTATCCACCGACGTTCGTTTGCATGAGCAATGTCATCACTGTCCTCACGCGCCGCCTCCACGACCTCGCCAAGAAATAGTGCGTGGACACTAAGCGGTGCCAACAAGGCCATTCCGAACACAACTAGCATGACGTACTCCTTCGTGATGATGTACTGCCTCGTGGCAGTCTCCGGGGGGTTCAAAGATACGGTAAACTACTCGCCCAGCTCCAGAGTGAAACGCGCGTCCGCTCGCTCCACCCTGAAGCCTCATCGCCAGGCAACACGTTGCGACCCGCAGCGACGACGAGTCGTGGGCCGACTAGTGGTCCGCGCCATTCCTCTCTGCGCGGTTTTGGAAGCGCGCCCGGCGGGCGCTCGTCGAGCTCCCGCTATCCATCATCGCTTCATATGCGTTGTAGTATCTGTCCGGACTCGTTTGACTGTTCATCAGGTTGTGCGCGTCCTTCATGTGTTCCACGATCACTCCGTGTGAGGGTTTGGAACCGTTTGTCTGAGAGTCGGTATGATAGGCCCAGAACACTCGCAACCAATCTAACTCGGTGCTCCATCCATCGTCAGCACTGGCGCACTCGTTCTCCATATAGGCAGTGGCGCCGCCGGTCGGACCTGTCTCGACATTTACCTTGCCGGGGTAGGTCTCTTTGTAGTAGTCAAAGTAGGCTGTCGAAGAGTGTGCGTTAAATACATCTGTCGAAAAGAAGTGAGCAAATCCTTCGCTGAGAGCGCAGGAATTTGGGACCTTCATTTGCAATGCATGGCTCTGGGATGCAGCGGGGCCGTGAAATTTGCACTTAGCGTACTCGGAGGCATCACCCTCGCAGCGCCACGGATAGCCCGCCGCACCGTAGAACTTCTGATACATGAGATGGCCAATCTCATGGCCGATGAGGAATTTGCGTCGAGTACGCAGTTCGAGGGTGGGAACCCACACGGTGCTCGCTGAAGCGCACGCGTAGTTCTGATTGGAGGCGTTTTGGCAGTTGTCGTTCTCCATCCATACCGTGAACCCTTCATTTGCGGGAAACCCCGTATCCTCCCGGAACCAGCGGTAGACCGCGAAATCAGCGACCGCCATCAAGCGTGCTACCGCGGACGGTGCACTGTTGACGCCCCACGTGGTGCCCGGAGAGAGTGCTTGCGTGTGGGTGACCCAAGCTTGCTGTTCCGAAACGTTCGGACTCTTGGCCTTCACATAGACGTAGTTTCCGGAGGAAAGTCGATGGACACGCGCCTGTGGATACATGAGAATGGAAAATGACTCCTGTCCTCCCGAGACCGGCGTGGTGATATTGCGGCAACCAGAGCTACGACCGGCATACCCATCGTAGACGATCTGGCTGGAGGCACCAGTATGCCTGTAGACCTTTATCTTCGCGCCACGAGCCTTCCAACGGTTGCTTGTTTTGTAGTAGTCTTCGCCAACGTTTCCGTCTACCGTGGTGTTCGCGTACTTGAAGCAGAATCTATAGTCGTTGGCAAACGCAACACCGGGCGCCATGGAGACGAAGAGTAGAGAAACAATCGACAGAACAAGTTTAGAAAGGACCATTATACGCCCTCACTTTCGTCGTCGGAACCGCGTACGTTGGTGGATTCTGCATCAGACGACTCGCCATATGCCTCCTCGACCCCGAGCGGAACCACGCCGTACGCGACGCTGATGGGAGGGCTTTCCGACGACGGAAGACTTCCCATCACATCACCTGTGAAGTCCCCACCCGAGTGCAGGGCTTGTGCCGCTCGTTCATCATAGAACAGCCAGCGATCGTCCTCCGGATGGAAACGCAGCTCCGGCGAGACTGCGTGCCTGAGTCCATGCCCCCTGGTGGTCGGGGATACCGATACCGATACCGAGCCAGCCGCCAGCAGGTCTTCGGGGCTAATCCCCTGCGCCCTCGGGTCAAATTGGATCTCCCTTTCGCCGTTCGGAGGCAGGTCAAAGGTAGGCCCAGGTCGCACAATCGTGTGCCCGCCCGTGCGAACGTGGAAGTTCACGTGCAGACTCTGATGCTCTTCCGTCACATTCGCCACTACTAGAGTCGTGTGTTGCCCTCTCTGCGCGTCGCCGCGATCGACAGAATCACCTGCTGACCAGGTGAGTTCGAAGGAGTTTGGTACGAGGCCAAAATCACAGCCCACGACGGGTTCGTCCTGATCGCCGTCGCGAGCTATCGTCAACGACTCTTGGTCAAACTCCGCGCTTGGGCCCGCTTCACTTGGGCCCGCTTCTGGCGCTGACTCAACGTCGCAGCCCAACAGCCCAACAGCCCAACAGCCCAACAGCCCAACAGCTAGGTGTCTTCTTCACAAAATCAATATTCCTCATCGGTTTCACGTCCTTCTTGTTTGTTTCACATCAGCCGAGATCCGACCGCACCGGACACTAGCCCCCAGACAAGCGTTCGTCAATCGGGATCCCATTCGTTGCCAACGCGATCGAGCTGCAAAACGCGCGGATGGGCCCGCTTCTGGACCGAAAGGGAGTTTACATGAGTTCAACGGCCCCAGAGGCAAGGTGGATTCGATCCTGAGCTTACATGATAGCGAGGACCTCCTGGCGCCGGGCAGCCGCGTAGGATTGCCATGCGGAGTGCCACCGTTCCGACACGACGAGAGATCGGATCGTCAGGGTGCCTCGCAGCCCCGGAACGCCCCAAGACTGAGCAGGTCGTTTGACGCGCTGCTGCATCGTCCAGCATGTGCTCTCCGTTCCGCCACTGCCGATCGTACGATTCTCCGCGTAGTGAGATGCGTAGCGCATTTTGGCCTTTCTGGTGCGGATATAGCGAAGCGCGGATGCGACCGCTTTGCGTCCTGTGGTGTCGCTGCCTGGTAGACGTTTGGCTCGATAGCGCAGGTTTCGCCAAATGCGCTCGATGGCATCGTCGTCGTGCAGGAGCTCGCCTCGGTACCCACTCTTTATGTTGTGGGGGTCGCCCTCCGGTTCACACGCGTCGACAACTTTGTCGAGATAGCCCTGCATGAGATGTTCGAAATCTACCAACTCGTGTACGGTGGCTTCGCCCGGGAGTTCCTTCGAGAGGGTCTCGGGTAGCACGTTGAGTTCCGGGGCTGCATCCTGCACACACTGCACACAGATGCGAGGATACGAACGTAGTATCCACGACACATCTGCCGAGACACGCTGCGCGAGCAGTTTGGGGTCGATATCCGCTTGGGTTGCGTAGCGCCAGGTACGCAGTTCTTTGCCATCTTTGTCGTAGATGGACACATTGCCAGCCCACGCTTTGCGGTAGTGATATTCCTTGGGAGGTGGGGGCGTTCGTTGGTAGGGCTTGGTCCTCCGACGAGGTGAGCGCTTCTCGATGGTCTCGGGCAGCGCTGGTTCTTCCATGTACACGGAAAATCGGTCGAGTCCGCAGCTCATCGATGCGACGTTGCCTGGAATCTCCGTCACGGCCCGGCTTTGTTGCTCGAGCGCAGTGACCTGTGTCTCAAGTTCGGCCGCCATCACTTTGACGCGCTTTTCGATGAACGAGCGACTCGGAGGGAACAGCCCCACGATACGCATCGTGTGCTCGACTTCTCGGCTGTTCCCGTCCGCACTCAATTCGCCCATGATGCGGGCCAAATCGGGTGTCATACGTCGTGCCACGATGCCGACGCGCAACTCCAGAGGTTTGACCGTCGGGCCGTTACGGACGCCTACTTCGCGGTACAGGGGTTCTTCGACGAAATGTTGTCCCCATCGTCCGTAGTATGTCGCGGACGATGGTTGCTCAAGGCGCTTGTACGCCTTCCCATTGATTTGCACCGAATCCGTGGTTGCCACGGACTCGCGCAAGTCCTCGTCCTCGCGCTTCCATAAAACCTCACTCAGCAGTTCGGCCTCCGCGTCGCGTCGCTGCTCAAAGGTTGGATTCGGCCCGAGTCGTTCACGGACCTCTTGGCGCACCCTCAACGCAAGCTCGTCAACCATTTTTTTTCGCGCGGCCGTGCGATCGGGGGCGTTGGTTCGGTGATCGGCGTTGTTCTTCTGCCCGGCGTTGGGTGTCGCGCTCATGCTGGCGAGATTGATCGTTTTGGGGGAAAACCACAACGGCACGGAACGCGCGAACTCCCCGTTGTGTGATTCTGGGCGCCTGGCCCAGCTCAGGACCGGATCCACCTTGAGTTGGCGGTCTTCACAAGGGGCCAGGCGGCGTCGACTCTATCGTCGGGGCGGAATGCCGCGAGGCCCCGCTCCACACGCTGTCATACATGTCGTGCGTGACGGGGTCGAACGCCAAAAAGGAGTACGAGCGCGCCAAGCCACCCGGGCTTCCCATCGCTCGACATGCCGCAGCCACACCCGAGGTCGGCCGCAGTCGCTTCGTTGTCATCGCCATCGCCGTTGCTGTTCTCACTAGCCGGGTCGCTCTTCGGGTCGTCGTCGCCCTCACCGTCCTCACCGTCCTCACCGTCCTCACCGTCCTCACCGTCCTCACCGTCCTCACCGCCGTTGTCGCTGTCCTCCTCGCCGTCGTCCTCACCGCCGTTGTCGCTGTCCTCCTCGCCGTCGTCCTCGTCGTCCTCGTCGTCCTTGTCGTCCTCGTCGTCCTCGTCGTCGTCCTCGTCGTCAGCAGTGGTACATGCAAGTTCGATTTGATCTTGGGACAGGGGGGGAGGGCAGTCCATTCCGGGGTCACCGACGTCGAATGCCAACGGGTCGGACCAGTCGCTCCAGTCGAGTCCGTAGCCGCGATAGCGGACCCGCCAACAGTGTGATGTTCCTGGCGCAAGGTCCGCTACCTGCTCGTCTGTCAGGTCGTCGCTGCCCTGGGTATCTGAGCCGAGGTACCAGTTTTCGCTCTGCAGCCAGCGCTCGACTGCGGGTCCATCGAATGAGGCGCAGTCCTTCGCTACTTGCCAATGCGAGGCGCCGTGTACGTCCGTCCCCGCTTCCACCCGGAAGGGGCAAGCAACGAGCATGACGCATTCTGGACTGAGAAGGGCGCTCCAGTCTCCGAGTCCGATCGGTGTGCGGGGAAGGCGGTTAGCGAGTGTGACGAGGACCTCGTCGCGAATCACTGCAGGCATCGGACCGGGCTCATCCTCCTTGCCTTGACCCACCCGGAGGACTCGTAACGATGGCTCGTCGCCTGCCTCAATCTCGAAGACGACAAATCCGAATTCCTCTTGCGATACGGAAAACTCAGGATAGTCTCTTTGTGCGAATTCACCCCATTCGTCGATTTTTCCACCGGCGCTGGCGACATTGATCCAAAGGTGCTTGTGATCTCTTGATTGCCCGCGCGAGTACCCATGCGTATGCCCGAAGATATGTGCGCTTGGCTTGCCGCAAGTCGTGGAAAACCTCTCGAGCCGCTCCACCACCTTGCTGCTGAAGTCGCTTTCACCAGCTATCCATAGCTCCGACTTATGTGGGTGGTGGAGTTGCGCGATGACAAAATCAACCTCCTCGCGCATGCAGGTCTCGTCAAGAAGAGCCTCAAGCCAAGGAATTTGCGGATCCTTGAGCACGTTGGAGTCGAGCCCGATCACACGCACGTTGGAATAGTCACTGTACCACCAATGTTCGACCTCAGAGGGAGCGCTGGAGCCATTCGTAGGCAAGTGAAAGTACTTGAAGAACAGCGGGTGATTTCGCTCGTGGTTCCCCGGAACCGGATAGAGCGGGACGTGGCGATGCAACAGCTCGCTGGGTTTGAAGAATTGATTGACCCACTGATCATGGCCCCCACCTTCGTTGACGAGATCTCCAGAGGCGAGGACCATGCCGAGCTCCTCGGCTAGGTTCGGCCCGTAGCGCTGCGTGATGAAGGGAATGATCCCGTCTTCGACAATACTTCGGAATTTGTCGGGCAAGCTTCCTCGCTGCATATCGCTGTACGCCAGGATCCGAAAACTGACCTCCGCATCGACGGGAGGTGGTGTCATGAAGTCGAATACTTCACTCGTCGCGCTTCCCGTGCGAACCCGATAGAAATAACGTGTCTCGGGCGTGAGACCCTCGATCTCCACTTCGTGGATTCTTGTGTCATCTCCATCGACACTCGATCCCGCGACCTCGTGGTCCAGATTCGCGGCCGTCACTCCCCAGTCGACGAGGCTCTCTGTCCCCGTGTCCGTCTCCCACATCACCCAGATTCGAGAGGGCGTTGCGTGCTGCAGGTACGGCTCAACGATGATGTCTTCCGCGGCAGCGAAGCTTGGAGCGAGTGTGGTGAGGGCGAAGATGAGTCCGTAGGTGAGGTTCGTGGTCAGCATAGGGAGCGATCGTTTCACGGTCATGATTGCGGGCGCAAGCCCAGTTGGGCGAGGCGCTCGCGCCGCTGGATTGGACCTGGCCAAACGTAGCTGTGAGGGGGTTCCGATGTGTGGGAGCGGACGTGCAGATCGGACGTGCAGATCACGTCAAGAGGGTGTCAGATTTTTTGTGTACGAAGCAGACGGGGTCAGGAGGAGGAATGTTTTGTTTAGAGGTGGACCGAGGCGGGTGCGGCTCCCCTGCGGCCACGCGAATTTGTCATTGGACGATTCGCAGCAGGGATTTGCGCTTCCCCGGCAGTTGGAGACTAGGCACTTCTCCGTGCTCATAGCGTGAGAGGTGATTGCGATCG
>JAZGFI010000104.1:0-6023 GCA_036479435.1 Planctomycetota bacterium | reverse complement strand
GCGCCGACTCAAAACCCGAGTACTGCGGTCCGAAAGTATTTCGCGGGGTTTCCGATCAGCTCTACCTGAATGATGGCAAGGGCAAGTTCAAGGATGTCTCCAAGGACTGGGGCCTGCACCGTGCCGCCGGCGCGGGGTTTGGAATCGGCCTGTTGGATTTCAACGAGGACGGAAGGATCGACGTCTTCGTGGCGAACGACGGCGAACCCAATAACCTTTGGATCAACGGCGCTTCGGGAATGACCGATCAGGGTTTTGCGCTGGGAGTGGCGATGAATGGGCACGGCGAGGCCGAAGCCAGCATGGGAGTGGCTCTCGGCGATGTCGACATGGATGGCCACGCGGATCTTTTTTGCACCCACTTGGCCACGGAAAGCCACACCCTTTACCGTCGCGACGGTGCGGTTTTTAAGGATGCCACGACCGAATCAGGTCTGGGGAGCCTCAGTTTGTCGTTCACCGGATTTGGGACACAGTTTGGCGATCTCAACGGTGACGGTGCTCCGGAAATTGTCATCGCCAACGGGCGCGTCAAACGCGGGGCGCTACTTGCAGGAGCCGCAGGGCCCATGGCGGCCTACGCAGAGCCGAATCAGATCCTATTGAACGATGGCAAAGGTCGATTCAGCACCTTCGAGGACGGCCCCAAGGGATTGGATGACTTTTGCGAGGTGTCGCGTGGGCTTGCCATGGCGGATCTCGACGGCGACGGTGACCTCGACATCGTGGTTACCAATTCAATGGGCCCCGCGCGCGTGCACATCAATGAGATTCCGCAAAAAGGACACTGGCTCCAGGTGTCGCCCCTGCAGGGAAGCCCCGGTAGCTTGAGCTTTGGCGCGCGCGTGACCATCGTGATGAAGACCCGGCGCCTTCGAGCCCGCCTGTTGAGCGGAAACAGCTACCTTACGAGTGTGGCGGCTCCACTACATTTTGGACTGGGTTCAGCTGAGACTTTCGAAGAGGTACTCGTAGAGTGGTCAGACGGCCTTCGCGAGACTTTCCCCGGGGGCAAAGCCGATCAATTCCTCAGCTTGAGAAAGGGCAAGGGAAAGCGATCATAGTGTCCCCAAGACCCACGAGACGATCCATGAGCCCGGCATTCAGTTCACTTGCTCTTTTATTGTTGTTAGCGGTCCTCTCAGCGTTCATGGGCTGTGGGCCCAAGGACGCCGACTCAAGACCCGTGTTGCCGGACTTGCCGGACTTGGAGGCGGTCAATGAGAACGTCCGTAAGGTCATCAAAAAGCGTCACCAAAGCCTCGCAGAAAGCGCAAGTTCGGATTCGTGGCGGCGCTACGCTCGCGTTTTGCACGTCCATGGGTTTCTCAAAGAAGCGGCAGATGCCTACCTGGCCGCGGCGAAGGACGTGCCGAATGCGATGCCCGACATCTATCTCGCGGCGCTGGCGACCATAGATATTGATCGCGGTCGGAGTTTGGAGTTGTTGCGTTCCGCCGAGCGAAAGAACCCCAAATATCTTGGTTTGCATTTGTTTATCGGTCGCCTTGAGGCCGAGGCCGGTGATCACGAGGCGGCTTTGCTGGCCTACGGAAAAGCCAATCAACTACAGCCGACTGCTGTGGGATACGGCGGTGCCGCGCGAGCCTTGTCGAATCTCGATCGCAATCGAGAAGCGTTGAAGATGCTCAAGATTGCGCTGCAATACCAAAAATTCGACTCCAGGATTTACGGTACTTTAGCGCAAGTACAGGCGCGGCTTGGCAACACCATCGAGTCGACTTGGGCCCAGAAACTCGCGTCAGATCAAACCGCTACTACGGGTTTTCCGGATCCTCTGATGTCATTGGTGGCCAAAGAGGGCGAGAGTTTTCGTGCGATCGAGTCCCGGGTTGAAGGCCTGGTTAACGCCCGGCGTTACACCGAAGCTCTCGCGGATTGCGAGCAGCTGATCGTTCTGCGCCCTGAAGATCCCGCCGGTCTTCGATTCAAAGCGGGTGTGCTTTTTCTTTTGGGCCGCTACCCCATGGCGTATCAGCTCAGCAATGAGGTGCTAAGCAAGCACCCCAAGGATGTCGAGGCCCTCGTTACAAAAGCCAATGTTCTCGAAAAACTGGGGAAGTCGGCCGGAAGCCTAACGACGCTTGAGAGAGCTCTCGAACTCGAGCCGGACAATCCGCGAGCTCTTTATCTTTACGGATTCCAAATGGGGCCGATCGACATGTCGACGGGCATCGAGAAGCTGACCCGGGTCCTTGAGCTGTCACCCTTGACCTTTCCCCAGGCGCGTTTTTTCTTGGCTCGTTTGCACCAACGTCAAGGCAACTTGAAGGAGGCGAAGCGCGTCATCCAAGAGGCCTTGCGATTCAACCCGCAGGACAAGGCCGCAATGGCCCTATCCGTAGAACTCGGTTCCTAAGAACTAAGATGGAGGCTAACCCGGTGGCCAGGATAACTGTCGGCCGCCGATGAGGTGCAGATGGAGGTGGGGCACGGACTGTTGGCCGTGCTCACCGTTATTGATGACTAGCCGGTAGCCGCGATCGAGGTCTTTTTCCTTCGCGATCTTGTTCGCCACGATAAACAGGTGCCCGATGAGAGCCTCGTCGCTCTCTGTCATGTCCGCGATCCCTGGGAGGGGTTTGCGGGGGACGATCAATACGTGCACCGGTGCCTGTGGGTTGATGTCGGCGAAAGCCGCACAGCGTTCATCCTCGTGCAGGATGGTGGACGGGATGTCGCCGTCCATGATCTTTTCGAATAGCGTTTTTTCAGCCACGTTCCGGGTGCTCCTGAGCCTCGACGATCATGCCGAGACGCAGAAGTTCCGTCAACGCCTGCACGATGAGGCGCGGCGAGACGAGATAAAGCCGCGGGTCCGATCGGACTTGCTCCATGAAGCCTTCGACTTGCCCGTTGTGGTTAAGATGCTTGATGATGGGCTCTAAGGGCACGCGACCCAGGCTTTCGATGGTGCGGCGAGACCTTTTCAGGGCATAGCCCCGAGCTGCGATGTAGCGATTGCCCTTGCGACGTAGGGTCGGGCGTTCTTGAAGGTCCGGATGGGGGCGGAGGCGGTGGGGCAGCTCGCTGGGCTCTCCGGGAGTTTCGATCTCGACGCGGACCATGTCGTGCCGTGCTTGCCAAAACGGCTGATCGGAGAATCGGGTTTCTTTGAGGTAAAACCCCAGAGTCTTTTTGGCGTGAATCTCCCAGGCTCCGGCCTCCCACTCTTGATGGCGCGTGATAACTTCGCGACGATGTAGGGGGTCCTCTAAGATGGTGTTTACGGCCACGGCGGCTTGTTCTGCCGAGGACAAGGCCTTTTCGATGCCCTGAGACGAAAGCGGGTCGATCGTCGAAGCGGCGTCTCCCAACAGCAAGATTTCTGAAGGTGTCGATAAAAGCCGCGACGTTGCGACCGCTCCGCGGCCGGTCTTTAGGAACTCTTGGGGCTCTGCTTTCGTCGATTTCGAACGCTGCACGCGAAGGATCTCTCGAAGCTGGGCCGCAGGGCCCGAGGTGTGGCTAAGGGCCTCTTCGAAAAGCCGATTGCGTCCGGCTGCTTTGAGTTCGTCCACATCGCAGAAAAGGCTGACAGAAATTTCGCCGTTGCGTAACGGAAGCCACCACATCCAGCCCTGCGGGATTGCCTCGATGACGGTGGCTTGCCGAAAATTCTGATGGACGTCATTGGCGAGAACACGCGTGCCGATGGCCGCTGTTCGCGGCAGTTGGCGTTCCAAAGAAAGCGGCAGCAATTCGGGGATGGACTGCTTGCCGCCCGCAAGCGCGATGACCCTCGCGTAGAGTCGTGTCACTTTGCCGCTTTTATCCGCGACATCGAAGGAGCCGCTGCCGCTTTGGGGAAGGGGACCGGGGACTCGTGTGTTCTCAAAAAGAGTGACACCGTGGGAGCGCGCGATGTTGCGCATGTCTAGGTCAAAGATCTTACGGACGACCTGAAAACCTCGCTCTTCGTTTTCGGCTCGACGCCAACGCAGCTCGCCGTCTCCCCAGACGATGCCGTGTTCTTTGGTACCTAAGAAGTCGTGCGCGCGGATGGATGCCGTGATCCCGTTGCGCTTCAAGATTGCCTGGGCCCCCGGGACCATGGTCTCTTCGGGGACACTGCCAGCCCGTCCTCCGCGGTCAATGAGGGCAACTTTGTGGCCCCATTCCGCGAGCTTCGTCGCCAGGAGCGAACCGGCCGGCCCGCCGCCGACGATGGCGCAGTCAAATGAATTACTTGGGTTAATCATCCCATTCCCTCAGCGCGTCATGTCTGTGAACTGAGGGCGCATCGTAGTCGGCTAGCGGCTGAGATGACGAGGAATTGTTGTCTGAATTTAAATTCAGATCCGGGAGCCGCGAGGGCGCGGTTCTTCCAGGGAGATGATGCGGTCAAGTTCGAATTGCCTAACACTGCCGTCGGCCATGCATTGCGCGACGAGGTAGCGCACTCCGGCCACGCTGCAAAGAGTCAAGGGCATGACCCGTTTTGGCCCGGCCGATGAATTACCGTCGTAGCGCATCGTCAAGACTTCGCCCGCTGCGATGGTCTCCGCTAGGTTTTGGAACCGCGGCTGCAAATCCATGTGGTTGGAGACCGAGGCGTGATGGTCGTCGACGCCCGCCCGAATCTGGAGCTCTTCAAGTCGCATGGAGGGGTACTCGTTAATGAACTCTAAGAAGAGCTGCATCACATAAAGCGAATCGGCCATCGCTCGATGATAGCCAGTTGCGGGAAACCCGAAATACTCGACCAGGGTCCCCAGCTTGTGGTTTTCTACCCGAATTTCCATCTGCCGCGCACAGCGCAGAGTGTCGACAACGGCATTTTTGGGGCAGCTCAGATCGCTACGGATCAACTCGCTCGTGATAAAGGCCACGTCGAAAGCGGCATTGTGGGCGAGCAACACATCCTGCGGGCCGAGCCAATGGGCAAACTGCTCGCAGGCGTCGGCCGAACTCGGAGCGTGGGCGACCATTGAATCGTCAATGCCATGGATGCGGGTTACCTCGGCACCAATCGGCGAGCCAGGGTTGGCAAGCGTCGAGAACCGGGCGATCTCTGTGCCGGTGCCGGTGAATCGCACGCCAGCGATTTCGACCACTTTCCCCAGTCGGGCAGAAAGACCAGTCGTCTCGGTATCGAAAGCAACGTAGATCTTGTCTCGAAGTAGGGTCATGAAGAGAAGCTATGGACTTTCAATCGGAGCTTGCCTTGACGCTTCGAAACACGAACTCGGGCGACGTCGTTACCACACAAAACTCCGATCCTCGCTAACGTTATTTCCGTTGCTTCCGTTACTGCTGTTTCTAGCGTTGGCCGGGCTATCCCGCTTCTTCGGCCGGGGAAGGCTGAGGAGCAAGGATTTCTTCTGCCGCTTCCGCGGCCATCATTGTCGCTTCCTTGGCGAAGGGCTTGTGGCGAAAATACCACCGCTTGAGGACATTGACCGATTGTAGTGGTGACGGACCAGCGGCGGAAAGGGCGTAAGGCCGGGGAAGGGCGCGGAAGAACTCGAACGATGCGATGACGACGAGTTTTCGGCGCGCGCGTGTCAGGCTGACGTTGACGCGATTGGGAAGGAAAAGGAACTGGAGTTCGCGCGCCATGACGTCGGGATCGGACAAAGTCATGCTCAAGATGATGAGATCTCGCTCCTGGCCCTGGATACGCTCTACGGTGTCGACGACCGGGTGCGATCCTCGGTGTCCCAATCGCGCAAGGTTCTCGCGAATCTTCACGTTTTGACGCCGGTGCGGCGCGATGATCGCGATCTCCTCAGGTGGCACTCCGAAGGCCATGGCGTCACAGGCCAAGCAAGCCGCCAGCGCCGCTTCTTCAGGTGATTCTTGACCGCGGCCTTCGTGGCGGATCAAAGCGAGTTGACTCGGTCGTTTCGGGTCGAGCAAACTAAGACGTGACTCGGCGTCGTGATCGGGCAGCTGAATATTCAACCGTCGGCCCGCCGCCGACGCAGAGGACTGGAGCTTGCCGCTATAAAACTCTTCGCTCGGAAAGCTCACCAACTCGTCGTTGAGACGAAAACTGC